>JANNFK010000037.1:0-5167 GCA_031379735.1 Caulobacteraceae bacterium | reverse complement strand
TCCCGGATTGGGGCTGCTTCTTCACCCCCGACATGGTCAAGGACAAGCCAGGCTCGGGCGTCGTATTCAGTCCGTTCAAGGCCGAAACCGATTATTTTGCGCCATCGGACAAGGAATTCATGTTCAACCTGATCGTTGATGACATGGACGGCATGCTTGCGCGCGCCAAGGCTGAGGGTGTCGAGCCGGTGAAGACACAGGATGAAGACTACGGCCGTTTCGCTCACATTATGGATCTCGAAGGCCGCAAGATCGAACTGTGGGAACCAAAGCCCATGCCAGAGCAATCAAAGTCATGAGCGACTTCCGCGATAACGCGCCCGCCCACCGCTACGAACTTGACGCGCCCGAGGGCCAGTCTTTCGCTGACTATCGCGACATCGCCGGCGTGCGCGTCATCCTTCACGTCGAAACGCCACCCATCGCGCGCGGGCGCGGTTACGCCTCAAAGCTGATGAAGCACGTCGTCGACGAGGCGCGCGCGAGTGACCGGAAGCTCCGCGCCAGCTGCGCCTTCGCCGTCGCCTACTTCCGCCGGCACCCCGATACGGCCGACGTTCAGGTCTGAGGCGTGGGGCTTTGCCCGGTTTCGACCGGGAAGCCCTTTTCCTTCCACGCTTTCATGCCGCCATCGAGCGCCAGGACGCGTGTGAATCCCATCCGCCGCAGCGTCGCCGCCGCCAGCGTCGAAATCTTGCCGACCTCGCAATAAGCTACGATCCGCACGGTTGGATCGGGAAAGGCTTCGTTCACCCGCAGCTCAAGCTGGCCGCGCGAGAGATGTTTGGCGTTTGGAATATGCCCCGCTTCAAATTGCTCCTTTTCACGCACGTCGAGCACGATGAAATCGTTTCTGCCGGCCGCGAGCCGGTTCTTCACCTCATCCATCGAGATGAACGGCACCTCCGCCGCAGCCTCGCTCAAAAGCTGCGCAACGCTGGTGCCGCCGCTCATGTTGACACGCAGCGCCTCCGTGAGGTGCTCCGGCATTGACGGCGAATGCGCACGCATCATGGCCACGAACTCTTCGCGATTGGTCTTTTGCAAACGCGGGTTCGAGCGCTTCTCTTCTTCAATAGTCGAGCAGGTGTGACCCTTATAATCGTGCGCCGGATAGATGCGTAAGCCCTGGTCGAGCTTCAGCAGTTTGTTGAATAGGCTGTCATAGAGTTGCTCAGGATCGCCGGTCGGCAAGTCGGTTCGGCCGGTTGCGCCGATCAGCAGCGCGTCGCCGGTAAACACGCGGTCGTTCATCACCAGACACATGGAATCGCGCGTATGGCCAGGCGTGTGCAGCACCTGGAGCCGGATGTTGCCGACCTTGATCACATCGCCTTCGTCGACGCGCATGGTCACATAGGGGGAGGGAGAGAGCTGGTGCGCCACCACCGGCACGCCAAGCAGCTGGCTCAATTGCTTGCTGCCGCTGAAATGGTCGGCGTGGGTGTGCGTGTCGATCACATAGCGGATGCGCGCGCCATATTGCGTTGCAAGCGCTTGATAGCGGGCGATCTGACGCGCTTCCGGGTCAATGACCGCAGCCGTGCAGGTTTCACTGCAGCCGATCAGGTAAGATTGGCAGCCGCCCGTGGCGACTTGCTCGAAAACCATGGCATTCCTCCCGGACGTCTCGAAGCGCCGTTTGCTCTAGCATGACGCCCGGGAAGGAAACTGCAACGTCTAGCCCTCGCGGGGCAGAGCCCTCGGCTGGGGCACAATCCGCAGGTAGGATTTCACCGTCTTCCAGCCGCCCGGGAAGCGCGTCTTGGCTTCCTCGTCCGAGACAGCCGGCACGATGATGACGTCCTCGCCATTCTTCCAATTTACCGGCGTCGCCACTTTGTGCTGCGCCGTGAGCTGGATCGAATCCATCAGGCGCAGCACTTCATCAAAGTTGCGGCCCGACGACATCGGGTATTGAAGCGTCGCCTTGATCAGTTTGTCAGGCCCGATGATGAAAACCGTGCGCACCGTCGCGTTCGTGGCCGCCGTGCGGCCTTGGCTCGTCTCGCCCGCATCGCCAGGCAGCATGTCGTAAAGCTTAGCAACTGCGAGATCGCTATCGCCGATCATCGGATATTGCACGTCGCCGCCCGTCACTTCCTTGATGTCGGCGCGCCAGCGTTCGTGATCCGCCACCGGATCAACGGAAAGCCCGATCAGCTTCACATTGCGCTTTTTGAACTCTGGCGCGAGCTTGGCGAGGTAGCCCAGCTCGGTCGTGCACACCGGCGTGAAGTCCTTCGGGTGCGAGAACAGAATTGCATAGCTATCGCCGATCCAGTCGTGAAATTTGATCCGGCCTTGCGTCGTCTCGGCTTCGAAATCGGGAGCTTTGTCATTGATGCGGAGCGACATGGGGGAGATCTCCAGCGGCCAGGGGTGAGCCAGCGAAAATAGCACGGCGCGGCGGCGCCGCCAGCCCTGGAGATGGGGGCGCCGGGCGATCTGGCAATGCTCGCGCAAGGAATCGACCCTAGATTCCACGTTAGGCCGAACGCGCTGGCGTCAGCGGCGATACGGGGCGATCATGAAGCGCATCTTCAACTGGTTCGGTGATCACCCCTTGCGCCCAGCGTTTGCCTGCATCGCCCTCATTTTGGCTCTTGGCTCAGCCGCGTGCGTCACCGGCCCGCCGCGTCAGGATCGCGACTGGTATCCCTATCTTGCGCGCGCACCTGACGTGGCCGTGACTGAGGAACGCTTCGACGTCGCTCCGGTCAGCGACTGGAGCTACAATCGCGAAGGCCCGGCAGCCGAGACTTACACCACCGCCGGATACGCAATCGAAGATCTGCGCCAAGTCTGGTTCATGCTGGAGCCGCAGCCCGGTTCGCAATTGGCGGCGCACACTCTGTTGCTGTTCGAGTTCGCAGGCGACCGCATGCTGGGCCTCACGATCGAGGCGCGGCGCGAGCAGGGCGAAGAATATTCGGCCCTGCGCGGGGTCTTCAACACCTTCGAACTCGCCTACATATGGGCTAGTGCGCGTGATTTGCTCACGCGCCGCGCGGTGATGCTCGATCACGAAGTGTTCGTTTATCCCGTCGCCATCGCCGATGAACAAAAGCGTTCGCTGTTGCGCCGCCTGCTGGAGCGCACCGAGGCGTTGGAAACACAACCGCGCTACTACAACACGATCACGTCTAACTGCACCAATGAGCTGGCCAAAGCCGCCGGCTTCCATTGGGCGCCGGCCTACATCTTCACCGGCCGCTCCGACGAATACCTTTTCCGCCGCCACATCATCCCGGGCGACACGTTCGAACAAGCGCACGCGCGTTCGGACATGACCCAATTCATCCAAGGCCTAAACCAAGGGGCCCCGGAAGCTTTCGATCGCGCGTTGCTCGAAGAATTGCGGCGGCGCAATGGCCTCAGCGCGGCGCCGTAAGCAGATCGCCCGATTGAGGCTGGCGCGGCGGGTCGGGCATGGCGAACTCCAGCGGCTCGAACGTCACCGGAATGCCTGCGCACATCAGCGGATCGGCGCTGTCGCAGACGTGGAAGTGCAAATGCGGCTCGGTTGAATTCCCCGAAGAGCCCACCGCGCCGATCTGTTGTAAGCGCCCAACTTGATCTCCAACGCGCACGCGCACGCTGCCGGGCCGCAGGTGCCCATAGAACGAGAACTCGCCATTGCCGTGGTCGATGATGATTTGATTGCCGCCAATCGCCGGCGCGCCGCCGGCAATGCGCGTCATTTGATCTTGCCGTAGTCGCGTGAAGTAAGCTTCTATCGTCTCATCGGGGCGCTTCATCGCACTTGCGTCCTCGCTTTGGTCGGACACCGCGAACTCCACACGTCCGGCCGCGGCGGCGAACACCGGTTCGCCATAGGAGAAATAGTCCGTAAAACGCTCGCCCGTACGCCGATAGGTTCGTCCGTTCGCCCCAAAGCGCACGAAGTCGAACGCAAACTCCTCCATAGGCGTCCAGCGATGATGCGTGTGAAAACTGGCGCCCGAACCATTGTACCATTGCCCACGCAGCGGGAACGCAAACACCGTCTGCGTTCCACCGGTGCGGATGGGGAGCACGCCTTCGCCAGCGTCACCATTCACCCGCACCCGCACCCGGTCGCGCGCGCCGCTAAATGCAAACACTTGCGACGTGATCATGATCGCTTCGCCCGGCCCAAGCATGAGGTCCGTCGAGAGCGTTCGTCCCGCCGGCAATAATTGCATGCCGCCAAACTGAAACGCCAATGCGTCCAGAATTCCCGCTTCCCGCGCGGCAGAATAGCCCGCCGCGAGGCGCGCGAGGTCTGTCGCGCCAAGCGTACGGCTGTCCAACACCCGCTGGCCGTTCATCAGTTCGATTGAGACCTCGCGCACGTCAACGGCCGTGGCGCCATCATTGATGATCGAGATGTTGTGCGCGATTAAGCTGCTCGCGCCATGCGCGGCGCTGAGCTCGTAAGCGTAGATCTGCTCGCTTGGATAAAACCGCACCTCCAACGCCTGGGCTGTGGTGGCGACAAGGCTCGCAAGCGCGAGCGTTGCGAAAAACAGAGAGCGCATATCTTTCACCGGCCCAAGGGTACCTGGGAAGATGCGCGCCCACCAGGTCTTGGATGCGCCGCTGGTTAGCGCGACGCCTTGATGAGCGCCTCGCGCTCCGCGCTCGACAGCGCCCGCCATTTGCCCTCGGGGAGGTCGCCCAAATGCAGCGGCCCGATGCGGATGCGCAGGAGGTCAACGACCTCAAGCTCAACCAGTTCGCACATGCGCCGGATTTGGCGCTTGCGACCTTCGTTCAAAATGAAGCGCAGCCGATAGGGCGCCGTCACACTTACCTTCGCCGGCCTCAGCTGTTTGCCATCCAGCGTCAGTCCATGCCGCAACAATGCGAGCTTGCGATCGGTGATCTGGCCCGCAACGCCGACAAGATATTCCTTGTCGACGTTCGACTCCGCGCCAATCACCGCCTTTGCCAACACGCCGTCTTCGCTCAGCAGCAACAAGCCCCGCGAATCCTGATCCAATCGCCCAAGCGGCGCCAAGCTGGTGCGAGATGTCGGCATCGGATCGGCGCGCCCGATTAAATTAGCCTGCGTCACAAGCCGTGCCGCCGGTATCTGCCGGCCCTCTGGCTGCGCCGACACGAAACCAACCGGCTTGTTGATCGCGATGCTGATCCTTGGCGCCACGCGCCCGTCTGCGAG
>JANNFK010000021.1:0-3598 GCA_031379735.1 Caulobacteraceae bacterium | reverse complement strand
CCCGGTCAATACCGGCGAGCCCGTCCGCTGCGCCGTCGACATAGATTTGATCGTCGGTCAGCAGGTAACCGCGATACCCCAATTCTGCATCCTGAACGGCAGAGAACGTGCGCGCCAGTCCACCTCTGACCTCTTCTGTGTGGCGCACCAACTCCAATTGGCTGCGGTAAATCATGGCCAGCGAGATTGCCCCGACGAGTGAGGCAATTGCGAGCGCGCCCCAAACCGCCGGCAAGACCGACGCAAGGCCCCGCGAAGGGGCCAACCCGAATGCGTTGGCGAAACCAGCGCGGAGGCGAGAGCCAATGGATACCTTTGGTGACGGTGGGGTCGAAGACATCTTAGGATTACCTTCTGTGTCGCAGCCTGCGCTCCGAGGACCCCAGCGTCCAGCTGACTCAAAAGGTGTGTTTGAGCGGGGGTTGCGTTAACGGCGACGGAACGCTTCGCTTTGGCGAGAGCGTGCCGCGCCGCGGCATCCGCATTGATTGACGCGATTGGAGCGATCCAGCCGGTTGCACGCCGCCCCAACTCGGTCAGTTAGCCTAAACGCAATCTCTCCCGTGTAATAACGCGGCCGGAATCGAACATGGCCTGGCTCTATCACCGCAACTACTTCGGCCCCGACCGCCGCGTCGGCGGCTTTAGCGTTCGCTTTCTCGAACGCCGCAAGCGCGTCGAGGACACCGGCAGCCGCACCTCCCTGCAGGGCGTGCTCGGCGACCTCTTCGCTCGCGGTCTCAAATGGATCGACATCGCGAGCTATTTCGGCCCTGATCGCCGTTCCGGCGCTTTCAGTCACTTCATTCTCGAACGGCGCCGGGACCAAGCTGTCGGCACTCCTCCGCCGCTCCACGCTGCGCTTCGCCAACTGCGAGTGCGCGTACTCGACGCCGAAACGGCCGAGGGCAGGCGTGCGCTCAAGGACCGCCTGACCGCGACCGCTCTTCTCGCCGACGCGCAAGGACGCACGGCGATCGGCGATCGCTTGGCTCGTCTAGCGGCACAGCTCGAGAGCACGAGCGTGGATCTTTCAGCGACACTGCAATCGGAACTGCTCGCAGCCGAGGCCATGCTGCACGACGTCGGCGCGTAATGAGTCTGCGGGCGGCCGTAGCTTTGTGCGCTAAGTCACTGACCGCAATCGAGAGAGTAGGCCGGTCGCAAAAATCGTCGCCGTGCCACACGCTGGCCCATTTCCGACAGTCGATCTCTTCGGCTAGAGCTGCCGCGGCAGCAGCAAGAACAGCGATCCATGACCCTCGAAAACATCAACTACGTCGCCCAAACAATCGGCGTGTTCGCGATCCTCGGCTCGTTGCTGTTTGTGGCGCGTCAACTCCAGCAGGCGCAAAAAATCGAGCGCGCCGCTGCTCAACGCGAACTGTTGGCGCGGGTCTCGGAGTGGGCCTGGCGCGTCGATGGCGCGGAAAGCGACCTCTTCGTCAAAGGCCTCATGGATTTCGATGAAGCCCCGGCGCGTCAGCAGGGTTACATCAGCACGGCGCTGTCGGACTTCGTCTTCATTGCGGAGTCAGCGCTCAACATGCACAAGCACGGTTTCTTCAGCGACGGCACGTGGGCCGGCATTGAGGGCGCAGCCCTGGCGCTCTTACGAACGCCGGGTGGCGCTCAATGGTGGCGATACGCGCAGCTATACGTGGGTCCCGAGATTGCGGCCCATCTGAAGAAGCGGCTTAGCGAGATGACCCCGAAACGCCGTCCTTTATCGATTTTGCGCCAAACTATCGCAAACGGCTCAAAGAGCTGCAGGCCCTTGAGGCGCAGGGCGAGTCGACGCCACTCGGGTCGGCCCGAAGCACCGGGGATGTGTCATGACCCTCGAAAACATCAACTATATCGCTCAGACGATCGGCGTTGTCACGATCCTCGCCTCGCTTGTGTTCGTGGGCTTTCAGCTTCGTCAAAGCACGGAGCAGAGCAAGCAGGCGAATGCGCTTGCGCGCGCCGATATGGGCGAGCGGACCATGCGCACGTTCGGCGACAATGTACGGGACCTGATAGTCAATAACGAGATGGCGGAGATTTTTCGCAAAGCGATGTTCGAGCAAACAGAACTAACGCCAGTCGAGACCACACGGATACTGTTTTACTTCAACCTAACGCTACACGCCCATAGAACCGCGTTCCTGCAGGTGAAGGAAGGCTTGATTGACGAGCGTGTCATGGCGGTCTTCGACACCAACACGACGTGGCACCTGACCGCTCCGATCTTTGCACGCGAATGGACACGGCTCCAACGCTCGGGGGTGTTCGGCGCCAGTGACTTCGGCGCCCACGTTAACACTCGATTTGCGGAGCTGTATCCGGCGCCGGCCGCATCGGAGCGCGCGGAGGAGGCATCACCGACTGAGTGAGCGCCGACTTAGGCTGCGACCGCCGTCTGTCGATCCATCCAGGCGACGTAGTCATCGGCGAACGCGTGGCGCACGTCGTTCCAGCCATTGCGGAAGCCGGGCGTCGCGGCGTAGCCCTGGATGAAGCGCCCGTATGCGTTCCAATGCGCCGACCCCGGCGCGCTGGCTGAAGATCCGCACGGCAACGTGCCTTGCCCCATCTTGCTCCTGGGCTCTTGACATGCGCCACATTCTGTTGTGTATAGACAATATATCGTTGTTGAAATGGCCTATAAAATGGGTACGTACAACAGACTTTCAGTGTTTCGCGCGGAGCGGAGCATGAGCCGCAAGGAGTTGGCCGAGGCCGTCGGGGTGAACCCGCAGACCATCGGCTACCTCGAACGCGGCGACTACGCCCCCTCGGTCGAGCTCGCGCTGAAGATCGCCGCAGTTTTCTCGGCCCCGGTCGAAGCGCTGTTTTCGCTCGAACCGTTCCCGCCCCTGGCGCGCACCCTCACTAAGCAAGGAGACTCGTAATGTTCGTCCGTTCTGCAAAGCGGCCCTTTGGCCGTTCTTTGTCGCCTGCAACGGCGCGCGGATTGGTGATCGCGCTTTATGCGCTCTATCCGATCGGCTGTGTGCTGCAGCTCATCGCCGACGAGACGGCGACGGGCGACGCGCTACGGATTGCAGGCCTCAGCCTGGTTGTGGCGGCGTTTGCCGCGTTCGCCGTGCTTGCGGGATCGAGTCTGCAGCGTCAGACGCAAGAGCCGGAAGCCGTGCTCGATGAGCGCGAATTGGCCGACCGCAATCGCGCGGCGTATCAAGCCCATTCCGTGTTCGCTGGCATCGTGTTGCTCAGCTTGATCTATCTGATGCTGCGGCAGGATCTGTCCGACAACCGCAACCTCGACCTTTGGACGCCTGCGACGGGCGACCATTGGAACGCAATTTTCTGGGGCGCGGTGATGCTGGCGATGACGTTGCCTGCTGCGTTCCTCGCGTTCAGAAAATCGCACCCGGATGAAGACATGGAGGAGTGACCGCTCTCGGCGTGCGCCGTGAAAGGCGGCGCTTTCCAGAGGGTGCAAGCCCCTCCCGGCAAATGCTCCAGCCGGAAGCAATCGGAGCAGTCATGGAGGTAACAAAATGGCTGAAGCCTTCGATTAGCCGTGCGTATCGCCTTTGAAACGCAGGGTGCGCTTGCCCATCCAGAGCGGCGTCGCCGTAATCGTCAG
>JANNFK010000074.1:0-11890 GCA_031379735.1 Caulobacteraceae bacterium | reverse complement strand
GCGGCGCTTGCTGCGCCGTTTGGGCAGACGCAAGCGCGGGCGAGATCGACAGCATAAGCGCGGTGACTATGGCGAAACGCATTGTACCCCCTCGACGCATGAACCTTCATCCGTAGCCGCGCGGCCACACCAGGTTCAATTCGATTGCGAGCAACGGTGCTGAGAAGGCGATAGGCGCGCAAATTGCGCCGCCGGCGGAGCGGCAGAGGCGCTGCAGAGGCGACCTTCAAGATGCAGCCACCGCCAGTACTCACATCGACACATCGCGCCTAGGGCAGCCGCGCTGCCCGGATCAGGCCGGCGCTTGCGAAGACGCTAGATCCCGACTAGCCCGCCGATGGCAGGCAGAAGACGATCACCACCAACAATGAGGACGCTATGAAAATCGATGTGTACGACACCTACGCCACGTCCAAGGCCGGAAAGACGATTCATTTTGACGTATTCCTCCCAAGCGGCGGCGACAAAGAAGCAGCACTGGGCCATGCACACGCATTTTTGGAATCGATCGGGGAAACAGCGGAGGCGCTCAAGTCAGAGCGCTGCAATTTCTGCCACAGCGAACAGGCACATCCTGTTGTCGAAACGGAGATTGCCAAGTCCGGGCATTACATTTTGCAAATGGAAGGCTGTCCCAATCCGCATCGATAAACTTACATTTCGCGGGGATGTTGGGAGGATGTCCTCTTACTCTTGCCGCTCGCGGTAAGCAGTAAGCTGGTCGCAGCCAGATTCTTGCGACTGGACAAGTCGATCCAATCGTGTCGCCGGTAGTGCTGCGAACACTTCGGCGCGCCATCGCCGATACCTGCCTCTCACATGGGCTCTTGTTGCGTCACGCAGTGAATGCCGCCGCCGTTCTCATAGATGCGGTCAAGGTTAAGCGTGACGATCCGGCGGCCGGGAAAGAGTCGCTCGAAGGCAGCGCGCGCGAGCCCATCGGCGCGGGCATCGCCAAATTCGGGCGAGTAGAGCGCACCGTTCCCGACATAGTAATTGGCGTAGGCGGAAAAGAAGTCGGCGCGCCGCGATCGAGTCCGAAGCGCGTCTTCAATTTCGACGATCTCAAACGTGCGGCCTCGCGCATCGCGCGCCCGCGACAGAATTCTCTTGGCCTCCAGCTGGGCGTCAGCGTTTTCGCTCGTGTCTTCCGGGTTAAAGGCCAGCATCAGCACACCGGGGCGCACAATGCGGACCGAGCCGTCAATGTGCCCGTCGGTGATGTCGAGCCCCCGAACGCCTGGGGTCCAAATCACTGTCTCGACGCCAAGCAGGCGCTTAAGTTCAACTTCGATCTCATCGCGCGAGAGCCCGGGATTGCGATTGTCATTGACCCAACAGCTTTCAGTCAGGATCAAAGTGCCGTCGCCATCGTACTCCAGCCCACCGCCTTCGCCGACGAGACGGGTTTCAACCCGATCGCAGGCTGCGCTCGCCGCGATGGCGCGCGCTACCAGTCTATCCCTCGCGTGTCCTTGCTTGTCGCCCCAGGCGTTGAAATTGAGGTCTAGAGCTGCTTTGGCACCAGTTGCGGAGCGCACAAACACGGCGCCGCTGTCGCGCGCCCACATATCATCCGTCGCCACATCAAGAAGTTGGACGCTCGGTCCACATAGGCGAGCTGCGAGTGGATGGACTGAAGCATCGGCCAGCATGGTGACCAGTTCGTGCTCAGCAATTGCCGCAGAGAGTCGCCCTATCGTTTCCTGCACGCTCTCATAATAGGCGCCTCGACCGCCGTACACGGAGGGCGTTGAGGGCCAACACATCCACGTCCGCGCATGAGCTGCGTCTTCGGCGGGGGCTTGAAACAACTGCATGGACGACCGGTTGGAACTGCCACCGCAACCTAGCGTGACCACGCTGAGAGCCAAGCCGGAGAAGTGTCTGCGGTTCATCGCTATCTCAGGTAACATGCCCGGGCGATCCCAGAAACTCCGTCGATGTTGACACGACGGCCAGGACGGCTTTGAGCACCACAGTCTTATGAACAGCTGAACCGATCCAATCGTGTCGCCGGCAATGCTGTGGGCGCCCCGGCGGCGTGTCGCCGCGGGCAACACACAAACGCGATAGCAGCACGCTCAGACTACCCGTAAATAGTGTCTGTTCGATTGTATGCCGAGTTGAGCTGCTGCCGGTTTCACGGACACCGAGTTAAGGTGTTTTAGTGAGATCGGAGGTGGGCCATGGCCCAGAAGAAGCGGCGGATACATTCCTGGCCAATCGGTTGGCACGCCCAATGGCTCAATCTCGCGAATGGCGCGCTTGCTCGGCTCTCCAAGCGAGCCACTGATCACATTGCGACAATGCGGCCCCGCGCCGGGATCCCATGTCCAGACGTGAAACCAAGCAAGCCTGCCATCCGTACCTCTGAGTATGACGATCTCACGCCGCACCTTTTTCCTCACCGCCGCCGCGCTGCCAATGGCCGCTTGCGCCGCGGAGGCCCAACAAATCCCAACCGCCGCCAACGAAGCGCGCTACGCCAACGATCCAGTCCGCCGGCTCACCGAGGCGCAATGGCGTGCGCGACTTGAACCGCTGGCATTCCGCGTGCTGCGCCAAGAAGCCACCGAGCGCGCCGGCACGAGCCCGCTCGACAACGAACATCGGCGCGGGACGTTCGTCTGCGCTGGATGCGAGCTTGAGCTGTTCCGCTCCGAGTGGAAGTTCGATTCCGGCACCGGTTGGCCGAGTTTCTTCCGCGTGAACGAGGCGAACATAGGCACGAAGGAGGACGTCGTGCTATTCACGCCGCGGACGGAATATCATTGCGCGCGCTGCCTGGGGCACCAGGGCCACGTGTTCGAAGACGGCCCTCGGCCTACCGGCCTGCGCTATTGCAACAACGGCGCTGCGCTTCGATTTGTGCCGGCTTAACTTTTCACTGGAGGCCATAGGAAAGGAGCTGCTGGGCGCTTTCCCTCAGCCTTTCTCGAAGACGCGCAGGTCTCGCCACCTTCACTACGAAGCCTGAGCCGATCCAACTTGGCTGGCGTCCCACGACAAGCCCCGGCTATGAAACTGCAGGCGATCTGGAGAACCGAGGGTGAGCATGCCGAGCGCAATCGCACTTGAGCCGTTGGCGGACTACCGCCGCCACGCACCGGCTGAGATGTGCGAAAAGGCGCGAGCCTTTTACGCTAACATCGCGCGTCGGCGAACAGTCCGCGATTTCGATAGCGCCCAAGTCCCTCGCGAAGTGCTTGACCGAAGGGTCGGTGATGACCGTGAAGAACCATGGCTGTTGGTTGGCCCCAGACGCAAACAAACCCTTTCTCGAAGATGCGCCTGCACTGATCGCGATCTTCGCTCAAAAATACGGCGTTCGCGCGGACGGCAGCCGGTTCAGTCATTACTACGTGCCGGAATCCGTCGGCATCGCGACGGGCTTCTTGATCGCAGCGCTCCATGAAGCGGGTCTTGCCACGCTCACACATACCCCCAGTCCCATGGGATTTCTCAACACGATCTGCGGCCGGCCCAAGTCGGAAAAACCTGTCGTCCTCCTGGTCGTCGGATATCCCAAGGCAGACTGCCAAGTACCTGTCTATGGCGGCGTCAAGAAACCTCTCGCGGAAATATCATCCTGGCTGTGAACACCTCCGCTGCTGGAATCATCTCCGGCGCAATGGCGATGTCATCATTCTTCGGAGCGCACCGGTTGGAAGAGCATCCGCGCCAGGTGCAAATCCGCCGGGTCGCGGAATTTCTCAATACCAATGATCATTCCATCATGGCCATCAGCGGGCTGAGCCCGGTAGGTGCGAAATACCCAGTCCCACCAGGGTAAACTGAAGCCGAAATTGCTGTTGGTTTCCTCACGACGCACTGAGTGATGCACGCGGTGCATGTCGGGCGTCACAACAACCAATCGCACGATCCGATCGAGCGGCTGCGGTAGCTTGATGTTTGCATGATTGAACATTGTTGTCGCATTGAGCATCACTTCGAACACCAAAACAGCCACCGCAGGCGCGCCTAGGGCCGTGACCGCGCCAATCTTGATCAACATCGACAACACGATTTCCAACGGATGGAATCGCACGCCCGTCGTCACGTCGAATTCAAGATCGGCGTGATGGACGCGGTGGAGGCGCCAGAGCAGAGGCACGGCGTGAAAAAGCCGATGCTGCAGGTAGATCACAAGGTCGAGAAGGATCACCGACACAAATATCGCGACCACGTCCGGCGCGTTGATCACCTGAAAAAGCCCCCAGTCATGGACTTCAGCAAAGATCGCAGCGCCGACCGCCGCAGCTGGAAAAAGGATGCGCAGCGCCACGGTGTTGATGACGGAGAGCCCGAGATTGCCGGGCCAGCGCCGCAGCCTTGAGATCGCTTGAAGGCGCCTCGAGGCCGCCAGCTCCCAAAGCGCCATTGCCAAAAACACACCAAAAAAAGCACCGAAGCGAATAAAGGGTTCGCTGAAACTCAGCGCCTGCACGATCACACGAACGCGCTTTGGAACGCGCGAAGCCGCTTGGCGTTAGCGCCAAGATCGGAGACGCCGACGCGCGAAGTCGAACGCACATCAATACGCGATCCGCCCTCCGCCGGGGATACCTGCACGACCACGTCATCGACAAAGCCGAACCAAAAGGAGCGAACGCTGGCCTCGATGCGGCCGTTCGCCGGATCGGTCGCGTCGATGCTCCACCCTTCGGCTCGCGCCGCCGCCAACGCCGTCTCGAATGCCTCGGCCGGTGATTGTGCAAGCATGATCGGCTGAATGTCGGGATAGGCGCTTCGTTGGAGAGCGCGCGCCGACTGACCAGCGGCGGCGCCGAAGCGATCATCATCAGGCACACGTGGGTCTGCCTCCACCGCATTGCCGCCCGGCACGGCGGCGCGCAACGCCATCACGCGGTCCGAAAACATAAGCGGCGCATTGGCATCGGAAACGATGTCGTGAATGGGCGGAATGGAAGCAGCTTCACTGCGCACGTAGCCAGCATAACCAAGCGCGAGCACCGGTATGAAAAGCGCGAGCGCTGCCTTGCCCAAACCAGTCCTTGGTTTGACCAGCAGCGCGAGGAGAAGCGCTGCCAGCGCAAACGCCGCCACCGCCATCAGCAAGAGCGGCCCGTAGCCAAGCGTGAGTGTGCCGAAGCCGAACCGCCAATCGATCAGACCAAAGCGCGTGGCGAGCGCCGCTGCCGCGAAATAAATCGGCAGCGCCAACGACAGAACGAACGCCGCCGCGACGATAAAAGCTCGAATCTTACTCATGCGCCTTGCCTCCCCGCCATCCGTTGGCGCCACCGCCGATAGCTGGCGCCATCATCAACGTCCTCCAACTCACGCAGCATCATCACACGCTTGCCGGCCAGATTGGCAAGCGTATCGGCGCGCGCATGCGGCGTCGACCATCGAACGCCTTTAAAGGGTAAAAGCTGGCGTTGGGCCAGGCTGAAGCCAATGAGCCAATAACCGCCATCAAGCGCTGGGCCGACAACCGCATCGCTTGTTTCCAACACCGCAAACGCCGCCTCTATATCGCTCGTCGCCACCTCCGGCGTATCGCTACCGATGTAGACGAGCGGGCCCGGCGCCAATCGCTCCGACAGGCGCGTCATGCGCTGGCCAAGATCGCCTTCTCCCTGACCGACCACGAAATCGGCGCCGGAACACTGCGCAGGCTCGTGGGGCGTGATCGCCAAGCAAAGCCGCCAACGCGGGGCCGCGCCTAGACGCTGCAAAAGCCGCCCGAGTGCTACGCGCTGAAAACGGTGCGCGGCGCTATCGCCGATATCAGCTGCCAAACGGCGTTTGCCCTGTCCAAGAATTGGCTGCCGCGCCATCAGCACCAGAGTACGATCAACGACCATAAAGACGTGCTATCCGTTCAATCGGCGCGCCAGCACTGAACAGCGTTAGGCAAACGATATTGCGCGCGCTGCGCATGAGCCAACCGTCTTCGCGCCAGCGCCGCGCCGACGTTGTTGCGGCGCAGGCAAGCGTCCGCAGCCGCCGCCTGCCGATGCGGCGCACCAGGTCCACGTCTTCCATAAGCGGCAGCGGTCGAAACCCGCCTAGTGCAGCGTAGAGGTTTCGATGGATCAAAAGACCCTGATCCCCGTAGGGAAGCGCGAAAAGAAAAACCCGTAACGCCACCAGCCACTCCAAAACGCGCGCTTGCCATGCTGCATCGTCCAGCTTGAAGCGAAACACGCCAACGGTCGCGGCCGCATTCGCTCCGCGCGCATGCGCATCGACATGGGTCCGCCAGCCAGGCGCCAGGATGGTGTCGGCGTGCAAGAAGAGCAGCCAGTCTTGGGTCGCCATGTCGGCGCCCGCGCGCATTTGCTGACCGCGCCCGCGCGTACTTGCCTGCACGCGTGCGCCGGCCGAGTGGGCCAAGCGAACGCTCGCATCTTCGGAGCCGCCGTCGATGACGATGACCTCCTCGGCCTCGGCAACGGACTGCAGGGTCGCAGCAAGGCCCCCTTCGGCGTTCAGCGTCGGAATTATGACCGCAATGCCCATTGAGACTACATGATCGGGAGCGTTCAGGCTTGGCAAGTGCGGCAGATGCTGCGACCGAGGCATGCAAGATGTAACCGCGCTGACGCGTGCGCGTATCCAGGTGAGCGCTCATGCCCAGTGGGGACGGGAGAATGATGCATGGCCGACGTCGAAACGCCGCCCGAGCGGCGCGGCATTTGGGGCCGGCTAGCGTTGGTTGCAGTGCTCGCTTTGAGTCTGTTTGCGGCATGGCGTTTCGGCGTCTTTGACTATCTTAACTTCGAGACCCTGCGCGCACAGCGCGAGACGCTCAACGCATTCGTAGCGGCCAACCAGATACTCGCCTTCGCTGCCTTCATCGCAGTCTATCTGGTGGTCACCACGCTGGCGTTCCCAGGCGCGTTCTGGATCACGATTTTGGGCGGCTATCTGTTTGGACTGGCTGGCGGCGCTGTCGCCACTACGATTGGCGCTACGTTAGGCGCGACGGCATTGTTTGTGATCGCCCGCTACCTTCTTGCCGACACACTACGGGCGCGCGCCGGACCGTTCCTGAAAAAGCTGGAGGCAGGCTTTGAGGAGAACGCCATCAGCTACCTGCTGACGCTCCGTCTGGTTCCAGTCGTGCCGTTCTTTATCGCCAATGTTGCGCCTGCCTTTCTCGGAGCGCGCCTGAGCAGCTTCGTTTGGACGACCGCCGTCGGGATCATCCCTGGCGTGATCGCCTACACGTGGATCGGCGCCGGCCTTGGCGCCGCGTTTGACGCTGGGGAGGCCCCCGATATCAGTGCGTTCGCGCGAGAATTGGCGCCCGCCTTTGTCGCGCTCGCAGCACTCGCGATCGCGCCCGCAATCTATAGCCGCTTCAAACGCACAAAGGCGGCCAGTTAGGAGTCGAGCTTTTATGGAAAACATAAAGGCGGATATCGCCATTATCGGCGGCGGCTCCGCTGGATTGGTCGCAGCATCTGGCGCCGCTCAGCTTGGCCAAAAGGTCGTGCTGTTTGAGAGCGGCGAAATGGGGGGCGACTGCCTGAATTATGGCTGTGTGCCATCCAAGTCGCTGATTGCAGCAGCGCGCGCGGCTCAGAGCGCGCGCACGGCGGGGCCACTCGGGCTCGATATGGCGCCGCCGCACGTCGATTGGTCCCGCATCAAGGCCCACGTCCACGGCGTGATCGAAACGATAGCGCCAATCGATAGCCAAGAGCGTTTTGAAGGCCTGGGCGTGCGCGTGGTGCGTGAACGCGCGCGCTTTGCCGACGCACGCACGATCGTCTCTGAAAGTCTCCGCGTACGCGCGCGCCTGATGGTGATCGCCACCGGCGCCCGCGCCGGCGCGCCGCCCATTCCGGGCTTGAGCGAGGTCCCCTATCTCACCAACGAGACCATCTTCTCTATTGATGCATTGCCAACACATCTCATCATCCTCGGTGCAGGCGCTATCGGGCTCGAGCTCGGCCAAGCCTTTGCCCGCCTTGGATCCAAGGTCACATTGATCGAAGCCGGCACGCTCTTCGCTGGCAAAGATGACGAAGCGGCCAAGGTGCTGCGCGCGAAACTGAACACAGAAGGCGTGACCCTGCTCGAATCCGCGAAGGCGCAGCGCATCGAAAGCGCAGACGGAGCCATAGCCGCCGACATCGAACGAGCCAGCGCAATCAAACGCATCGAAGGCTCACACCTTCTAGTCGCTGCTGGACGCAAGCCAAACATCGAGGACCTTGGCCTAGAGGCTGCCGGCATCGTTTACGACAAGCGCGGCATTACCGCCGACGCTCACCTGCGAACGTCAAATCGGCGCGTCTATGCGCTGGGCGACGTGGCCTCACGCGAACAATTCACCCACGCTGCGGGACTCCACGGATCTTTGTTCGTACGCAATGCCCTCTTCAAGCTCTCGCCCGGCCGTGCGGACGCGGCGCCGATTCCACGCGTCGTTTATACTGAGCCCGAATACGCGGCCGTCGGCCTTTCGGAAGCGGAAGCGCGGGAGCGCTGGGGCGATAAGGTGAGGGTGCTCTTTGTCCCGATGCACGACAATGATCGCGCCCAGACCGAGCGCGACACCGAGGGCTTTGCCCGCATCATCGCCCGGAGCAATGGCGAGATTGTCGGCGCCGTGATTGTCGGGGCGCATGCTGGGGAGAGTATCGCGACCGTCGCGCTGGCGATCGCCAACAAGCTCAAGATCGGCGCCTTCACCTCGAGCTTCGTGCCCGCCTATCCCACCCGCGCAGAAATCTTGAAACGCGCTGCAGGACAATTCTATACCGAGAGCCTGTTCTCGCCGCGCACCAAGCTTTTGGTTCGGCTGCTCGCGCAACTGCCTTGAGAGAGAGCGCATGACGGCTTGGCGTTTGGGGATCATCGGCGGCTCTGGCCTCTACGACATCGACGCACTTGAGGATCGCCGCTGGACACGGATCGCCAGCCCTTGGGGCGAGGCCTCGGACGAGGTGCTGACCGGCATTCTAAATGGCGTTGAGCTGGCGTTCCTGCCGCGGCACGGGCGCGGACACAGGATCCCGCCGTCCGCCATCAACGCCCGCGCCAATATCGATGTGCTCAAACGCGTAGGCTGCACTGACATCATCTCTGTTTCCGCCGTCGGGTCCCTGCGGGAAGATATCCCGCCCGGCGCTTTTGCGCTCGCCGATCAATACATTGATCGCACACGCCAGCGCCCAAGTAGTTTTTTCGGTGCGGGCCTCGTCGCTCATGTCTCGATGGCCGATCCAGTGTGTCCGCGCCTTTCAGTGCTTGTGCAAAGCGCCGGCGCTGGCGCGGGCGTCCAGATCGCAAAGGCAGCCACTTATCTTGCTATGGAAGGCCCACAATTTTCGACCCGAGCGGAGAGCCGCCTTTATCGGAGTTGGGGATGTGACGTCATCGGGATGACGGCGATGCCAGAGGCGCGTCTGGCGCGCGAAGCTGAACTGCCCTACGCCGCCCTTTGCATGGTCACAGATTACGATTGTTGGCACGAAGACAGCGCCGATGTCGACGTCGCCAGCATCCTCGCCGTCATGCACGCCAACGTCGCCCGCGCGAGACAGATCTTGGCCGAGCTCACTTCAGTGCTGGGTGAAGCGCCGCGTTCGCCATCGCCAATCGATACCTGCCTCGACATGGCGCTCATCACCGATCCAGCAAAGTGGGATCAAGACCTGGTGCAAAAGCTTGACGCGATCTGCGCGCGGCGCTTCGCCAAAACCTAAGCTGAGCAGCTGCCGCCGCCAAGCACACAGAACTTTGCGCAATGGGGATGATTGAGCGCAACCGGCGCTAAACTGTCGGTGAGACGCGCGGCCAATTCAAACTCCGGTTCGTACGGAAGGAGTGTGCAAGCGATCACCGAGGGCGCCTCCGCGCCTTTTCGCTTCACCACCATGCGCGCGCTCGCGCACATCATCGCCGCCTGCGCGACCTTTAGAATGCCCCAGCACGCGTCGCTGATTTCCGGGACCTCGGCGCTCGCGTCCATCTCAGGAAATAGAACGAGTTGCTCTGCACTGCGTGCATCGATGGGCCAGCCGCGCGCCGCGATCAGGCGGGTAAAGCCAGCGCGTACTTCAGTTTCATCGCCGCCCCAAAGGCTGCGGCCCGCCAAAGAGAGCTTGAATCCTTCCTTCGCCAACCAGTCGATCCCGTCCAGCGTTACGGCGAAACTGCCAGGCCCGCGTTCTTCGTCGTGAAGATCGGCGTCATAATGATCGAGACTGACCCGGAGCGTGATCCTCTCGCCATACTGGGCTTTAAGGGCCCGCAACCCATCGCGCATGCGCGGCCGCATCATGGGCCGCATCGCATTGGTCAAGATCAAAACGCGATGGCCGCGTGCCAGCGCCATTTCCAAGAGCCCGATAATCTGCGGATTGAGAAAGGGCTCCCCGCCGGTGAAGCCAATCTCGATGGGCTTGCCCTCAAGCTGCGCCACCTCATCGATAAACGGCGCCAAATCGGCTTCGGTGAAATAAACGAGGCTGTCATTGGTCGGCGAGCTCTCGATATAACAGTGCGTGCAGGTGATATTGCAGAGCGTGCCGGTATTGACCCAGAGCGTCTTCAATTCCTCGAACGCCACCGTAGCGCGCGGCTCGCCCCGTGCTGTCAAGGCGGGGTCAGAAAACTTGGCGCGCGGCTGGTAAGTTATAGTCATGTCTCATGCTATACGTCTCAACTGGGCGCGTGGATGCGACCCCTGCGCTCTACCCTTGAACGACCTTGAGCCAATTTAAGGTGTTTTTCCGCTGGACGCATCCGGTGACCGGCCTGGCGCGTAGCCCTTTTGGGAGCCCAAGAGAGCCGCCAATGTCTGACCGAAAACTGTTCGCCGCCGCAATGCTAACCCTTGCGATGATCGCAACGCCCCTCCCTGCGCAGGCGGCCGACACGGACGCCTACGATCGGCTGCTGTCGCGCTATGTCGTCGCTTCATCGGACGGGATCAACCGCGTGCGTTATGCGGCCTGGAAGGCAAGCGCTGACGATGTGCGCGCGCTCAACGCCTATGTGGCCTCACTCGAACGCGATCGGCCGTCGCGCATGACGCGCGATGAACAACTCGCCCATTGGATCAACCTCTACAACGCCGTCACGCTCCAGATCATCATTGAGAACTATCCAGTACGATCGATCCGCGACATTCGCAGCCAGACCTTGGATCCACGCGGTCTGATCGGTCCATGGCGAACGCCGCGCGTCAGCGTCGAAGGCCGGCGCTTGAGCTTAGATCAGATTGAGAATTCAATCCTCCGCCGTGAGTTCGACGAGCCGCGCATTCACTACGCAATCAATTGCGCTTCAATCGGCTGTCCGAATCTTGCGACGCGCGCCTGGCGGGCCGAAACCATGGATGCCGATCTGACTGCAGCGGCGCGCACCTACATCAACCACCCGCGCGGCGTTTCCATAGATGCGGAGGGGCAAGTGCGCGTCTCGACAATATATCGATGGTTCGCAGCGGACTTTGGCGGCGACGCCACTGGCGTCCTAACGCACGTGCGCCGCTACGCTTCGCCTGAGCTGCAAAGGCGCCTTGCTGGGGCCGCCGCAATTTCGAACTACGGATACGATTGGGCTTTGAACGGCGCGAACTGAACGGCAGGTTAGGGCCAGCGACGCCCCGCTCGCCACTTTCTTACGAAGGGCTGCGTCGATCCAATCCCGTCGCCGGTAATGACGTGGGGACTAAGGCGTGATGTCGCCAATTTTGTTGAACAAGTCGGCGTTCAAAAGGTTCTTTTGAAGCGCGAAGCGTGATTCCATCTGTGTAGTGACGACACTGATGGAGACGGCGATGATGGGAGAGAAATCAGGATCGCAGGATCAGCTTTTCTACCAATTCAATCTCGATGAGCAGGTTCCGGCCGATCATTTGCTGCGCAAGATCGATGCGGTGCTCGATCTCTCAAGC
>JANNFK010000095.1:0-12772 GCA_031379735.1 Caulobacteraceae bacterium | reverse complement strand
ACGCGCACCGGCGGCGGCTGATCGACGGCGAGATAGAGCGCCTCGCCCATGCCGTGCAGACGCTGGAATTCGAAATCAGAACGGCTGGCGGTTGCGGCCATGCGGCGGATCGCGGCGACGGTGTGGGCGTTGTGGGTGGCGAATTGCGGGAAGATCGCGCCGCTGGCGCGAAAGAGATCGCGCGCACACGCGAGATAGTGGACGTCGGTCGCGGCCTTGGTGGTGAACACCGGGAAGTCGGTGCGACCCATGACCTGCGAGCGCTTCACTTCGCCGTCCCAATATGCGCCCTTCACGAGACGCGTCTGGATCGCCGCGCCGCGGCGGCGCGCGAGCGAGGTCAGCAATTCGATGAGCGGCCGGGTGCGCTTTTGATACGCCTGAATAGCGAGGCCCAAGCCCTCCCAGCCCTTCAGCGACGGCTCAAGCGCGAGTTTCTCGAATAGGCGCAGCGACATGACGAGGCGGTCCGCCTCCTCTGCGTCGAACGTCAGGCCGATATTCCACTTCTTGGCGTTCTCAGAAAGAGCGAGCATGCGCGGATAGAGTTCGGCATGCACGCGCTCCTCCTGGCGCGCTTCGTAGCGCGGATGCAGCGCCGAGAGCTTCACCGACACGCCCGAAGATTCATGCGGACCTTTGCCG
This sequence comes from Caulobacteraceae bacterium, assembly GCA_031379735.1. Classification (GTDB taxonomy): domain Bacteria; phylum Pseudomonadota; class Alphaproteobacteria; order Caulobacterales; family Aquidulcibacteraceae; genus Vitreimonas. The sequence continues at coordinate 12,127 of JANNFK010000095.1, read as the reverse complement.
GCCGAGGCTTCACCGACCGCGTTGATCGCGTTCGTGTAGCTCAGCATGTAGCGTTCGGCGTCTTCGTTCGTGCGCGCCCCTTCGCCCAGCATATCGAACGAATAGCGGGTGGCGAGGCCAGAACGGATCATGCCGGCGCCGCGCTTCAGCGCCGCATCGATGTTGCGGCCAAGCACGAATTGCTCGCCCAAAATGCGCATGGCCTGCATGGCGCCCGCGCGCACCACCGGCTCGCCAAGCCGTTGCACAACCTTCGCAACGACCTTTCCAGGCTCGCCGCGCATCTCCTCTGGCATAGAGACGATGCGACCAGTCAGCATCAGCCCGAACGTTCCAGCATTCACCAGCCAGTGGTCGGACTTGCCAAGGTGCCCGGCCCATTGGCCTGAGGTGATCTTCTCGGCGATCAACTTATCGGCGGTCTCTTCGTCGGGCACCCGCAACAGCGCTTCGGCAAGGCACATGAGCGCCAAGCCTTCTGCGTTCGAGAGGCCAAACTCTTCGAGGAAGCTCTCCATCACGCCCTTGCGGCGCTTCAAGCCACGCGCCTGCGTGACGAGCGCGCGCGCCTCGGCGGCGACACTGGCGCGGGCGTTTGCGTCGAGCGGCATATCCGCCAGAAGCGCCGCTACAGCGGCGTCCTCATCCTGGTATTTCAGCGCGTCGAGCGCGTCCCAATCGATGGCGGCGGCCGGATGCGGCGTTGTAGCGATTTGCATGGCCGTCATTTGCGCGTCTCGGGCCCTGAGGGCAAGTCACCCGCCGCCGCCCCCTTGCGCCGCAGGCTCTCTCGCGCCAGAACCCGGCGCGTGAGCACCGAAGCCCAGACGCTGGCTGCCGAAGCCTTGAGCCAAGATAGCGCCGACACCCCGCCGCTCGCCCAGAAAATCCTGCTGGTAACGGACGCCTGGGAGCCGCAGGTCAATGGCGTGGTCCGCACGTTGGCCAACACCATGCGCGAACTGAAGGCGATGGGCTGTGAGATCGAAGTCATCTCGCCCGCCGACTATAAGCGCACCATTCCGCTCATCACCTATTCCGAGATTCGTTTGGCGCTCGGCGCGCGCGATGATGTTGAGGATCGTTTCCTCGCTTTTGCGCCAGACGCCGTCCACATCGCCACAGAAGGCACGCTCGGTTGGGATGCCAGGGCGATTTGCCTGAAGCACAAGTTTCCGTTCACGACGAGCTACCACACACAATTTCCGGAGTACGTGCACGCACGTTTCAGCTGGATCCCACTCTGGGCCGGCTATCGCTACATGCACGCGTTCCACGACAAATCGGGCCGCATGATGGTGGCGACGCCGACCATGATCGAGGCTTTGAAGCTACAGGGCTTCCGCAACGTGGCGCTGTGGAGCCGCGGCGTTGACGTCGAGATGTTTCATCCCTCGAAACGCGGGATTGATGGCGGGCTCTATAAGGACCTGCCAAAGCCGGTGTTCGTCTATGTTGGCCGGGTTGCGGTGGAAAAGAACATCGAGGCGTTTTTGAAGCTCAATCTGCCTGGCTCGAAAGTCATCGTCGGCGACGGACCAGCGCGCGAAGAACTGCAGCAAAAATACAAGGACGCGCGCTTTGTCGGCTCTAAGTTCGGCGAAGAACTGGCGCGGCATTTTGCGGACGCCGACGTTTTTGTCTTTCCGAGTTTCACTGACACGTTTGGCTTGGTGATCTTGGAGGCCGCCGCGACCGGCACGCCAGTGGCGGGCTACATTGCGCCGGGGCCGAAGGACATTCTGCCTGGCACGGGCGCGGGCATTGTTGATCGCGATCTACGCAAGGCGTGCATGGATGCGCTGGAGCTGAAGCGCGAAGATGCGCGGGCATTGGCGGAAAAATATTCCTGGCGCGCATGCGCGGAGGATTTCCGCCGCAACCTCGAGCCGTTGCCCAAGGAAGGCAAACGCCGGTTCTGGACGAAGCTCGCCGACTTGCGCAAACGCGCCAAGGAACGCCGCCGCATCGCGCGCGAAAAGAAGGTCGCTGAGCGCACGGCGCCCTAACGCCGCTAGCGCTTTGCTACCACTTGATCGCTTTACGAAGCCGGTAGCGCAGCCAGATGGCGGTGCCGTTCATAAGCAGCGTGATGCCAAGCAGCACGATGCCTGCCGCCGCGGCTATTTCCAAGAACTCGGCCTGCGGCCGCGACGTCCAGTTGAACATCTGGATCGGCATCACGGTGAATTCTTGGCCGAGCCAGTGGTTGGGCGACCAGCTCGCGATCGCGTCGCCAAAGCTGGCGACCGTTTGCACAGTCGAGCCGTGCGGCAGGTCATAGGTGTGACCGGCCTGCACAGGCATTTCAGTGAAATCTGGCAACACAACGACGCCGTCAGCCGTGATGCGAATTGACTCGGTCGCGTCCGGCGTAACCGGCGCGCCATATTCGTCAACGGCGCCGATGACTTCGAAGTGCGCGTCGCCCGGGCGTGTGATCGGCAGGAACGCCACGAATGTGAGGCCGCCAATCATGATCAACGGCGCTGTTTCACCCAGTGCGCGCGAAATGCCGATGATGACGCCGGTAACAACGCCAGGCAGCGCGTAAGGCAAAACATGGTGCTGCGTCGTCTGCCATTTGGTGGCCCCGACGGCGAGAGCGCCTTGGCGCATCTCCCGCGGCACGCTGCGCACCGCCTCACGTGTCGCCACGATAACGACCGGCAAGATCAGCAACGACAGCGTGATGCCGGCCGTAAGAATGGATTGCCCGAAGAGATGCGCGCCAGCTTCACGCAAGCCCTCCGGCAAAAAACCAAACCAACGATTCGGATTGCCAAGAAACTGCACGAAGATGCCTACCGCCATCAGACCGAACAGGATCGAGGGCACGCCCGCAAGATTGTTGACCGCAATTTCAATCGCGCTCGTGACTGCGTTCTTGGGTGCATATTCTTCAAGATAAATACCGGCCATGATGCCGATTGGGATCGCAAACAGCGCCGTCGTGAAGATCACGAGGAGCGAGCCGACCCAGGCCGACAAGATGCCTGCTTGCGCTGGCTCCGACGACGGGAAGCTCGAGAAAAAAGCGAGCGTCAGCCGGTGACCACCGTCGTGGGCCAAGTCGGTCACCAAGGTGACGAGCGTACCCAGCCCGATAATCGTGGCGACTATGCCCCAAATAATAAAAGCACTGTCCTTGAAACGCCGAAACCCAAGTCCAGGCGGATGGATAGTGATGTCGCGTTGAACGTCGATTGCGGCCATCAATAGGCCTCCCGGTAACGGCGCTGCAGCCAGAAGGCCACGAGATTGAACATGAGCGTCAACACCAGCAGCGCTAGGCCCGCAGCGAAGATGGAATTGTATTCGAGCGTGCCGAACGGCAGATCGCCGAGCGCGACTTGGGCGATGAAGGCGGTCACGGTCGCTCCCCCCTGAGCGGGACTAGCGACCATTTGCGGCTGCGTGCCGCCTGCGACGACGACGATCATCGTCTCACCGATGGCGCGCGACATGCCCAGGATCACTGCGCCAACGACGCCTGACACCGCGGCTGGCGCCACAACGCGGAATGCAGTTTCGAGCCGAGTGGCGCCCATGGCGTAAGACCCCTCGCGCATCGCGCGCGGCACCGCCCGCATTGCGTCTTCGGAAAGCGACGCAATGTAAGGAATGATCATCAGCCCCATAACGATACCCGCCGAGAGCAAGTTGAACGAGGGCAACTCGATACCGAGCGGGCGCAGCCATGTTTGCAAGATCGGCGTTACGAACAGAAGCGCAAAGTAGCCGTAGACGACTGTCGGCACGGCCGCGAGCAGCTCAAGCGTCGGCTTAATTATTTCGCGCGTCCGATTGCCTGCAAATTCGGAAAGATAGATCGCGACCAGCAGGCCCAGTGGCACGGCGACTGAGAGCGCGACCAAGGTGGACATAAATGTCCCCGTCAGCAGCGGCGCGATGCCATATTGAGGATTATCGAAAAGCGGCGTCCACGTCGTCGAGGTCAGGAACTCGATGATCGAAACTTGGGCGAAGAACTTAGTGGATTCGGAAGCGACGACATAGACGATGCCAATTACGATGGCGATGGCGATGGCGGCGGCGGCGAACAGCAGCCCCTCCAGCCCACGCTCGACCCAGCGCGCTTTCTTCTTGGTGAAGTCCCGTTCCAAGGCTCGCCCCCGTTCCCCGACTCAACGCCTTTTGCGCATTTTCAGCCATATAACGGAATAAGGGCGGGAGGTCATGGCCCCCCGCCCCACTCCTTTTGCAGCGGTGTTAGTCGTTGACGGGCGTCTGAACCAGACGGCGGGCGACGACGTCCTCAATGCTTGCGCCGATCGCAGCGCGTCCACCAAAGGCGGTGCCGACTTGGCGGCGCTGAGCGCGCTGCAGGTAGGTTGCGTAAGCAGCCTGCGGCAGCGCCACATAACCAACGCGCTCCGAAACGGTCGCTGCGTTGTTAATGTAGTATTGCACGAATTGCTGCACTTGCGGACGACGCAGCGCGGCGGCGTTCACGTAGATAAAGATCGGGCGCGAGAGCGGCGCATAGCTGCCGTTGCGGACCGTGGCTTGGCTCGGCGCGATCGGCCCGCTGCCGTTGTCGATCGATACGGCGTGCAGGCGGCTTTGGTTTTCTTCGTAATAAGCGAGGCCGAAATAGGCGAGGCCGCCCGGATTGTTGGCGACGCCTTGCACCAGCACATTATCGTCTTCCGACGGCGTGTAATCGGTGCGCGATGAGCGCGCCGTGCCGTTCACGGCTTCCGTGAAGTACTCAAACGTACCCGAGGCCGAACCCGGACCATAGAGTTGCATGGCGAGGTTCGGACCACCGACTTGGTTGAAGTTACGCACGTTCGAGCCCGGCGCCCAGATTTCACGCAGTTGCGCGACGGTCATGGAGCGGATTGGGTTGGACGGGTGCACAACGACGGTGACGCCGTCGAACGCGACCGGGATTTCAACGTATTGAATGCCGGCGGCGGCGCAGGTCGCCATTTCGCTCGAACGGATCGGGCGTGACGAATCAGCGATGTGGATTTCACCGCGGCAGAACTTACGCAGACCAGCCGACGAACCAGATTCACCGACCGCAACGCGGATACGGCCTTGCGTCGTTTGCTGGAAGCCTTCAGCCACCGCTTCCGAAATGGGAAACACCGTCGAAGAGCCGTCGATCTGAATTGTGAACGGCGCCGCTGTTTGCGCCGACGCCGGACCCGTCGCAAGCGCAAGCGCGGCGGCGGAAGCCGTCGCTACCTTGCCAAGCGCCTTAAAAAATTTGGTGTTCATGTAGTCCTCCAAAAACCTTGTCCCTCGAAATAGGCGGAGGCCCGGCGGGGGCGCCGGACCTCCGTAAGTCGCGGGGTTAGAAGTCGAACTGCGTGCGCAGCGTGACGACGTTTGCCGTTTCATCGATTGCGCCCGGCGCCGTGCGATCAGCTTCGCTTTGCGCGTAGTTGAGCTTGAAGCGGACGTGATCGACCGGGATCCAATCCAGGCCTACCGCGTAAGCCGTTTGCTCGCCGCGCGACGCGCCGCCCACCGGGTCGCTGAGGTCGACGTAGTCGTAGCGCGCCCCGAGCATCCAGTGGCCGATGCCGCCTTCAGTGACAGCGCGTTGCGGCACGATCGGACCGAATGAGCCTTGATTGCCGCGATAGACGCGGGGCTCGCCTGTCAGCGACCAGAAGACGTCGACATAATAAGCGTTATAGTCGAAATCGACATCGGTGACCGAGGCGCCGCTCAGATCAGCGTATTCGGCGGTGAAACCAAACTGGTTCCATTGACCGGCGAGTTCGACGCCGATGCTGGTGTCGCTTTCACCAGCCACGTTGTTGCCAGAGCCGGCGTCGATCCAGCGCGTGCCCCGGCCGTTGAGCGGACGAGCGCGAAAGCGCTGGAGGGCGTCGTCGCCGATGTGACGTTGGCGAGCCGAGACGCCAAGGTGCAGCAAGCGATAGCTATCAGGCGACGATTCGAATATCGGCGCCCAAGTGAAGCGGCCGCTGATCGAACTCGATTCATCGAGCGCGAAGTTGCTGTCCTGGTTGTTGAGCGAGTCGCCGTACACGCCGACCGCCGCCATCCAGTTGGCGCCGGTGATCAAACCAGCGATGCCCGCCGCGCGGCCGTAGCCGAATGTGTTGATCAAGCTCGACCGCTCCACGAACGGAATGTCGAGTGAAGACGTGCGATCTTCGAGCGGCGCAGTGACGTTGTTTTCGCCAATCACGACCGAGAAGAAGTCGCCAGCGTATTCGAGATACGCGTCATCGACGGCGATATCGTCCGCGCCGCCGGTTGTGGCGGCTTCGTTCGCGCCGGGATTCAGAACGAAGTCGATCTTGTAGCGCCAATGGTCGCTGAAGCGGCCTTGAGCGCCCAAAAAGGCGCGACGGACATAAGATCGGCTGCCGTCTTCGTCGAGACTGTCCCACTCGCTGGTGGTGACGTCGAATTGGAAGCGGCCGCGCACCTTGAAGCGCTGCTCGCCATCACGGATTTCCGGCGCCCCGCTCATTGACTGGATTGTCGGCGTGGCTTGAGCGTGCGCGGCGCCTGCAGTGGCGGCCAAGCCGCCGGACGCCGCCAAGACCGCGAGCGCGGCTTTGGAAAGAACATTTTTCATCTAGAGACCCCCTGGTCAGACCGAGCCCCTCTGGCTGGCGAGCGACAGGCGCGCTCGCTCCTCGGGCAAGGCGGGGGTTAATCGGGGGGCGTGACGCCTGCGCGAACCTTCCGCGAAGGCTCGGCGACAGTTCGATTTCACATTTGTGACGTGCTCAGAACACCTCAACTGCATATTTGCGGGCGTGTGCGCTACGCGCGCGCATCGTTTTGACCTCGCAAGGGAAATTAACCATCAATCGCTCTTTACATTGGGGAACGATCACCATATTTGCGCTGGTTACCGGCGGACCTGGAAACAGCGTCCACTAACGCCCCCTCGGCCCAGGCCACCTGGGCGATCGCAAACAACGGGAAGCAAAATGCTTCTTGGCGGTCGTCCGGCGCAAGCTCCCAAGGGCGGACCTGACATTAAAGCATGTCCGACTAACGCCGGCCTGGGAATGAACTGAACCGCACGAAGGCGGTTATTGTTTAGGGAGCTGCCGGATGGACTCTGTCCTCTCGCCTCTTGACCTGAGTGCGCGCGAAGCGCCTGACGGTCCCGTGGCTATCGCACGCCCGCACCGCGTCGCCGCGGCTGCGCAATGGTTCCGCGAGAACTTTCCTGGCGAGACGTTTTACGCCGTGAAGGCAAATCCGTCCGAGTGGGTTCTCGACGCGCTCTGGGCAAACGGCATCAAAAACTTCGACGTCGCTTCCGACAACGAAGCTGCGCTGATCGCCAGGAAATTCCCGGGCGCGCAGATTGCGTTCATGCACCCGGTGAAATCACGCCGCGCGATTGGACGCGCCTTCCACGATTACGGCGTGAAGACCTTCGCCCTTGATAGCGAGGACGAGCTCAACAAGATTTTGGCCGAGACCGGCTTTGCCAAGGATCTAAGCTTGGTCGTGCGCTTCGCCGTGTCCGGCGATGGCGCCGCCTACCCGCTCGCGCGCAAGTTCGGCGTCACCGCTGAAGAAGCACCGGCTTTGCTTCGCAAGACCCGTCAGGTCAGCGAAGAGATGCTGGGCGTCTCGTTCCACGTCGGCAGCCAGTGCATGAAGACCGAGGCCTACCGCTCGGCTATGGACATGGTCAACCGCGCCATCGTCGAAGCCGGCGTGCTGGTCGATATCGTTGATGTTGGCGGCGGCTTCCCCGCCATCTATCCGGGCATGACGCCTCCGCCGATGATCCAGTACGTCAACGCGATCAAGACCGGCTTCGAGGAAATGTTCGTCGCTCAGAACGCCAAGCTCTGGGCTGAGCCCGGCCGCGCGCTCGTCGCCGAAGCCGGATCCACGGTCACGCGCGTCGAACTCCGCAAGGGTGATGCGCTCTATCTCAACGATGGCGCCTTCGGCACGCTGTTCGACGCTACGCACCTGAACTGGGCCTTCCCGGCAAAGCTGCTGCGCGAACAACCTTCACGCGCCAAGCTTGCGCCGTTTCGCCTCTATGGCCCGACCTGCGATTCGATGGATGCGGCGGCCGGCCCGTTCATGCTGCCGGCCGACATTGGCGAAGGCGATCTCATCGAGATCGGCTCGCTCGGCGCTTACGGCACCGCGATGGGCACGCGCTTCAATGGCTTCGGCGAGACAGTGACGATCGAAGCTAAAGACGCGCCGTGGCCAACCATGTACGGTGAAGTATCGTCCGTGGTGTCGATGCCGAAGCGCAAGCGCACGCCACGCACCAGCAAGCCGAAGCAAATCTAGGACGACTTCAAATCTGAAACTGAACGGGGCTCGCGCAGGCGAGCCCCGTTTGCTTTTAGGTTCTGACCTAGAACTGGCGCGTGAACAGCATGCGCGCGAGCCAAAACATCATCAGTGCGAGCACTGTGAACGCCGGAATCTCGTCGGCTTCTCTGACCCAGCGTCATCCTCACGCGCTTTCAAACGCTGGACCGGCAAAAGCCCGCGCGACTATCGCGACACTTAGGCCGATGGCGTTTGCACGCGATAAGCAGATGCTCGTAGCATGAACACTCTGCTCATCGTTTCGGCGCTGTTGGGCTTCGGCTCTGCGTTTGGTCATGCCTATCTCGGAGAGCGCTTCGTATTGCGCCCGATGTTTGCGGCGCCAGGCGACAATCGCATCCTCAAGGCTCGCACATCGCGCAGCCTGATCCGCTGGGTCTGGCATCTGCCCTCGTTCGCGTGGCTGCAGATCGCGGCCGCAACGTTGTGGCTCGCACTGTCGCCCAACGCGATGGATGCGGGCGCGCAGGCACTACTCGTCTATTTCGGCGTCGGCATTTACATGACCGGCGCCGCCTTCAACGCCTTGGCTATGCGCGGGCCTCATGTTGGCAACATTTTGCTGACTTTGGCTTCGCTCGCGCTCTGGTTCGGCGTGAACGGCTAAGCCGCCGTCATCCCGCCATCCACGACAAGCTCCGACCCGGTCATGAACGCGGCTTTGCTCGACGCCAGGAACGCAACCGCATTGGCGATATCAACGTCGCGCCCCATCCGCCCCATCGGGTGAAACGAGGCGAAGCGTTCGCGTGTGTCGTTGACACCGCTGGCGCCAGAGATCGCTTCCGCCGCTTCCGCCATCATCGGCGTATCGATGATGCCGGGGTGCACCGAGTTCACGCGCACCTTCATGCCGCCGCGTGCGCACTCGATTGCCGCCGCCTTGGTCATCAAGCGCACCGCGCCTTTCGAAGCGTTGTACGAGAGCGTCATTGCTGCGCCGACAATCCCGGCCACCGACGAAAGATTGATGATCGAGCCGCCGCCATCCCATTTTGCCCCACGCTCGGCGATCGCAGGGATGCAGTGCTTCAGGCCCAGAAACACGCCTTCGACATTCACCTGCTGCATACGGCGGAAATCCTCCAGCGTCTCCAGCGCGATCGGTTTCATCCAGAAGACGCCAGCATTGTTCACGAGAATGTCGAGACCGCCGAACTTGTTCTTCGCGAACGCAACCGCCGCGATCCACTGCTCTTCGCTGGTCACGTCGTGCCTCACGTAGGCGCCATCGATCGAATCCGCGATCGCGCCGCCATCGCTGACATCGGTGACCACGACCTTCGCGCCCTGCTCGGCCAACGCTTTCGCCGCCGCGGCGCCCAGCCCGCGCGCGCCGCCCGTCACCAACGCCACGCGACCTTCAAGCTCGCTCATCGTGTCCTCCCGATTTTTCGCGAACGTGGCACGCAATCGCGCACCGTGCTACTCGTGCCGCAGGGGGAGTATATATGTCGCTCGCAGACCTTGCCGCCTTCGGCAATTTTGTCGGCGGCATCGCCGTCGTCGTCTCGTTCGTCTTCCTGGCGTTTCAACTCCGCCAGAGCACGCACAACCAGCGCACCAGCATCGCCATCCAGCGCACGGCGCTAACGCAAGAGCTATCGCTCTCGATCTTCGCGCAGGATCTCCCAGTGTGGACCCGAGGCGGCGCCGTGAGACCAACATCGCACCCTACGAGAGACTAACCAGCGCGGAGCACGCGCCCCGGCTCTCCCTTTCGCGAACGATTCATCTCCGCACGAAGAGAACGCATGCCCGGCTTCCCACTGAGCGACCGGCAGCGCCAGTCGCGGCGCATTGACACTGTGAAGTCGGACGCCGACGGTCCGCGCATAAAAATCACAAAACGGGGGAGCAGGTCATGTGCGGAATCATTGGCGGAATCGCGCGAAGACCGGTTTCGTCCGGCAGCATCGACAAGGCCCTAAGCGTACTCGAACACCGTGGGCCAGACGGCGCGGGACGCTGGGTCTCGAACGACGGCTGCACCTTCCTTGGCCACACGCGCCTTTCCATCATTGGCCTCAGCAACGGCAATCAGCCGATGACATCGCCCGACGGCGGCGTGCACCTCGCCGTCAACGGCGAGTTCTACGGCTATCGCGCCATCCGCGACGAACTCCGTAGCGATGGGTTCAGTTTTGCCACTGACTCCGACAGTGAAATCGCGCTTCATCTCTATTTGCAGCGCGGCCTGCGCCTAACGGAGAAGCTGCGCGGCGAGTACGCAGTGCTGATCGCCGACGAACGCCGCGACATGATGATCGCGGTCCGCGACCGCTTTGGCATCAAGCCGCTCTTCTACGCGGAGTTCGGCGGGGCCATTTACTTTGCCTCCGAGATCAAGGCGCTGCTGGCGCTCGGCGTGCCCGCCGTGTGGGATGCCGAGGCCTGCTATCACGACAGCTACATCTTTCGCTCACACGAAAGCACAATGTTCGCGGGCATCCACTCGGTGCCACAAGGCTGTTACGCCGTCGCGCAAAACGGCGAAGTGCGAATCTACCCTTACTGGGACTGGAATTTCCCAACCACCGAATGGACCGGCGCCGACAATCGCACGGAGGCCGAAGTCGTCAACGGCTTCCGCGATGTACTGACCGAAGCGGTCAACGAACGCCTCGTCGCCGATGTTGAAGTCGGTTGCTACTTAAGCGGCGGCATCGATTCATGCGCTGTGCTTGGCCTTGCCCAACGCGGCATGTCGCGACCAATCCGCGCCTTCACGCTCGCGTTCGACGATCCTCTCTACGACGAGAGCCCGATCGCGCAGCGGCAAGCCGAGTTCGTCGGCTCTTCCTTCCATCCCGTACCTGCCACGCGCCAGAAAATTGCCGATGTGTATGCGGACGCCGTGTGGCACGCCGAAACACCGATGGTGAACGGCCACGGCGCCGCAAAATTCTTGCTGAGCAAAGCGGTGCGCGACGCCGGCATGAAAGTCGTCTTCACCGGCGAAGGCTCCGACGAGCTGATGGGGGGTTACGCCCCGTTCCGCCGCGACGGCCTCGTCCATCACCCCGACAACCGCACCGAAGCGGAGACCAACGCCATCCTCGAGCAGATGTTCGCGTCCAATCCCGCGACGCGTTCGATCTTCATGAATCAAGATCCAAACAATCCGGTGTTCGCGCCGGTGATTGGCCGTCTGGGCTGGCTGCCATCGTTCATCGAGTCCTTCGGCGCCATGGGCGTCGCCCACGCCGCCAATTTTCGTGACGGCTTGATCGACGGCTTGAAAGAAAAATCGCCCTACGCTGCCGTGCTCGACCGGCTGCCGCTTTCAACGGCGGTCGCGGGTCGCGACAAACTCCACCAAGCGCTCTACATCAATTCGAAGACTCACCTCGCCAACTTCATCCTCACCTTCCTCGGCGACCGCAAGGAGATGGCTCATTCAATCGAGGGCCGCGTGCCGTTCCTTGATCACCACGTCGCCGACTATGCGGCGCATGCGCCAATCTCGATGAAATTGCGCGGCTTCCGCGAGAAGCACATGCTGCGCGAAGCCACGAAAGATGTGCTGATCGAGGAAGTCTACAATCGTCAAAAGCACCCCTTCACCTCGCCGCCCGCAGCGAAGGTCGACGATCCGATGATGCTCATGTTCCAGGACGTGATGGCCTCGCGCGCGCTCGACGAGCAGCCCATCTTCGATCCAAAGCGCGCGCGCGCCACGCTCGACGCCATGCTCTCCTCGCCGCCCGAGCAGCGCATGAGCTACGAGGGCCGCATACAGCGCATGGTGTCGACAACGCTCATGCACGAACGCTTCGGC
>JANNFK010000022.1:0-13853 GCA_031379735.1 Caulobacteraceae bacterium | reverse complement strand
GCGCCGAAGGCGAAGCTTGGGGATCACTCATGGCTGCCGCGCAGTCACGTCTTGCAACTGCGCGACCCGACAACGCTGAAGCGCTCCTGTTGGCGCAAGAAGAATGGCGAGAATATCGCGAGGCGGAGTGCAGTTATAGCGCCGCGCGTTGGGGCGTCGGCTCAGGCGCGCAAGTCGAGTACGCGGGTTGCTGGGCTAACCTGACCGCCGACCGCGCCATAGCGCTTATCGTAATCGAGAAGCTCGGCGATTAGGATCGTTCGGGCGTCTTCGAACCCAACAGCGTCGCCGTCGTGCCTGCAATCGCTACGCATGCGTTGCTTTCGCCGCCATCCGGGTAGCAGAACAAGGCGCTCTGATTGCCGCGCGCTTGCTCATAGACGTTGCGCGCAACCGCTGGCTGGAATCCAGGCGGGCGCGCTGCGCCCGCGGGCCACGCCGGCAATTCACCTGCGCTGCCAGTTTCGGAGACGTTTTGCGTCCACGCTTCGATTTCATCACGTAGGCCGGTCTGTTCGCTGTTCGGATTGAACGCGAGCGAGACGTCGCGCGTGGGATAATCGTGGGTGAACAGCATTTGGCCTTCGGTGGACTTGATGCGGATCGTCGCCACGGCTTCGCCGCACGTCGCGCCATGCGCCTCGGCTTCAATCACATAATACTGGCTGCCAACAGCTGACCAATCGCGTGACGCATTGGCGTCGCACCCGGCCAACGTTGTCCCAGCTACAGGAACTTCGACCGTCGTCGCCGGCGCCTCGGATGCGGGCGGAGAACACGCCATCAAACCGAGCGCGATCAGACCCACGCCAAATTGCTTCATTGGATGCTCTCCTCGGCGTCCCGATCAAATAGGTGTCCTGCGCCGCCGGCTACAGGCTCCCAGAACACACACATCTGCCGTGCTGTTCCCGAAAAGTGGCATAACATCGGCAGATCACGCGCCCGGATGTCGGCATATGTGAGTTCGTCCAGCGTTGTCTGGCCCGGTGCGAGCGCCGACCATTCCGGTGCGCCTTGCGTGGTGGCGATAGCCGGCTGTGACCACTGTTCGAGGAACTGGAGCATATGGTCCGGTTCCTCGGTGAACACATCGCCGAACGCGCGCGGGAGTGGGGTCGCCCAGGCCCAAATCGGATGACCCTCGCCGTCGATGATTTCATAGACGCCGATTGCCTTCTGGCACGACGCGCCGAACGTCCGCACGGTGATTTTGTCCGCCGACGCTCCGCCGGTGAAAGTCACATCTTGCGTGTGTGTGAAGTCGCAGCGCCCTTGTTGTTGAGTACACGCCGCCGCAAACGCGAGCGCGCACAATGCAACGAACCGCATCACGGCCCGTACGCCACGATCATGATGGGTGCATGCGAAGCCGGATCAATGATCAGGCACTGTGAGCCTTCGACCGCGGCGGCGTAGCAGATCATCTGTAAATTGCGTGCGCGCAGCATCTCATACGTTTCGCGATCGAATGGCGTGTCGTACGAAAACGTCTGCGCGCTCGCCGACAGCGTATCGAACCCTTCGCGCCATTCAGGTAGTTCGCCGGAGCGCTGCAGAGTCACATCGGCCCAGCCGGCGAGGAAGGTGTCCATCTGCTCATTGGTCACCGCCGGTGCGCCCTCTGGTGGGACGCCGCCTGCGGTCAAATCGTAATAGGTCGAGGCAAACGCCCAGAGCGGATCGCCGTTTGAATTGCGCGCGCTGAACGTGACGATCGCTTGCGCGCATGTTGGCCCGTCAGCGCGGGTGGTGATGGTGTCCGGGGCGCCTTCAGTGGTCCATGTCACGTCTTGCGTGGCGCTTCGCGCGCATGCCGAGGCGCTATGAGCCGCCGTGTTGGATTGGCCGCATGCGCTAAGCGCGAGAGCCGCCGCCAGTAAAAGTACACGCATAAAACGCCCCCTAAAAGTCGGGCGCGACCATACAAAAGCAGAGCGTGAGCGCCAGCCTAATCCGCCGTTTCGAGGGACGACCATCCCGCCAGCGAACCGATCGTGTCTTCTTCCGGCTGCTGGAACAAGCCGTGCGGGCGTTGCAATGCAGCAACCGCCGCCTCGTACCCTGCCGCGACCGCATCATCGAACCGCTTCCAATCGCGCATGTCGATGTCGGGCATCTCGGGCGCGATCAGAACATCGGCCCCGGAGCGGCCTTCCCATGGATCGACGGTCAGTGTCGCGGCGCGCATCAACAAAGAGGCGATCGGCGGCGCCGATTGCCAACCGTGTGCAGCGACCCAGCCGAAGAAGCCAGGCGGCGAGCGAAAATCTTCGAGATCGATGCCGTCGCGTCGTGCGACATCAACGCCGATGATCGGCCCGCGATGCAAGTCGCGCATGATGTCGACGGGGAAGTTCTTCAGCACTGCGCCGTCGACAAGCAAACCGTGATCGCCATCGACGATAGGAGGCAAAATGCCAGGCAGCGAGATCGACGCACGCAGCGCCCGGCGCAGCAAGCCGCCGCGATGTATGCGCACTGCGCCCGCCACGAGATCGGTCGAAACGGCGAAGAATGGGACGTCGAGGTCTTCGATGAGCGTCTCGCCGAAATGTTCGGCCAACCGGTCATCGACGCGCCGGCCGCGCGTCAGACCGACGACTGGGATGACATAATCGCCAAGCGGATTGCTCTCGACGAAGGCCTTAGAGATGCGGCGTTCAATCTCTTCATTGGGCCATCCCATGGCGACGCAAGCCGCGATCACCGCGCCCATGGAGGTGCCGCCAATGACATCAAAGGGCAATCCTGCCTCGCGCAATGCGCGCACGACGCCGATATGCGCGTAGGCGCGCGCACCACCGCCGGAGAGTACAAGCCCGATCGAGCGCCGCCCGATCACGCGTGCAAGCCGTGCGGCGTCAGCGTCTTCGAGGCCGCGCCAGTGAAATAGCCGCGCCGCATCACAAGCGACGCGCCATTCGTTGGTGGTTGTCGCCTTCCGGTCCATGCCGTGATGGAGCAGGATGACATCGACCAGGCGGAATTGCCGCGCCGGCGAGGGCTCTTCCGGCGGCAGCAACGGCGTTGACGGCAGCGCATCGGCGCGGGCGAAAAACCAGATGCGGTCGGCTTGGCGGATGCAGGTGCGGAACCAGCGTGTGTCGGCGATTGGTGAGACAAGAAAAACCGCGTCGTTTTTTTGCTCGAGCGCATCGAACCAGGCGCTGTTCATGCCTTCACCCGAAATCGCCAATACGTCCGCTTCGGTGATGACAACGGCGCGGCCGCCGAGGCGCTTCAACGCCGCCTGCAGCGTCCGTGCGCGCAACTCGATGTCGATGGTCGGCGATGTTGCGATCATCGCATAGACTTTTGGATCCGAACGCGGGCTCGATTTGCTTGTGGCGCGCGCGCGCGCCAGCATGATGCGCGCGATGTGTTGCATCATCGCGGGGTGCGCGTGCACCAGCAGGTCGAAGGCGCCCGGCGGCAATTTCAGAACCTCGCTGTCGCGCATCGCGAAGACGCTGGCCGAGTGCGGTTCGCGCGCGATCATCGCCATTTCACCGACGGGTTCGCCAGGGCGGATATAGCCAAGCAATTGATGGCCGCCGCGATCGGCGGGCCTGAACGCCGCGAGTGATCCTGAAACCAGGAAGTAAACGCCGTCCGGCGGTTCGCCTGCGCTGAGGAGTGGCCAACCGGCGGGCACTGAGAACCACTCCGCGACAGCGTCCAGCGCGGTCAGGACGTCGTTTGGGATGCCTTGAAGGCTGGTGGCTTCGGCGAGGCTGGGTTTCATGGTGATTTGGATGTGAAGGATAGGGGCCGATTGTTAAGGCGCAATGAGAACAGCGATGAGAACAACTGGGGCTAGGCGCCGGAGGCGGTTTGCGGGGCGGTCGCGGGGGGCCTAAAGACCCCCGATGACCGTATTCCTCGCCCACGCGCCCGCCGACCGCCAAACTGCGGAGGCGCTAGAGAAAGTTATTGAGAGGCGCGGCCAGTTCTGTGAACTCGATGACGGTCACACGGCGCTACGCCCCATCGCCCACGGCGACGCATTTGTTTTGCTGGTCTCGCAGGCGCTGACATTCGCAACGGCGCGTCTGCGGCTTGAGCAACGCGCGCTCGACGCCTGGGCGGCGGGGCGCTTGGTGGTTGTGAAGCTCGATCACGGCATCGCGCCAGTAGGATTGCGCGACCTGCCAACGATCGACGCGACGTTCGAGGCCGCACGTGAATTCAAGTGGAACGAGGTCGCCGACGCGGTGCGTGATGCCGTTCGCGCGCCGCCGTCTGCCGAGGCCGATGAGGAAACCGGCGATGAAGGCGCGCCGTCGCCACCCGCGCCGCCGCCGCAGACGGATGATCGCGGACGCGATGTGCAAGCGAAGAAAAATAGTGGCGGCCTGCTCGGCGCGTTGCTGTTGCCGATTTTGTTGCTGCCCGGTGTGCTGGCGCTTTCCGCGACCGTTTCAATTTGGCTGGTCAACCGCATCGGCGCAACGCCTGGTGGCTGGCCTGAACTGATCGCTGGCGTCGACGGTTTCGGTGCGCGCTATGGTTTGCCCGATGGCGTGACACCCATTCTTTTTGCGATTTCGATCCTCTTGTTTGTTGTGGCGCTTGGCTTGATCGTCGTGGGATTTGTCAACCGCGCCAAGCCACGCGCAGAGGCTCCCGCGCGCAATCCGCGCAACGCACACAAACCTCGCGCACCGCGGCCCCGACGCGCCGGCGCTACGCCGTCAGCAGATGCGGTCTTCGTGTCCTATGCGCGTGCCAACGACATGACCGTGCTGCCGCTTGTGGAGGCAGCCAAGCGCGAAGGCCGTAAATTCTGGCTGGACCAGCAGGGCATCAGCGCCGGCGACGGTTGGGCGGGCGAAATCGTCCGGGCCATCAAAGCGGCGGGCGGGGTTGTGGTGATGTGCTCGAAAGCGGCGTTCGAGAGCGATCACGTCAAGCGCGAGATATATCTCGCGGATCGCTACAAAAAGAAGCTCGTACCGGTGTTTATCGAGCAGGCCGAGCCGCCGGAGGACTTCGAGTATTTCTTTGCCGGGGTTCAGTCGCTGAACTTGTATGAGACGCCAGAGGCCGAGCGGCCGGAAGCTTTGAACCGTATCCTGGGAGCCGCCGCATGAGCCTCGAACCCGAACCTGCTCTGCTCGACGTGTCGGGTGAGGGCATCGCCGTCGTCACGCTAAACCGGCCGGCAAAGCGGAACGCCTTCGACGAATTGATGATCGCGGCGCTGACCGAGCACTTTGAGACGCTGAAGGGCGCCGACCATGTCCGCGCCGTATTCATCCGGGGCTCTGGCGAAACCTTCTGCGCCGGCGCCGATATCGATTGGATGAAGCGCGGCGGCGAACGCACTGAGGACGACAACGAAGCGGACGCGCTATCTCTGGCGCGCATGCTGAAGCATTTACATGATTTGCCTCAACTCACGGTGGCGCTCGTCCACGGCGCCGCAATGGGCGGTGGCGGCGGATTGGTTGCGGCGTGTGACGTCGCCGTTGCCGTGAAAGACGCAAAGTTTCGCTTCAGCGAAGTCCGGTTAGGTCTCACGCCAGCTACGATCTCTCCGTACGTGATCGAGGCGATCGGCGCGCGCATGGCGCGCGCGCTGTTCGCGACAGCGGAAGGATTCGATGGCGAGTACGCTGAGAAGATCGGACTGGTGCAATACACGGTCGACGACGAAGCCGGTCTGACAAAGATGATGGAACATTTGTCAGAATTGGCGATGGGGGCCGCGCCCGGCGCCGTTGCGGATTCGAAAGCGCTGGTGCGTTTCTTGGTCGACGACGCCACGAGAGTGCGTACTTTGGCGTCAGGTCACATCATCGACGAACACGTGATGAAGGAAACGGCTCGCCGGATTGCCAAAAGGCGTGCATCGTCGGAAGGTCGTGAAGGGCTCAAAGCGTTTCTCGAGAAGCGCAAGCCGGAGTGGAATTCGTGAAGTTGAAGCGCGGTCTCAGTCAGATTTGGGCCTACCTCCACCGCATCAAAATCGCCCGCCCGCACATGCCATTTTGGCGGGTGGTAGTGGAGGCCCGTCTCGACCGCCGCGCGAAGAACTGGCCGAAACGTTTCGAGACCGCCGTCGCTCCAATTTATGTTTGGGCCCGTACAATCGAGGAAGCTGAAGGTCTGGCCGCGCTGGCGGTGGAGGCCGAAGGCATGGAGGCGTTGACCTGCGACGCCAAGAAATGTGCACCCGCGGCAGCGCCCCGGCGGGAGCCCGCGGCTGTAGCCCGTGGCGAATTGGGCTTCTTGTCCCGCCTGGACGGCGAAACAGGCGCCGAAGGCCCATCCCGGCGCGACGCCCGGGCTTGATCCTTCCCGCGGCGCGCGGGAGACTCTGACTTATGAGCGGGGAACTGGAAGCGGCCGGCGCTTTGGCGACGGCAGGTGTGGTTGGCGCAGCCATTGAGGGCCGTGAGGGTGGTCCCGAGGGCGCGGGAAACTGCGCCAACTGCGATGCCCTGGTCACTGGGCATTATTGCAGTAATTGCGGCCAGCACGCGCAGCCGCACCGCAAGCTCACCTCGATCGCCGGCGAATTCTTAAACGGCCTTTGGCATCTCGACACCAAGACCTGGCGCACCGTGCCGATGGTGCTTTTCCGGCCCGGCACGCTCACGCGCAACTACGTCTATGGCAAGCGCGCGCGCTACCTCTCGCCACTGACGATGTTTCTGTTCTCCATCTTTTTAATGTTCTTCGCCTTTTCGACCATCGAAGCGCCGATGAACGTTCGCGACGATGCGGTTCAGGCGACGACTGAGGACTTGGTCGATGCACGCCGCGAATTGGCGGAAGCGCAGGCTGAGTTGGAACGGGTGCGCGCCAATCCTGATCCGGACGAGCCGGAAGGACTCGAAGCTGGACTCGCGGAGGGTGCGGTTCGGATCGCGGAAAGCCAAGTCGAACGGCTGCAGCGCCAACTTGCCGAACAGGAAGTTCGCGCCGAGCAAGAGGCGCGCGAAGCGGCGACAGCTGAAGCGGCGCTGGAAGGGGCGCAGCCGAGCACCGATCAGGCAAGTCCGGCGCCGCCCACAACAGCGCCCGCAACCACAACCGCGGAAACAGGCGCTGCGCCGGATGCTGAAACGCCCGCCACCGCCTCAAGCGAACGTGGCGAAGCGCGCTATGAGACGTGGCAGGACGGCATGCGCGCGGCCGCGCGCGATGACGATTTCAACGTCAATATGGGCAACCGCACGCTAAATGAGCGCGTTCGCCGCAAGTTCGAGAATCCCGATCTGGCGCTCTATCAAGTCCAGGACGCGGCTTCAAAATTTTCGTTCCTACTCGCGCCATTGTCGTTGCCGTTCATTGCGTTGCTGTTCTTGTGGAAACGAGGCGTGACGTTGTACGACCACATGGCTTACGCGCTCTACGCGCTGGCGTTCGCGGCGCTGCTGTTCTCGGTCGTTGTGCTTATAGGCAAGCTGCCAACGGTTGGCTGGGCGGCGAGCTGGTTGCTGCTTGCGTTGCCGGTGCACATGTATTTCCATCTCGGCGGCGCCTATGCGCTCGGCCGGTGGTCCGCGCTCTGGCGGACGTGCTTCATGTTGATCTTCGCGACGATCGTCGGGACGATCTTCCTGGTGCTTGTGATCGTTCTCGGGTTGGCGGGCTGATGGAATTTGAAAATCCATTCGGCGTTGCTGAGCTGATCGAGCTTGGCGGTTCTGCTGCGGTCGTACTGCTGATGATCGGCGTTGCCGCGGTGCTGGGCTTTCGCATGTCGGCGCGGATCGACGAGGCGGAGTTGGCGCGGCTGGCGGACGCCGAGGGCGCGCTGGTCAATGGCTCAGTGATTTCGCAGAACGGGCGCGCGGCGCTGGCGCGGATTTCGGACGGCCGGGTGATGGTTGCGCGGGTTATGGGCGCCGATATCAGCGCGCGTTTTGCGCCTGCGAACAGCGTGAAACTCGACGTCAAGGCGCAACGGCTGAGCGCAACGTTTGCTGATGTAGGGTTTCCGCCGCTAAGGATGAAGATCGATGACTCGCCTGCCTGGCTGAATGAGTTCAGCGGCGGAGGAGGAGCCCAGTGACGCCCCCGCAAGCGCCTTTCGACGTTCCGCCGATCGTCACCTATGCGGTGCCGGCCTTCGTGCTGCTGATCATTATCGAGATGATCGTGGTGAAGCTGAAGAAGAACGGTCGCTACGAATATCGCGACAGCGCCACCAGCCTCGCTATGGGCCTGGGCAATCGCGTGTTCGGGATCATGTTCGGCGGCCTCGCACTGCTCGCCTATTTTGCCGTCTATGAATTTCGCCTGTTCAATTTGGGTTGGACGTGGCCGGTGATGGCCGCGTGCTTCTTTGCGGAAGACCTAGCGTATTACTGGTTTCACCGCATCGCGCATGAGAGGCGCTTCTTCTGGGCGAGCCACATCGTCCATCACACGTCGCAGCACTATAATTTGACGACGGCGCTGCGGCAGACGTGGACAGGCACGCTGGGGTTGACGTTCATTTTCTGGCTGCCGCTTGTTTATATTGGCTTCCCGCCGCTCATGGTGGTGATGTTTTCCGGGATAAGCCTTGTCTATCAATTCTGGATTCACACCGAGACGATCGGCCGGATGGGTCCGTTCGAATGGGTGATGAACACGCCGTCGCATCACCGCGTCCACCACGCCACCAATGCGCGATATCTTGATGCGAATTATGCGGGTGTGCTGATCATTTGGGACCGCATGTTCGGCTCATTCGTGCTGGAGGACGAAAAGGAAAAGCCGCATTACGGCGTCGTCAGCCAGCTTGGCACGTTCAACCCGTTTCGCGTGGCGTTTCACGAATGGTTGGGCATTTGGCGCGACGCGACGAGCGCAAAAAAATTGAGCCATGTGTTCGGTTATATGTTCGGCCCGCCGGGATGGAGTCCGGATGGCTCGCGCAAGACGTCGGCCTCGATCAAGGCGGCATGGGCGAAGCGCCAGCAGGAAAAAACGCCGCCAGCCTCGGCCGTCGCGGCGGAGTAAGATGTATGTCCCACAGCATTTTGCGGCGGATGACGCCGACGCGTTGATCGCGCGCTTGTCGCGGCGCTGGTCTGGCGTGTTGATTACGATCGATGGCGACGGCGCGCCAGTTGGTACGCACATACCGATCCTGTGGGACGCCGAGAAGCGCATCGCCAGCGGCCACATCGCGCGCGCCAATCCGCAATGGAGACAGGGACCAGGCAAAGGGCTCATCGTGTTGAGCGGGCCGGAGGCGTATGTGACGCCGAGCTGGTATCCTTCGAAAGCCGAGCACGGGAAGGCGGTGCCGACCTGGAATTACGAGGCGGTGCACATTACCGGCCAGGTTGAGTGGTATGACGATGGCGATCGGCTCGAGCAAATGCTCGTCGATCTCTCGGCAGTGCACGAGCACGACAGGCTCAAGCCGTGGACTGTCTCCGATGCCCCGCGTCAGTATATCGACGCGCTGAAGCGCGCCATCGTCGGCGTGACGTTGACCGCCGAGCGCCTTGAGGCCAAACGCAAGCTCTCGCAAAACAAGAGCAAGGCGGATTTCGCGGGCGTCGAGCACGGCTTGGCCGCGAGCGAGGAGCCTATGGCGCACGACGTCGCGGCGCTCATGCGAGCGACGCGCGCAGTCGCAGACGATCCGGACGGGAATTGAGATGACCATCCACATCGTGAAGCTCTGCGTTGGCGCCGATAGAGTCGAGGATCTGGTTGAGTGGCAGATCGGGCAGATCAAGCGTGCGAAGAAGGAGAAGCGCAAGATCGTGGCGCCGGTGTGCGGCACGCGCATGTGGCCAAAGCGCGTGGAGGACGTGCTCGCGGGCGGCTCGCTCTATTGGGTGATCAAGGGCGTGGTGAGCGTACGCCAAAAGATCGTGGCGATCGATGATGTGAGCGACGACCACGGCGAGCGCTGCGGGCTTTACCTCGACGCGCATCTGCACCGCACCGTGCCGCAGCCGCGGCGGGCGTTTCAAGGCTGGCGTTATCTCGATCCGAAGGACGCGCCTGCCGATTTAAGCGAAGCGCAGGGCGGCGCGGATTTGCCGGAGCATTTGCGGCGGCAATTGGTGGAGTTGGGCGCGTGGTAGCTTAGCCGAGCACTTTCGCCGCACCGCTGGCGAACGCGCCAACGTCGGCTTCATCTTGATAGATCGCGACGCCGATGCGCAGGATGTCGTCGCGCGCGTCGGTGAAGATGTTGTTGGCCATCAGTTTCGATTTCCACTCCACGGCCTGCGAATGGCGGAGTGAGATGAAGCGCGCTTGCGGGCCCGTCGTGTTGGGCTTCAGCAATTCCGCGCTACGGAGCGCGCCTCCCGCTTCACCTGTTTCGATGGCGGTGACGATTTGAGCGCGGAGCTTTTCGCAACGCGCGCTGATCGACGCGGTGTCGAGGCCTGCGCGTTCAAGCATGTGACGCACGGCGTTGAAGCGATAGAGCCCAGTTGGATCGTATGTCGCGCCGAGGAAACGTGAGCCATCGCGGTTATAACCGACCTCGCCCTGCTTGCCCTCCATCGCGCCAAAATCCGCAAACCAACCGGTTTGCACCGGGCGCGGTGCGTAGCCTGGCGGAGCGTGAAGGTAGGCGGCGTTCTCGCCGGCCATCGCGTACTTATAACCGCCGCCAAGCAGGAAGACGCGAGCGGCGACTTTTGAGAAGTCGCACGGCATCGCCATGAAGGAATGATAGGTATCGAGCACGATCCATGGACCATCCGCCGCGGCGTAACTCGCGAGTTCATCAATTCCGTCGAAGCGCAGGCCGGTGCGGAACATGACATGGCTGAGGAACGCGACTTCCGCCGGTTGCTCGCGCATCGCCGCGAGGAAGCGCTGCGTAAACGTGCCGAACGGCTCGCACGGCACGACGCGGCGCTTGACCAAACCGCGCTCCTCCCAGCGCGCGCTTTGGCGGCGGAAAGAGTGAAACTCGCCATCTGTGGTCAGCACGTCAATCGGCTTGCCGGTCCACTTGCTGGTGAAGATGCGGCCCAGATATTCGTGGGTGTTGGCGGAAAAGGCGAGCGTTGTAGGATCGGGCAACTTCAGTTCACCAGCGATCTGGCGCTGCGCTTCCGGGATCACCTCGCCGAAAACTTTCTCCCACTTGCGATCAGCGTGAATCGCCGCGTCGTCCCACGCAGCGATGTGGCCTTCATACGAGGCGTCGGGCCAGAGATGATGTGAGTGCGCCGCGAAGTGGACGCGCCCAGGCGAAGCGGCAAGCGCACGTGAGAACAGGTGCTTGTAACTTTTCATAGTTTCGTCCGTAGCGACCAAATCTCAGGGAAGGCGCGGCGGGTCAGTGTTTGCTGCAGATAGCCAACGCCTTCGGTGCCGCCGGTGCCGCGTTTGCGGCCGATGATGCGCTCGACTGTCAGCACATGCTTGTAGCGCCAGCTCAGAAACGCATCGTCGAGATCGATTAGCTTTTCTGCGAGCTGATAGAGCGGCCAGTATTTCGTCGTGTCGCGATAGACGGCGAGCCAGGCGTCTTCAACGGCGTCGCTGGGCTCGTACGTCGAGCCGGGCGCGTGTTCATACGCGGACTGAGGAATGTCGAAGCCGCAGCGTGCGAGTTGGCGGAGCGCGTCGTCATAGAGGCTCGGCGCGCTTAGCGCGTCTTCGAGCATCGCGCCATCGCTGGAGCCGGCGTCGTGGAATTTGACGAAGGTTGGGTCTTTCATGCCGAGCTTGCACTCGAGCACGCGAAATTGTGCGGATTGAAATCCTGAACTCGAGCCGAGCAGGTCGCGGAAGCTCAGATAGTCGGCCGGCGTCATCGTCGCGAGAATGTCCCAGGCTTGCGTCATGATGGCCTGAATGCGCGAGACACGGGCCAGATGTTTGTACGCCGGAACGAGGTTGCCGGATCGAATCTCTAGTTGTGCGGCCCCGATTTCGTGGATCGCCTGCTTCATCCAGAGTTCCATGGTCTGGTGCAGGATTACGAAGAGAAGCTCGTCATGTTCGCCGGTTTGGGGCTGTTGGGCCCCCAAAAGCTCGGGCAAACGCAGATAGCTTCCGTATGTGACGCCCTTGCTCATAGCGCGGCGTTCCTTCCGTTGAATCACGGTCTTAGAGCATGCGGCGCCGTGGCGGCAAAGGTGCTGGACCCGTCTCGCGGGTCAGGTTCTCATCTTTTCGGTTTGGTCATGTCACCCGATTTGGTAGTGAGACGCCGCCGAGGGGGCAGAAGCCAAAGGAGGGCGGGCACAAATGGCCGCTGTGGGACGCACAATAATCATCGTACTTGTCGTGGTGCTGGGACTAGGCGCTGCGCTGTACTTCCTGGGTCCAAAGACCGCGAGCCGCAGCCAAGCGCTTGAGATCGAGCGCCCAGCCGCGACCGTGCTGGCGCGTTTGGCTTCAACGCCCGTCGGCGCAACTGTTGCCGAAGGCGTGACGATCACCGCCGCGCCAACGACCGAAGGCGACACTGTGACAGCACCGGTCACGTTCGCGGACGGCGGCACGGGTCGCGTCAGCTATCAGGTCACTGCTGATGGCGAAGGTTCGAACGTTAATTTCAAGCTGGAAGAAGATTTGGGCGCTAACCCGCTCAATCGCTTCGCGGCAATCACGGGCGGCGATGTTGCGCCATTGATCGCGTCTGCCGCCACTGCGGTTGAAACCGATCTGAACGCGCTGCCGAACGCCACGTTCGCTGGCCTGCAGTATAATGTGGTGGACGTGGCCGCGCGCCCGTTCTTCTACATCCAGAATTGTGCGGACACGTCTGCCGACTCGATCACGTCGATCATTGGCCAAGCGGTTGAAGTCATTCCGGCGATCATGCGCCGTAACGGCCTGACGCCGAACGGTGATCTGATGGCGGTCGAGCCACGTGTCGTCTCGAACCAGTATTGCTATCAAGTCGGCTACCCGTACGCGGGCCGCGAACCACGCTCGACTGCGCTGCTTGTTGGCGCGGCGGGCCAAACACCGGCTGGCCAAGCGCTCCGCGTCGTTTACACCGGCACCGAAGCTGATGTGATCGCGCAAGTGTACGACCCGATGGATGCGCTGCTCGCCGCAGCTCACCTCGACGATCCGGCAACGCGCGAAGACGATTGGGTGACGTACGAAGTGTATCACGATGATGCGACGCAAGCCGGCGGCTCGCGCAATCGTGAAATCTTCTATGTCGCGCAAGGCGACATCTCGTCGTTGACGCGCATCGCGCCGCCGACGGATGTCGCGGTCCCGGCCAACGCGCCGCCCGCCGCGCCTGCGACAACGACGGACGCTCCGGCAACGACAACGCCGGCGCCTGCGACGACGACGCCGTAAACGCGCATTGCGCAGAACGACATAAGGGCCGTTGGCGAAAGCTAGCGGCTCTTTTGTTTTGCCTTTGCATCCGGTGATGTGCGCGGTCGCATCCTTCCTGCAGGCGTTAGCGGAGAGGGCGAGTATGAAGACGTGGATTTTGCCGCTCGGTCTTTTGTTGGCCGGGTGTGCACATGCACCGCAGGCCGTTACTGCGCCGGCGCCGATCTCAAGTGGCGCGCCGGAGTGGCTGGCGCAGAACAATGTGGCGAGCGTCGCTATAGCCTACATCGAAGATGGGCGCATTGCGTGGACGGCCGCTTATGGCGAATTTTGTTGAAAAAGTCCGCGTCGAAAAGGTGATTTGAAGCGCGAAGCGTGATTCCATCTGTGCGGTGACGACACTGATGGAGGCGGCGATGATGGGAGAGAAGACGGGATCGCAGGATCAGCTTTTCTACCAATTCAATCTCGAAGAGCAGGTTCCGGCCGATCATTTGCTGCGCAAGATCGATGCGGTGCTCGATCTCTCAAGCCTGCGTGCTCAGCTCGCGCCGCATTACAGCCACCTCGGCCGGCCTTCGATCGATCCCGAATTGATGATCCGGATGTTGCTG
>JANNFK010000098.1:0-45065 GCA_031379735.1 Caulobacteraceae bacterium | reverse complement strand
GCAAGGCGCTTCATGTCGCCATCAATGGCAGCGATCGCTGCTAGGACAGCTTCACGCGCCGCGAGCAATCCGCGCATCGCAGTAGATAGGCCAACGACGCCATCACTCATCCGCATAACCTCGTCAACGAAGGCGGGGCTTGTGTGGCCGCGCCCGGGGCACCCGTGCTTGCGCCGTTAAGCGGGAAGGTCACCCATATCGGGTTCGCCTATAGTGACCCAGACGCGCTACGCTATGTAGAGATCGTCAATCCCGAGACGAACTTTACCGTCCGCGTTTTGTATGTCGCGCCGACGGTGGCTGAAGGCGATGTAGTGTCCGCTGGGGAGGAGATCGGCGTCGCGCAGGACCTTGCCGGCCGCTACCCTGGGATCACCAATCATGTGCATGTCGAATTGCGGGATGCCCACCGCCGACTGGTGGACGCATCGGAGCAATTGCCATCGGCGCCAATGCTGCACGCAGAAAGGCCAGCCGACGCGACGACCGCCTCGTGACCCGCGGCGCCAACTTCTAGACGGCCCCCTCGTAGAGGACACTATTCTCGAATAACCTGCCATTTGCCAAGCCGTGCACGGAGCACCCTTCTCGGCCGTTCCATCCCAATTGCCGACGCCGCGCTCAGGTTACGCACCGCAGCCATTTGAGCTGGCAAGCATTGGTTCGCCTAACGAAGCAATCGCATGGCCAAGGCGCCGGCGGTCAGAAAACCAAACCACAATGCAATGACGGCGAGGCCAATTAAGGATTCCATGATGACGCTCGCATTCAATTCGATGACCAACGGCCCGCCGTATCGCCAAAACTCAAAGCAACGACAGACGTTCCATCCGCGCGCGCCGGGAACCCAGCGCTCTTGCGCGGCGCGTTCCGGAATCGCCGATCCGCGCCGTCCCGGTCACAGCAGGCGGCGCGCACGAATTCAGATTTGAGCCAGCATAATAAGCGAATAACTCGTGCTGCGTCCCCCACCCTCATCCTTCTTGAGCAGGCCATGCTCGATCAATTCGTTGATGTCGCGCAAAGCCGTGTCAGGCGAACTCTTCGTAAGCTTGGCCCATTTGGACGAGTTGAGCTTGCCTTCAAAGCCGTCGAGCAATTTGTTCAGCACCAATTTCTGACGCTCATTCAGCGGATGTTTGTTGGCTTCATCCCAGAACCGTGCCTTCGCCAGGATAGAGCCAAGCGTCTCTTCCGCCCCTTCGATGGCGCGCTCGAGACAACTCAAGAACCATTGAAGCCAGGCCGTAATGTCGAGATCGCCTTTTTGCGTAGCTTCCAGGATATCGTAATAGGCCTTCCGTTCTTCGCGAATCTGCGCCGACATGGAGTAGAAACGCTGCGGACTTTGTTCTGAGCGCGCGAGCGCCATATCGGCGATGGCGCGCGCAATCCGGCCATTGCCGTCTTCGAACGGGTGGATGGTCACAAACCAAAGATGCGCGAGTGCGGCCTTCAGCACTGGATCGAGCTCAGACGTTTGTTGTTCGAACCAGGCCAAGAAGGACGCCATCTCGCCGGGCAATTTAGCCGCCGCCGGCGCTTCATAGTGCACGCGATCGCGTCCAACTGGGCCGGACACCACTTGCATCGGTCCACCAGAATCGTCGCGCCAATTGCCCACGATGATTTTCTGCATGCCGCTTCGCCCTGTCGGAAACAGCGCCGAATGCCAGCCAAACAAGCGTTCTTCGGTGAACGGTTTTGCGTAGTGCTGTGTCGCGTCGAGCATCATTTCGACCACGCCTTCGACATTGCGTTCAGCGGGCGTCAGCCCGCCAATATCCATGCCCAAACGGCGCGCGATCGAGGAGCGCACCTGATCGCGGTCCAGGACTTCGCCTTCGATCTCGCTTGATTTGATCACATCTTGGGTGAGTGTGGTCAGCACCGCTTCAGACTGAAGTTCGAACCCTAACGCCTGCATGCGTCCGCTCAGTTTGCCCTGGCGGTGGCGCACCGGCCCCAGCCGCGCGGCCACACGCTCAGCGTCCCAACGGATCGCCGGCCAGTCTCCTAGCTGATGTATGTAAAGGGGCATTCTCCGCAATCCTTGCGGAGAATATGCCAGTCATTCACCGCAAAGGCAAGAATAATCTCCGCTATTAATGCGGAGATTAAGCGTGCCATTCTCCGCAATAACGCTAACCTATTGCTTTAATTAGATTTATTATCGACGTCATGGGCGCCGCCCAGGCAAGATCTTGTTAGCATAGAAGCAGCGCAGCCATGTCATCCGGCCGCGTTGGAAGTGAGAGCGCTCGCGTCCCGCTAACACCCTTCAGCGTCCACTCAACCTCAGGAGCGGCTGCGCGGGCGCATCGATCGCATGAGCAAGCTGCTCGACGACTAACGGCGGCGCTCTTTGCGCCAGAGCTTCGCGAGTTCCTTACGGAGTGGGCCGAGTTGGCTGTGAAAGCTGGCGATCATCGCCGGTAGGAATGTCTTTCGCTTGACGCGCGCGAGCTGCATCGGATGACCGGCACGATCAGCGACCAGATGCAGGAACGTAAGCTGCGCGCGCCCATTGCCATCGCGAAAGCAGTGAATGGCGTTGAGCTCGCCAAGAAATTCACTCGCCGCATCGATGAACTCCGCTCGCTTCGCGCCGCCGGCGAAGACATCTTGATCGAGCGTGCGGAAAAGCTCGGCGGCTGTAGCCTCAATGTATTCGGGATAACAGAAGGCATTGCCGCCGCGCGACATGCGGTGCTTTCCTGCCCAGGTGTAAACGTCCTGATACGGGTCCTGCTCGACCTCGTAGCGATCGTCGTCGACGATCATTCCTTTTTGGACATCGCCGAATAGGCGCGCACGACAGCGTGACGCCAAGCAAGACTGACGCCGAACTCAAATCTCACGGCGACGCCGCGCGCGCATTGCGCACGTTTCTCGTTGGCGCGACCTCAGCTTTGGCCGGGACGACGCGCGCGGTGACGCACGGCCAAAAGCAGCCATTTCAATTGATCGCGATCGAAGCGGCGAACCGTGGTGTCTTCCAGCACGCTTGAACCAGCCATCCGAACGCCTGGCACGACCCGCTCACGCAAACGGCGGGCGACGGTCGCGCGCGAAATGCCGAAGAAGAATCTGACGTCCTTATAGGTGAACCACACCTGCGCCGAAGGCAGTAGCTTCATCGTGAGCAGAACGGCGTCATGCGCCTCGTCTGAATAGGGCGGCATCTCCGAGACGTGCAATATGGATATCGCCTCTTGATCTGCGGTCGTGGCTTCAGCTTGAACATCTGCGCATACATCTGCGGGTAGAGTTGACGACGCCGATTGCGCCTCGCGATCGTTTGCCGCCTCGCCACTCTTTGCGCCTTCGTGGTCGGGCGGCGCGTCGAACAATGACAATTGAGCCGCCTCGGTTTCGCAGACGTGCGAGAGCTTATCAGGCGCCGACCGCTGAGCTGGTCGGCGGGTCTGGCTCCGTTCACCGATTGCCATTGCCGAGCTCACGATAGGGACGAAAGGCGATGTCTCGCGTCACTAAAACGCGGACGGGCGCGCCGACACGTATACGTAAGGTTGGACGCACGGAAAGTTCGCGCTCGACGATTCGCGCGCCGGACCGCGCCGCTTCTTGCGCTGCCGCATCGCCGAGGTTCTGAGATACGGAAACGTCCTCCTCATCATCGTCTTCGGCAGTGTTGGCGACAACGCCGATGATGGACGAGAGCGCCACTGCGCCAATAAGGCGGTCGAGATGATTGTCGCTACGGTCGCGCAGGCCCGCAGCGCCCGCGGGATCGGTCCCTTCCATATCTTGGAGGTTGAGGCTCCAGCCATTCGGCAGAATAAGTCGCCGCCAGACAAACACGAGACGGCGATCTCCATAGGCGACACCATTGTCGTAAGCGCCAATAAGCCGCGACCCCTGCGGAATCAGCAGATGTACGCCTGTCACGCTGTCGAACACCGGCGCCGTCACCTGCGCAATCACGCGTCCAGCCGCATCCGAATTGAGCTCGGTCAAAAGCGACGCCGCAATCACCGATCCCGCCATCACTTCGTAGCGCGAACGCGGCGGAGCAAGATACGATTGCAATCGATCGGCATCGACGTCGGATATGTTGGCGCGGGCTCGATTCTGTTGAGATGCTTGTGGCTCGAACAGAACCGGCGCCGCGCGCGCAAGCTCTTGCGGGCCGGGTTCGTTGACTTGAGGCGCGCGTGCGGCTTGCACGCCGCCTTCGCCAGCCCACGCCGTGTCGGCTGGCGGTTGCAAGGCCGGCTCATTGAGGCCCGCATCGCCCTCGCCTTCATCGTCGAAGCCGTGACGCAGATCGTCGCTGGCGTAATCGCTAGGCGCCGCGGAGATCGATTCCGGCGGGTCGCCTATATTGACTTGCGCCTGCGTCTCTCGGACGCGCGCCTTCGGCGTGGCGCTTAAGCCATAGACCAACGCTGTCGCGACGATCGCCGCCAAGGCAAACGCGCCGCCTAGCAGCACTTTGCGCGACAAGCGCCTAGGCGACGGCGGCCGGGCGCGGATGGCAAGATCCGGCTGCAGGTTTGCTGAGCCGGTCTGTGCTGCAGCGGGGTTTGCTTCGGCGGCGTTCATGGCCGGCCCCGGCGTGGATGGCGGCGTGTCGCGTTCAAACCGTCACGTTCGATCCGCACGATGTGCGGAGCCCGAACGCCTAATCGGAGTTCTGCACGATCGAACACGCGATCGACGACGTAGGTTCTGCCATCGACGCGATAATTGACGAGTTCCGCGCCCTCACCAGTGACGACAAAGAGCGGCGGCAAGTCGCTTGCTTCGGTCTCTGGCGCAAACTCGATCCACGTGCGGCGTCCGTCGTCATAAATTCTGACCGGCGTCCAGACTGGACGCGAACCACGCATCACACGGACGCTATAGTCGAAATTGAGCGCAGACGTCCGATGTACGCCGTCGCCTTCGCCGCTGCGCGGATAGCACCAGGCGATCTCAGCCGAATAAACATCGCCGCCGCGCGACAGAGCTTCCACTAAATACGTTCGCCGATTGGTGACGATGACGATATTGGTGCGCAGCCCTAGAGAAGCGGGCTTCACCAAGAGAATGGCGCGCGCGCCGTCCAAGCCTTCGCTATTGGCTTCTTGGACTTGCCAGCGCGACGTATCGCCTGCCGCCAGATTGGTGAGCGTCTCACCCTCCTGCAAGAGAATGGCCGAGATAAAATTGGGATTGGCGGCGAGCTCGTAAATCGCGCCCGCCGCGTAAGTATAGATATAGCGCGCCGCCTCAAAGCCCTCGCGATCTGGACGCTGGCGTGCGCCAGTATTGGCCTCTTCCCAGACTTGCGTTGCGGGCGTGCGCCGCGCATCGCGCCCGCCGGGCGAAGACACAGCGTTCGTCAAAGGCCGGCACGAAGGCGCAGCGAGATCGGCTGAAGGTAAAGGCGTCTGCGCGTGAGCGGGCGCGTGCACAGAAAGCGCCGCAGCGCAGGCGGCAAAAATGAGATCTCTCATCGCACACGACTCCATGAGAAATCGGAAATCAAAAGTCCAAGCGGATTGACGGCGATCTCGTCTGCTGTGCGCGGCGTCCGCGTCGTCACTGTAAAGACGCCGCTATAGGCCTCGCCATCATTCGAGCCCGACCCATTAGTGCTGCGCTCGATCCAGCTCACCTCGTAAGAGCGATCCGATCGCGCGATGATCGAGCGGATGTAGACGCTCCTGCCGACACGGCCCAAGCTCAAGAAGGGATCGTCTTCGCGCGCAATCTCGCTCAGTTGCGCCGCCGCCTGCGGGGTCACGAAATGATAGGCTTCGAGCCAATTTTCGCGCAACACGACGCCGTCGGTTGGTAATGAGCGCACCAATCGAACAAAGCGTCCAAGATGATAGGCCGTCTGCGCCTCATTCGGACGCCATCGCCCAGACGCCGCGCGCACATTCATGACTTGGCCTTGCGGATCGACCTCGACGACATGCACGAACGTGCGCTGCTGGAGCGCAACCAAGGTAAGTCCACCGATCAAGACGGCCATCAAAGCGAGACAAGCGAAGGCGACGCGTCGCCAGGTGCGGGCCGAGAGCACCGCCGATCCCATGCGCGCATCCCATTCCTGTTGCGCGCGTCGGTAGGGCGTATCGGCCGCTTCACCTGCCGAACTTTGCACCGGCGCAGCGAATGGAAATCTCATGATGTTGCTCCCCCGTTTGACGCAAGGTTGGACCCGGGATTAGGTGCAGGTCTGGGTTTCATGCCGGCATAATTGATCGCCGCCTGCGCCCTGCCTCGCGCCCCGCCGCCACCACCACCACCACCGCCGCCGCGACGCACGCCGCGGCTCAATGCCCGGCCGCCGGACGCCAATGCGCCCAAGGTCTTGGCGCCAGCCCAACCGGCCGCCGCGCTATAGCCAATCGCATGTGCGGCTGCGCCTTGACCGGCGCGTATTGCATCGGCGCCGCCAAGATGCGGCGCGCCTTGCACAATCTCGCTGGCGAGACTTGGCCCGAACCAAGCCAGCGTCATCACCGTCAAGCCGAAGAGTAAGACGTTCAAGACGCCGCCTTCATCGAGCGTCATCGTCGCCGGCAAACTATCGACGAATGTCACCGAGATCGATGCGACAAACGCCAAAATGAAAAGCCGCATGGCCGAGCCCACGACCCAGCCGATCGGACGTTCCGCCACCCATGAGGTGCCGCTGAAGACGCCCCAAGGCAAAGCCACGAAGGCGCCAAGCGCGCCGAGCTTAAAGGCAATGAGCGCGACGAAGACTTGCAGCGCCAAAAGAAAGAAACCCAACATCGCGCAGAACGCCGCTGCGTAGATCGCAATCAGCGGACCAAAGTCCGTGATGATGTTCATGCCTTCGCCGAGGGCTGAGGTCCGGCCAAACAATTCAACGCCGATTTCGGCAACGCGTCCGGGATTGTGCAAATCCGCCATGCTCAAACCATTGCCGCCGGCCTTTAGTCCCAGCATGGCGCCCGATTGATTGATCGCCGTGGCGAGCGCGTCCCAATTGTTGATGAGAAAAGCAAAGAGCCCAACGAAGAGCACTTTGCGAAAGAAGGCGGCCATTGGCGGCTCTTGCGCCAACGCCCATTGCGCGCCGGCAAGCGTGATCGAGATCACGATGAGCGCGTTCAGCACATAGCCAACATCGCCCGCAATAAGCCCAAAGCCAGACTCCGAGACCGCCAGAAAGCGGTCGAGAAACGTGTTGATTGTGGTGGGGTCCATCGGGGCCTTCCGCGATCAAAAGGCGCTACGCGCCGGATCGGCGATTGCGCGCCGTTCGCTTGGGAAAATGCGGCGTCGAATTTCGTCGGCGCGCTCTTCGCGCGCCAGCCGCTCCATGCGTTCAGTTTCCAAAGCTCGGCCTTGCACGATCAAAAGCGCATGGATTTCGGCGAGCTGACTTGCTTGCACGCCCAGCAATTGATTGCCGGCCTGGATGGCCCCGGTCTGCCCTTCAGCTTCGGTCGACGATTGCATGGCGCGATCGATGCGCCCGCGCGCGCCCTCAATCGAGCGCGCCGCAAGCGCCTCGGCCGCGATGGCGCGCTCCAGACTTCTACGGCTCTCGGCTAGCCAAACGTCCGACTGGCCCGTAATTTCTTCAAGGTCGTAGTCGGCCCACGTCTCCGGATAGAGCGCACGTAGATCATCGCCCAATTGATCTGCTTCGAACGCCAAGCCCTCGACGCTCTCGAAGAGCGCACGCGCCTCGCCGATCGAATGCGACAATTCTGACGAAAGCTGCAGCGGATTTTGCCGCAGCATCGCCGTCGCCTGCTCGATCTGCGTCACTTGGTTTCGCAATTGCTCAACCATGTGTGAGACTTGGGTGACGCTCTGCGCCAGATTGGCCGGATCGATGACGCGCATTTGCGCGTCAGCCGGCGTCGCGACGCAGAAGAAAAACGCGATCGCAACGAGGGATGCATTTACCAACGTACGGGATGCAAAACGCATGTCGTCTCTCCTATTCAGCGGCAAGGGTTGAACTCGATCGGCACGGGGGGCGATGCGGTCGCATTGAACCGGCGCACTGCGTCTGCGGCGGCATGGAGACCACGGGTCTCCAGCCAGGCGGAAGCAAAGAGAGATCCCGGCGCGCGCGCCGCGACCTCATCGATGAGCGCGTGATCTTCTGGGCGAGACGCGCCGATGAAAGCGAGCGCTGCGGGCCCTAAGCCCAATTCGAACAAGCGGGCGCCATCGCGACTGACGATATAATAATCGCGCTTTGGCGTCGCATTGGCGATCAGCGTGATCTGACGGCCGTTTAGACCCAATGCTTCGTAAAATGCGCGCGATCTCGGTTCACGGGCGCGATCATTCGGCAGATAGATGCGGGTCAGACACGCCTCAATGATCGTTGAGGCGATTGGGCTCGCATCGACATCGGCAAGTTCTTGGCTGGCGAAGATGACGGCGACGTTGCGTTTGCGAAGTGTCTTCAGCCATTCCTGAATCTGTGAGGCGAAAAAGCCATCACGTAGAAAGAGCCAGGCCTCATCGAGGATGAGTAAAGTCGGCGCGCCGCTAAAGCGCCGTTCAAGCGTGTGGAAGAGCGCCGCCAATACGATGCTGGCCGCATCCCCTTTGCGCATCAGCGCATTCATCTCGAAGGCTTGAACCCGGCCCTCGTTCAAGGTTGCACAATCATGGTCTAGAATACGGCCATAAGACCCGGCATGGGTGAAGGGCGCCAACGCCCCCCGCGCCCCTGCATCCTGAATGAGCGCCGCACACAAAGTGAGCGTGCGATCTTCGCGCGGGCGCGCGGCCAGAAGGTCAAGCACCCGCCATATCTCGCGGCGGAGCTCCGGCGTCGTCGCAACATTGCCGTGGGCGACGAGGCCGACGAGCCATTCGAGCGCCCAGGCGCGATCTTCATCGCTGTCGATACGGTCTAAAGGTTGAAGACCAAGCGCGTCCTCTTCCCCAAGATCAAAGAAATCGCCCCCCAACCCCAATATAGTCGCGCGGCAGGAGCGCTCCTTGTCGAAGACGAAGACCTGCGCTTTCTCATAGCGAAGCCATTGCGCCGCCAAGGTCGCCAACAACACCGATTTGCCGGCGCCCGTCGGACCGACGACCATGACGTGTCCGACATCCCCGACATGGGTTGAAAGCCGAAATGGGGTGGCGCCATCCGTGGCCGCCAACATGAGCGGCGCAGCGTTCAGGTGCGCATTGCGATTGGGCCCCGCCCATACCGCGCTCAAGGGCAGAAGATGCGCCAAGCTCGGCGTTAGAATGATCGGCCGACGTGTGTCGGCATAAGCTTGGCCCGGCAGACCGCCAAGCCAGGCTTCAACAGCGTTGACGCCTTCGACTTCCGTGATGAAGCCTAAGCCATCCGCGACCTGTTGGACGAGGCGCACGCTCTCTTTGAGCTCTTGTGCGCCCTCCTCTGCGAGAACGATTGTAAGCGTCGCATAGCCCGCCGCGACCGCATCGGCCCCAAGCTCTTGGAGCGCCGCATCCGCATCATCGGCCTGATTGGTCGCATCATTGTCGAAAAGCGCGGATTCTTCTTTGAAGAGCGCCTCGCGCAACAAGGTCGCCAAGCCCTTACGCTTCGAGAACCAGCGCTTGCGAACCTTTTCGAGCTCGCGCCGCGCCTCTTCGCGATCAAGCGGCAAGAAACGCGTGATCCAGCGATAGGCAATGGGAAGCCGGTTCAGAGCGTCGAGAAAACCAGGCTCGGTCTCACTCACGTAAGAGCGAACCGAGATGATGGCGAGATTCAAGCGCCCAAGCTTTGGCGACAAGCCGCCTGTGAGCGGCGTGTCGGCGATGAAGGCGTCGATGTGAAAGGGCGTATGAGGCGGCGTGACCTTGTGCGGCCGTTCGGAGACGCAATCGTGCAAATAAGTGACTGTCTCTCCATCATCGAGCCAGCGCGCCTCCGGCGCCATTGTCTCGATGAGATCGCGCAGCTGATCGGTCTCAATTGCGAACTGCGCCAAAAGCCGACGATAATCGTTTCCGTGAGCACCCGGGCCATCGCCGCCTTCAAAGAGAAAGCTCTCAAGTTTGCCTTGTCGTTCAGCTGGCGGAAGCCAAGTCAGGGTCAGAAAGTACCGACCCTCGAACCGCGCGCCTGCGTGCTCAAAAACGGCGCGGCGCTCTTCATCGATCAACCATGAGAGCGCGTCAGGCCAGAGTGCATCAGGATAGCCGGGCGCCGGCGCACGGCGCGCCTCTACATGCAAACACCATCCCGATCCAAAACGGCGGAGCGCATTGTTGAGACGCAGACTTGCGCCCATCAATTCCGACGCCGTTGAGGAATCGAGATCAGGCCCACGAAACTCCAAGGTCCGCTGAAAGGCGCCGTCCTTATTGAGGACAATGCCGGGTGCTACGAGACCTGCCCAAGGCAGAAAATCACTAAGCCGGGCCCCATCCCTTTTATATGCGCTGAGCTGAAGCATGAAGTCTCTTCCTCAACTTCCGAAATAAAACGGCTTGGCGAGATGGCGCGGCCAGGTTTCCAGAAACCAAGGATCGCGCGCCGCCGCCCATGCGGCCGCGCCTTGCAACACGATCCAGAGCAGCGCGCCGATCATTGGTTGCTGCAGACCGAAGGCGATCGCCGCGCACACCGTGCCGTTCAAAATGGCAAAGCCACGCGGCACACCCGCCATCAGAATCGGTCGTGTCAGCGACGTCCGAAGCGGCATCGCATAGTCATTTGGAAGTTCGTCCATCTTCAGCGCCTTTCAGATCATCGCGCCGCCAGCGAAGCCAAAGAAGGTGAGCCCCCAGCTCACGGCGGCGAACATGATGGCGATGCCAAAACCCGCCCAAGCGAGTTTGCGAACACCGCCACCGCCTTCAGAGAAGGCGATCGTCACCCCGGCGATGACGATGGCGATGACGCCGGCGGCGCGCGCCACAGGCCCAGTGATAGAATCGACCACTTGTTCGAGCGGTCCTTCCCACGGCATCCCCGATCCCGCCGCAAATGCGGGCGTCGCCATGAATGTGACGACGCACGCTGCAAGTGCGACGCACAGAAATGTCAAACGTCTCATCACACTCCTCCTCTTTCTTTGAGATCAATGATTTCGGTGATGGCGCGGCCGCTCACGCCGCGCGCAATGAAGACGACCATGTCGAGTGACGCCTCGATGAGGCGCGTCGCGGGCGCAGCGCGGCTTTCCATGCAAAGATCTTCAAGGCGCGCCAACGCATCATCAGCCGAATTGGCGTGGAGGCTTAAAAGACCGCCAGGATGGCCGGTATTCCAGGCCTTCAGCACTTCAAGTGCTGCGCCATCGCGCACTTCACCAACAACAATGCGGTCGGGGCGAAGCCGAAGCGTCATCTGCACAAGATCGCGTAGACTTATTTCAGGCGTCGTGCGTTTGGTCAGGAGCTGAACCGTGTTGGGACTTACGCATTGCAGCTCAGCCGTATCTTCAAGAATGACGACCCGGGAGGCGGCAAAGGATGGCTCCGCGAGGAGCGCATTCAAAAGCGTTGTCTTGCCTGAGCCCGTGCCGCCGGCGACGACGATGTTGCAGCGATCGCGTACAGCGCGGGCGAGCCGCTCGGCCTGAGCTCGCGTTGCAATCTGCGCGTCGACGTAGTCGCTCAGTCTATAAATGACGCGCGGCCGCTTGCGGATAGCGAGGATCGGCGCGCTGACCAGCGGGGGCAAAACTGCCTGCACGCGGGCCGCACTTTCAGGCAGTATGGTCGCCAGCGCTGGCCGATCCTCACTAATGGTTTCACCAGCCTCATGCGCCAAAAGCCGGATAGCGGCTTCACGGTCATGGGCGGTGAGCTCATAGGGCGTGCGCTCCAGTCCAGATCCGATGCGGTCGAGCCAGACGGCGCCGTCTTCATTGATCAGCGCTTCGACGACATCGTCAGCTTGAAGTGCGGCGTCGATCGCAACGCCCAGCGCACGTTGCAATGCTGAGCGTCGGCGGAGAGCGCCAATGGTCAAAGCTGCGGCGCTCATGGCGAGGTATCCGGCGCCTGGGGCGCGCCGCCTTCTGCCTCGGTCAGCGCAGGCGTCACCAATTCGCGGGATGCAATCGATCGTCCCGGTGAAAGCCCCTGCGCCACATAATCGAGGAAGCGTTCGAAGCGTGCTTCAGCACTTGCTGCTGCACTCTCTTCGAGCTCCTCATCGATGGGTGGATTGTGCTCGAGCCAGACCCGCACAAAGAGCAAAAGCACTTCCTTGAAGATGAGAACCTCACCAATCGCCTTGTCTAATCGGGCATCGGTACGCAGGCGCTGACGCTCGCTGCTCATTGGATCCCCGAGCGCCGCGCGCCTTTCGAACCGCGCTTTGACGGCCTCGGTGATGACGCTCGATTCCGAGCGATGTTGCTCTGTCGCGATTTTACCGATGCGCTCTTCGAGGTCGCGCGGCAGATAGACGGTGATCCCAGTACGCGGCATCAGATCCTCCGCGATCTGGGACGGCGCGGATTGCTGGATTGCGCTTGCGTGTCTGGCGGCGGCGCGCTTTGCGGCGGCGAAATCGCGCCGTCCGCGCTTCGAAATCCGGCAAGCGCCACATCCGAGATCTTTTGCGACGTCTTTTGCGGCTGCACGGCCTGTTGATCGAAGAGATCGGGCTGAGGCTTCAAACCGGTCGGCGCCAAAGCGGGCCTTGAGCGAAGCGGTTGCGGACCCTTGGGGACCAGACCGATAGCACGCGCATCGCGCCAGTCATGAACGACACGTAGAGACGGGTGCGCCTTTGTCGCCGGGCGCAGACGACGCGTAAACACCCCCTCTTCGTCAAAGCGCAACTTCTTGGCTTTGATTGGCTTTGCCCCGGACACAAAGATCAATTGCTCGTCGCCGGCGAGCGCACGCACTTGCGCGGGCGTGATGAGCGGACGCCGCTCTTCGCGCACCGTCGTCGTGCCATGCGCCCAACCGAGAAGCGGTCGCGGCCGGCGATGGCTGTGGCTTTCACGCATTTCCCAGACTTCGCCGGCCATGCGTGAAAGCCGTTCGCTGGTGTCATCATCGGCGGCCGCAAAGGCCGTGACGATGTGGCAATTGTCGAGAATGACATTCTCGCGGCCATAGGCCTTGGTGATGTGATGCAAAGATTGGCAGACGAGCGAGGCCTTAAGCCCATAGCCCGCCATGGCGCCCATCATCACTTCGAAGAAGGGCATGCGGCCAAGCAGCGGAAACTCATCCAAGAGCAGCAGCAAGCGATGTTGTTTTTCGCGCCCTTCGGCATCGCGCGTCTGATGCTCCATCAAACCGCGTGCGAATTGATTGATCAGCAATCGCATCAAGGGCACCAGGCGAAGCGCGTCGGATGGCGGCGGCTGCAAGAAGAGCGTCACCGGACGCTCGCCGCACATGAGATCGCCGATACGAAAGTCCGAACGCGCAGTTTTGGCGGCGACAATCTCGTCGGCAAATATTCCGAAGAAGCTTTCCGCCGTGGCCTTGATCCCGGATTGCATGCGCTCTTCGCCGGCGAGGAAGCTTTCTGCCGCGTGCAGAACTTCGGGATGAACTTCAGGCGCGCCGCTTATCGGACCGATGCGATGATAGACCGATTTCATCGTCTGCGCGGTCGCATCGAGATCACGGAGCTTTTCGCGCACGACGGCGAGCGTCTTGCGCTCTAGTGGCTCGGCGTAGAGAACGTGCAAGATAACGCCGACGAGAACGTGCTTGGCCGAACGATCCCAAAAATCCTGGTGACGCGCGTCGCCGGCGGGGTCGACCAAGATCTCGACGATATTTTGCACATCGCGCACTTCATTGGCGCCGCGCCGCACTTCGAGCAGCGGATTGAAGCAATGCGAGTCTTGGCGGGTCGGCGCAAAGCGAAGAACCGGTCCAAGGGTTTCGCGGAACCCCGCGGCGCCCGGAAAGTCATGGCGTTCATCGCCATCGGCAAGCTCGCCTTTGATATCGAGCACCAGAGCTGAATGCGGCCAAGCCAACAATGTTGGCACCACATGGCCCCGACCTTTGCCTGATCGCGAAGCGCCGATCAAAAGCTGATGCTCTGCCCCATCAAAGCAAAGGATTTCGCCGTCGAGTTTACCGAGCACCGCGCCTGAGGGCGCAAACAATGCGCACGCCTTGGCGTCGTTGAAATCACCCCAAGCGCCTAAGGCGAACGGCTTCATGGCCGCGTCGCGGCGCATCAACAGAGCGATTACAAGCGACGCGGCAAGAAAACCGGCGACGAGGATAAACTCCGCTATTGCAAACGGACGCGGAAATGCCTCGCCCCAACGCGCGCTCCATTCGAGCACTTTCCAGGGCGCATAGAGACGCACACCACCGATATTCATGAGCGGGTCGCCGAGGAGCGCCTGGTGGTCGAATACGCCGGCGATAAACGAAGAGGCGCCGATCAGCGCCGAGACGCAGATCGCTCCTCCGATGCTGATCGCAGCCAGCCGCCGCATGCTTCGCTCCCGTGAGCGGCGCGATCGGTTTTGATCAACGCCTGCATCGACGAATCAAACGGCGCGGGAGTGCAGAGCTCAACGGGTCTACCTAGACCCATTGCGCGGATGAGGTCTTTGTGATCCACCCCGCACAAAATCGCGTATCTGGCGAATGCACCATCGCCCAGCGCGCACCGCGCAGCGAGAACCGAGGAGCCAAAGCCTAAATCCGAAAGCGGAAATGCGCCGCGCGCTCTAAGTGTGCGGCAGCGTCAAGAAGCGACCTCTATCGCGATCGGACAATGGTCGGAGAGATAGTCGCCCGCATAGGCAAACTCGTGAAACCCGCTTGTTCTGGCCGCGGCGCGTCGATCCAAAACAAAGTGATCGATGAAGTCTCTGAATCTTGGATCGCATGTCGGCGCAACGCCCGGATCAGCGTCCGTCAGGTCGGCATTTTCCGGCGCGCCATCATCCCAATCGAGCCAGAGCGCATTATCGGGTTGCGTCAAACGGCGGTTGAAATCGCCGAGCACAATGAAGGCGACGTTGTCGGCTCTGGCGTCAAGCCAACTTGCTAGAACCGGCGCTTGGCGCTGCAATGTCGCGCACGCGCGCCGCTCGCGCATCCTGATTTCAGATGCATCGACAAGAGACGCAACGGCGCAACCCCCGGACGGAAGGCGTCGTGGGCCAAGTACGTTTCGACGGCTCAAAGATGATCACCGAAGCAGCGTCCGTGTCAGTCTCGCAACGCCGAACATTCGCACGCGGTCGGGCATGCGCAAGGGTCAAGCCTTACGGGCGCTAACGCGCACCCTTGCGCACGCCCTCTTCCCGCGCGCGCTGGGCCGAAGCGTCGCGAGACCATCCCGCGGCGCGCCGCCGGCGCTCACCGGCCTGGTCTTCCAACATGCTTTCGTTTTCACTGACCGGCGCGATCGGCTGCGTCATTCCAGGCGCACCCGATGAACTGACGCTCGCCATCTCCACAATGCTTACCCATCCCGACAAACCCATGCGCATCGCTTGGGTGCTCTGCATCGCCCGTGATGAGGCGCTGCGCAGCAAGATCATGTGCGACCTCCGCGAAGGCGACACCGTCCACATCCAAGGCGAAATCCAGCAACGCCGCCGGGAAATCGGCGAACTTGCGTTTCATGATGTCGCTTTCATCGCCCAAAAAATCGAACGCTGCGCCTCTGATCAGGAGCGCCGCACATGAGGCGGCTCTATTTAACGCGGCGTGAGTACGTCTCTCTCTTGAAGACGCAAGGCGGTTCATGCTGCGTCAAGGGCTGCAGCGAAGAAGACAATCTGATCGCCGAACATTCGACGCCCAACGCCTTCCGACCGGCAAAACCTGACCAGCTCATGTGTGCGCCATGCCACAAGGTGAAGACGCGCCGAGGTCTGAAAGACATCGCAAAAGCGAACAGGCTGAATGGCAAAACCATGAGCCAGTACGAACGGCGTAAGAAATTTGGGCCACAATTGCAAAGTCGGGGCTTTAAAAAGCCAAACTGACACAAGGCGCGGTTGCGTCCACTTGGATGCGATCGCGCCCTCGGCTGCTCAGTCCGGCAGACGGAATCGTCCTTCTGCGCATGGTCTTTGCGCTGTCAGCACTCCTCGTGGGATGGTTCGCCTATAGGCTCATCGTCTACGCACTCCCCGGTCTTGCGGGTTTGATCGTGGCGCAATGGGCTTTTGACGCCGGCGCCGGGCCACTCGGCAGCCTCATCGTTTGGGGCGCCGTGTCGGGCGCAATTCTTGGCTTCGTCCGTTGGCTTTATCGAGCCGTCAGGGAGCCCGAGCTTCGGTCTCTCCTCGCACTAGCGTTCGCGACGCCACCGGCCGTGGTCGGCTATTTTCTGTTCGACGATTTGAGCATGGCGGCGGCGCCCTCAGAACTTTGGCGCCAAGCGCTCTGCCTCGCCGGCGCAACCTCGATCGGGTTGATCGCCTTTGCGCGATTGGGCGGCGGTCGCTGAGGCGGCCGCTCGCGAAAGCCTGCTCGCCGCCACCCATCCTCGATGGCGGCGCGAGTTCCACATGACGCCGCTTTGCGCCGGCGGCATTTGAGCCGGTCGCCTCACCCGCGCGCTGGCGCATTCATTGGCGACGGTGTCATCGCATTGACGAAGATGAGTTCACAACAGACGCGCGCGCAAACGAAAGGCGTGCCGTCGTTGGTGTCTCTCTCAAGAATATTGCAATAAATCAATATTTTGAGGATTTATCCGTCATTTTTTCAAAAAGCTGAATTTGACGGATAAACGGACCTATTAGGGGCGCTCCGTTTAGTTTATCCGTCAAATTTTGAAAATAGCGATTTTGACGGATAAGGTGACAATGCTTGTTACCCCGTTCACCGACGAGCAGGCGCGCGCGCTCATCAATCTCGAGCAGCATTACGGCGTCTGGATCGAGGCCGTCCGCAAGGTGGACGAACTGCCGTACAATCTGCAGCGCAAGGAAATCTCCGGCCGCTCGTACCTTTATGAGATCCGCGACCGACGCGGGAATGGCCGTAGTCTCGGTCCTTGGTCTGAAGCAACCGAACGTCAGTTCAATGCCTATCAAATAGAAAAAGCGGAGGCGAAAGCCCGCCTTGAGCGCAGCGCCGCGCGCCTTCAAGAAACCGGCCGCCTCGCGCGCGCGGCGCGCACGCCAATGATCGCCAGCGCGCCTGGCCCGTTATTGCGCGAAGCAGATCGACGCCGCCTCCTAGGGTCGCATTTGCTCGTTCTGGGCACGACGGTTGTCGCCGCTTATGCGATCGAAGCGGGTGGCTTCATTCACGATGCAGCGAGCGAAACAGATGATTTTGATATGGCCTGGTCCGCCACTGAGCAGGTTGAAGAACGGCCAATCTGGGATTTGCTGAAAGCGGTCGATCCCACATTCGCGATAAACTTTGAACGCACCTTCCAAGCGCGAAACGCTGACGCCTATGAAGTCGAAATTCTTGTTGCGCCATCGAGAGCGCAAACCACCAGCGGGCTTGATCAGCCACGCCCAGTCCCCCTGCCCGAACAGGAATGGCTGCTGCTAGGGCGCAGCGTCGATCGCGTTGTTCTCTGCCGAGATGGAAGTGCTGCACGCATCGTTGCGCCCGATCCTCGCTTCTTTGCGTTACAAAAGCTGTGGATGGGGCGCCAATCCAAACGCAATGCCCTGAAGCGTCCAAAAGATCTTAAGCAAGGGACGGCGTTGTTGAGTGCAGTGCGCGCATACATGCCGCATTATCCGTTAGACGAGGCCTTCATCAGCACGCTCCCAAAAGAGCTCGCGCCGCTTTACCGCGACTGGGATATCTCCAACCTCTAAGGGCTTCGATATGCAGGCTCCGACCGCGACGGGCGGGCTCCAGGAACGGCGATCGTCGCTGCTGCGTTTGTCGCCGGCGCAGCCAAACGCGCTCACATCGCAGAGATACAGCAAGGCGGCTTTCGCGGGCTACGTCGCCGATCCCGACGATCATTGCTGGGAGATTGCGGCTTGGAAGATCAATGA
The DNA here is from genome assembly GCA_031379735.1 of Caulobacteraceae bacterium. Lineage (GTDB taxonomy): Bacteria > Pseudomonadota > Alphaproteobacteria > Caulobacterales > Aquidulcibacteraceae > Vitreimonas. Next base: position 27,174 of record JANNFK010000098.1, on the reverse strand, counting down.
CAAAGGCTTGGTGACCTTCGGGCTCTGACCCAGAAGCGAACGCACGAGCACATCCGACCCGGTTGACCGAAGAGCGACTTATTTCAAGTAGCCGCCAACATATTGACTGGCTTCATCGTCGGGCACGATCTGAAGCACATCGGCCGGCAGAACACGCGCTTGCATCGCTTCAATATCGTTTGCAGGCGCCTCAAGCCAAAGCCGCTGGCGCTCTTCGCTTTCAAGAACGATGGGCATCGCCTTGGCGTGCACCGGCCGAACAAGCTCATTTGCGTCGGTCGTCAAGAAACTGAACAGCAAATGGTCGCCGAGATTGGGGGCAGTCTTTGATCCATAATCGCCGCTCCATTGGCGCCAGATGCCGGCAAAATAGAGCATGCCGCGATCCGGCGGCGCGAACCATCGGATCTGCTTTTTGCCTTTCGGAGATGCGTCTTCGTATTCGCTGAACGCCGTGAATGGCACAAGGCAACGATGAGCTGGCCCCAAAAGCGGACGCCAATGCGCACTCTTCAAATTGCGGATATTGGTGACCGGCGCGCCGCCGAATTGCGGCGGTCCGGGCAAGCCCCAGCGCATTTTACTCCATTGAAGATCACCGTCCTCGTTGCGCTTCAAGACCGGCCCGTAGCTCTTCGGAAAGACTTCCAAAACGGCATTTCCGAGCACCGGATTGATCCGCGTCTCGCTCCATTCTTCGAAACCGAATATTTCCTTCTGAAGACCGGCCTTGCGGATATCGGACGCGTAACGGTTGCACATGTGGGCGTTCCTAGCATGAGACCAGAGCCGTTTTCGAGCAGGACGCCGTCTGTGCTAAACACCGGACATGTACATATCCGAGGCCGAACGGCTTATCGACGCCAGCGATGATCATCGTCTGCTTCGCCGCGTCCCGGCGATAGCGGTATGGCCGTTTCCGCCGGCGACCGGCGAAACCCGCCGCGCCGTATTGATCGATACGGAGACAACCGGTCTTGATGCAGATTTCGACGAAGTCATCGAGCTTGCACTTCTGCCGTTCGAATACGAGCGCGACACCGGGCGCATCACCAAGGTCGACGAGAAGCTCGCTCTGTCCGCCTTTCGCGAACCCACGTTTCCAATCCCTCCGGCTTCGACCCTCATTCACGGCATCAGTGACAACATGGTCAAAGGCCAGCGCATCGATGCAGGCGCGATCGCTCATATCATTGAGCCCGCGCATCTCATCATCGCGCACAATGCCGGCTTCGACCGACCGATGGTCGAAAAGCACTGGCCAATCTTTGAAGACAAACATTGGGCTTGCTCCTTCGTCGACATCGATTGGCGTGCGGAAGGCATAGGCTCAGCGAAGCTCGATTATCTTCTTTATGCGCAAGGCTGGTTTCATGACGGCCACAGAGCGCTTTCAGATGCGGCCGCGACGCTCTTTCTGCTGACGCATCACCTCCCGCGCAGCCAGGAGCTTGCATTCGCGTCCTTGCTTAAATGCGCGCGCACGCCGCTCCGCGCCATCCGCGCCGAAGACACAGCCTTCGAGCAGCGCACCGCTTTGAAGGCGCGCGGCTATCGCTGGGACGATGGGCAAGGCAAACGCACCAAGGCCTGGTGGATCATGACTAACGACCCAGACACCGAACTAGAATGGCTGCGCACTGAAATCTACGGCGACGATCGCGACATTGCGCTGATCAATGTGCCGCCAACGCGAAGGTATTCGTCACGGCTTTGGCCAAGCGCGTCTTAAAGGTTCACACCGCGAATTAGACTTGGCGCGACGCGCGCCAGATCCTAATCGTCGCAGCATGCAATTTGGCCACGCCGCACGATCGCTTTGGACGCTCGATCCCGACGGCGTCTTTTTGAACCACGGTTCGTTCGGCGCCTGCCCGATCTCGGTTCTTGAAAAACAAAGCGCCATCCGCGACGAGATGGAGCGCCACCCCGATCACTTTTTTCTGCGCTCTATCGAGCCCAGCGGCGAAGCTACGCCACTGCGGCGCGCCGCTGCCGCCTTGGCCGCTTTCGTGCGCGCGCCAGAGCTTGCCTTCGTCGAAAGCACGACTGTCGGCGTCGAAGCCGTATTGCGCGCATTTACGCTGAAGCCCAAAGACGAGGTGCTGATCACCTCGCACCAATACAATGCCGTTAAACGCGCAGCGCAGCGGCGATGTCATGAGACCGGCGCGACACTCATCGAAGCGGCGATCCCAGAACCCAGTAACGGCGCCGAAATCATCGAGCGGGTTCTAGCCGCGGTCACCGACGCCACGCGTTTGGCCATCATCGATCACATCACCTCCGCCACCGCCCTCGTCTTCCCGGTCAAAGATCTGGTGGCGGCGCTGCGCGCGCGCGGCGTCAAAGTCATGATTGACGGCGCCCACGCCGTGGGTCAGCTCGATCTCGATATCGGCGACATCGACGCCGACTGGTACGTCACCAATGCGCATAAATGGCTCTTTGCCCCGAAAGGCAGCGCGCTTTTCTATGCGCGCCGCACCGAGGCCGCACACACCCACCCGGCTATCACCAGCCATTTCTACGATCTGGGCTTTCCCGCAGCCTTCGACTATGTCGGCACGCGCGACTACACGGCATGGCTTTCGACACCCGCCGCGCTCGATTTCTACACGACGCTCGATGGCGCGCGCGTTCGCGCGCACGCCCAAACTATCATCGCTCACACATCGAAGCGTTTCGAAGACTTAGGCGCGCGTCCATTGGGTCCGATTGTGATGAGCGCTTCAATGCGGGTCTTTGAACTCCCGACCCGCCAAAAGATCGACCACGCCACCGCTTTGCATTGGCGCGACACGCTTTGGGACAAACACAAAGTTCAAATCAAACCGGATGGGCAGACCGGGAGATTGCATGTGCGCATCTCGGCCTCGCCTTATGTCGATAGAGCGGATATCGATCGCTTAACCGACCTCCTCGCCGTTGAAGGCTGGCCAGAGCGCGCCTGAATGGCGTTTGTCCTTCGCAATCTCACCACCGACGCGCCTTGTTGATCGGGCCGGCTATCGCTTTGTCATCTCCAAAGGAAAGCGGCGCGCAATGAAGGCCCTCCACCTTTATGAAGGGCCTTCCAAAGCGGCGGCAGCGTCTTGGCGGGGAGTAAGCTGCCGCAACCTAGCCTTTAGCCTTAGTCTGGCGTGCGGTTGGCTGAGGCGCGCGCTGATCCACTACCATTGGCGGAAACGCCGTCGCGGTCTGCGGACGCAGAGCCCGACGCGTCCGCGTCCGTCGACACATCCGGCGTCGCGTTGCGGGCGCGATCTGCGGTGTTGGTCGCAGCGTTGCGCGCCCGGTTCAAGGTGTTACGGCCAGCACTCCCAGCTCGGTTCGCGGTCTGACTTGGATCGACACTGACATTCGCGCCGCCTTCAGCCGAACCATTGCCGTCCGCCGACAATGGGCCGGCATTGAGCGCGCCGCCTGCAGCACCTGCTCCACCGGTTTGGACGTCACGCGCTTGCGTTGCCTGGTCTTCAGCCCGACGCGCGGCGCGACGCGCCTCACGCGCCGCTTGGCGTGCTTCACGCTCGACACGTTGCGTGGCGCGATCGACAGCGCTGGTGTCCGCGCCAATATTCCCGGCGCCGTTCAAACCGCCGCCGGCTGAATTCGTCGCGCCGCCAATGGCGCCGCCGACATTGCCCGTGAGCCCGCCGCCGCCGCCGATCAATTGTGCGGACGCCGGCGCGATCATGAGCATCGCGGCAAGAGCAGTCGACGCGATCAAAAGCTTGGTGTTCATCTGAAGTCTCCTCAGGTGCGCCAGCGTCAAATGCCGGCCTTGAAGAGAGAACGAACGGCCTTTGCCGTTTCTTCCAAAAAAGACTCAGTGCGCTGAAATGAGGCCGAAACCATAAATATCGTCGCGTCCCGAAGCGCCGAGATCGCGCGCTTCGCTGCGCAATGTAGCGATTGCACTTTGTGCGGCGCCTGCGCTGGGCGCGCGCAATCGCGTGGCTAAGCGCGCCGCCACAATCGGCGCCGCGTAAGATGTGCCACGCGCGCGCCCGTCGACGCCGAGCGCCGCAAAATCCACCTGCGCGCCACGCCCCGCCTCGATCAACACCCGATCGCGCGCATCGACGCCGGTGACACCCACGACGCCGGTATAGGACGCCGGAAATAGAGGCGCAGCAGCCGGCCCATCATTGCCCACTGCTGCAACGACGATGAAGCCCCGCACGACCAATCGCGCAATCATCGCTTCGACCACACGATTGCGTGGCCCTACCAGGCTCACATTGATAACCGCGACATTCTCAGCCGACAACCAACCTAGAGCCCGCGCCAACGCCGAAGCGGCGCCGCCTGTCGGCGCGCCGCCATAAATATCTGCAGCATAAAGGCGCGCGCCAGGCGCCGCGTTACTTATGAGCCGCGCCATCGCGGCCCCATGCGCACCCGCAACCGGCGCGCTACTCGCAAACGCGCGCGCCTCAGCGACGCGCACGTCGCCAACACCGCTATCGATTAGGCCAATCCGTGGACCGACATTGGCCGCGCCGCTCTGTGAAAAACCAACGACATCGAGTGCGACGCCAGATTCGAAGTGCAAGTGATCGAAATCATAGACGCCGTTCGGATCCGCCCGCTGCAAACGCCGGAGCGCCGAGCGCGTCGACATGCCCGATGGCGCGCGCAGCGTCACCAATGAGGCGTCATCGCCCAGCGCATCGGTGCGCACGATCTGAAACCTCTGTGCGCGCGCCGTTTCCACCGCCGCAGCATCCATCCCAAGCGCCAAGATCTGGCTACGCACGATCGGCATGCCTGCGGGATCAGCTTCAAGCTCGCGCCGATGCGCGCGTAAGAGATCGCGCACTTGCGTGCGCCGCAAATCCTGTAATGGCCGCTCTATTTCGCGCCCGAGATCGCCCATTTGGCCTACCACCTCGCCAACGCCGGATGTCGTTGGCAGCGGCAAACCGACTTGCCCGCTCGCCACCGGAGCGGCAGCGAGCACGCAGAGCAGGAACAAAAGGGCCAATATCCGCGTCATGATCCCTTAACGACCGGCGCCCGCCAGTTCTTCCATTCACTATTCTCAGAATTTGTTGGAAGAAACCGTCGACCTCAGTCGTTTAATCCTATGAAGACATGACGAGCGCCGCCGAACAGACCCGCGGAGACATCGTCGCGATGCTGCCGCGTCTGCGGCGCTTCGCGCGCGCCCTGACCGGTAGTTTGGCGGACGCCGACGACATTGTCCAAATCGCTGTGGAGCGCGCTTTAATGCGAATGGATCAGTATCAAGACGGCACGCGCCTCGACTCTTGGTTGTTCAGCATCACGCGCAATGCCTGGATCGACGAAGCGCGCTCGCGCACGCGGCGCGGCAAGGTGTTCGCACCCGCCGAGGCCGGCGAACATGTAGGCTATGGCGGCGACGCCGAAATCCACGCCAAACTCGAAGCAAACGATGTCTGGACCGCAATGCGCAAGCTGCCCGCAGACCAACGCGAAGCCGTCGCCTTGGTTTGTGTTGAAGGTATCGCCTATCGCGAAGCGGCTGAAACACTTGGCGTGCCGATCGGCACGCTGACGAGCCGCCTTGCACGCGGTCGCGCCGCACTACAGGCCATGTTGGGAGAGGCAAAATGAGCATCGACGATGAGACGCTGATGGCGTTCGCCGATGGCGAACTCCCCGCCTCGGAGCGCGCCGCAGTGGAAGAGGCGCTCGCGCATGATGAGACGCTCGTTGCGAAACTGGCAGCACATCGAAGCTTGGGCGCGCGGCTCTCTAGCGCCTTTGACGGCGCTCTAGGCGAAACCACGCCGCAACGTCTGACGGACGCCGCCAAGCCGCCGCGAGACGCGGAGATCATCGCCTTCGCCCCGAGGGACAAGGTGCGATGGTCGTATCGCGAAGTCGGCGCCATGGCCGCGAGTGTGGCCATCGGACTTGTCATTGGCGTAGGCGTCATGCAGCGACCGCAACCTATGCTGGTCACGTCCGCCAATGGTCTGACGTCGAACGGCGCACTGACCTCCGCACTAAATCGCCAGCTCGCCTCGGATGAGGCCGGCGCGGTTCGCATTGGGCTGAGCTTCCGCGCGCATGACGGCGCTTATTGTCGGACGTTTGATCTGACGGAAGGTGGTGCGTCAGGTGTGGCGTGCCATGGCGAGACCGGCTGGTCAGTGCCGCTCATATCTAGAAACGCCAGCGGCGGCGAAATCCGCACCGCAGGCGCTTCTGCTGAGGTCTTGAACGCCGTCGATCGCATGATCGCCGGCGATCCATTGGACGCCGAGGCGGAACGCGCCGCACGCGCCGGAAACTGGCGCTGAGCAGGCACTGACCTTGCGACACAATCGCGAGTTCTAGATCGGCGCGAGCGCCGCGTGCTCGGTCGCTCCCGATCCGAGGTACGCTCCGAGATACCCTTGGGAATTACCCTGGGAATTTGCCCTGGGGATTAGGTTCTGGATTTAGGTTCTGGATTTGGGTTCTGGGGTTGTTGGCGCCGTCGCGACGCGCCCCGCGCTAAAGAGCGCCACGTCATGAGACAGCTTGATCTCGAATGATCCAAGTTGAGCCATCAGCACATTGGATCAGAGATTGGTGAGACGTATCAGCCCTTTAACTGCGCGCTCGAATTCCACGGACAGAGAGGCATTCGTCAAGACACAAAACATCTCTGTGCATCAACGCTTAGGTGTCTCAACGCGAAAAGATACCCCACAATCTACCCCTCGATTTGTACCACACATTTTGGGTTCGAATCCGGCTCCGGCTTCTATCAGGAGTTTGACCTTGCCATTCGGCGGGCCGCCTGTGGCGATAGAAATCACGTGCTGTCGCTCTTCCGCGGTCGACGCGACTGGCGCAACAATGTCGGCGCGGGCGACACGCTGCACGCTCACGAACTCTGCGCCTCCCCCGCGCTGAGCGGCCTAAGACGGTGATCGCGGCGCCGTCGGCGATGTCGTTACAAATTCGCCCGGATCGGTACCTGAGCGTCGGCGACGAGCTTGGTCGTGCCGGTGGTGACGCCGACGTCCTTGACGAACTTGCGCCAGTCGTCCACCGCGGCGGCCACACGGACTATGACGCGGCGCGCTCTGGGCGGACGAGAATACTTTTAGGCAGACAAGTCGAGTATCTTAGGGACGGTCCGGCGAGCCAGCGCTCTAAGGCTGGCGACAGAAATCACGTTGCTGTCGCGCTTCGACGGTCGACGTGACTGGCTCAACAATATGGGCGTTGGCGGCACGTGACCCTGCACGCCTACGAACGCTGCGCCTCCCCGCGCCTAGTGGCCTGATAGTGCCGACGACGATGATCGCGGCGGCGTCGGCGATGTCGTCACAAGTTCGCCCGGACGCGTTCGTGAGCGTCGGCGACGAGCTTGGTCGTGGCGGCGGTGACGCCGACGTCCTTGGCGAACTTGCGCCAGTCGCCCACTGCGGCGGCCACCTCATCCACCATCACCGCAACCGCCTTCACGCTCAGCCCGTGCTGTGCCCCCAAATTGTCGATGTTCTTGCGTGTGGGTTTGCGGCCTTCGCCGTCGATGTCGAGATAGTGCTCACCGCCAGGTCCGGCGGCGTAAGTCAGGTCGTAGGCCGGCGCCAGCCGCCAGTCGCCGCTCGCATCCATGAGATAGGCATGCTGACGTACGTGATCATCGCGGTTGTGGGAAAGCACGTTGAAGACCATCCGCCGGAACGCGCGCTCAACATCTTGGGTGTTACGCGTAATGCGCAGCGTCGCGCGTAGGAATTTGTCGTAGCTGTAAGACGTCTCAATAGGACATTCGATCGCGCCCGCGAGCGACAACATATGAATGCGCAGATGCGGCGCGGGACGGTCGAACCGCAACGTTGCAAAATAGCCTGGCCCGTTCTTCGCGGGAATTAATTTGTGTTCGGGCGTCTGAAGACCGGCAGCTTTGGCCATCGTCGCATAGGCTTCTTCGAGCGGCCCGATATCGATCGGATCTTCGTTTGCTCTGTACTTGACGATCCAGGCGGTGTGATCGGCCGGAAGTTCACCACCGCCAACAGAGATCTCGCCATTCGGTCCAAAGCCGACATGGACTTTCGGTCGAGCGCCGCCTGAGCCGCCCGCCGCCTTGGCGAGAACATCTGTAAGCCTTCCATCTTCGCCGGATAGAATGCGCGCGGCCTCTGCGGCTAAGTCATCGAGATCGACGCCAGCCGTGGTTTCAGCATCTGGCGTCGTCGCAGGTTGAAACACAAGCGCGCCGCGCCCGCCCTCGCCGACCAACGCCAGGTGTTCAACCGGCGTGAGCGAGGCAATGTCGATTCCAATCTTTGCGAGGCGCCTGCTCATGACGAGGCGGCCCCAGCCTTCGGGCAGACTGTCGCTGAGAAATCCATGCAATCCGCCGAACGCGCGCGAGCGTGCGGCGATCAGACCGCGCTCTAGTGGATATAGAACATCGCCTTCTATGCGGAGTTGGCGATCAATAATCTCACGCGACCATTGGAGTTGAGCGGTCTGATCGGCCCACGCAAGCTGTCCGACCGGCACGCGCGCGTCCGGCGCAAAAGCGATCGCAACATCGAGAGGCACACCCGGAGCGAGCTTCACCACGCGTTTTTCCTCGGTGACGAACGTTTGCGCCGCTTAGCAGCGGAGGCCGTCGTCTTCTGCCGCTGCAAAAGCTCGTCCATGCTGCTTGCCGTTGGCGCTGGAAATAGCCCCGCAAAGCCCTCCTCGCAGCGAAGCGCAATGGCGGCGTTGACAAGGTTCTCAATCGTCGCTTGCCCCTTAGACTCCAGGCGCTGCCAAGTACTCTTGGCCATGCCTGCCCGTTTGGCGGCCTCAATCTGCGACCAGTTCTGCGCCACGCGGCGGGCGCGGATGGCCTCGCCAAGGTCAGTAAGCAGCTCAGGCGCGGTCTTTAACATGCCTCGTATATGAGGTATTAGACCAAAAAAGTCAATCTACTGCCTCATATATGAGGCGTTAATCTATTACAAAGCATGCCGTCACCAAGGGGACGCGGCGGCATCGGCGTGGCCGACGGCGCGCCGTCTCAAGTCGCTCTGCACCGAAGCCGGCGGCGCGCGCTGGCCCTTTGCCTCCTTCAACGTCCTCCGTCGCCTTCCGTTCTTAGCTGCGCGCATCTCGATAAAGCTGTCGGCAACATCAAGGTCATTTTGTCTGAGGGCGCCGTCGCCGCACCGAGCCCCTCCCTCAAAGTCGCACTGGTCTCGCTAATTGTTTCCAAGGGCGCGCAACATCGCCGTCGTCAGGTCTTCGTTCTCTGGCCAGTGTCCGCGACGGGCGCCGGCGTGCTTTGCATATTCGTGGAGGCGCTCGGGCGCGGGCTCTACAACTTTACCGGACGCGTCGAGGAACATTCAAGCTTCACATCTACACCGTCTCGCGACGCGATAAGCGCATGGACGCCGCACATTCGTCTAATCCAACGATTCTCGAATCCTGCTTCTGCAAGGAGAGCGGCGTCTTTGTCTGCTGCGAGCGTCGCCGCCTCAGAGCTGTCGGGAAAAACGTCGATATCTTCGGACATTCGAGGCTCTGTCGCATTCAGCGGCGTAGAGCCTGCAACGTAGCTATCCGATGTTCTCGATCGCGCCAGAATCTCGAGTGCCAAAATCTGTCCTTTAGACAGCGGCATGGCACACCGCTTCGATGGCTTCGGCGAGCTTGCGCGCATCGAGCGGTCCATAGGTCCGCAACGCGCGAGCGACGACCAAAGCGTCACCTCTTGTCGGGTTCACGAGCCGGCGCTTATTCCAAAGTGCGACAGCGCCGAACTCCTCAAACGCCTTTGCGTAAAGACTTTGCAGGTCGGGAGGGGTTTGGCCGTTCATGCTTTGATCTTAGCAGATATTTGCCCACGCAAACCTACGCAATCCTCAACGTCCCATGTCTTGAACCGGTGAATGCGGCCATGATTTGGAACAGGGACGACGAAGTCCGCAAGCACGCCTTCATGTGCAATGTGTCGATGACCTGTCGGCTCAAGTTCGATCGCAGGATTTGGGACGAGATCTTTGAAGGCTCAGCAAATCCTCGCAATATGTATGTCGCGCCCCGCGGCCGCGAAGGCTTTGCGAAAATTGAGATGGCGCGTCTTCGTCGTCCGGGAATGCGAAGCGCTCAAGTGACCGCACGCTCCCGCGGCTCACGTCCAAAATCGGCGCCGCTCGCATCTGAGCCCCTCTCCGCGGTCACACAATCATCCTGTCGCATAGACGACGCGCGCTCGTGGGCCCGATTTCAATCGATCCGCGATTGCGGCGCAAAGCCCAACGCCCACGCCTGCGCGCGCTCCACGCTTGCCAAAACCGGTGCGAAGATGCAGGCCTGCGCGAGCCAATCTCGACGAGATGACGATGAGCAGCGCACGGGAAAGGCGGATCGGATTGGAGGCCGCCGGCTGGGTGGTCAAATTCGATGGCGTCGATTTCGACGCCCGCGACGTGCGTGCGTTCCGCCGCTGGATGGCGAAATCTGATGCGCATCGCGCCGCGTTCGAGGTCGCCAGCCGCACCTGGAACCAGCTCGACATTCTCTCGAAGCTACAGACGTTCGAAGCCACAGAAGCGCAGCGGGCGCGGACGCCCACCCGCCGCCAAGCGATTGCCGGCGCCTTGGCGATCGGCGCCGGCGCGATTGCACTCTCAGTCGTCACTCTATCGGACAATACGGCGGAAGCGTTCGAGACCGGAATTGGCGAACAAAGAGAGGTCGCGCTCTCCGACGGATCGCGGGTGGTCTTGAACGCGGACTCTCGGCTTGAAGCCAGCGTCTCGCAAGACCGGCGCGGGGCGCGCCTAGTGTCAGGAGAAGCGCTTTTTACCGTGGCGCCCGGCGCTGGGGTTTTTCGCATTGAAACACCGCGCGGCGACATCGAAATCGCGGAGGGCGACGTCCTCGTCAAAGTGCTCGCAGACGGCGCGCGCATAACGTTGCTCTCGAATGGCGCGCGCGCCTCGCGGCGAACCTGGCTCCGCGACACCGCGCCAGTGTTGGCGTCGGCGAGCAGCGAAATTCTCATTGAAGCGCAAAACCTCAGCGTCAACCCAGCCAGCGACGCGACGCTCGCGCGGCGCCTGCTTTGGCGCGAAGGTAAACTTGCCTTCGATGACACGGCGATGAGCGAAGCCCTCGACGATGTATCGCGTCAAACCGGCGCGAGATTCGTGTTGAAGGACGCCACAATCGGGACCCTGCGCGTCGCCGGTCTCATCGACGCGCGTGACCTCGACGCCTTTATAGCGTTGCTCCACCAGAACCTTGGGCTCCTTGTCGTCGCGCGCAGCGACGGCGTCTTCGAAGTCTCACAAGGCCCCGCACGGGGCGGCGGCTGAGCATCGTATATACGGGCGTGACGTTTTTTTTGCGCGGCGCTGCTAAGATCAGCGCGCTCATTCGTCTTTCCTTCCAAGAGCCGCCGGCAGAGAGCGGCCTTGGGGGAAATTATGGCCGATGCATTGGCGCGTACGCGCCGTAACTACGCGCGTTCAATCCTTGCTCTAGCGCTCGCGACCGTTTCAAATCTCGCACTGAGCGCGGCGGGTGCAGCGCAAACGACGTCCGCGGCCCGTATGGCCACTGAGCGCGACTTCGACATTCCCGCCCAACCCTTATCCAGGGCGCTCGTGCAATTTGCGACCCAATCGGATTTGCAATTGCTCTTCGCACAAGATGATGTCGCCGGCCTTACATCGCGACCGGTGCAGGGCCGCCTCACGCCTGAGAGCGCCCTCACCGCCCTTCTGCCTGAAGGCGCCCCCCGTATTGAAATCGCTGGCGACCGCGTCGTGCGCGTCGAACCCCCACTCCCCCAGTACGCGGAGGGCGGCGCGGTCGTCAGCGGTGACGATCTTGTCGTCACCGGCACGCGTATTCGCGGCGCGGTTCCGGCAGGCGCCAACGTGCTGACATTCGATGAAGAGGCGATTGCGGAAACCGGTCGATCCACCGTGCAGGATGTTCTGGCGACGCTGCCGCAAAATTTCTTCGGCGGACAGAATGAAGCTGCGCAGCAAAGCAGCGCAAGCAATGGACGCAATCTGAGTTTCGGCGCCTCAGTCAACTTGCGCGGTCTTGGCGCGGATTCCACGCTCGCCCTCGTCAATGGGCGGCGTCTAGCGCCTGCGGGCTTTGGCCATTTCGTCGACATTTCTTCGATCCCATTGGCCGCTGTCAGCCGTGTCGAGATTCTGCCTGATGGCGCCTCGGCGACCTACGGAAGCGACGCTGTCGGCGGTGTGGTCAACGTCATTCTGCAAGACGAGTATGAGGGCGCTGAAACCATGTTTCGCGCCGGAAGCGATGGGCGCGGCGACGTCGCTGATCTCGGCCTTTCACAACTCGCCGGCCTGCGGTGGCGGGGCGGCGGTTTCGTCGTCGCGTACGAATATCGCGACCGCTCTGACTTAGACTGGAACGACCGCGACTTCACCAGCAACTCAAATCTCACGCGCTATGGCGGGCGCGACTATTCAAGAACACAAGCCAACCCGGGTACGATCACGCGCCTCGGTACGAGCGCTGTGACCTACGCCATCCCAACCGGACAGAACGGCACGACGCTGCGTCAAGCCGATCTCATCATCGGACAAACCAATCGGCAAAACGCCGTCGAGGGCATGGACGTCTTGCCACGACAACGGAGCCACGCGTTTTTCGCATCCGCGCATCAGGAGATTGGGTCGCGGGCCGAGATCTTCGGCGAGCTGATGGCCAGCGACCGCGCCTCAGTCTCCGAACGCACGCAACAAAGCGCCAACATCGTCATTCCCGAAAGTAATTATTATCGCCGGCTCAACACTCTCTTTCTCGGCCGAGGTCCGATGACGGTCGCCTACTTCTTCGGCGACGATCTTGGACCGATCAAGACGGACGCAGACACCCGAACTCTTTTGGCGACCCTCGGACTCTCCTATGATCTGGGCGGCGATTGGCAAGCGGAAGTCTTTTCCGCCTTTGGACGCAACACCGAGAATGTGCGGAGCTCAAATCTCTATGACGCAACCTCGCCGCTCGTCACCGCCGCCTACGCGAGCGGCAATGTCGCCACCGCCTTCAATCCATTTGCCGACGGATCTAACACCCCTCAAAGCGTTCTGAACGGGTTCACATACTATACGAACCTTGAGAGCGATTCCGAGATCACGACCTATGCGCTGAAGGTCGACGGCCCGGTCTTGCATTTATGGGGTGGTCCATTGCGCGCCGCGTTCGGCGTTGAGCGCCGAGAAGAAAGCTTCGCCATCGATCGTATCGAATACCGCGCTGCCGGACCTCGCGCGCAGGGCTTTCAGCGGCCAAGCGATCGCAGCGTCGATGCGGTTTTCGCCGAACTCAACGCCCCTCTTGTGGGGCCCGACAACAATGTCCCGTTGGTGCGCGCCTTGGTGGTGTCGGTATCCGCGCGCCGTGAGGATGCGAGTGATTACGGCGAGGCCACCGTCCCGCGCGTCGGCGTTGATTGGGAACTGGGCGACGATGTAAGGCTCCGCGCCGCGTGGGGCCGCTCGTTCAAAGGGCCGACCTTCGACCAATCTCAAGGCGCACAAGGTCTAGCCTATCAAGTGCTGACGCCGGCGCTCGATCCGCTTGCCGACAACGGCTCCACGAACGCCATGCTTGTATCGGGCGGCAATGAAGATTTAGGACCCGAAGAGGCCACTACGTGGAGCGCGGGCATCGATTATCGCGCCGACATTTTTGGCGGATTGAATCTCTCAGCGTCTTATTACGACATCAACTTTGAGAACCGGATCAGCGATGGCGGCGTCAGCGCAGCCGTCATGCTTCAAAATCCGGTCGGCTATGAGAGCTTCCTCATTCGAGATCCAAGCCAAGCGTTGATCGATTCCTATCTCGCATTGCCGGCTTTGATTAGCGGACAGGCGCCGGCGGACGGCGTCGAACTTATCATCGATACGCGCTTGCGAAACGTCGCCTCTTGGACGATCCGCGGCATCGATCTTTCCGCCGATCTCAGGTTCGACACCGATATCGGAGAGATCGGGCTCTTCGCCTCCGCCACACATTTTCTCGAACTCTCGCGACAAATCTTGCCAGGGAGCCCCTCAGTCTCGTCGCTGGATACGGTGTTCAATCCGACCGACTGGCGCATTCGAACCGGCCTCACATGGCGCACCGAAAACTGGGCCACATCGCTCACCGCCAATTATCAAAACGAATATAGCGACACGAATGTGTCGCCCGCCGCCCCCATCGACGCTTATGCGACATGGGATTTTCGTGCGGCCACGACACTGCGCCGCTCCGGCGTCGGCGCGCTCCAGATCTCACTCGCCATCCAGAACCTCTTCGATAACGACCCGCCTTTCACCAACAACGCCGTCGGCATGGGGTTCGATCCGGGCAATGCCTCGCCGATCGGACGCTTCGCCGTGCTTGAGCTCAGGCAAAGCTGGTGAGCGTGACGCGTCTCGCCCCGGTTTTGGCGTTCATAGCGTGCGTCGGCGCGAGCATGGTGGCGCATGCAGATTCGTCATTGCGGGGCGTTGAGATCGACGATCTCACCGATCTCACGGAGTTCACCGCGCGAGAGCGGGCGCTCTCGCTGTCGCCGGACGGAGAGCGCGCAGCGTTCATAACGCGCACGCGCGACATAGAAGCCGACGCCTTCACACACCATGTGATCGTGCTCGACCTCAACGCGCCTTTCCGGTCTCGCAGTGTGGCTGAAGCCGGCGACATCATCCTCTCCAGCACGGCCGGACGACACAGCGGCGCCGCCATCGAACGCGCCCCACTCTGGTCGCCGGATGGGCATTGGATTGCATATCTCTCCGAACACGCCGGACGGGCTGAACTTTGGCGCGTGCATGCGGATGGACGCGGGGCGCAGCGTGTACTGGGCGCTGATGCAGATGTTCGTAGATTCCGTTGGACCGAAAATGGCGCAGCGATCATCGCCGTCACCGGCGCCGAGCGTCACGATCTTGAAGCGGGGCTGTCGCGCGCGCGACGCCTAGGCTTTCGCCCCACGGATTCATTCGAGCCGATCTACAGTTTGGATCCGATTCTGGACGACACCATAGGGCCAATCATACGCGTCGACATGCGCACGCGCGCTTTGCGCACGCTGAATTCTGAAGAAGACGACACGACGCCGACGCAGGAGCGTGCTTGGGTCGCACCACGCGACAGCGCGCAAGCGGACGCTTGGTTGCCGGAGCTCGCGCTCTACCACCGCACTCAGTCTGGCGCACGCAGGTGCGCTCAGTCGGCCTGCCAGGGACGACTATTACGCGCTTGGGCGAACAATGATGCCGAAATCTATCTTCAACGCGAAACCGGGCACAATGGAGCGCTGACGGAAATCGCAATCTGGTCGACGGTAGATGACCGCGTGCAGAGCCTTCGCATCGCCGAAGAACGCTTGCAGGGCTGTGTCTTGCGTCAGATGGCGCTTATATGTCTTCAGGACACGGCGCTGCAGCCGCAGCGCGTCGTCGCAATCTCCCTCGACGATGGCGCGCTCACCTCAATCTACGATCCCAATTCCAATTGGTCAGGCTTTCTACTCCCTCGTGTTGAACGATTGGACACAATTAACGCCACTGGCGAGGCGTCCTTTGCGCACCTTGTTTATCCGTTGTCCTACGAAGAAGATCGCCGCTATCCGCTTGTGATCGTGCAATATCGCTCGCGCGGCTTTTTGCGCGCCGGCGTCGGCGGCGAATATCCGATCCTGCCGCTCTCCACGCGCGGTTATTTCGTGCTGAGCATAGAACGGCCGGAGCCGCGTCTGGCGGCCGCCGCCGCCATGTCGCCCCAGCGCGCGCTTCTGGAAACGGCTCTCGACGGCTCGGAATCACACATGAAAGTCGAAGCGATCGAGAGCTTTCTCAATACATTGGAAGCGCGAGGCCTTATCGATCCCGAGCGCATCGGCGTCACCGGCATGAGCGATGGCGCAGAGACGCTTTTCGACCTCTTGCGCACCGAGCGGCGATACGCCGTCGCCGTCACCAGCACGCCGCCGAGCGATCCTTCGTCATGGTGGCTGCGGTCGCGCGCCTTTCGTCAAGGTCGAGGACGCGATGGCCTGACGCCGCCTTGGGGCGACGTCGACGCGCCGTGGACAGCCTGGTGGCGAGACGGAAGTGCGGCCAACCACGTCGACCGGATCCGCACCCCTATTCTCTTCAATCTCTCAGAAACTGAAGTCCTAAGTGCGCTCCCACTTCTCGTTCGCCTGGAAGAACGTGGCGCGCCTTACGATCTCTATATTTATCCCGGCGCCTATCACAGCAAGTGGCGTCCCGCTCAGGTGCGCGCCGCACAGCTTCGGGCGCTCGATTGGATCGATCTGTGGCTGAGTTCGAAGGACAGCGATGATGCCGACGAGCCGGAGCGTCACCAACGCTGGACTGAGCTTCGGCGACGTCGGTGAGGTGGCGCGTTGCAAGTGTTCAGCTCAAGTCCTCCGCGCGGGTCGCACGTTGACCACGGCGCTTGCTAGCGGATCAGAGCTTCCGGGCCGCGTCGATCTCGTCGTGCACGAAGGCAGGTTCGTAGCCGCGGGCTGCGCCGCCCGTCACGCCCACGGTCTGCAGCCCCGCGCGCCATTCATTGCTGATGCGCTCCGCCATTTCGCGGATCATCGGCTTTGCGTCGTCTTCGGAGAGTTCGAAGAACGGCGCCGCTTTGAGCGCGAGCGCAATCGAGCGATCGTGTGCGCCGCCCTCCATGATCGCCGTCTCAAGATACGGATTGCGGTCCGGCGCCGGATTGACGTCGAACAGGGGTGAGAGCCGCCAACGTCCCTCGCCGACATAGAGGAAGCCGTGGTTCTTCAGATGGTCTTCCTTGTTCGAGACGAGGTCCGTGAAGATCATGCGCTTGTAGAATTCTCGAAAATTCTCTTCGGGGTCCGCTGCCAACCTACGCATGAAGGCGACGATCTCGGCATAGGATCCAAGAGCACCCGCATCCTTGCCGAGCGCGGTGCGCGCCGAGATGTAGGGAATTCGTCCATTTTCGCCGCGGCAACCTGTCGATAGCGCGCGGCAACCTTGCGGCGCTGGACGATAACGGCTATATTGGCCATTATCAGGAATATCATGGAGATGACTATGCCTCTGGTTCAGAAAGTCTCTTCCAGCGAGTTTGCCGGTCGTTTCGGCCAATGGTCGTTCACGGCGCAGTCTGCACCGGTGATGGTCACCAACCAGAAGACTGGCGTGGTTCTGGGCTATTTCGTCTCGGCGGGAGAGTTCGAGGAATACCTCAAGGTTCGCGATCTCTTGCCGAAGGCAAGGTTCGCCTGGGAAATGCCGGACGACCTGGCGAACGAGCTCGACAAGCCCCTTGGGCGCCGGCGTCAGGACCTCGACCCCTTGATGGACGAGTGAAGTAGTGCCGGACATCACCCCGGAGCCGGGGCTGGTAATACCTTACGTTTATCTGTGGCGACGTGAGCACGAGGGCGGTGAGGAGAGCGGGCGCAAGGCTCGGCCAAGCCTGATCGTCATCGCGGTCACAATCGCCGCCACAGGCAAGCAGCGCGTGGCGGTGTGCCCGATCACCAGCCAGAAGCCTGACGCGACCCGCAGCGCGATCGAGATGCCGTCGCGAGTGAAGACCCACCTTGGGCTCGACGCTGCCCGTTCGTGGGTGATCTGTGACGAGTACAACGAGTTCGATTGGCCCGGAGTCGATCTCGACACCACGTCGGCGGGAGCGTCGTCGTTTGGCTTCGCGCCCGATGCGCTTGTTGAACGCGTGCGTGCTGAAATGCGCGCCGCCCGTGCGCGTGGCGCGCTGAAAAGCGTTACCAGGACCGAATAGTCGCGCATTCGCG
This sequence comes from Caulobacteraceae bacterium, assembly GCA_031379735.1. Classification (GTDB taxonomy): domain Bacteria; phylum Pseudomonadota; class Alphaproteobacteria; order Caulobacterales; family Aquidulcibacteraceae; genus Vitreimonas. The sequence continues at coordinate 9,371 of JANNFK010000098.1, read as the reverse complement.
TTTGGCGTCAACTCGCGCCGCCGTGCGAACGAGGTGCGTTGCAAACACACCAACCTGGCGAAGACTAACGCCGCGCGAGCGGTCGCGCTCTGGCTTGTCGCGAAGCCACCGTCCTCTCGGCAAACAAGCAAAATGCGAACGTCATTGCTGATCGACGCGCCTTATGGGGAGATCAGTGAGTGTCTGACTGATCGAAGCGGAAATGAGCAAGCCAACCGTCAAGCCGATCGACGACGAATGGTGGACGACAGCCATGGTGTGCGCGCACCTGAAGCTCGGCAAACGCGCACTTTGGGACATCCGCCGCGATGCGCTAAAACGCTTCCCCGGGGCGATCAAGCCCGGTGGCAAGGTGAATCTTTTTCGAGCTTCGGACGTGCGTGGGTGGATGGATCAACGGGTCGCCGCCGCAACAAGGCCTAGAGCCCCGCCGGCGGAGACTATTCAAGCGCCGGCGCCGATCATATCTGACGCGTACAATAGCATAACACGCCACATATGATTACTTAGAGAAAGCGCAAGCGGGACGACCACGCGTTCGGAAATGGGCGGCGCGGCGGGTGGCGCCTGAGAGGGTCAAAGAGGGACCTCAGTGAGCCGCGCGGCCCCAGCCTGCACCGACCTTACCCGGCGAAGCCAAAGCTCAGCCACAATCGTATTCATGGCGCCGACCTTCGTCACTTGGCTCACATTGATCGACTGCTCAAAAACGCGGACGATCTCCGTTCGATCGAGAAGGCCTAAAGCAACGAGCTCACCATCGACTAGCATGTCGCGCATAAACGAGAAATTCCGTTCTAACACTTTGGCGACATATCGCGTGCTATCGCCCTTGCCGCGTCGCGCCACCACCGACGTTGGCAAATGCGCGGCGAATGCAGCGCGCTCAAGCGCGCGATCGATCCCGCCTTCCACCATAAGATAAGGCGCGATCGACAAGCAGAGCTCCACAACAGGCTGCGACGCAAGCACCAGCGCCGGCTGAAAGCAAAGCGTGAGCGATGAGGGTTGGTGATAATATTGTAGGTCGATGACCTTACGCACCCGAACGGCGCGCGCTGGCGTCTCGCGCATGCAATCACGCCAAGGATGGCGCTGCGCACTCTCTCGCAGAAGCGTCCGCGCGACTCGGTCAGAAATTGACGCCCAAGGCGTCTCAGCGGCGCGGGTCGCATACGCATCCACCGGCTGACGCAAAAGTCCATGTCGCAACGCCAACGCGGCGCCGGACCAGACGGACCGGCGGCTATGGCGCGCATTGTCGGCGGCAATCTGAAAGACATCGTCGCTAGACACCCCATCGCGCAGCGCATCGGCGATAATGAGCGGATCGTTGCTGCGGTGGAAGATTTGGTCGCCGCCCTGCCCTGAACTCACGATCGAACCTACAAGGGCGCCCGCAGCGCGCGCGAATGCTGGATCGGCAAAACTCAAAGACGACAGCGTGGGCCTTGCTTCGGGCTCGACCGCAAGCAACCTTTCATAGGACGCGTCGTCCGGACGCGCCTCATACTCGATGAGTTCGACGCCAAAGCATCGCGCTACTTCGCGTGCGTAGCGGCGTTCATCGCTCTCCGCGAAAGGCGCACGTTGGTTGATGGCGACAATCGCGCCCTCGCTCTTGTGGCGCATGAGCGCATAAAGGGCCGCGCTCGAATCTAGTCCGCCAGACAATCGGTGCAGGATACGCGGGGCGCTCGACCAGGCTCTGCCCGCCTCACACACCGCATCGTGCACAGCTTTCGCGGCAGGCTTGAAATCGCCGCGGCCGTACGCCCGACTTTGCCGGGGCGACCAAACCGCTTCAGTGTCCACGCCGTCGCGCCAGAAGCGAAGCTCGTTGCCGGCCAGAAGCTCACTCACGCCCAAAAAGCCGGTTCGACTGGAGACGTGGCGCGCGTGGGCCAAAAAGATCTGCAGCGCGCGCGTGTCGATCTCGCATCGCGCGCCGATCGTTAGATAGTCGCAGACATGAGTGAACGCCGCGGCGACGCCCTCATGCGTCGCGTAGAACACCGGCCGCGATCCCATCGGATCGCGCACAATCCGCATCACATCATGACGACGATCGTGGAAGAAAACGGCATACGCCCCCCAATACTTCTTGGTCCAGGCGCCGCCACCGACCTCCGCCGCAGCGTATGCCTCTTTCCGGTCGAAATCTCGCGCCTCGCAGCGTCTGCCGCTTCGATCGAAAATATGGCCGATGACAACGCCGATGTCGTCGGCAAGCACGATTGCATCGACGTCAGTGGGATTCGGCAGCACCGCCAAGAGAACGCCGCGCTGGTCTATGAGGTGACGCCAGCCCAGAGACATTGGGCATGCCTTGTCCCGGATGGCGCGCGCGCGCTCGATGTCGGCTCGGCTGACGCTTGGCGCGCGTAAACATAGAATGCGCGTCGTCACTGACGAACGATCTCAGTGAAGCTCGCGCAGAACTCCGGATCGTCGTTCAAAATTTCAGCGTTCCGCTCGATCCAACAATGAGCCATGAAAGGGCGTGCGCGCACCGCGATCACGAATTCATGCTGAATGGCGCGCCGCGATAAGAAGCCCGCGAGCGCCAGACTGTCGAAGAGACAAACATAGTCTCGCGGCCAAAGAATTCTGGATTTGCGGAAGAAATTGATGTCAGCGTCGTTGGTTTCGCTGACTGCATGTGACGCGCGAGCGCGGGCGGAATGCGCCAAGCCTTGCGCTATCGTGCGTGGTCCAGCGCAAAGACGCTCCGCCAAAAGGAGCGCATCCAACATAGCCAAAGGGCGCGGCAAAATCGTCGGCGGGTGTTCTCGTTTATGAGCGTCTGCCGGCGGCGGAGTGGCGCTCGCCAACTTAGAGAAACGATCTGGGGATGCGTCGGCCGCAAGCGTGATCGTCCGCCGGTCGACGCTCAATCCAACTTGTGCGCTAGCGATGGAAAGATAACGGTCTTCGCGGACATCTAGAAAGATGATCCAATCATCGCTGCGACAAGCAAAGACATGGGGGTGTAGGTTCAACGTCGTCATCGGACCCTCGCGGGGTGTGACGCGGCCGCTTTCGACCGCGTCACGGACGGGTTCAGAAATACCGATCGATGAGTTCGACGCTCTCATCCATGGTGGAGATTTCATCGCCCTGCGTCAGCGCGCTTGCGGCGCCCAGGTCGAGGAGTTCGTCGTGCCGTTGAGTTTCACACATTGTGGTCTCTCGCGTATTGGTTGACGTCCGACGCAGGAGCGTTGGACTGATGTGTGTGGCGCGTCGCCGGACGCGGCGCGCCACGTTCGATCAGAACCAGCGGTCCGGCAGGTCAACGCTCTCATCAAACGTGCTGACTTCGTCGCCGAGAGTGAGCGCACTCGCGGCGCCGCGATCGATCAGCTCATCGTGCTTTTGCTCTTCACGCATTGTGGCCTCCATGGGCTCTTTCGCCCGACTGAAGCCTCGTCCCCTCTCAAACGATCACCTAATCGATAAAAATGAGGATCAATTGGCTGATCAGCCGGGCTCACCATTGGATGGCAACGCCTTCAGCACCACACGCTGACGCAAGGCTGGCGCATTCTGCACACGGCGCCGCGTGAATGATTTTTGCAAAGCCGAAAGCCGGCGCGATCGGGTGATGATCGCATCCACCAAGACTTCCAGTTCGGCTTCGACATCACCGAGGATTTCAGTTTCAACTCTGCGGGCGACAAAAAGACGATCATCGGCATTGAGCGACGCGCGCCGGAGCTCGACGTTCGCGTCGGCCTCAATGAGCCGCATAATCGCATGCACACATTCGGCATAAGACTGCGTGCGAACTAAGCGCTTCAATTCCGAGCCAGGCGCATTTGTCGGCAAGGCAAGCGTAAGCAGCGCACCGCGCCATGCATAGAGCTGTGCAAGCTCAGCGTCCGACCAAAGCGCCACCTCATAGGCAGAATGGCGCCCCGGACGGACGAGCCGCTCCCAAGTGAGCCGGCTTAACGCTTGCCGCACCGGCATCGAACTCAGCGCGAGCGAACGCGCTAGCCGCTCGACATCAATGCGCGTGCGCACAGGCAACGCACCCTGCAGTATCTGATGCTTGATTTGCTCGTAGGCGCGGAGCGCGGCGCTCGTATCAACCGCCATCTCAGTCGTCGCTGGCAGCCATCAGCGATTTCAGCTCGGCTGCAACCGCCGGCGGCAATGCATCCCGATGCGGGCCGCACGCCGTCTCGCCGCGCAAATACGCGATTGGATCTTGCCCTTCCCACGCACCAATATTCGGTCGGTGCGGTTGGTAGCCGATAAGACGCTGCAGCGGTTCAGAAAATGAGCGCGCAATGTCTCGATCATAAGCGAGGAATTGCTCCTCGTAGGTGCGAAGCCAGCCTGCGCAATAGCCAACAACCACCCCGGTGCGATCAGCGCTGGAGCGGTTGGCGCCGCCGCTATGTGTGAGGCCGCCTAAATAGATCAGCGCCGACCCCGCCTTCATAAGCGCCGGGGTCGCCGCCGCCGCGTCGGGCGAACGCCCAAGGCGGGCGACGTGGCTTTCAGGCCAAAGCCGCGTCGCGCCATTGGTCTCGGTGAAATCACTCACCGCCCACATAACGTTAAGCGACCAAATCTGGCCTGCGGGATCTGCGGGCCACATCTCTTCATCGCGGTGCGGCGCTTGCGCCCTTTCGCCGGGGTGAATGCGTATCGCTTGCGTCAGATTCAAACGCATGCAGTCACAAGCCGGCGACAGCAGCGACTGCGCTATCGCCACAATGCGCGGATGCAGCGTCAGCGCCTGAACCATCGGCGCCTTGGACAAAAGCCCGTTGACACGCGTGGTCGACCACCCATGAAAATCGCCCTCGCAACGCGGCGTTCGCTGGAGCCACGGTTCAAGCTCTCCTTGGAGCGCTTTTACGCCGTCGGCGCTCAACACATCGTCCAAGATGAGAAATCCAGACCTGCTCAGCGCCGCGACATCATCCGCGACATCATCCAGCGTCGCGTCTCTATAGACCGTCATAGCTCTCCTCCCTCAAGCCGCCCGCGCGACGTCGCCGGGGACAAACCGGATCAGCGGCTCCCGAATATTGAATGTCTCGCGCACGCGACGAAGGCCGCTTCCATCTATGCGGGCGGCGAACGCCTGAACTTTATGACGCCCGCGTCCGCGCCCTGGACCCAAGCTTCGCGCGTCCCAACCAAGCGCCAGCGCCATCGGCGCAAGCGCCGCATCGGCAACGTAAGTCACTTGATCGACGCCAAAGAGAAAAGCTGTCTCCATGATGCCGGCCACCATACGTCCAAGCGCCTGGCGGCGCGGCAGACCAGACGGCGTGTCGGGCGCTGGACAAAACCGGGTCGCCTCCCAGACATTGGCGCCCGCCGGCGGCGGCTCTTCACACAAGTCCGAGAAATGCTCACTCAGAAGATGCGGGCGCGTCGTCGGCAACAACCGAGCCGACGCGGTCACTGCGTCTGTGTCGGCTTGCGCCTCGATGAGGTAGAGCGCGTCGGCGCTATCGTAACAATCGATCTCCAGACCGGCGCTCTCTTCAAGCGGCCACCTAAGTCGATCGATAAAGACGGCTTTGCGCTGGCGGTGCATTTCCGTCAGCAGGTTGAAGAAACGCCGCCGATTTTCCGCTGAGACTATGTAGATCATGGACACTCCGCCGCTTTCGAGCAGAGTGTGCCGCTTGGTTCACCACGTCGAAATGGGTCTGATCGGACCCATTGACAGCGCCCAGACTCGTCTAGCCCGACAAGTCGTCCACGATGATTTGGCCATCGAACATGGCGCGTATGACAGCCTGCATCCGGTTGGAGACGCCGTAGCGTTTCTTTGCGCGCTCGATCGAATTGTGCGCCGTGCGCTCACTGACGCCCAAGATCTCGCCGATCACCCAATCGCTCTTGCCGGTTCCGGCCAAAGCTAAACACTCACGCTCACGCTTGGGCAGCAAAACCGGCTGCGCTATGGCGCCGGGGTTCAACAGCCGATGCATGGCGCCATGTCCGTAGACCACAATCATCAAGGTTTCGGCCATTGAAAGCGGATCTACGCCATCAACGCCCGCAATCAACGAGCACGATGCAGGAATGATGTCGGGCGACCGAAGCGGAATTGTGAGGCCGTCGGACAAGCCGTAACTCGCGCCTTCGGCGAGCATCCGCGTTTGCGCGCGGCTCAGCTGCATCTTGCCCAGATAGTCGTTCCAGTTAAACGGCGCCGGCAATGCCCGCGCGGCAAAGAAGACGGGGTCGATCCGCGCAAAATCGCCGAATGAATATTGTTGCAGCCACGCGGTCGGATAGTTGACGACGCTGACACCGCCGGGCCGAGGCCGCAATGGATCGACATGCGATGCGCACGCAATGTGTTGGTAGCCGAGCGATTGCAGCGTTTGTACAAATCGCGTCTCGATGGCCGTCGCCTCGCTCGCCTTCTCACAGAAATCGAGGAAATCCAGGGCGATCTTGCGTGTTGCCATTCCAACCTCCGCGGGCGCGGAAGCAGTACAATCGCAATCCTCTGGGCTTGCAAGCGTTAGCGCCCTCTCTTCCGATGTGATTCCCGTCACGGCGCCTCGACACGCCGCGATCGGCTGACCAATCGCGCGGTCGCTTTGCACGCCGCAGGAGGCTTGCCCACACCGACGGCGCGCGTCGAGGGACGCTCCGCTCTCGCAACCGAGCCCTCGACCCGCACCGGCGGCATGGGGCTGTGGAAACGTGCGACGGGAGAGCGACCCCGCAAAGCGCATTCGTGCGCGCTTGCAGAGGCGCGCGGATCTGCGGGTCACCAGGAGATAGCAATGACAAACCACATGCGCGTGCGGTCCTCGGCTAAATTCAGTCGCGGCGCGATCTCGCGTTTTGGCCCGACATTTCGCAGGCGGATGAATGGCTTATCCGATCTGGCTGCAGTCGAAACACCGTCGCCCCAAATCTTCTTGAGGGTTGGCTGGTCGCTCACTCGCTAAGATCCAGAAGCGCTCGCAAGCTCCCTCTCAACGCGCGCCAGCGCAGCGTCGAGCACTGGCAGATCGTTCTGAATCGTACCCCACACTTCCGGGTGCGAGACTCCCTCGTCGTATTTGTGAGCGAGGAAATCTCGAAACCGGGACGGGTGACGCCAAGGCCCTGCTGGATCAATCGCCGCAAGATCGTGGGTTTTGCCGAGGTCTTTGATCGCTTCGCCAATCGCGATGAAGTTGCGCTCCACGGCCGCCTGGCGCTCTTCGTTCGCGAGATACGTGGCCTCCGTATCGTCCTTCGTCCAGACAGCGATCTGCGCGATGCGTCGGCGCGCGTGATGGACGATCTCAAGCGAGGTCAGCTTGCTCTTAGAAGACATTCAACACATCAGCGGCAACGCGCTGCTTCATCGCAACGGCATGGTCGAGGCCGCGGCGCGAAATTAGATCGACCTCGCGCCCAAGAATGCGTTCGAGTTGTTCCTTGATATCGCCAAGGCGAAAGAGGCCAAGCGCGTGCCCGTCGGCGCTATCAACGATCACGTCAACATCGCTGTCTCCGTGCGTCTCATCACGCGCGACAGAGCCAAACAACGCAACATGCGCCACGCCAAGCGCGGCGAGTTCGGAGCGATGCGCGCGAAGGCGCGCAATGGCTTCTTTGCGATCCATGACGGGAGGATAGGCCCTCGTGGAATTTCCGTTAGGGCTTGCAGAGCGGAGACGCAGATATTCCGCAACCGACATGGCCACGATGCTAGGTTCACCATGCGATGTGATGGTCACGGGCTCCTGCAGCGCCTGCCGCTGAAACGCGGCTGGCCGACGCTGCATATCGAACGCGGTCACGCATCTTTTCGGGAGAATGCTAAGAGGCTTAGTTCTACGCATACTACGTAGTTTATCACTTTTCCGTCTTAGAATCCATAACTTATAAGATGTTGTTATCACTCGTTTTGCGCCCTAGGCAGCGCTTGATCCGACACTCCGCGGAAAGCCTCTCGCGGTTCTTTCCAACTACGATGGGTGCGCATTCGTGCGCACGAACGAAGCCAAAGACCTCGGCTTAGGAATGGGCGAGCCGTGGCATCTGGCCTCGAAGCGGCCCGAGCTGAAATCAATGATCTGGATGTCCTCCAACTACGCGCTCTATGGCGATATGAGCCGGCGCATGTACGAAGTACTGACCGCGAGCGTGCCAGCGATCGATCCCTGAGTGACGGATAGAGGCCAAGCGTCAGACAGCGCTGGCGACCGGACCTGGTTTCAACGCCTCGAAATTGGGCGCATTCTGACACGCGATACGGCCTGTTACATTCCGAGCCGCGACGTCATCGGCATGCCGCCGATAGCAGCGTTCGACAATGCCGAACTCTACGCCGCCACCTTGAACCATGAGATATGTAACATCTCAAGTGTCATCGGTTGTGATGATGGAATGAAGGGGCGGCCGATCGGCCGCCCCTTCGCTTTTCGCAACGATGCAACCGCTCAGCGCCGAACCAATCCCGGCATGGAAGGCGGAGCAAGCGGCAAACGCGCGCGCTCCGCAACGGCTTCGCCGTCCTTCGCTCACGCTGCGGCCTTCGGTGCGGAGCGCGCACGCCCGCCGCTCAAGGGCGCTCCGCCGCCGGGATTGGCCCGGCGCCGACGGAGCAACCCACATGCCGACCAACGAACGCGCGAGCATCTACGCCCGCATCACCGATCAAATCATCGCCGCGATCGAACGCGGCGTCGAAACCAAGCGCATGCCGTGGCATCACGACGGCAGCGCCATCTATCGGCCCGCCAATGTCGCATCGAAGAAGCCCTATCGCGGCATCAACACGCTGGCGCTCTGGGCCTCGGCTGAAGCCAAGGGCTATCCGACCGGTTTCTGGGGCACATTCAAGCAATGGTTCGAACTCGGCGCCATTGTGCGCAAGGGCGAACGCGCGAGCGCGGTCGTGCTCTGGAAACAAGTCGAGAAGCCCGACGCTGAGGACAGCGACAAGAAGCGATTCTTCGCGCGCGGCTACAGCGTCTTCAACGTCGCGCAGGTGGAAGGTTACGAACCCGAGGCCATTCCAACGCTTCCGGAATCTGAGCGCATGGCCTACGCCGAGGCCTTCATCGCCGCCCTGGGAATCCACATCATGCACTCCGGCGACATGGCCTATTATCGGCCATCGACCGATACGGTGCATTTGCCCCCGTTCGAACGCTTCTTCGATGCGGCGTCCGCCTACGGCGTGACGCTGCACGAATGCGGCCATGCGAGTGGCGCAAAACATCGCTTGGACCGCGATCTCTCCGGCCGTTTCGGCACGGAATCCTATGCCGCCGAAGAAATCTGCGTGGAATTGGCGAGCGGATTCGTCCTTGCCGATCTCGGCATCACCCATAATCCACGCGAGGATCACGCCGCCTACATTGCAAGCTGGCTGGAGA
>JANNFK010000050.1:0-75843 GCA_031379735.1 Caulobacteraceae bacterium | reverse complement strand
GAAGCTCGGCGAGGAAGTGCGCGCCGCTGAGGCGGCCGGCGCCGACATGATCCATGTCGACGTGATGGATGGTCACTTCGTCCCGAACATATCAATTGGCCCCTCGGTGGTGAAATCCATTCGCCCGCACTCAAAGCTGCCGTTCGACGTGCATCTGATGATCGCGCCAGTTGATCTCTACATCCAGGCGTTCCGCGATGCGGGCGCCGACATCATAACTGTCCACCCAGAAGCCGGCCCGCACCTGCACCGCACACTGCAAGCGATCCGCGCGACAGGCGCGAAAGCTGGCGTCTCGCTCAATCCTGGCACACCGGCCGAAGCGATCGATCCGGTAATTGATCTCATTGATTTGGTTTTGGTGATGAGCGTGAACCCCGGCTTTGGCGGGCAGAGCTTCATTGAGACGGCGCTCCCCAAGATCGAGAAGATCCGAAAGAAGATTGACGCAACCGGCCGCGACATCATCCTCGAAGTCGATGGCGGCGTGAACGCGAAGACGGCGCCGCGTGCGATCGCCGCAGGCGCCACTGCGCTCGTGGCCGGCACCGCCGTCTATGGCGGCGATCCATCAGCGTACGCAGAAAATATCAAACGACTTCGAGCCGCCGCGTGAGCTGAGATGAACGCGCCGGTCTCCCCTTCTAACCGGCAAACGAAGCCGGTCGCGGCGAACGATCACTGGCGCGCGAATCCGTTTCACCGCATGCGGCTGGGCGACGCCGCGCCCGACCGCATCGCGCATTGGGGACAGGACCCACGCGTCGGCGACACCGAGCGCGGACGCGAGATTGGCCGGGGTGTCTGGCGGATCGGCGCGGAACGGCTACAGAGCGAGCATCTCTTTCCGTGGCTGCCCGCGCACCCTTCACGCCATTTCACCGCGCGACTGCATTCATTTTCTTGGCTCGTTGATCTCGCAGCGGTTGGGCCTTCTGCACACGCCTTCATCGCGCAACTCATTGACGCTTGGGTGAAAGAGCACGGTGAGTGGGATGAACTCGCCTGGGACCCGGAAATCACGGCGGAACGCCTGTTTGCTTGGCTTTGCTGGGGACGGCCCGCATTCGAAATGGGGGCGCCCGAACAACGCGCTTCATTGCTGCGCTCGGCCGCGCGGCAGGCGCGCTTGTTGATGATGGCGCAAAGTGAATTGAGCGAGCGGCATCTTGGCTCGATCAAGGCCGGCGCGGCGCTTGTCCTCGCGGGCGCCGCGGATTTTCCGGAGGGTGAGCGCTTCGCCGAGCAAGGCGAAGAGATGCTCATCGAAGCCTGCGCCAAGCAATTTTATCCGGACGGCGGCCACCTTTCGCGCTCGCCAGAGGCGTTGGCGGAGGCATTGTGCGATCTGGTCGCCGCACGCGACGCGCTTGATGAGCCGCCGCAAATTCTGAACGACTCGCTTCCGAAGCTCGCGAACATGCTGCGCATGACCCGGCTTGGCGATGGCGGCCTGGGTTGCTTCCAAGGCGGCGCCGAAGGATCGGCCGCGACCATTGATGCGGTGTTGGCGCGCGTAGGCGGCGACGTGCGGCCATTTCAATTCGCGAACCACACGGGCTTTCAGAGACTCGAAGTTGGACCCCTGCGCGGACTATTCGACGTTGGCGGCGCACCTCCGCTCAACTACGCAGATCGCGCGCACGCAAGCGCATTGGCATTCGAGCTTTCGAGCGAAAGAGAGCGGCTGATCGTCAATATCGGCGCGACGCGTGAACTATCGCCGGCAGCGCGAATGGCGGCGCGTGCAACCAACGCTCACTCAACGCTTGTGCTTGCGGACGCGCTCTCCGCAAACTTGGACGAGCGCCGAGGCGGCGCGCGCCTAACCGGACCGCAACTGGATGAGGTTCGGCGCTCATCGGACGAAAGCGGCATCACCGTTCAGGGCCGGCATGATGGCTACAAGGAAAAATTTGGTCTCTGGCACCGGCGCTACATCTTCGTCGATCACGACGGCAAAAACCTGCGCGGGATAGATGAGCTGATCCGGCCAATGAAACTGAAGTCGCCGAACCCGAAGAAGGACATCCCCTACGTCCTGCGCTTCCATCTGCATCCAAATGTGCGCGTGCGGCTGGCGGAGCATCAGACGGCGTTGTTGGAGACGCCTGGCGGGCAACGCTGGCGCCTGCGCACCGATGCGCCTGAAATCGCCATCGAGCCCTCGATCTATTGGGGCGGAGAAATTCCGCGCGAAAGCCACCAGATCACGCTTTCTGGCGCAGCCGACCCCATGGGCCACGGCTTGAGCCCGCCAAATCGCATTCGCTGGGCGCTCGCGCGGAATTAGCGCAGCAAGGCGCGTTGACGCCCAGGTGAGTCGCACCCTAGCAGAGCGTTATATTTCCGCGTTTTTCCTAGGTTTTGCGCCCGATGACTCAAGACATTCTCCCGATCAAGCGCGCGCTCATTTCGGTGTCCGACAAGACCGGCCTCATCTATCACGCCAAGGCGCTCGCGGCGCTTGGCGCGAAACTCGTTTCTACCGGCGGCACGCACAAGGCGATCTCGGACGCTGGGCTCGAAGTCGATGACGTCAGCGCCGTCACCGGATTTCCAGAAATGATGGATGGCCGCGTGAAGACGCTGCACCCGAAAGTGCATGGCGGCCTGCTGGCTTTGCGCGACAACAAAGAACACGCGGCGGCGATGCAGGAGCACGGCATCGAAGGCTTCGATGTCCTGTACGTGAATCTCTATCCGTTCGAAGCAACCGTTGCGCGCGGCGCGGATTTTAAAACCTGCATCGAGAACATCGACATTGGCGGCCCGGCGATGATCCGCGCTGCCGCCAAGAATTATGGCTTCATCGCTGTCGCGACCGACGCGGAAGACATGGCCGCGATCCTCGAAGAGGCGAAAACGCGCGGCGGCACCACCTTGGCGCTGCGCAAGAAGCTTTCAGCCAAGGCGTTTGCGCGCACGGGCGCATACGACGCGGCGATCTCGTCTTGGTACGCAGAGCAACTCGAAGACAATGCGCCGGTCTATCGCGCGCTCGGCGGCAAGCTGAAGCAGTCGCTGCGCTACGGCGAAAATCCGCACCAGAATGCAGCGTTCTATGTCACCGGCGAGAAGCGCTTCGGCGTCGCGACGGCGACGCAGCTCCAAGGCAAGGAGTTGAGCTATAACAACCTCAACGACACAGACGCGGCATTCGAACTGGTTGCTGAATTTGATCCGAAACGCGGCCCGGCAGTCGCCATCATCAAGCACGCCAATCCCTGCGGCGTGGCGCTGGGCGGCTCGCTCGTGGAAGCTTACAGGCGCGCACTGGAGTGCGATCCGGTCTCGGCGTTTGGCGGTATCGTCGCGCTCAACCAGCGCTTGGACAAAGCCGCCGCCGAAGCGATTGCGGAAATTTTCACCGAGGTCGTGATCGCGCCGGAAGCGGATGACGATGCAATCGCTGTGTTCGCAAAGAAGAAAAACTTGCGCCTGCTGGTGACGGGCGGCTTGCCCGATCCGGGCGCGGCGGGTCTTTCATTCAAGACGATTGCCGGTGGGTTTCTGGTGCAGAACCGCGATGTCGGCCACGTTCGCCGCGAAGCCTTGAAGATCGTCACCAAGAGGCAACCGACGGACGCGCAGATCCGTGACATGCTGTTTGCATTCACGGTCTGCAAGCACGTGAAATCGAACGCCATCGTTTACGCCAAAAACGGACAAACCGCGGGCATCGGCGCCGGCCAAATGAACCGCCGTGACTCTGCGCGCATCGCAGCGCTGCGCGCAGGCGAAGCAGCAGAGACGGCGAAGTTGCCAGCGTCACTGGCGCAAGGTTCGGCCTGCGCCTCCGACGCATTCTTCCCCTTCCCCGACGGACTACTGCAAGCCGTAGAGGCCGGTGCGACGTGCGTAATTCAGCCGGGCGGTTCGATCCGCGATGACGAAGTGATCAAAGCCGCTGACGAAGCTGGCATCGCCATGGCGTTCACCGGCATGCGTCACTTCCGTCACTAAGCGTCAACGCAGTGAGGTCGATGACGGCGTCACTGCGTTCTGAGCGGCGAGTGCGGTTGTGATCGCGTTGCGCACCTCTTCCGATGTCGGTTCTGTTCGCGTCGGGAATGCAGCGATGACACGGCCGTCACGACCAATCAGGATCTTGTGGAAGTTCCACTGCGGAACGGCGGTCTCGCCGATCTCCTGCTCGGCCCACGCAAAAAATGGATGACGTGATCCGCCGATAACATCTGTCTTCGCCGCCATCGGGAAGGTCACGCCGTAGTTCAGTGTGCAGAATTCCTGGATCTCCGCGTCAGAGCCTGGCTCCTGACCCATGAAATTGTTCGCGGGCACGCCGACGATCTCGAAGCCCTGGCCGTGATACTCGTCATAGATCTGCTGCAAGCCCTCATACTGGGTCGTGAACCCGCAGCGCGACGCCGTGTTCACGACCATGACCACTTCGCCTTCAAAGGCGGTCATCGGCACGTGATCAGACCAAAGGCCATTGAACGAGAATTGATACGCCGTTGCGCGATCGGCCTGCGCAGGATCGGGCGCGGCGGCGAAGCGTGTGCGCTGCGCCTCGACCGCGGCCGTCACCGCGGCTGTGCGCTCCGCTGATATTTCAGGCGCCGGTGGTTCGGCCGCGCGGCTGCAAGCGGCTAGTGCGATCACGCTGCCAGCGAGTAGGATACGGCGGTTCATGGACATGTGCTTCAACTCCATCCGCAATCTGGCGCAACGGCGCGCCGGGTGCCAGCCTTGCGCGATGAGCCGCGTCGTCTCCATTCTGGCTTTGGCCCTTGTTGCGTTGGGATTGCTCATGTCGGTGCGGGCTTTCGCGGAAACGGTTGATCAGCGCATTGCCCGGCTGGAACCGCACTACACGGTGCGCCATCCGGAAAACGTGGGCGCGCGCGCGCCGGTGGTGATCATGCTGCACGGCTGCGGTGGACCCCGGTCGTTCATCGACGATATGGCTGATACCGCGGCCGCAGCTGGCGCGACCGCTGTCGTCGTCGACTCCTTCGCGCCACGCCGCATCAGCCGCGTCGCGGCGTTCGCGACTGTATGCACGGGCGCACGACTACAAGGACGCGAACGCGCCGGCGATCTTTACGCAACAATGGCATGGGCGCGGCGACAGCCCTGGGCGGATACGGATCGGATCAGCGTTATCGGCTGGAGCCACGGCGGTTGGACGATCATGGACGCGTTGGCGCTGCGCAGCGGCGAAGAAATGCGGCGCGCAACAGGGCTTGAAGATTTGGCCGGCGAGCCACTCGCGCGGCTGGCGGCGACAATGCTCGTCTATCCGTACACCGGCGTCGGCACCTACACAGGCCGCCGCGAATGGCGAATTGCGCCGCGCAGCACCGCGATCATCGCCGAGCGTGATTACATTGTTGGCTCAACACGGGTTGCGCTTGAGCGGCAACGGGCGCGTGGCGCGCCAATGGATATCATCCTGTTCGAGAATGCGACGCACGCGTTCGAGGATCAGCACGCCGAAGATCCGCGCGTACGCTACAACCCGGCGGCCACAGCGCGTGAGCACGACTTGTTGCGCGAAATGATAGCGGCGCTCTAACGAACCGCCGCAACCAGTGCATTGAACTCGGCGGCGATCAGCATCAGTTTCGCGAACGTCCACGGACCCTGGCCATTGAGCTCAGCAAAAGCCGAGCGCGCACGCGAGGCCGGTTGTCCTAGCGACGTCAGCCACTTCTGTGCGGCGTCTGCTGCCCAGGCAGCGTCAGCATTGTTCGGTGGCTTGCCGATCGAACGCGCCGCCGCTTCCGCGAGCTTCAGCTGTGCTTCGCCGAAATCGCCAGCGGCGCGGCGCACCACGAGACGATCCCAATGCTGCTCGAGCTTCATGTTCGTGGCGGCGTCACGGAGCGCGTCGAGGCCGAGTTCGGCCCCGATGACGCAATGAAGCGTCGACGCGGTTTGGATCGCCCAGCCAGTATCGCGCGCCATGTCGGCGACATCGAGAGATAAGGTCAGCGGCGACAACAGCGCCGCCTCGTGGGCGAGATCATCGGGCGCTCCCAGACTGACCAAGTCGGCGCGACGAAGCTCGACACGCTCGCGCTCGATACGGCTGAGATCAGCAGTAATCGTCTCGCGCTGTTCACGAACTGGATCGTGGTAACGCGCGACGACGTCGAGAATGGTTGGCGGATGCTCGTTCTCAAAGCCGGCATTGCGTGCGAGGTAAGTGACCGCACGACGAAGCGCGCCACCCACGCGCTGGTTGAGCGCAATTTGCGCAGCGGCCGGGACTTTGTTGTCGAGCGCGTTGATACGGTCGACGAGATCTTCGAGCTCGAAGATGCGTCGTGCGGATTCAAACGCCAGCGCGACGGTGACGGTGCGGGCGCGAGAGATTTCTTTAATGCGATCGACGAAAGACGGTCCGCATCGATTGACGAGATCGTCCGCGAGTTGCGTGGCGATAATCTCGCGCCGCAGGCGGTGGCGGGCCATCTGGGTTTCAAACTTCCACAGCTCGCGCGGAAAATATTGTTTCAGCGGTTCGGTGAAAGCAGGGTCGTCGGGCGCGTTTGACGCAACGATGGCGTCGAAGAGATTGATCTTCGAATACGCGACGAGCTTTGCAAGCTCGGGACGGGTGAGGCCCTGCTTGGCTGCGCGCAACGCCGCGAATTCGCCCGTAAGCGGCAGGCCTTCGACACGACGGGAGAGTTTGCCCTCAGCCTCCAGGCGCTGAATAAAGCGCTCGTGGCTGTCTAAATCGTTCACCGCGCTCGTCTGCGCAATCGAGATTGCGCCGGTCTGGTCGTAGTTGTCGGCAAGAACGAGATCACCGACTTCGTCAGTCATTGATTCAAGCAGCTTGTCGCGCTTGTCTTCCTTGAGCGCGCCGCTGCGAATGACATCGCTCAGCAATATCTTGATGTTGACTTCGTGGTCGGATGTATCGACGCCGGCCGAATTATCAATGGCGTCCGTGTTGATACGCCCGCCATTGCGAGCAAACGCGATGCGGCCTTTCTGAGTGACGCCAAGGTTCGCGCCCTCGCCCACGACTTGCGCATGCACATCTTCCGCATCGACGCGAATGCCGTCATTGGCCTTGTCGCCAACTTCCGTTTGGCTCTCGGCGCGCGCTTTGATGTAATTGCCGATGCCGCCGAACCACATCAATTCGCATTGCGCCTTGAGCAGCGCGGACATGAGCTCAACCGGAGTTACCGAGGCCTTATCGAGACCAGTAAGCTTCGCAATCTCGGGCGTAACGTCGATCGACTTTGCGCCACGCGAGAAAACGCCGCCGCCCTTCGAAATGAGCTTTTTGTCATAGTCCTGCCAGCTGGTCCGCGGTGCGTCGAAGAGGCGCTTGCGCTCGCTCCAAGTTTTTTCGCAATCGCCCGGATTGGGGTCGATGAAGATGTCGCGATGATCGAAGGCGGCGAGCAAGCGGATTTTATGCGACAGCAACATACCATTGCCGAACACGTCGCCAGACATATCGCCGACACCGATAACGGTGAACTCCTGTTCCTGGATGTTCTTGCCGATCTCACGGAAGTGGCGCTTCACCGCTTCCCACGCACCTTTCGCGGTGATGCCCATGGCTTTGTGGTCGTAGCCAACCGAGCCACCCGAGGCGAACGCATCACCCAGCCAGTGGCCGTAATCGGCGCTGATGCCGTTAGCGATATCTGAGAACGTCGCCGTTCCTTTGTCTGCTGCGACGACGAGATATGCATCATCGTCATCCCAACGGATCACGTCCTTCGGCGGGACAATGAGATCGTCTTTTATGTTGTCCGTGATATCGAGAAGGCCTCGCAGGAAGGTCTTGTAGGCTTCGACGCCGGCTTCCTGGAAACCCGGCGCGCCGCGCGCCGGCAAACGCTTCGGAAAGAAGCCACCCTTTGCGCCGACCGGCACAATAATGGCGTTCTTCACTTGTTGCGCCTTGACGAGGTCGAGCACTTCAGTGCGGAAATCCTCACGGCGATCAGACCAACGCAACCCGCCTCGCGCGACCGGTCCGAAGCGCAAGTGCACACCTTCGACCTGCGGGCTCGCCACCCAAATTTCGCGATAGGGTTTCGGCGCCGGCAGTTCAGCCACAGCGTGAGAATCGATCTTGAACGACATATAGGATTTCGGCAGCCCATCAGCGGCCGGCTGATAATAGTTCGTGCGGCGGATTGCTTTGACGAGATGCGCGATGCGGCGCAGCGCCCTGTCTTCATCCAGGCTGACGACTTCGTTCAGCTTCGCCTCGATCATGAACTCCAGCTTGGACGAGCGCGCCTCGCGCGTGTCCATCGTCTCGGGCAAGTTTGGATCGAAACGCGCCTTGAAGAACGCAAGGATGAGCGCCGCGATCTTGGTGTTGTTGGCGAGCGCTGCTTCTTGCGCGGCTTGCGTCGGGTCGAGGCCGCTCTGTTGGCGATAGCGCGCGAGCGCGCGGATAAGCGCCGCCTCGCGCCACGAGCATGGCAAAGCGAGCACGAGCTTGTTGAAGCCATCGCTCTCGGCGCGCCCGGTCCAAACCGCGGCGAACGCCTGCTCAAACAATGGCCCTGCCCGTTCGAGATCGACCGGCTTACCGTCAGCCGAGCGGCACTCAATGTCGTGAACGTGGATGCGCTGCGCGGTGTGGAACGCGCCCGCTCGCAGTTGCAATTCGAAGTTCACTTCGGAATCGACGAACAGACCCATGTTTTCAAGGATTGGCACCGTGGCCGAGAGCGCCAAGACGTCCCCGCGCGCATAGAACTTGCAGCGCATGATGTTTTCGGCGTCGCCGGGGCGGCGATAGGCGCGCGCGCGGATGGTCTCGTCGTCGCGCGCACTCATGATCTCGGCGGTATCGATCAGCGCTTCGTCGACCGAATAGCGTTCGCGATATGCGGCGGTGAACGCCTCATGGAAACGGCTTGACGCCTCCTCGCGTGCGCCGGTGTCGAAGCGCTCTGAACGCATCAGGGCCTGGCCAAAATCATCTTCCCAGGTGCGCGTGAGCGCTGCGAGTTCGATGTCGAGCTTGTGCAGGTTGGGTTCAGCGCGCGTTTTATCGATATCGCCGATGACGAACAGCACGCGCGCCAGCTGGCCTTCGCCGAGCTGGGGCTGGAAGCTCTCCACTTCACCGCCATAGGCCTGAGCGATCAAATTGCCAGCGGCGACGCGTACGTCGGTGTCGTAACGGTCCTTCGGAATATAGACGAGCGCGCTGACAAAGCGGTTGAAGCGATCACGCCGCGCAAAGACGCGCGCGCGGGGGCGATCAAGCAAATGCAGAACGCCGCGGGCCGCTTCAAGCAGTTCTTCGCGCGAGACCTGCCACAGCTCCTCGCGCGGGTAATATTCGATAATCTTGCGCAGTGTCTTGGCGTTGTGACCGCCCGGGGCGAAACCGGTTTGGTTCATCACCCACTCGGCCTTGCGGCGCAGCACCGGAATGTTGCGGGTAGGCTCGGTGAAGCTCTCGCTCGTGAAGAGCCCCACGAAACGAATTTCGCCGACAGCCTCGCCTTGGCTATTGTACTGTTTAACGCCGATATAGTCGGCCGTCGCGCGGCGGTGCACACGGGCGCGAAGCGTTGACTTCGCGACGACGAGCGGCGTCGGCTCAGCGACAAGGCGCTTCAACTCAGGCGTCAACACCATCGGCTCTGCTGTGGTGCGCAACACGTAGCGCTCAACATCGCGTAGAACGCCGAGACACGTATCTTCGATGATATCCGGCTCGTGCGGCGTCAGCCCGCCTTTGGCGTCGCGAACGTATTGATAGTCGCGCGCGCCGAGGAAAGTGAATTTGTCGGCCGCGAGCCAGCGCAACAGGGCCACAGCTTCGGCGACGTCGCTCGGCGCGGCATTGGACTTCGCCTTCTCAAGTTCATCAGCGCAGTCGAGCATCCGCTGCCGCATGGCTTGGAAGTCGACCACTGACGCGCGCACGTCGGCCAGCGACGCACGCACGCCATCGAGCAGGTCCCTGCTCTTCTGCGCCGACAGACGCGGCATGTGAATTTGGATCAGCGAGTCCCTGCCCGGGCCTTTCGCAGACGGGGCCAGTGGGTGGAACATCGCAAGAGACGAGATACCCTGATCAGCCAGCTCACCCATCACCGAGTCCACGAGGAACGGCATGTCCGGGCCGGCAATCTCGAGAATGTCGCGATCGAGAGACTTGCCGCCGACACCAGCGCCGCGGCGGATGCGGACACATTGTTCGTCGCACTCGCGCTCAGCGCGCCAAACCCAGAAGTCGTGAGCAAGCGCCGCGAAGTCCTCGACCGACAGATCTCCGAGTTCGTCGTCGGAGGCGTCCTCGTAGAGACCCCTCAAGAACATCTCGGCGGCAGCGTCGATCGAACCGTTGGCGCGAAACGCAGGCCAGGGGCCTTTGGCCGCCTGATCGACAAATTGGTCTGCGGTTTTCGGGAGTTCCTGGCGCGCAGTCGCAGCGTCCATGAGGCGTTTCCTTATTTTGGCGCGAACCTACTCGCCCCGTCGTCAACTGCAACCGCCGGAACGCCGCGATTCGGTCTCAACTGCGGGTCTTAGCCGTGCATCGACGGATGGCCAGACCGCAGTGCGGTTTGTGCATCCACTGGCGACGTTCGCTAAAAGCCGTGCGCGCCGCGCTCTCGTTTGTGCTTTTGAGAAATTGGCGGCGCCGTCGGACGGGGACAAGCTGTCCGACGGCGCCTGCAGGCCTCGCAGCAGGCTGGGTGGGGGACGCACGCGGAGGCCTGGTCTGTGAAGACGCGCCGTTCCGCCTGATGAAGCCCCCCATGAGCCCACGTATGCGATTCGACACATCAGAAACTGACGTGAGCGCGCCGAGACAGGTGCGAAGTTTTGCAAAACGCCCCTAGCCCCGGCGACGTTCTTCACATCAGCGATACATGTTCGCCTACGATTCGCAACATCAATTTGATCCGGCTTCGGACTTACTCACGCGCTTCGTTTCGGGCGTGGGTTTGCCGTCAGCGGAAAGCAAAATCGCGATCCATCGCGTCGACGAAAATTGCGCCAATACAATCATAATCATGACGGTCATCGGCGCAGCGAGGAATGCGCCGACAATGCCCCAAACCAAACCCCATATCGCGAGTGCAAGCAGCACAACGACTGCGGAAAGATTCAATGACTCTCCTGTCATGCGCGGTTGTACGAAATTTCCAATCACGAATTGCCACAAACCAACGCTCGCAAACACGGCGACGACCGGCCCTAGCGTGGGAAATTGCACAAGCGCAACGGCCGTGGTCAACGCCACAGCAGCGATCGAGCCGATGGTCGGGATGTAGTTGAGAAAGAATATCAGGAACGACCAGAACAGCGCGTTCTCAAGCCCAATGATTCGCAACGTGACGTAGGTTAATGCGGTGATGCCAAGGCTCATCACCGTCTGCACCCACAAATAGCGCTCCATCGACTGGCGGATGCGCGCCAAGACCTCGCCGGCCGCCACGCGCTGACCCTTACTGCGGAAAATGAAGTCGAGCTTATCCTTCATCACCGCCGATGCCGGAAACAGGAAAGCCAGATAGATCAACGTGAACGTGGCCGCCGACACAAAATTCTGGAGGCTTTGGCCGATTTCAACGGTGAGGCGATTGTCGGGGTTGGCTTGAGCGACGAGGTCACGAACCGTAGGCGGAATGCCAGGTGCGCCGATGGCCTGGTGCGCCTGATCAATCACCTGATTTAAGCGGAATTCGTAGCCGTTCATGTCACCCATTATGTTGGCGACATTGTCGATAACCACAAAGCCGATCAGCGCCACCAAGCTCATCACCAGGACAAGCGCCACGGGCAAAGCGAGCCACCGTGGCAAAAACCGAATGTGCCTGCTCAAGCTGTCGCTAAGGCCGTCGATCGCGAGCCAAAGGATCATCGCCATAGCGAACTGAGTGAGCGGCTCGCGCAGGAAAAAGAGCCCTGCCCCGATGACGCCTGTGGCGACGATCCAGAGTGCGCCGCGTTGCGAAATTTCCAGACTAGTCATAGCGCCCTATTGCTTTGCGCGGGCCTGCGGCGCAAGGCCCGGCTTGGCCGGAAAGGCCCGTTGCGCCAAGCTGTTGGCGAAGCAGGAGTCAGAAGACATGGCGGAAAACATCGACATCGGCGCCAGCGCCGACGGCATTCAGAGCTTTGCTCTGAAGCGCGCCAACCGCCACGGCCTGATCGCCGGCGCGACCGGAACCGGCAAGACAGTGACACTGCAGGTCTTGGCCGAGGCGTTTGCGCGCGAGGGCGTCAATGTGTTCGCGGCAGACATCAAAGGCGATCTCTCCGGCTGCGCCACGCCCGGCGATCCGCCGCCCGCTTGGGCGGTCGCTCGTGCAGCGGAAGTAAATCTGCCCCTGACGCCCGAAGCCTCACCCGCCGTTTTCTGGGATGTCTATGGCGAACTCGGGCATCCGGTGCGGACGACGATCACTGAGATGGGACCCGTGCTCATGGGCCGCGTGCTCGAAGCCTCTGACGCGCAGGAAGGCGCGCTGACGATCGCATTCCGCCTGGCCGACGATTGGATCAAGGAAGGCAAGAACGAGGGCTTGCTGCTCGATCTGAACGATCTGCGCGCGTTGCTGACTTACCTCTCCGACAACGCCGAAGACATCGGCAAGCAATACGGGCTGGTGACGCCGCAATCGATCGCCGCGCTGCAGCGCAAAGTCTTGCAGCTCGAAATGGACGGCGCCGATCGCTTCTTCGGTGAACCGGCGTTCAAGCTCGACGAATTGCTGCGCACGCGGCCGGATGGCAAAGGCACGATCAATGTGCTTGCCTCCGAGCGCCTTGTGCAAAGCCCCCGCCTCTACTCGGCCTTTCTCCTCTGGCTGATGAGCGAACTCTGGGAAGGACTCCCGGAAGTCGGCGACCAGGACAAGCCGAAGCTCGTTTTCTTCTTCGACGAGGCACACCTTCTTTTCCGCGACGCGCCGAAGGATCTGGTGAACAAGGTTGAACAGGTCGTGCGGCTGATCCGCTCCAAGGGCGTCGGCATATATTTCGTCACCCAGTCTCCGACCGACATTCCTGAGATCGTGCTGTCGCAGCTCGGCAATCGCTTCCAGCACGCCCTGCGCGCCTATACGCCAACCGATCAGAAAGCCGTGCGCGCCGCCGCCCAATCCTTCCGCGCCAATGAGAAGGTAGATGTCGCAAAGGAAATTCAAGAATTGGGCGTCGGCGAAGCTTTGGTCTCTACGCTAGACGCTAAGGGCGCGCCAACGCCGGTAGCCCGCACCAAAATTCGCCCACCCAACGGCCAAGTCGGGCCGATCCTGCCCGCCCAACGCGCCGCACTGATGAAAGCAAACGCCGCAGGCCAAGTTTACACCAAGACTGTCGATCGCGTCAGCGCCCACGAAATCCTTAGCAAACGCGCATCGCAATTGGCGGACGCAGAAGCGCGCGACGAAGAACGCGAAGCACGCGAGAAAGAGGCAGCGCGCCCTTCGCGAGCACGCGCCCCGGCCGGTGGCGGCGCAACGCGATCACGGGCAACGCGCAGCCCTTCGTCGCGAACCACGCCGCTCGAACGCCAAGGCGGCCGCGTCGCCAGCGGCGTATTCAACACGATCGTGCGCGAACTTATGCGCGGTATCCTCGGCACCCCATCGCGGCGGAGACGCTAAGCTCGGAGGAGATTTTATGGATCTGACCCTGAACAACCCGCTGTTTGCGACATATGTGATCGCGGCATCGCTCATGATCCTCAAGGCCGTTGGCATGTCCTGGCTGACGGTCCAACGCATGATGCGGAGCAACGGCGGTTTCCGTGCACCGGAAGATTTGCGCAAAACACCACTCAATCCCAATCCTGATTCAGCCCAACTTGCGCCAAACGAAAGCGTCGAGCGCGTGCGGCGCATTCACCAAAACGATCTGGAGAACTTGCCCTTCTTTCTCATCGCGGGGCTTCTCTTCATCACCACGTCGCCGCCACTCCTGCTCGCACAATGGCTACTCTACGGCTACGTCGTCTCCCGCTTCTTGCATTTTATCGCCTATCTCACTGCGCAGACGCACGACCTGCGCGCGACGCTCTGGAGCATCGGCTCGTTCATCCTGATTTTCATGACGGGATGGGCGCTGTTGGCGGCGCTCAACGTCTAGAGGACTTACCAAGTAATTCCGCTTTTCCACTCCGCATCGCGGCGTGGAAGCGCGAGGTAAGCTTCGCTGCGCATTTCCATGAGCCGTGACGCAGTGCGTTCGAATTCGAAACTCTGGTCGCCTGCGGGATAGAGGTCCGTGGGTTGGGCTTCGGCTGAAGCGACCAGTTTCACTTTGGCTTCGTAAAGCGCATCGATTAATGTTCGAAAACGCGCCGCCTCTTCGCGCATGGATGGCGAAAGGCGCGGGATGTTTTCCAGCAGCACCGTATGGAAGCGCTCAGCAATCTCGAGATAGTCGCCTGCGCCAAGGGCGCGCGCGCAAAGCTCCTCAAAGCTGAAACGCGCGACACCTGCCGCCTGGCGCGCGACGCGCAATTCGCGACCGCCGACGTCGAGCGTTACCGCGTGAGCCGTAGCGCTAGCCGTTAGCCGCTTCCAAGCCTGCTCCATCGCCTCATCCGCGGCCGGACCGAGCGGTGCGTAATATATGGGCGCGGCCATGAGCTGACGCAGACGAAAATCCTGCGGACCAGCGATCTGAACGACATCGAGTTGCTGCTTCAGCAAATCGATGAATGTCAAGAAGAGCTGGCGGTTGATACCGTTCTTGTAGAGATCATCCGGCGTCCTGTTCGAGGTCGCGACGATCACAATCTCTTCTTCAAACAATCGCTCGAACAATCGGCCAAGGATCATGGCGTCGGCAATGTCACTGACTTGGATTTCGTCAAAGCAGAGCAGGTGCGCATCCGCGGCGATCTGTTTAGCGGCATCGGCAATCAGCCGGTCGTGCCCGGCGCCGCGCTCGCGCGCTTTGCGCAGGAACGCATGCTGGGAGAGCATGAATTCATGGAAATGGACCCGGCGCTTTTTCCTCACCGGCGCTGCCTCAAAGAAGAGATCGAGCAGCATCGACTTACCGCGTCCGACCGGTCCCCACAGATAGAGCCCGCGCGGCGGCTTTGACTTGAATGGCCAACCACCCGGCTGCCAGCCTTCCAGCGCCTGTTCCAGACGTTCCAGGCGCTCAGCAGTCCGCGCCTGATCGGCGTCAGGCGCGAGCTCGCCTTCGGCCAGGCGCTGGCGGTACGCGGCCAGAAGCGACGTCATTGCATCTCCGGTGGAATCGCGCCGCAAAAAAGCCTGCTGAAACGGGTGAAGGCAAGCCCCAACGCCCCTTTGCCGGAGTTCCGCGCTTGTTTAGCGTACGGCTTCGACTCGCGAGACCAAATGAATGCCATGACGGACGCCGTCGCCACCCGCCAAAGCAGCCAGCCCATCGCGCGGCGACAGCACATCGTAGATGTGCTGATCGAAGAACGCGCGCCGAAGCTATCGGCCGGGGCGATGTGGCCGGTGCTACGGCCGTTGCTCTACACCGTCCTAAACTACGACAAGGCCGTGCGCATGGCGGACATGATCGCGCCGATGAGCGGCCACGATGCAATGGAAGCGATCTCGGATCTGCTGTCGGTGAAGCTCGACATAACCGGGCTGGAACGCATGCCGGCGGACGGCGCCTTCATCATCCTCAGCAACCACCCGACCGGAATCACCGATGGCATCGCGCTCTACGATGCGGTGAAGCACACGCGGCCCGATGTGCTGTTTTATGCGAACTCAGACGCCGAGCGGGTTTGCGCACGTTTTACTGAAACGCTGATTCCGGTTGAATGGGTGCAATCCAAACGCACGCGCGAGCGCACTCGCGTGACGCTGAAAATGACGGACGAGGCGTTCGAAACGAATCGTCCGCTCGCCATCTTCCCTGCTGGCCGGTTGGCGCGCGAGCGCGATGGCATGTTGCTCGATCCTGAATGGATGCCGACGGCCGCCTCTCTCGCGCGCAAGTATGAGCTGCCGATCCTGCCGGTGCACATGAGCGGGCCGTACTCGTACTGGTTTCACACGTTCTCAAAATTTTCGGCCGAGCTGCGCGACATCACCCTCTTCCACGAATTGCTGAACAAGCAGGGCAAAACCTACAAACTAACCTTCGGCCCACTGATCCCCGCCCCGCAGGTCAGCAAGGACGCCACGAGCGACATCCGAAAGCTGAAATATTATATCGAGCGTGTGCTGCCGCATGCGCCAGACACCCCGTTCGATCCGAACGGGCCCGAGTGCGACTGGCGCGATCCGCCCAAACCGCAACCCTAAAATCTCGTGATTGTGAAAATTTCTCCATAGACGACACCCGCGACGCGGCGCAGAATGGTTGCTGAGGGGCGGTTTTGGGAGAAGAGGACTTCCATGCGCGCCCATATTTTGGCGTTTGCGATTTGGACTGCCGCTGCTGCCAACGCGCTCGCCATCCCATACATTGCACCGCCTCAACCAGTTTACGACGCGCCGATCGATCGTGCGCTCGCCAACGTGCAAGCGATGGACGGAATTGAGCCGACACAGCGCGAGCTTCTGCTCGGCCGCTTGAACCTCCTCGCTTACGCGCGCGATGATGCATCGTTTTCGTACATGCACGAAAACAATCAGCTCTCCGAAGCTGGCAGCATGCTGTGCTCCGATGTGCGTCCAACGCGCTACGGGCCGCCTGAAACGCCGGAGAATTTTGGCCCAAGAGATCGTTGCGCGGCGTTCAATTTCCAACTCGGCCCACGTATCGAAACGCCGAACGCAGCGCCGGAGGCGCCAAGCGCGGGCGCCCTGGCGCGTCTCGAGGCAGCGCGCGGCCATTATATGAACGCCCTTCGTACGGAGCCCGCCAATCTGCGCGCGCGGCTGGGCTATGCCTACGTTCTCGATCGTCTGGGCCGCACGCGGCAGGCGCGCACTGAACTGCGCAACATTATCAAGCGTGGTTTACCTCGTCTTTCCGGGCCGCAATCGGAATGGGAAGATCACGCCGTTCTGACGGAAACGGCCGAGCACCTCAGCCACCTCGCGACATCACGCTCAGACCGCGCGCGGATACAACGTTTGCGTACCCGCCTCGGCGCAAGCCAGCCCATTATCTACGTTACGCCGATCGTCGTGCCGATGCGTGACGCGCCCTTCTCTCAGCTCGTTGACGAAAGTTCGCGCGTTGCGTTCGACTTCGCGGGCACCGGCGATCGCCGTGCACAAGGCTGGCTCACACTGGATGCGGCGTGGCTGGTGTGGGACCCTGAATGGCGCGGCGAAGTGAATTCCGGCTTCGATCTCATCGGCCAGCGCACCTGGAGCGTGTTTTGGAGCGACGGTTTCGAAGCGCTGCGCGCGCTCGATGACAACCGCGATGGTGAGTTGACCGGCGGCGAACTTGGCGGGCTTTCATTGTGGCGCGATGAAAATCGCAATGGCGTCAGCGATCCGGGCGAAGTCATCCCTGCGAACGTGCACGGCATCGCCGCTCTCGTTGTGCGCGGAAATGAGACACGGCCGGGCTTGATCACCGCGCCCAATGGCGTGCGCTTCGACGATGGCCGCACCCGGCCGCTCTATGATTGGACGCCGGGGCTTGGGCGCACGCCGGTAAGCTAGTTGGCGCCGACGCCTACTGCAGCGCCGCTGGACAGGACCTGATCGGCGCCTTCAGCAGAACCGGCGAGGCTATTTGCGCGCGCCATCTCTCCAAACATCACGGCTGATGGCTTGATCGCGCGCGCCATAGTGCGGCGATCGACACCGACGAGGCCAAACGTCGGCGCGTAGCCACTCATCCACTCGAAATTGTCGAGCAATGTCCAATAGACATAGCCACGGATATCGACGCCCTCGGCCATCGCTGCGCTAACGCTTTGAAGGGCGCTGTGAATGAAAGCGCGGCGGCGCGCATCATTTTGCGTAGCGATACCGCTCTCGGTGACCAGGATCGGCGTCTTGGTCGCGGCCCAAGCGTCACGACATGCGGCGCCAAGCGCCTCTGGGCGATACTCGTAGCCCATCTGCGTAAGTTCTGCGCCGGCCGGCGGCCGGCGCGTGGCCTTACCGTCAGCGCCGAAGCGCATGCGCGTATAAGTTTGCACGCCGAGGAAGTCATCAGACTCCGCGGCCTCGTAGTACGGCGCGTAAACGCGGTGCTTGTAAGTGCTCACCGCCACTCGCGCCGCATCGCTATCTTCAGCTTCGCATTCCTGGATCGACATCGTCATGCCGACTGGTACGTGCGGCGCTGCGGCCTTGAGCGCGTCACGCGCAAGCGTGTGTGCGCGGATAGCGCGCGCGGTGTAACCCTCGACGCCTGAGAACAGGAAGAATGACTCGATCGGTGCGCCGAGCGCCGCCTCGCCAGCCGCGACGCGGTCCGGATACCTGGCCTTCACCCGCGCCATTAATTCAGTGAGTGAATCTGGGAGATTGATCTCGTTGATGGTGCAGGCGTAAGCGAGCTGGTCGCCAAAGGCTGCGCCCACCGCTTCACAATAGCGAGCAAACCGATCGACGATACGATCATCCGCCCAGCCACCATCGCGCGCGACCCAGCGCGGATTGGTGAAGTGATGAAACGTGGCGACGGGCTGGATGTTACGCGTCCAGCACGCGTCGATCACGCGCTTATAGTGATCGAGCACAGCTTGCGAGAACCCGCCCTCTTCAGGCTCAACACGCGCCCATTCAACCGAGAAGCGATACGCATTGAGACCAAGCCCGGCGAGAATTGCCAAATCGTCTGGGTAACGTGCGACGTGATCACACGCGTCGGCTGATGGCTCTGCAAAGAAGGAAGGCTTGGTGTGTTCGAGCGCCCAGCAATCACTGTTTGCGTTTCCGCCCTCGACTTGGTGCGCGGCAGTTGCAGCGCCCCAAACGAAGCCGGACGGAAAGGTCATAGCTTACGCTCGACCATGGCCTTCTTTATCTCGGCGATTGCTTTGGCCGGATTCAAACCCTTCGGACAAACCTGGGCGCAATTCATGATCGTGTGGCAGCGATAAAGCTTGAACGGGTCTTCGAGAGAATCGAGGCGCTCACCTTGCATCTCGTCGCGGCTGTCATTGATCCAGCGGTACGCCTGCAACAGCGCCGCCGGCCCCATAAAGCGCTCGCTATTCCACCAATAGGACGGGCACGACGTCGAGCAGCACGCACAAAGGATGCACTCATAGAGGCCATCGAGCTTGGCGCGCTCTTGCGGGCTCTGGCGCCATTCGCCATCCGGCTCTGGCGTGACCGTTTGCAGGTACGGCTGAATGGCTGCGTACTGCGCGTTAAAATTGGTGAGGTCCGGCACCAGGTCCTTCAGCACAGGCTGGTGCGGCAGCGGCGAGATCGTGATCGTGCCCTTTGGCAGTTCGTCGATGCCCTTCGTGCAAGCGAGTGTATTGCGCCCGCCTATGTTCATCGCACACGAACCGCACACGCCTTCCCGGCAGGAGCGGCGGAATGTCAGCGTCGAGTCGATATCGTTCTTGATCGCGATCAGCGCGTCGAGAACCATTGGACCGCATGTCGAGAGATCGACTTCGTACGTGTCCCAGGCCGGGTTTTCGCCAGTCTCAGGATCATAGCGATAGACCTTGAACTCACGCACCTTTTTGGCATTGGGACGGGCCTTGTGGCGCTTGCCAGCTTTGACCTTGGAGTTCTTCGGAAGCGTGAGTTCGACCATAGCGACGCGAACGTGACGAGCGCCGCAGCGCCCGTCAAGCACGCGAATTGTCTTAGTTTTGTCCACTAGTTACAGGCACGCCCCTGCCGTACCAATCGATGCGCCGGGTAGCGATCATGGTCGCGGCAATGACCGCAAAAGCAACGACCGAACCGGCCAGAAGCGCGAAGTCCTCCAGCGTCATCAGGACGTACATGGCGCCGTACAATGCCGCGAGACCCACCAATGCTCTCATCCCGACCGCGCCGGACTGGAACGAGGCGCCCGCGTAATAGGCCAACAGCGCAACGGTCGCGGCAGCGGCGATCGCAAAGGCGATTGTGAAGCCGATGACTTCCGTCAGCGCCAAGAGCAACAGATAGAAGACACATTGCGCAAGGCCGACCAGGACGTATTGCGCCGGATGGGCCTTCCGGCCGCTCACCGCTTCAAAGATCAGCGTCGCGAGGAAGACGATGCCAATGAACATGATGCCGTAGGCCACGGCGCGGGCGACGCCGCGATAAATGTCATCAGAGGAGACAAAGCTCACGGCCATGTCACGGCCCGAGGCTGCGCCCAGGTTGAACGTGTTAAGGTCAGCCGCCTTCTCGACGCCGCGCGCGACGAACGGCACACGCCAAGATACGGCAAAGCCTTGGTCTGTAGATTGAAGCGCCTCCGTCGACTGGAAATAGCCCTCGGCACGTGCATCGCGACGGTCACCACGGATGGTGACTGTGGTGTCCTGAGCAAAAGCCGCGACCGAAAAACGTTGTGCACCGGTGAGATCGAGGCGCGTTTCGACGTTGAAGTCTTGCGGTGCGCCGGTGAAGCGCGCAGGGGCCGCAAACGCTTGCAACGTTGATGGCAGCGGCGCCGATGGAGCGGAGAACAGGCCTGGGCGTGAATACTCTTGTCCGGCGCCAGGCGGCACGAGGCTGAGGTCGGAAATTGGCTCCAGTGTCGCGGTTGTGCCATCGGCAAAGCGAAGTTCAGCGGCATTGCGGATGGCGCGGCTATCGCTGACGAACATGACGACTCGCGCCTGGGTCCAATCAAAGCGACAGGATGGATCTACGCCTGACAGCGCGTCCGCCGGTTTGAAGGCGGCGTCAAACTCAGTGGCCGCGCTATAAATTGCGGCGCGATAGATGCCGCGCCGGCGGTTCTCGACTTCGAGATTGGTATCGGCCGAGCCAGTTTCAGCGAACACGACAAAGTTGCCGCGGTCGAGCCGGCGTTGCGTGCGACCCTGATCGTCCGTGACCTCGACGGTTCGGGTGTAGGGCACAAGCAGCATGGGTCCGCCGACCACTTGCGAGCCGCCAGCATTGCCGCCGATCTCGGTGGTGACCTGACGGGCCCTGTTCTCGCGCTCCGCCACCAGTCCGGTGACGACGAGCAAAGGCACGCCCATCGCCAGCACCAGCAAACACACAAGCAAGAGCTTTAGGCCCAGAGATCCGCGCGGGATCAGGCCTGCGATTGGATTGGTCGCCACGGAAGTCCCTCCCCGCGCGCCCGGCTCATTGTGACACGCGTGCAAACATTCTGACGCCGATCAAGGCAAGATGTCGACTGCGACCGAGCTTTCTGGCGGCGACCATTCTTCAATCTGCGGCGGGGCCGGCTCCGAGGTCAGCGCAATAACAAAGGCTGCTGCGCCGGCGAGCGCGCATGCGAGCGAAAATAGTCGTGCGACCCAATCGTACGTGTTCGCGGTCGCCTCTACGTCGGGGCCGCGTGTCAACACCGCCTGCCGCCGCCATTCGATCAGCAAATACCCGACAACAAAGACGGCGGGGACCACAAAACCCCATGCCGAAACATCAATCATCCATGGCCGCAGGAAGAGACCCAACGATCCCAACACCAGTCCCGCAAGGATTGCAAAGCTTGCCAGCGCCTGTCCGCGGTCACCGAACGATTTACGCAGACGGCGGCGGCGGTCGCCGAGCTCATCGAACAGGTTTGTGAAGAATCCAGCCATTCACAATGGGATAGCCCAGAGTGCGAGGTTCCGCAAAGCCGCCAAGCGGCTCGATTTTGCCGCGCTCAAGCACTAGGTTTCACTCAAAGGGGTCTCGGGATGAAGCTCAACTGGAAATGGATTGGCTTCGGCGTTGGCGGGTTCGCCGCCGTGCTGGTGCTCACGGTGGTGCTCTTCATCGCCTTCTTCCCGAAAGAGCTCGCGGCGCGCGAAGCCGAGCGCAGGATCGAAGAGGCCACCGGCCGCGATCTCGTTTTGGGCAACAATATCGAAGTGTCATTCTGGCCGGCTCTGGGCTTTTCGGTCGACAGCGCTTCGCTTTCAAACCCCACAGATTTTGACAATCCTGCCCGTCGCGGCGGTGTCGATGCTTCGGAGGCGCCATTCATCGCCGCCGACCGCATCGTGTTCGCGGTCAAGGTGCTCCCGTTGCTGCGCGGCGCAATCGAGGTGAAGGAGCTCATCTTCGAAGGCGCGCAAGTGAACATGGTCGCCAAAGAAGACGGCGCCAATAACTGGACATTCCCGACCGAGGAAACGCCCGAAGATCAAACCACGCTGGAGGATCTCCGTCTCGACGACGTGCGCCTCACGGACGGCACGATTTCGTTCCAAGGCGCAGAGGGCGAGGAGCCGCTGGTTCTAGGAGATGTCGACGCCAACCTCGCGCTGGAGTCGCTCGACGCGCCGGCGCAACTACAGGCGGCTTTCGACTATCGCGGACAACGGATGAACGTGGAGAGCGAAATCGGCTCGCCACGCGCGGTTCTGGAAAATGGCCAAACGCCAATCACCGCGCGTGTCAACGCTGAACCGCTAGAGGCTTCGTTTGAGGGCACCTTCAATAGCGCCAATGGCGCGCTCCAAGGCGCGCTCGAAGCCAGCGGCTCAAGCGTGCGTAACTTGCTGGCATGGATGGGTTCGCCGATGGGCGAAGGCGGTGGCTTCGGCAATTATAGCCTCACCGCCCAAATGGCGCGCGAAGGCGAAACCACGGCCCTGACGAACGCCACCATTCGCCTCGACAACATCAACGCCAACGGCAACCTCACGCTCATCAATCAAGAAAGCGGCCGTTTGCGTGTGACCGGTACGCTGAGCGCACCGGCAGTTGACCTTAACACCTATCTCCCCGCCCCCGCGCAGCAAGGCGCCGAAGGCGTTGAAGTCGATACCGCCTGGAGCACAGACGCGCTCGATCTCTCAGGTCTGCGCGCACTCGACGCCAATCTCGATCTCACCCTTGGCGCGTTGCAATTTCAACGCATGCAATTTTCCAACGTCGCGTTGGCGCTACGAGTCGCGAATGGCGCCGCTGATGCGCGGCTAACGCGAATCTCGCTCTATGATGGTGGCGGCACTGCGCGGCTTATCGCGGATGGCTCGGGATCAGTGCCACGCGTCGCGGTCGAATTGAATGCGGAGAACATCCAGGCTGAAACGCTTCTGCGTGATGCAATCGGCTTCGACAGAATTGCCGGCCGCGGCCGCCTGACAGCGTCATTGGTCGGACAAGGCGCATCGCAGGCAGCGATTATGCGCAGCCTGCGCGGCAACGCGTCCTTCAATTTCAACGACGGCCAATGGAAGGGCGTGAACCTCGCGCAAGTCGCGCGCACCGTGCAGGCCGCCCTGAGCGGCCAAGCGGTTAGCGGTTCGGCATCGACGGACTTTGCTGAGTTGGCCGCGAATTTCGCTGTCGCCGACGGTGTGATGGCGACCGAGAACTTACGGCTGCTCAATCCGTACGTGCGGCTCGAAGGTCAAGGCTTGGTCAATGTCGGCGCACAAACGATCGATATGCGGATCGCCCCGCGCGCAGTGAACAATGCCACTGGTCAGGGTGGCGACGTAAGCATTGCGGGCCTCGGCATTCCCTTCCGTGTGTCAGGGCCATGGTCGCGCGTGAGCTTCCGGCCGGCCGTGGAAGAGATCGTGCAAAACCAATTGCGCGACATCTTGAACCGCCAAGAAGAAGGTAGCGCTCTCTCGCGCATCGGCGAAGCGTTGTTCGGGCGCCAGCCCGCTGCAACGACGGCGCCGGCCGAAGGCGAAACTCCGGCGACGCAACCAGCGGAAGGCGAAGCGCAGACCGAACAGCCGGCGCCAGCGCCAACACGCCCGCGCAATCCGCTAGAGAGCATTTTCCAAGACGCCATCCGCGGCGCGCAAAAGCAAGAAGACAAGCAAGAGCCCGCGCCGACGCCCTGACCTTCGCCTCCCTCTCTCCGCAATGAAGAGGGGGAACGTGCGCTACACCTTCTTCTGACGCTCGGTCCAAAACACAGCGAGCTTGTTGCCGTCTGGATCGCGGAAGTAGGCGAAATCACCGAAGGCGCCGCGTGCGCCTGGTTTGCCTTCGCACGTCGCGCCAAGCGAAAGCGCCTTCTCGTAGAGGCGCGGCACATCTTCTTGAGCATCGACATTGATCGCGAGCATCGTGCCGTTGCCGGCATGCGAAGCTTCGCCGTTGTACGGACGCGTCACCATGATCATCGGGCCGCCGCCAAGCCGGTACATGACGCCCTGCGGTGTCGGAAACAGCTTCTTGCCGCCGAGTTCAGCCGTGAGCCCATCATAGAAGGTGCATGCGCGATCGAAGTCACTGGTGCCGAGACAGACATAACCGATTTGAGCCATGGCGCTTTTCTCCCTCGCCGCGCTGGCGGCGTTGAGAGGGAGTGTTCTACTTGGCCTAGAATAGGGTCAAGCCTGCCGTTGCGCAGCGCCCTTTATGGCTGCTCGCCGCTTTCCGA
Source organism: Caulobacteraceae bacterium (assembly GCA_031379735.1). Classification (GTDB taxonomy): domain Bacteria; phylum Pseudomonadota; class Alphaproteobacteria; order Caulobacterales; family Aquidulcibacteraceae; genus Vitreimonas. The sequence goes on along the minus strand of JANNFK010000050.1, from coordinate 51,483 downwards.
CGCCGCATCGCTCTGCGCAGCAGGCGGTTCGGGGGAAGACTCCGTTTCGACTCCCGCTACCAAAGCTTCCGGTGGCGGAAGACTCGCCATCCACTGCAGGCCAGCGCCCATATTGGGATCGCTCTGCGTGCGACCGCCGATGATCTCATTGCTGAGCCCGTTCCAGATCGGCGCTGCGTACGGTTGGAATATGCGAACCGCCAAATCCTGGTCGCAGAGATTGCGCTCCACGCAAATCTGCAGCGCATCATAGAAGTCGAGCGTGATCCAAAGATCGTGGCCCTCAAATGGGGTGTCGTTGTTGGCCGCGTCCATAACGCGTTGCCGCGCCTGCAAGCGCTCGGCGCTGTTGAACATCTCGAAGAGCGCGAACGTCTGGACGACGCGCGCATCCTCCATCTTCGCAACCTCTTCGTTGTAGGTTTGCAGCGCAGTGTAACCGCCAACGCCCGCCGCCGCGATGCTGACCCAGGTGCCAAGCACGCCCGACCACGCACCTAGATTCATCCGCTCTGACATTGATCTGTCTCCCCTCGCCCACGCAGAGCTTAGGGGCGGGACGCGACGGACTCAATCCAGACCAGCGTAACCGCTAATACACCCGCTTTTTCGGCGGGATGTACTCGACTTCGTTGGTCATCGTGTTGGTGTGGACTGGGCGATAGTCGATCGTCGCTTTGCCCGTCGACATGTCGAGCCAGGCAAGCGTGTGCTTCATCCAATTTGCGTCGTCGCGATCGGGGAAGTCTTCGCGAGCGTGGGCGCCGCGTGACTCGGTGCGATTAAGGCCGCCGACGACGGTGACGACTGCTTGCGCGAGCAGATTGGCGAACTCGAGCGTTTCAACCAGATCGGTGTTCCAGATCATCGAACGATCGGTGACGCGCACGTCCGGCGCTTCGCTCCAAAGCTTCTCCATCCGTTCCACGCCCTCTTGCAGCACCGGCCCGGTCCGATAGACGGCGCAAGTATCCTGCATCGTCCGCTGCATTCGATCGCGAAGCTTGGCCGTCGACGTGCCGCCGTTGGCGGTGCGGAATTTGTCAAAGCGCGCGAGGTGGTCATCGGCCGCCTTTGCCGCTAGTGAAGGTTGCGAGGCGTTAGCTTTGAGAGTCTCGGCGCAGCGCAGGCCGACAGCGCGACCGAACACAACCAGATCGATCAGCGAGTTCGAGCCCAGACGATTGGCGCCATGCACGGATACGCACGCTGCTTCGCCGACGGCCATGAGCCCCGGCACGATCTCGTCTGGGTTGCCGTTTTTCTTGGTGACGACTTCGCCGTGATAATTCGTTGGGATGCCGCCCATATTGTAGTGGACGGTCGGCAAGACCGGGATCGGCTGGCGCGTGACATCGACGCCGGCGAACACTTTGGCGCTTTCGGAAATGCCAGGCAGCCGCTCATGCAGCACTTTCGGATCGAGGTGATCCAAGTGCAAATTGATATGATCCTTGTTCGGACCAACGCCGCGGCCTTCCCGAATTTCAAGCGTCATCGCGCGCGAGACCATATCTCGGGGCGCGAGATCCTTAACGGTTGGCGCATAACGCTCCATGAAGCGTTCGCCGTTCGAGTTGGTGAGGTACCCGCCCTCGCCGCGCGCGCCTTCGGTGATGAGGCAGCCGGCTGGGAAAATACCGGTCGGGTGAAATTGCACGAACTCCATGTCCTGCAACGGCAATCCGGCGCGCAGCACCATGGCGCCGCCATCGCCTGTGCAGGTATGCGCTGACGTGCAGGAAAGGTAAGCGCGGCCATAGCCGCCAGTCGCGAGCACGACAGTTTGTGAGCGGAAGCGATGCAACGTGCCGTCATCGAGCTTCCACGCGGTCACGCCGCGGCAGACGCCGTCTTCCATGATAAGATCGAGCGCGAAATACTCGATGAAGAAATCGACGCTGTGACGCAGCGACTGGCCATACATGGTATGCAGCATGGCATGACCGGTGCGGTCGGCGGCGGCGCAGGTGCGCTGGATCGGCGCTTCGCCGTAATTCTTGGTCATACCACCGAAGGCGCGCGGATAGATTTTGCCTTCTTCGGTGCGCGAGAACGGCACGCCCCAATGCTCAAGTTCATACACAGCGGCAGGGGCGTTACGCGTGAGATATTCAATCGCGTCCTGATCGCCGAGCCAGTCCGATCCCTTCACGGTGTCGAACATGTGCCACTGCCACTTGTCCTCGCCCATATTGCCGAGCGCGGCGGAGATGCCACCCTGAGCCGCGACCGTATGCGAGCGCGTCGGGAAAACCTTCGTTACGCACGCCGTTTTCAGCCCAGCCTGCGCCGCGCCGAGGGCTGCACGCAATCCCGAACCGCCGGCGCCGACAACAACGACGTCGAATGTGTGATCGATCCAAGAATAGGCGGCCAACGAATCAGACTCCGAAATTCACGAGCATGACGGCGAAGATCGCGCCGACGGCGAGCACCAGCGGAAATGCAACGTTTAAGAACATCAGCAGCATTTTGGTAAAGGGCTTCAGGATGTAATCGACGATGACCTCCTGCATGCCGAGCGACATGTGATAGAGGCCGATCGCCACCAGCAGGATCACGCCAACGGCATTCACCGGATCGGACAGGAAATCGATCGTCGCGAGATAGCTCGCATCGCGGATCGACAATGCTGCGGAGACAACGAACCAAGGCGCAAGCAAAACCAGCGCAATCGAGGTGACGCGCTGAGCGATGAAGTGCCCGGTGCCCTCACGCGAGGCGCCGTGATGACGGACCCTGCCGAGCGGCGTGCGCATGCTGCGTTCGGACTTGCTCATGCTCAAGCTCCGAACGTGATCAGCGCCCACAGCCCGATGGGCGCGGCGACGGCGAAGAGAATGGCAAACCAGGCGCTGGTGTCAGCGTCGGCGGGTGTGAGGCCGGCGCCGGTATCGAACACGAGGTGGCGGATGCCGTTGGCCAAGTGATACGAGAGGGCGGCAACGACCAAGTACATCGCGGCTTGGCCGTACCAAGCCGAAAGTACCATATCGACGATCGCGTAGGTCTCCGGCCCCGCCGCGGCCGCCATCGCCCAAATCGCTACACCGATTGCAGCGCCGTAGAGTGCGATACCTGTGAGACGGTGGAGGATCGAACTCGCCATCGTCGCGTGCCAGCGCCACACGCTGAGATGTGGGGCGATGGGGCGGTCTTGGGGGCTTGGCGCGCCGGCCATGCGGGCCTCTTGTCGTTGATATAGGTGCTGAATCTGCGGGCGCGAACATAGGGGCGGAGGCGCCCAAGTCAATCAAACGAATTGACGCTGCCAAGGTCGATTCACCTACGCACGGATTGCGCACGATGCTAAATTGACGGCGCTTTCGAGGGGGACAGACATGATCCGCGCCATCGCCATTTGCGCCGCCACTTTTTTGGCTGCGGCCAGCACGCCAGCATTTAGCCAACAGCGCGACAATCGAGCTTTGGCGACTGTGGTCGCAGCGTACGAACAGACGGCGCGGCGTCATGATCCCCTCACCTCCGCCTCAGAAGGCGACCGCGCAGCTTTGAGACTGCTGCCCGATGCGTCACGCGAGAGTGAATTGGCGCAGCGGGCGGAACTGGTCGCGCTGAAAGCACGGCTTGAACGCGTGCCGACCCGCGGGCTGAATGAAGAAGACGCCCTCAACCGCGCCTATCTGTTGCGGGTTCTCAATCAGAGCATCGAAGGCATCGATCTCGATTTCAGCCGCGCGCCGATCAGCAACGGCGACGGCTATTTCACCTTCGGCGACTACCTCGCTTACACGACACCGATCCAGTCGGCCGAAGATGCCGAAGCTTGGATCGCGCGTCTCGAGGCGCTCCCGGTCTACTACCAGCAGAATCTTGCGAACGCCCGCCGCGGTGTGGAAACAGGCTACACGCAACCGCGCATCATCGTCGATCGCGCACTCGCTACAGCGCGCGCGCAAGTCGACACGATGGAGGCGACTTTGCTGACGCCGCTGGCGTCTATGCCGGACAACATCCCAGCAGCACAGCAAGAAGACTTCCGCAACCGCGCCAGCGCTATCATCCGGGACCGCATCTTGCCGATGCATCGTGGGACGGTGACATTCCTGGAGCGCAACTACCTGCCAGCGGCGCGCGCTGGTCTAGGGCTCCGCTCAGTGCCTGGCGGCGAAGACCTCTATCGCTTCCTGGTGCGCTCTTACACGACGACCGACATGACGCCCGAGCAAATCCACGACCTCGGCAATCAAGAAGTCGCGCGCATTCGTGCGTTGATGGAAGCAGAAATCCGGGCAAGCGGTTTTCGGGGCAACTTTGCAGCGTTCCAACGTTTCCTTCGCACCGATCCACAATTCTATGCGCGCACGCCGGAAGACTTGATCGAGCACGCCTCCGAAGTCGCCAAGCGCGCGGATGGCCAACTCCCGCGCCTATTCGGCACGCTGCCGCGCTTGTCCTACGGCATCCGCATCATTCCGGCGGAGCAAGCAGAAGGATCGACCACTGCCTACTACACACAAGGCAGCGCGGCGCTGGGCCAATCGGGCACCTATTGGGTCAACACCACGCACCTCGATCAGCGCCCCTTCTACGAATTGCCTGCGCTCACCGTGCACGAAGCGATGCCGGGCCATCACCTGCAGATCTCGCGCGCGCAGGAATTGGGCGAGCTTCCCTATTTTCGCCGCAACGCTTTCGAGACGGCATTTGTTGAGGGCTGGGGTCTCTATGCGGAATCGCTCGGCGAAGACATGGGCATGTATCGGAACCACTACGAGCGCTTTGGCCGCTTGAGCTACGAAATGTGGCGCGCGTGCCGGCTCGTAGCGGACACGGGCATCCACTGGATGGGCTGGGACATCGAGCAAGCGCGCCGCTGCTTTGCCGAGAACACCGCGCTCTCGCCGCACAACATCCAAACCGAGCTTGAACGCTACGTCGCGACGCCGGGCCAAGCGCTCGCCTACAAAATCGGCGAGCTTACGATGCAGCGCCTGCGCCGCGAGGCGACCGAGGCGCTTGGCGATCGCTTCGACATCCGTGCCTTCCACGACGAATTGCTGAGCGCCGGCGCGGTCCCCATGGACGTGCTGGAAGCACGCATGCGCCGCTGGGTGGCGCGCCAGCAAGAGGCGGCGAACTAATGTTCATTGACTTCAATCAAATCGCGCGTATCGGCAAACTGGTTGCCCTCATCGGTTTCTTTCTGCCTTGGGTGACGGTGTCTTGCTCGAACACGGAGCTTCTCTCCGCAACCGGTTGGCAATTGATGACCGGCGACCCGCAGCCAGCGGGACCGCTCGAGGGCGTGTCACAAGAACGCCAGATGGAAGACGCTGAGCCGGCGGTGATCATTGTCGCCGCGTTCGCGGTGATCTTGATCGGGCTTGCGTGCAGCTTCTTCACACGCGCACAAGCTGCTGCGGCCACGATGCTCGTGACCTCCGTGCTCGGCATCGGCATTTCCTACTATGGCGTCCAGAACATAAGCGGCGAGCTGCGCCGTCAAATCACCGAAAGTCAGAGCGAACAAAGCGAGGCGATCGGCGACAATCCGTTCTTCGGCGCGGCGCAGCAACGTGAACTTTCCGAGACGGTCGCTTCGAACATCACGGTGAAGGAAGAAGAAGGCTACATCGTCACGCACAGCGGCCTGCTGATCGCGGCGTTGTTTTCGTTATTGACGCTGTTCGGCAGGCGAACGCCGAAGGTGGACACGGCGCCGCCTCCGTCCTCGCGCTTAGGTATCGCCACCCAATAATCCTGGTCGTGCACAACGTTGGTATCTAAATCACCTGAGTCTTTCTTGATCGAATACGCCGATGCGCTTTGGTTCTTCACCGCGACAAGGCGCAACCGCAGCGCGCCAATCTCTCCCAAATCCTCTTTCGCCAAGACTTCCGACCACGCAAAGAGCGTGTCGCCTGCGAACAGCGGATTGACGTGGCGCCCGCCATTGATGCCAAGCATCAGTTGCGCATTGGCGAGACCATTGAACGACAGGGCGCGCGCCAGCGATATCGTCACCCCACCATAGATGAGACGCTTGCCGAAGCGCGATTCCTTTTGCGCGATGGCATCGAAGTGCACCCGTGCAGTGTTTTGATAGAGACGCGTCGCGAGCTGGTGCTCGGCCTCTTCCACAGTCATCCCGTCGACGTGATCGATCTTCTCGCCGACCTCGTAGTCTTGAAACGCATACTGTGATCCGGCGAGCGCCCAATTGTAATTCGAGAAATCGAGCCCTGGCGGCAGCATAAGGTCATTCGCTGCGACCACGCTTTTCGGCGTGATGGGCGGCGAATCCGTGGTGGCTGCTCCGGCGTCGCGCTTGTTGACCATCACCCAACGCACGTACGTGAGCACGGCCTCTTCATCTTGGTTGAAGCCAGTGGTGCGAACGGTCACGACACCAGTCTTGCCGCTGGAATTGGCTTTGAGCCCGATCACTTCGGAAACAGCCGTCAGCGTATCGCCAGGAAACACCAATCCCAGAAAGCGGCCTTCGGCGTAACCCAGGTTGGCAACTGCATTCAGTGAAACATCCGGCACGGTTTTGCCGAACACCGTGTGAAACACCAGCAGTGGATCGATCGGAGCGCCAGCCAATCCGCAATCCTGGGCGAAACTATCGCCACTAAAAAGCGCGTGCCGTGCGCCGGTCAGCGCTATGTTTATCGCGGCATCGGCCTCGGTCAGCGTGCGTGGCGTTGCGTGCACGATCTCTTGGCCTGGTGTGAAGTCCTCGAAGAAGTTACCGGGGTTGGATTTGGTCATGCACTCAGGCCTTCGATCGCTTCTGTCACCGCCACAATCTGCTTCGCCTGTTCGAGATGGAGCAGTTCGGTCATTCGGCCGTCAACTTTGATCACGCCTTTGCCCGCGTTCTCAGGTAACGCGAATGCATCAATGACGACGCGGGCGCGCGACACCTCCTCTGCGGTCGGTGCGAATACATCGTTGCACGCCTCAATTTGACTGGGATGGATCAAGGTCTTGCCGTCGAAGCCGAACTCAAGTCCTTGGCGGCACTCTGCTTCGAACCCAGCAGTGTCAGCGATATCGTTAAACACGCCGTCGATCACTGCGAGCCCAACCATCCGGCCCGCCGTCACGGTCTGCGACATCGCCGCATGAAACGCCGCGCGCTTAGAAGTCGCGCGCATTCTCGTTTCCTTCGCCAAGTCGTTGAGCCCCATCACCAGCGCCTGCAACCGCGTGGTGCTGGCAGCGGCCACAATCTGCGGCAAGTTGAAGATTGCGAGTGGCGTTTCAATCATGATCCAGAGCGAAGCTTCATTGGCAAAGCCCGCATCGGTCATCGCGCGATTCAGGAGTGCGACCTGCCCCGCCGTCTCGACCTTCGGCGCGAGGATACCATCCGGCTTCGCTGCACCAGCCGCCACGATATCGTCCCGGCCCCACGGCGTCGCCAACGCATTGACGCGCACGATCACCTCACGCTTGCCATAGCCGCCAGCCTTCACTGCTGCCGCCACCGCGTCGCGCGCCGCCTCCTTCGCCTCCGGCGCGACAGAATCCTCCAGGTCCAGAAGCAGCACGTCGGCGGGAAGCGTTTTTGCTTTTTCCAATGCCTTGGCATTGGCGCCTGGCATATACAGACAGGAACGGCGCGGTCGTGCGGTCATATCTTGCTCGGGGATGCGACGCAGGCGAATATCGCCAGCAGAGGTTTTCTAGCCGCGTGAAGACAGTTCTGTCGATCCAAAGCCAGGTGGTTGGCGCCCGAGTCGGCAATTCCGTCGCGGCATTCGCGATGGAGCGGCTTGGGGTGCGCGTTCTGCAGGCGCCGACAACGCTCCTCGGCCGCCGTCCTGATCATGGTCCTCCCGGTGGCGGGCCGATACCGGCCGACACTCTTGCCGCATTGTTTGAGGGTTTGTCCGCAGACGGCATTTTCGGCGAGATCGATGCGGTGCTCACCGGCTATCTTGGCGCCGCCGACCAAGTCGCCGTCATCCTCGAGACCATCGAGCGCATCAAGCGGTCGAACCCCAAAGCCATCTTCGTCTGCGACCCTGTATTGGGAGACGAGGGCAAGCTGTTCGTGAACGACTCCGTGGCCGACGCGATGCTCAACGGCCTCGCGCCGCACGCGGATTGGCTAACACCAAACGCCTTCGAGCTGGGTCTGCTGACCAACAAGACAATCGACGGTCTCAGCACCGCGCGCGACGCCGCAAAGCGCTTCGGCAAGCCGGTATTGTGCTCGTCGATCCGCACCGCGCTCGGCATGGGCAATTTGCTGTCGCAGCCGACAGGCGATTGGTTCTGCGAAACTGCCCGGCTGCCGCGTGCGCCTAAGGGCGCCGGCGATCTGCTTTCGGCGCTCTTCGTCGGCCGTCGCGTGCGCGGCGATGCGCCGGCCATCGCGCTCGAAGGCGCGACGGGCGCCGTTTACGATGTGATCGTACGATCGATTGCAGCCGAGAGCGAAGACCTGCTGTTGCCCGAAGCGCAAGCGGTGTTGGAAGAGCCGGTGACCTGGCCGCGCGCGCGCAGCTTGGAGATGGCGTAGTGGCGGAAGGCTATGTCGCGCCGGGCTTTCAACGCCTGCGCGAAGCGTTCGACGCAGGCCTAGCAGAAGAAATGGGCGCGAGTTTCGCCGCGATCCGCGATGGCGAAGTCGTCGTCAATCTTTGGGGCGGATGGGCGGACCGCGACCACACAAAGGCGTGGGCCGAGAATACAATCGTGCCAGTCTACTCCACGACCAAAGGCGTCAGTGCGCTAGTGATGGCCGTGCTCGCGGACCGCAGCTTGCTCGACTATGAGGCGCCAGTCGCGTCAATCTGGCCGGCATTTGGCGTACATGGCAAAGAGCGCGTCACCGTACGCGAGACGCTCGCGCATCAAGCTGGCGTTCCCGGTTTTCTCGCACCGATCGATCCGGATTTGTGGCTTGATCCGCCCGCGTGCGCTGAAGCGATTGCAGCACTCGAGCCGCTTTGGCCGCCGGGAAGCGCCAGCGGCTATCATCCCATGACGTGGGGCTACATCGTCGGCGAACTTGCCCGCCGCGCGTCGGGCCGCTCGCTCGGGACAATCCTGCGCGAAGACATCTGCGCTCCCCTTGGAATCGACTTTCAGATCGGCACGCCGGAAAGCGATCACGCACGCGCGTCGGAAATGCGCAAACCAACGCGCGGCGGCGATTTCGGTGAGATAACGCCTCCGCGCAAAGCCGCGTTCTTCACCAAATGGGCCAATCCTGTGCGCGGTGCTACCCAATGGCGCACAATCGAAATCCCGTCCGCGAACGGTCACGGAACTGCGCTTGCCGTCGCGCGCCTGTACGAAGCGTACGCGACCGGCGGCATGATCAATGGCGCGCGCGTGCTTTCACAGGAGGGCTTCGATGCACTTACGCGGCGCGTGTGGAAGGGAGACGATCTGGTGCTGCCTTTCAATGTCGATTGGCGCGCTGGCGTCCTGGGCAACGCAATTGGCTTTTATGGTCCAAACGCCGAAGCGTTCGGACATTCCGGCAATGGCGGGAGCGTCGGTCTCGGCGATCCTGTCGCGGGGGTCTCCGCCGGCTACGTGATGAACAAGCAATCCCACTACATCATGGGCGATCCCCGCCCGGCAAAACTGTTCGACGCGCTCTATTCATGCCTGTGAAGCGCTTGGCGTTCGAAGCGGCGGCGGTGGCGATCGCCGCGTCCATGCTGGGCTACTTCCTCTGGCGCGCCGCCGGCATGGAAAACATGACGCTGCCCAGCGGCCAGCCTTTCTTCGGTGACTTCATGGCGTTCTGGAGCGCCGGGCGCGCCGCACTCGATGGCCACGTCGCCGAGATCCACGATCGCGCGATGCTGTGGTCGTACCAGCAAGCAGTCGCGCCTGATGTGAAATACTACGCGCCGTGGAATTCCCCCCCGACCTTTCTTGTCGTGGTCGTTGTCCTCGCGCTCGTCCCTTATCCGATTTCGGCAACGGGATTTCTTGTCGGAACGGCGATTTTCTTCGGCTACGCCATTCGCCGCTTCTTGCCCGACAATCGCGCGTTGATCTTTCCCGCGACCGCTCCCGCCGTCATCTATCAAATCGGGACCGTGCAATCGGGGATGCTCATCGCCGGCATTGTCGGGATGGCGTTACATCTCCTCGACAAACGACCACGCTTGGCGGGTGCGCTTATCGCGTTGCTCGCGATCAAACCACACCTCGCGCTTTTGTGGCCGCTGTTCCTCGCACTCTCTGGCCGCTGGCGAACGTTCTTCGCAACGGCGATCGCCACCGTCGTATTCGTGACGCTGGCAGGCCTGGTGTTTGGCTTTGAGTCCTACGTGCGATGGTTCGAGAGCTTGGAGGCTTCGCAGGCGCTGATCAGCGAACAACGCATAACGACACCCGCCTATGCCTCGCTCTACGCGAACCTGCTCGGCCTTGGAGCTTCGAACGCTGTTGCGCTGAGTTTGCACGCGCTGAGCGCGCTGGGTGGCGTGATCGTTGCGTGCCTTCTCTTCCACAAAGGCGATCTCGCGATCGGCGGCGCGGCGTTGTGCGCGGCCACACTTCTGATCTCGCCTTACCTTTTCTTTTACGATTTCACGATGCTCATGATCGGCGTTGCTTTGCTCGGAATTCCACGCACCCCGCTGGATTACGCCGCAGCCATCTTCGCTTGGGGCGCAGGCCTCACCGTCGCAGTCGGCGGTCACATCGCGTTACCGGTTTGTCCCGCCGCGGCTTGGCTGGTGCTGAGCGCCGCGTTCATGCGTGCAAGAAGCGCGGTTGTTCTCCCGGCGCCAGCACCGCAGCTGTAAGCGGGCCGCCAAAGCACGCGCCGGTGTCGACATTGATACGGCAAGCATTTGCGTGGGGCTTGAAATCAGCTGTTGGCGTGTGGCCGTGAACAACGACAAGACCCTCAAGCTCGGGACGCTTCGGCCAGCGCGCGGCATCAAAGAACTTGTTCGAACGCGTCCACATTCGAATTTCATCACTGCAATGCGGGAACGTCTTTGGATCGATGCCGCCATGCACAAAGGCCAGCTTTCGCGCCTCGTCGCGGATCATCACGGGTAGCGCGCGCAGCCATGCGATGTGCGCCTTGTCGATGGCGTCGCGCCAATTGTCGGCGGCGCCATTCGCCATCATGTACGACGTAATCGTCTCATCGCCGCCATTCTCGGCCCAAAAATAGACGCCGATCGACTCGGTTTTATCGAAGGCGTGAAGCATCAACTCTTCATGATTGCCTCTGAGCGCGACAGCCTCACCCCTTTCGGTCAGTATCATTGCGCGCGCGACCACGCCGCGGCTATCGGCGCCGCGATCGATCAAATCACCGAGAAAAACAATTTTGTACTCCGCGCCACGGCGCTGCGCGTCTTCGCGAATAAAGTCGAGCAGACGATCGAGCTTATCGAGCTCGCCATGAACATCGCCGATTGCGTAATAAACTAATTCACTCATACCTGCCTGGCGCGGCGCAACGTATCCCACGAGAAGAACGCCAAGCCTACCCAGATCAACACAAAGCTCAGCGCGCGGAGCGGCGTGAACGCCTCACCGAAGGCAATGCCGGTCGAGAATTGCAACGTCGGCGCCAAAAACTGCAGCAGGCCCAAAGTTGTAAAGCTCACCCGGCGCGCACCGAACGCAAACGCCATCAACGGAATGGCCGTCACCGGACCCGCGATCGCCAGCAACAGCGCCATGGACCAATCCGTGGTGAAGCTCAGCGGCGCCTCGCTCGCAGCCCAGAACAACAATCCGACAGCAAGCGGCGCCAGCGCCAAGCTCTCGATCAGCAACCCTACCGCCGCCGGCACTGGCGCGCGCTTGCGTATCACCGCATAGACCGACCAGGTCGCGCATAGGGCGAGCGCCATCCATGGTGGCGCACCAAGCGCAAAGCCCTGGACCACAACGCCAACAAGCGCGAGCGCCAGCGCAATAAGCTGCGCCGACCTGATCTTCTCGCCGAAGAACAGCACGCCGATAGCGACGCTGACGAGCGGCGCCAAAAAATACGCCAGCGACGATTCAATCACGCGCTCGTGCAGCACGAGATAGACGTAAAGGCCCCAGTTCACGAAGATGAAGCAGGCCGATGTCGCCAGCGTGCCAATCATGCGCGGCTTCAATGCGGTGGCGATCTCGCGCAGACCGGGCCGCCAGCCACTCATCACGAAAACCGCGATCAAGGCCGCAGGCGCCGCCCATAAAATCCGCTGCGCTAGCACCTCACGCACATCCACGGTGGCGAGCAGCTTCAAGTAAAGTGGGAGAAAGCCCCACACCATGTAAGCCGAAGCCGCCGCCAAAAAGCCGGCGCGGCGTTCAGCTTCTGAGGGGCTAGCGGTGATCGGCGCCGCTTCGCTCATGACGCCTTCAGTCCGTACGGTTCAGCATTCTTGATTTCCATCAGCCGCTGCGGCGCGCTCAGAGCCGAAAACCCCAGCGGTTCGTAAACGCCGTGCGCATCCTTGGTGCCAAGCAACCAACGGCGCAGACCCTGAAGCTCAGGATGGTTCTGGAATGTTTGCACAAGGGCGCGGCCGAGGCCTCTGCCTTGCTTGCCCGGCAGCACGATCACGTCGCACAGCCACGCGAACGTCGCTTTATCAGTCACCAGGCGCGCAAAACCGATGAGCTTACCACTCTCATCGCGCGCGACGGCGCACATGGAATTGGCGCACGCACGCGCAACGACATCGCGCGGGATGCCGGGAGACCAATAGGTCTCCTTCAACACCGCATGAATGGCGTCGATGTCCGTTTGTGACGGTTGTTCGATCGTGATGGCGAGCATGCGTCCCCTCACCAGGTACATAGGAGCGCGCGCGCGGTCTCGCCACGCTTCAGCGACGAATACGCCTACACATTTTGTAACAGCAGATGTCAGTCGCGCTCACATGCGCTGTCGCCTCACGCAGCCCGCACGCGCTTGAAGAGGCCCTTGTTCAGCATCAGCTCGGCGATCTGCACCGCATTGAGCGCGGCGCCCTTGCGAAGGTTGTCGCAGACGCACCAGAGCGAGAGGCCGTTCTCCACCGTCGAATCGGTGCGCACCCGCGACACGAAGGTCGCGAACTCACCGACGCATTCGATCGGCGTGGTGTAGCCCTCATCTTCACGGCGATCGACCAGCATGACGCCCGGCGCCTCGCGCAGGATTTCTTGCGCTTCTTCGGCAGTGATCGGGTTCTCGAACTCGATGTTCACCGCTTCTGAGTGCCCCACGAACACTGGCACGCGCACGCACGTCGCGGTGAGCTTGATCGCTGGGTCCAAGATTTTCTTGGTCTCGGCCATCATCTTCCACTCTTCGCGCGTGTAGCCGTCCTCCATAAACGTATCGATATGCGGGATGACGTTGAAGGCGATCTGCTTGGTGAATTGCTCTTTGACGATCTCGTCGCCGACATAGAGCTTCTTCGTCTGGTTCCAAAGTTCATCCATCGCTTCACGCCCGGCGCCGGAGACGGATTGATAGGTGGCGACGACGACGCGCTTGATCTTGGCGCGATCGTGCAGTGGCTTCAGCGCGACAACAAGCTGAGCCGTGGAGCAGTTCGGGTTGGCGATAATGTTGAGCTTGTCATAGCCGTGCACGGCGTCCGGGTTCACCTCCGGCACCACCAACGGCACGCGCGGGTCCATGCGCCAGGCGCTGGAATTGTCGATCACCACAGCACCGGTCGCACCGATCTTCGGCGCCCATTCCTTCGCCACCGCCGCGCCAGCGCTCATCAGCACAAGATCAACGCCCGAAAAATCGAACGTATCGAGGTCCTTCGACTTCAGCGTTTTATTGCCGTAACTGATCTCTTTGCCCATCGACCGGCGCGAGGCGAGCGCGATCACTTCGTCTGCGGGAAACAGCCGTTCTGAGAGAATTTCCATCATCTCCCGGCCCACGTTTCCGGTGGCGCCGACGACGGCTACGCGCAATCCCATGAATTGATCTCCGGCAGCCCACGGCGCTCCTGCCCGCGACTGCGATACGATAACTAGGCAGAACCGGCGGTTTTTCCAAGGCGCGGCGCAAGACAGGCGCGCATAGCCGGACTACATTTTGGTGCGAACGGGGGACAAAATGGCCGACACCGCCACCAATCTCGAAATCTACAAGCTGCTGGTCGAAGATGTTCGAGACGCGCGCCGCGCCCGGCGCGAGCTTTCCAACGTATTCACGACACTGAATCTCGCTGGCATCAGCGCCCTCGGATTCTTGGCCAGTGCTACTGGTTTGCCAAACCCAACTTTGTTCACGCTCTGCGCCATAGCGCTGGCGCTCACCTGTGTGATCTGGCGGACGTCCAACTCGTACTACACCGTCCTACTCGCAGCGAAGTACAAGAACATCTACGCCATTGAGGACAACCTCGGAATCCACCCGATCCGCGACGAATGGCAGAGCATCACCGGCAAGCGCCGCGCGATGAAGTGGTGGTCACTGGAGCGCGCCATGCCCGTCATCTTCATCCTTGGCTACGCCGTGTTCTTCGCTGTCCAAGTTGGCGGCTTGGACGTTGAAAGTCTGTTTAGCGGGCTGATCGACGGCGCCGCTGACATGCTGCGCCGCGCCGGCATCGGCTGAAGCGTGAGGGCGAGCCAGCCGCCCGCCCTCTTCGCCTCAATGCATCGCGACCGCCGCGCGTCCAGCGGCGCCGCGCTCAAGCTTGGGTGCGAAGCGCATGCGTTTGCACGCAACGCTTTCGCCACGGCCGAGCGAGAACAGCGATTTGGTTTCGCCGGTGTAGGCAAAGCCAACTTTGCTCAACACGCGGCCCGATGCCGGATTGTCGACAAAGTGTCCCGCCTCGAGCGCACCAAGCTTCCCGGCTTCCGAAACAAACGCCGTCGCCGCTTCAGTGGCAAAGCCTTGACCCCAATACGGACGGCCAAACCAATAGCCCATCTCGAAACCGTCGCCGCTTCGGCTATGCGCGCCGATCGCGCCGATCAGGCCTTCGCCAGGCAGTTCGACAGCATAGACAAAATCTGTCCCGCGCGGCGCACGCGCCGCGTTGATCATGATCCAACCTTCGGCGGCGATGGGAAGATACGGGAGCGGCGTGTGCGCGAGATTGCGCCCGACGCCGGGATCATCGCAGAACTGAGCAACGCGCTGCGCATCGGACATGCGTAGGCGCCGCAGCTTCAGTCTCTTGGTTTCGATCTCAATCACGTCACGCATGAGCCGCTCCTTTGGCTCTAACGCGTGGGGCATAAAAAATGGGGCGCCTTGATCCGGGCGCCCCACGCTATCTTGGGAACCGGATCGCCCTGTTGTCAGGCGATCCGGGAATTTCTTCCTTTATCGCCTATTCCGCGGCCACCGCGAGCGCTGCAATGGATACGTACGTGCGGCCATCGCGTTTGGTCGCGAACTGCACCTGCCCATGACAAAGGGCAAAGAGCGTGTGATCGCGGCCAAGGCCGACGTTGTAACCTGGATGGAATTTGGTGCCGCGTTGGCGAACGAGGATCTCGCCGCCGCTGACGGACTGGCCGCCAAAACGCTTTACTCCCAGGCGCTGACCCGGCGAGTCGCGGCCGTTACGAGAGCTGCCACCTGCTTTTTTGTGAGCCATGACGCCCTCTTATTCCTTGCCGCCGATGGCGGTAATTTTCACGTGGCTCTCGGCCTGACGGTGACCGATCTTGCGGCGATAGGTGTTGCGGCGGCGCTTCTTAAACACCGTGACCTTGTCGCCCTTCTTGGTCTCGACGAGCGTGCCGATAACCGTGAGGCCCGACAGATCCTTGCCAAGCTTCACGGTCTTGCCGTCACCCGACATCAAGACGTCGCTGAAGGTGATCTTTGCGCCAGCCGCGCCTTCGAGCTTTTCGACGACGATCACGTCGTCCTTAGCTACCCGGTATTGCTTACCGCCCGTTTTGATTACCGCGAACATCGTAACCGCCAAAAATTCGTACGCCCGGACGTAGCTCGCCCGGGCGGGGAGCGGGGGGTATAAGGGAAACGCTACGCCAGCGTCAATGCGGAAGCGGGACATTTTGCGGCGTTTTTTGCGCGCCACGACCGGCCGCCGCGAGCCACGAGAATGCCAGGTAAATGTCGATCTTTCAAATATTTACCTAATCACGCCAGCGCAGAGACATACAGGAGAGCCCGGCGTCGATCTTAGCGATTTCAGCCGTCGGTAGCACTTCAACTGCATAACTCTCACGGGCGAGCAGATCGGCGGTGCGGGGATACCCGGCGCTCAGCAGGACTTTGTCGCCAACCCGAAGCGCATTCGCCGCGCCCTCTTCGCCCTCAGGCGTCTCCAGCACCCGGAACCCCGGAAACGGCTTGGCCGCCGCAAGCCGCGGCGTGCAAAGGACGGTCTCTTCGTCGAGAAGCGCGCAGTCCGATTTGAGATGCAACACGCCCGGCGGCGTCTTCACCACCACGCCGCGCTGACCGGCCAGCGCCAATAGCGAAACCAGAGCCTCCGCGCCCTCAATGTTGGTGCGCTCGGAAACGCCGATAAACACAGCGTGCGGTGTCGTCAGCACGTCTCCGCCCTCAGCCGTCCCGCGCTCAAGATGCAGCACCTGTTCGAAACGCCGATCGAGTTCCTCCGCTATCTCCGCCGCCTCGCCACGTCTCGTTGCGGCGCCTGGCCGAAGCAAGATCGCCACGCCGGTAAACACGAGCGCTGTATCCTCCACGAAAACAGAATCCGGAAACGCCTCCAGCGCTGGCAAGGTCCGCACGCTCACGCCTGCGCCCTCGAACGCACGCACGTAAGCCGCATGCTCACGCAGCACGCCTTCATAGTCCGGCGCGCCGGCGTCAACGGCGCGCAATCCGTCGACAACGGACCGCGAAGGCATTCGCACAATGGCACGGTTGAACGCATGACTATTCATGCGTCCAACCTAGCGCGATCTCAGACACGAACCCAATCCATGATCCAATTTTGCGCCCAAGTTGCGCCGCCATCACGCGATGACGCCTGGCGCCACCGGCACGACGTCGCCGTGATGCTGTCCCAAACGCCGGCGTATTTCACCGGCGCGCCGTCGGCTACATCGTCCGTGACGAAAATACCGGCGCCATTCTCAAAACTGCCAATCTGCCCGGGCGTGGTGACGACGCCCGCACGGGCGTTGACCCAATGATCAGACCATACGCGGTTCTCGACATCGAGCAGCCGCAGCCCCATGCCGGAGAAATTGCGCGCCGGAATGCGCAGCTCCTCGACGCTGCAAATGCCGCCAAGAATGCCATGAACCGTCGCCTCGCCCGGATACTCGAGCCACGCGCCGTTGACGATCGAGCGATTGTGAATACGCCACTCGCCACTCAGAAAGTCGAAATCGCCCGGCCGCCCCGGCGTCGGCGTTGTTGGCAAAGCCGGCATCGGATCAAAATTCACGGTCTCACCTGTTGCGCACGCCGGCAGGAAACTCGTGCCGCCCGCCGCAATGAACGTCCGTCGTAGCTGATCCATCTCATGTATCTCCCCTTGCATCGCTGACTGTGCGAGGAGCCTAGACGGCGAAACCTGCCACCCAATGTCAGGTATTTGTGCGATAGTCGCCAAATGCGTGCGAGCCGTCTTCTTTCGATCCTCATTCTCCTCCAAATGCGCGGGCGTCTCAGCGCCGAAGCTTTGGCAGAGGAGTTCGAAGTCTCCGTCCGAACCATTTATCGCGATGTCGATCAACTGAGCGCCGCCGGCGTGCCGATCTACGCCGAACGCGGCCGCAGCGGCGGCTTCCAATTGCACGACGGCTACCGCACCAGGCTCACCGGCTTCACCGCCCAGGAAGCTGATGCGCTTTTGCTGTCCGGCGTCGGCGCCGCCGCGCAAGATCTCGGTCTCGGCCCCGACCTCGCCGCCGCACAACTGAAATTGCTCGCCAGCCTTCCACCAGAATCCGGCGCTAGCGCCGAACGCGTCTCTGCGCGCTTCCATCTCGACCCGATCAATTGGTACACCCGCGCCGACGCTTCCGGCGTGCTAAAACCACTCGCCGCCGCGGTGTGGAGCGAGCGCCGTATCCGCGTGCGCTACGAAAGCTGGAAGGACGTCGTCGAGCGCACGCTCGATCCGCTCGGCCTCGTGCTCAAGGGCGGCATTTGGTACCTGGTGGCCGCCGTCAAAGGCGCGACCCGCAGCTACCGCGTCTCCAACATTCAAGAGATGCAAACGCTGGACGCCACGTTCACCCGCCCGCGCCGCTTCAATCTCGCGCGCTACTGGAGCGAATGGTCGAAGGACTTCGAAGCGCGTCTCCTCAAAGAGCACGCCACCATCGAAGTCTCGCCCACCGGACGGCGCCTCCTCCGCGACACCAACGCCGCCGCTCACGAAGCGCTCACCACGGACAACGAACCCTGCAAACCCGAAGGCTGGCGACGCGCCCGCGTCCCGATCGAGAGCGTCGATCTCGCGGCGCGCCAATTCCTGCGTCTCGGCGCCGAGGTCAAAGTCATCGACCCGCCCGCCCTCCGCACCGCCATCGCCGAAGAAGCCAAGAAAGTCGCCGCGCTCTACAAACGCTAACGCCGAGCAATTGCGCACGACCGCCACGCGCCGATAGTGTGCGGGGAGAGGCAAGAAGGCTGGCGGAGAGGGAGGGATTCGAACCCTCGATACGCTTGCACGTACTCCGGTTTTCGAGACCGGCCTATTCAGCCACTCTAGCACCTCTCCGGAGGCCCGCTTAATGACGAGCGCCGGGGCGGCTTGCAAGTCCGGCGCCCAGTTTTTTCAGAAGGTCTGTCGAGGTTGAGGGTGCCGAAGCTGAAATTCGCATCTCTGGCCTTCGCCGCAGCGCTGTTGGCGGCCTGTGGGCAAGGACACCCAGCACCGCTGGTCGAGGCGGCGGCGCACTGCGCGGCCTTCGCTTCGGACGCGCCAGTGGCCATCGCCGGCGGACGCCTTGACCGCGGCCCCAATAGGTTCGAGCCGGAAGAGCGCGTCGGCGGCGTCGGCGACGTCTCGCCGTTCAACATCGATGCGCATGAAGTCACCAACGCGCAGTACGCGGCCTTCGTCGCCGCGACCCATTACGTCACCGTCGCTGAACGGCCGGGGGCCGACGGCGCGCTGATGGGCGCTGCCGTTTTCGATCGCGGCCAATCCCGCTGGCGTCTCGATCCAGCGGCAAACTGGCGCCATCCCGACGGCGCCGGATCATCAATCGATGGCCGCGACGCGTATCCGGTTGTCGCCGTCGCGTACGAAGATGCGCAAGCTTACGCGCGTTGGGCCGGCCGGCGATTGCCGACGGAGAATGAGTGGGAGTTTGCGGCGCGCGGCGCCACGCCTGCGCCCGCCGATCGCCGCGCCGAAGCCTTTGATGCGGCGGGCGCACCGCGCGCCAATACGTGGCAGGGCGTTTTTCCATTTCGGGACAGCGGCGAAGATGGCTTCGTCGGATTAGCGCCGGTCGGCTGCTTTCCCGCCAACGGCAACGGCCTCTACGATATGACCGGCAACGTTTGGGAATGGACAAGCGACCGCTTTGCCGGCGAACCCCCAACTGATGTGACGCGCCCAAACGCGCAGACCGGCGTGCGGGTGATCAAGGGCGGCTCTCAACTTTGTGCCGACAATTTCTGCTCGCGGTTTCGCAACGGTTCGCGTCAGCCAGGCGATGAAGGTTTGGGCATGTCGCACATCGGCTTTCGTACGGTGGGCGATACGAATTAGGCCGCAATCGCACTCACAATGCGTCGAAGCACAGCTTGCGCTTGCTTCACGCCAAGCCCCTGCTCGTGACGCAAGCGCCGCCACGCCTCAAAGCTCAGCGCCAAATCGAGCGCCTCGAGCGGGTCGCCCTTCGCAAGAGCGGCTGGCAACACCGCGCGCAGGGTTTGGCGCTGAAGCCGCGTAATCTTCTTGTGTTCAATCTGCAGAAAGTTTGAGCTATACCGGCGCGCGTCCGCAGCCGTTTTGATCGGCAGCATCATCTCGAACATCTTCGCGCGGCGCTCGATCACTTCATCGAGCCGCGCTGCCCAGGTCCGCCCAACGAACGGCTTGGCAAATTCCGGCGCCAAGCGCGACGTCATCACCGCGTGCATCTCGCGATAGACGCCCTCCATGTCGGAGAAGAGCCGGAACACCGTGCGGCGGCCGACGCCGGCGCGCTCCGCCACAAGATCAGCACTTGGATCGAGCTCGCCTTCGCGCAACAAATCCAGCATGGCGAGCGCGATTTTGCGCCGGCTCGCATCGGATCGCTGTCGGCGGCCGTCCACCTCCGCCGGCGCCAAATCCGTCACAGCGCGTGCCGTCACGCAGTTTCCCTGATGAACGCCACAATCAGATCGGCGAGTTCGTCGGGCTTGTCTTCCTGTAGGAAGTGGCCGCCGCCAACAATGATCGTGTGCTTTTGCCCCTTACAACCCGGAATGCGATCTTGCAGCCGCTTATCGGCGCCGCGGGTGATTGGATCTTGATCGCTGAACGTCGTGAGGAAGGGCCGGTCAAAAGTCTCCAACACCTTCCAGGCTTCGATGTTTTCCTTCACTGAAGGCATGTCGGGTGCAACGGGAACAAGCGCCGGAAATTGGCGGGCGCCTGCCTTGTAACTTTCATCAGGATACGGCGCCTCGTACGCGTCCATCTCGGCCTGGCTAAGATCACGCACCGTGCCGCCGTTCAGGATATTTCCCGTTGGAAACACCGGCGTGGTTTGGCTGAACGTGCGCCACGCCTCGAACGCGGGATTGGCGCCAGATCCTGCCGGCAAGAATGTATTTCCAGCGACGACGCGCGCAAAGCGATCCGGAAACGCCGCCACCAGTCGCAGACCGATCAGCCCGCCCCAATCTTGGCAAAACAAAGTGATGTCACGGAGATCATTGGCGACAAGCCAGTCGCTCATCCACTGAACGTGCCGCTCGTACGTATAGTCCTCGCGCTCCGACGGCTTATCCGAGCGTCCGAAGCCGACCAAATCAGGCGCCACAACGCGATGGCCCTGCGCAACCAAGCGGGCGATCATCTTGCGATAGAGAAAAGACCAGCTCGGCTCGCCATGCATGAGCAAGATCGGCGGCTTGTCCCTTGGCCCCTCATCGATTGCTGCAATGCGAAGTGTCACGCCGGAGGCGGCGTCTTTGACGTCGGTATAGTGTGCAGCATACGGAAAATCCGGAAGATTTTCGAACCTCTCGCCGGGCGTGCGCAGCACTTGCATAGGCGTATCTCCGTTCGCGCGGCGCATTGACACTCGATCGCGCCATCATATATTGGCACTTACAGTGCCTATTGTTGATCTGCGGCGTCAAGCACAAAGAGACATAACGGGGGATACAGTGAAAACGAGTGCATGGCTGGGCGGCCTTGCGGTGTTGCTCATCGCGGCCGGCGCAGGCGCCTACATTTTCCGCGGCGAGATCGCGACGCGCATTGTCGAGCGCACCGCTCGGCAAGCAATGGGCGAAAATTTGCGCGAGCAATTGCCTGATGGTTTGCACGCCGTTTTCTGCGGAACGGGCTCGCCCTTGCCGGATCGCACGCGCGCCGGCCCCTGCCTCGCAATCATCGCAGGGACCCACACCTTCTTATTTGACGCCGGTGACGGCGCGTCGGAGACGCTGTCCCTAATGGGCGTGAACCAAAGCGACATCGAAGCGCTTTATCTCACACACCTGCACTCAGACCACATCGACGGCATCGACACGGTCGCTCTGCAGCACTGGGCGGCAGGCGCGTCGCACGAACAACTGACGCTCATCGGCCCACCCGGCACGTCGCGCGTCGCCGCGGGCCTGAACGAGGCCTACGCCATTGATCATACGTACCGCGCTGCACACCACGGCCCGGATGTAATGCCGCCGAGCGGCGCTGGCCTAAAAGCCGAAGAGTTCGCGGTCCCGCTGAATGACGGCGAAGAGCTTGAGCTCCGCAACGAGAATGGCGTCCGCATCGTTACTTTCCGTGTAGATCACGCGCCTACTGACGCCGTCGGTTATCGCGTTGAGTATGGTGGCCGCAGCATCGTCATCAGCGGCGACACGGTGCGGTCGCCATCGCTGACGCAGGCCGCGCATGGCGCCGATCTGCTCATCCATGAAGCGATCTCGCCACGTCTCGACGCCATCATGCATGACGCCGCACAAGCCAACGGGCGCGAGAATATCGGCGCCATCTTCCATGACATCATGGACTATCACACCTCGCCGGAGGACGCCGGCCGCGTCGCGCAAGAAGCCGGCGTCGGGGCGCTGGCTTTCACCCATTTCCTGCCGCAGACGCCTATCCCCGGCCTCGCCCACACGTTCGTTCAAGACGCCAAGCGCACCTATGATGGCCCTGTGTTCGCGGCGCGTGATGGCGATGTGATCTCGTTGCCGCGCGAAGGCGGCATGCTGCGCTCACATCATCTGCGGTTCTAACGGAGCACGCACCCATGAAACGTCTCGCAATCATCGGCGGCGTCCTGGCGCTGCTCGCGCTCAGCGGTTTCCTGCTGTTTCAGCAATATTGGTACTATCTCCCTGGCATTGTCGGCGACCTCAAGCGTCCGATCGCCGCCAATCGTGACGTCGCTTGGTCGGAAGGACCGTCGCAGGCGCAGAACGGCGAACGCCCGCCAAACATCATCGTCATTGTCGCTGATGATCTCGGCTACAACGATATCTCCCTGAACGGCGGCGGCGTAGCTGGCGTCGTACAGACGCCGAATATCGACGCGATCGGCCGCGACGGCGTCATCGTCGATCAAGGTTACGCCAGCAACGCCACCTGCTCGCCATCCCGCGCCGCAATCATGACCGGCCGCTACCCGACGCGCTTCGGCTTCGAGTTTACATCTGCGCCGCCAGAATTCGCACGTTACATTGCGCGTTCATCTCAGAACGACATGCGCCGAGTGATCTTCCATGACGAGCGCGTGGCCGATGTGCCGCCGCGCGAGACCCTCGGACTGCCGCCGAGTGAGATCACGATGGCCGAGGTTCTGCAGCAGCAGGGCTACCACACGATGCTGATCGGCAAGTGGCACTTGGGTGAAGTTGAAACGATGCGCCCAGCTGCGCAGGGCTTCGACGAGTCCCTCGGCATCATGCAAGGCGCGACCATGTCATTGCCGCCGAACGATCCCAACGTCGTCAACGCGCGGCTCGACTTCGACCCAATCGATCGCTTCCTCTGGGCCAACTTGCGATATGCCGTCGATTGGCACGGCGCCGACGGCGAAGCGCGGTTTCGTCCACGCGGTTACATCAACGATTATTATGCCGAAGAGGCCGCCGCCGCGATTAAGGCCAACCGCAACCGGCCATTCTTCCTTTATCTCAGCTTCGCCGCCGTCCACACGCCTCTCCAGGCCACGCGCGAAGACTATGATGCGCTCAGCGCCATCCCGGATCACACGCAGCGCGTTTACGGCGCCATGGTGCGCGCTCTCGATCGCGGCGTCGGAACGGTCATGCAGGCCCTGCGCGACAATGGCGTCGACGACAACACCATCGTGATCTTTGTCAGCGACAATGGCGGCGCTTGGTACACCGGCTTGGCCGGCATCAACGCACCATTCCGGGGCTGGAAATCCACCTTCTTCGAAGGCGGCATTCGCACGCCCTATTTGATCCGCTGGCCGGGCGGCCTGCCGCGCAACGCCCGCATCGCTGGACCCGCGACCCACATGGATATCTTCGCCACGGTTGCCGCAGCAGCTGGCGCGCCGAACCAACCGCAACTGGACGGCGTAAATCTCCTCCCCTATCTGCGCGGCGAAGCGCAGGGCGCGCCGAACCAACGGCTCTTCTGGCGTTCTGGCCCCTACCGCGTCGTGCGCGACGGCGATTGGAAACTGCAAGTGAGTGAAACGCCGGACCGAGCCTGGCTTTTTAATCTCCGCGAGGACCCGACTGAGCAGCACGACCTCTCGGCGCAGCAACCTGAACGCGTCGCCGCCATGCGCGCTATGATTGAAGCCCAAAACGCCAATCTGCCTGCGCCGCTTTGGCCCGCGCTGATTGAGGGTCCAGTGCGCATCGACGTGCCGCTCAACGCGCCTTGGCGCGAGGATCAAGACTACATCTACTGGTCAAACTGAGTGATGACGCTCGCGCTCATCCTACTTGCGACTCTCGTCGCGCTCATCGCCATACTCTGGCTGATTGGCGCCCGAGAGCCGGTATACGCAATCAGCGCTGGCGCTGGCCCACACTGGTTTATCGCCCTCCGCGGCGAACCGGGCGCTCTTGCTTCAGGCGTCACCAAACGCTGGAGCAGCCGCGCAGACTTTACGGTCATCGGAGGGGCGCCCGACGACTTCTATTGGCGCTACTTCATCATCGCGAGCGGCGGCAATCCCGATCAAATTCCGATCGCATTGGATGGCATCGAAGACGCGTATGTCGGGCGCCTCGCATTGCGCCGGCCACCGGCGCTCCTGTTCGGCGTATTGCGACTCTTGATCTGGCTTCGAATACTCACCAAGCCACACGGCCCCATCGTGCAAGACGCTCAAGCCCTGAGCTTCCGCGCTGACGTCATGCCAAGTGCGGCATCGATTACGCGCTTACTGGCGCAGCCGCAGACCTACGCGCCGGCGATGGTCAATTTCCTCGCCTACTACAAGGACGCCCAATATCGTGGAGCGCAGCCCGGAATCTCTGGCCGCCGGGCCTATTTGCGTTATGGCATCGTCGCCATGCGCACCGTCTATCGCACCGGTGGCCATCTGCTATTCACAGGGCGCATTCTCGATGTGCTGCGCGAATCCGGGGGCGGCCCCACAATCGGCCGCTGGGACGATGTTGCCGCCATGCGCTACCCAAACCCGTCGGCCATACTCTCGATGGAACACGCACCGGACTACCATGCCGCGCTCGACGACCGCGATGCTGGCCTCGAACGCACGCTCGTCATCGCGACGACCCCGGAAAGCTAGCAAGGCAGAGACTACCCGCCTGAAAAAATCGTGTTAGTCTGACGGGCGGAGGTCCCCTCATGCGCCTGCTCGCCGCCGCTTTTATCGCCGCTGCCGCTCTCGCCGCCACCCCTGCTCATGCGCAGTCGGGCTGGGGCATGTCAGAGCCAACCAGTGGCCAGGTTGGCGAGCTGAGCCAGCTCAGCCCCGCCCATCGGTACTGGGACATATGCAGGAGCGGCGCGCCGGACGCGGTGGCCCGAGCTTGCGGACGCCTGATCGGCGCCCGCGTCTCGCGCCTCCACACGGCATCGGCGCACTATTTCCGTTCCATCGCGCTGGAGACACTCGGCGACAGCGAGCAGGCTCTGCACGACCTACGGCGCGCGTACACGATTTTCGCGTTCGCCGTCGACGAAGACGCTGACGATCCGAATGCGCTCTACGGCCGCGGACTCACCTTGATCCGCCTGGGACATGAAGCCGATGGCGAAGCTGACATCGCGCGCGCCACGACGCTGTCCGAAGGCGGCGCCGGACGGTTCTTCGAAGCCAGTCACAGAAATTAGCGAGCTCCAACCGCGCCAACAGCCGTTGCGCCGCGCGATTACTTCATATATAAACTAACTCATGCGTATCGCTTGTGTCGGCGGCGGTCCCGCCGGCCTCGTCTTCGCCATCTCCATGAAGCTGCGCAACCCGCGGCACGACATCACCGTGTTTGAGCGCAACGACCCGGGCGACACGTTCGGTTGGGGCGTCGTGTTCTCAGATCAGACGATGGACAACCTCCGCGCCAATGATCCCAAGAGCGCCGATGAAATCGAAGCCGGATTTGCCCGCTGGGACGACATCGACGTCCATATCCATGGCCAGACCATCACCTCCTCTGGCCACGGCTTCGTCGGCATCGGCAGGAAGCGCCTGCTGAACATCCTGCAGGATCGCGCCCGTGAACTTGGCGTCCGCCTCGATTTCAAAACCGAGGTTAACCCGTCGCCCGAACTTTTCGCCGCCTACGATCTCGTGCTCGCTTGCGACGGGGCGAATTCGAAACTCCGCTCCACCAGCCCCGAGCATTTCGGCGTCGATATCGATATCCGGCCGAACAAATACATCTGGCTCGGCGCCAACAAAGCCTTCGACGCCTTCACCTTCGCGTTCGAGCAAACGCCGCACGGCTGGATCTGGGCCCACGCCTACAAATTCGAGGATCACGCCTCGACATTCATCGTTGAATGTAGCGAAGCGACATGGGCAAGCTTCGGCTTCGACACGATGAGCCAGGACGAAACCTGCCGCGCCGCCGAACAGCTTTTCGCCAAGTATCTCGGCGGCGCCACACTCGACACCAATGCAAAGCACCTGCGCGGCTCGGCCTGGCTCAACTTCCCGCGCATCGTTTGCAACACGTGGCACAAGGACAATTTGATCTTAATGGGCGACGCCGCCCATACCGCGCACTTCTCGATCGGCTCTGGAACTAAGCTCGCTATCGAAGACGCGATCAAGCTCGCGCAAGTCCTGCACGGCGGCAAACCGCTCGCAGAGGCGCTGGCCGAGTATCACGCCGAGCGCCAAGTCGAAGTGCTGAAGCTCCAGAACGCCGCGCGCAATTCAACCGAATGGTTTGAGAACATCGACCGCTACGCCAATCTCGAACCGCTCCAGTTCACCTATTCCCTGCTCACCCGCAGTCAACGCGTCAGTCACGAAAACTTGCGCGTGCGGGATCGGGGTTATCTCGGCCGCATCGAGACTTGGTTTTCCGGCGTCAACGACAACCCGCCGCCGCCCATGTTCGCGCCCCTGAAACTCCGCGACATGGAGATCGCCAACCGCGTCGTCGTTTCGCCAATGTGCATGTATTCGGCAAACGACGGCGAAGTGAACGACTTCCACCTCGTCCACTATGGCGCGCGCGCCAGTGGCGGCGCCGGCCTCATCTTTACCGAGATGACCGACGTCTCCGCCGACGCCCGCATCACCCCCGGCTGCGCCGGCATGTACGACGCAAAACACGTCGCCGCCTGGAAACGCATCGTCGATTACGTCCACACCCACACCAGCGCGAAGTTCGCACTGCAACTGGCCCACGCCGGCCGCAAGGGCTCCACACGCACGCCATGGAGCGCCGACCCGCACGACAGAAAAGACTATTCAGACCAGCCGCTCGAAACCAGCAACTGGGACATTATCGCGCCTTCTCCGCTCGCATGGTCAGGCGTCAACGCCGTCCCGCGCGAAATGACACGCGCCGACATGGATCGTGTCAAAGCCGATTTCGTCCGCGCCACCTTGATGGGCGAGCAAGCCAGCTTCGACATGCTCGAACTGCATTGCGGCCACGGCTACCTGCTCTCATCCTTCCTCACGCCGATCAGCAATCACCGCAGCGACGACTATGGCGGCAGCATCGAGAACCGCCTCCGCTTCCCGCTCGAAGTCTTCGAAGCCATGCGCGCTGCGTGGCCGAGCGTGAAACCCATGAGTGTGCGCATCTCCGCCACCGATTGGCACGACGACGGCCTCACGCCCGATGATTCCATCGCCATCGCCGAAGCGTTCGCAGAAGCCGGCGCCGATCTCATCGACGTGTCCGCCGGCCAAACCACCCCAGACGCACGCCCGGTCTATGGCCGCATGTTCCAAACGCCGCTGTGCGACCGCATTCGCAACGAAGCGCGCGTAAAGACAATGGCCGTCGGCAATATCTTCGAGCCTGATCACATCAACTCGATCCTCGCCGCCGGCCGCGCCGATCTCTGCGCGCTGGCGCGCCCGCACCTCATGGACGCCAATTGGTCGCTCCGCGCCGCCGCCGAACTCGGCTATCGCGGCGCCGAACCGCCAAAACAATACCGCGCCGGATACGCACAAATGCAGCGCAACATCGCGCGCAAGGAGCCCTGATGCCCCACCACGTTTTCATTACCGGCGGTGGCACCGGCATAGGCCTCGCCACCGCACGTGCGCTAGCGCCAAGCGGCGCACGCTTCACGCTCGTCGGCCGCGACGGCGCACGTGTGCAAAGCGCGGCAGAGGAGTTCGAGCACGCCCACGGCGTCTCCTGCGACGTCGCTGACGAAAATTCAGTCGCCGCCGCATTCTCCGCAGCACGCGACCGCTATGGCGGAATCGATATTCTGGTGAACAATGCCGGCATCACGCCATCGGCGCCGCTGCACAGCATGGACTTAGCCACCTGGAATCAAGTGCTGGCGATCAACCTCACCGGCGCTTTCCTTTGCTCGCGCGCCGCTCTCGCTGACATGTACGCAAAGAAATGGGGCCGCATCGTCAACGTTGCGTCCATCGCGGGCCTCAAAGGCGGCCCCTACATTTCCGCTTACTGCGCCTCGAAACACGGCATGATCGGCATGACACGGGCGCTCGCGCACGAGGCCGCCAAACGCGGCGTCACGGTGAACGCAATCTGCCCTGGCTACGTCGAAACAGATATCGTCGCCAAGGCCGCCGAGAACATCTCGAGCAAAACCAAGCTCAGCGAAGACAAAGCCCGCGCCATGCTTTACGCTGGCAACCCGCAAGCCCGCCTCATCACCGCGGACGAAGTCGCTAGCGCCATCGCCTGGCTCTGCAGCGACGGCGCCGCCGCCACAAATGGCGCAGCGATTCCCATGAGTGGCGGTGAAATCTGATATGGCCGACGCGCGCGACACTGTCCGCCTCTCGCTCCGGCTGCTCACCACCAGCCGCCTGATTGAGCGCGAGGTCGACGCCCTGATGCGCGCGCGCTTTAATAGCACCATCGCCCGGTTCGACTTCCTCTCCGCCCTCGATCGTCACGGACCGCTGACGCTTGGCGAAATTTCGCAACATCTGCTCGTTTCGAACGGCAACATAACGCAATTGCGGACGCGCCTGAGTGCGGATGGCCTCATCGACACCGAACACGATGAAAACGACCGCCGCATCCAACACGTAAGGTTGACCCGCAAGGGTGAAAGCGTATTCAAGCAAATGGCCAAAGCGCACGCGACCTGCGTTGACGCGCTCCTCCGCGATCTCACGCAGATTGAAAAACAAACGCTGACGCGACTCCTCGATGCAGCCAAAGCATCTTTGCGCCGCGAGCTAACTAAGGGAGCCACGCCATGATCGGCGATGCCTGGAAGAGCGCAGACTACCGCGCCGAACATTTCCTCTGGAGCGTCGGCGATCGCGTCGCGACCATCACGCTAGACCGTCCCGAACGCAAAAATCCGCTGACGTTCGAGAGCTACGCCGAACTACGCGAACTCTTCCGCCATCTCTCCTACGCCGACGATTGCCGCGCCATTGTCGTCACGGGCGCCGGAGGCAATTTCTGTTCCGGCGGCGACGTCCACGACATCATCGCCCCGCTCACTAAAATGACGATGCCCGAGCTGATGCGCTTCACGCGGATGACTGGCGATCTCGTCAAAGCCATGCGCGCCTGCCCGCAACCGATCGTTGCCGCCGTCGAAGGCGTCTGTGCCGGCGCCGGCGCCATCGTCGCGATGGCGAGCGATGTCCGCTTCGCCTCGCAGAATGCCAAGACCGCCTTCCTCTTCACCCGAGTCGGGCTCGCCGGCTGCGACATGGGCGCGTGTGCGATTCTCCCGCGCATCATCGGCCACGGCCGCGCCAGCGAATTGCTTTATACGGGCCGCTCGATGAGCGCCGAAGAAGGCGCCGCCTGGGGCTTCTACAACCGCATCGTCGCGACACCTCTGACCGACGCGCAGAACTTAGCGCGCGATCTCGCCAACGGCCCGGCCTTCGCCCACTCCATGACCAAAAACCAGCTCAACATGGAATGGAATATGAGCCTCGAACAGGCGCTCGAAGCTGAAGCGCAAGCGCAAGCGATCTGCATGAAAACCAAGGACTTCGAACGCGCCTACGTCGCCTTCGCATCGAAGCAGAAGCCCGTGTTCGAGGGCGATTGAGATGAGCGCGCACACCGACACCTTCGTCCGCGACAACCTCCCGCCGCGCGATCAATGGCCGGAGCTGAAATTTACGCTGCCGGAGCTGCAGTTTTCTGAGCGCTACAACGCGAGCAGCATCCTCGATGCTGCGATCGCCAACGGCCACGGCGCGCGAAACGCCGTGCTCGTCTCATCAGATGAGATCACCTACGACACCTTACTCCAAGAAGCATCTCGCATCGCCCACGTGCTGAAGCATGAATTCGGACTCGTGCCCGGCAACCGCGTTCTCATTCACGCGTCGAACACGCGCTTGTCGATGGCCGTTTGGTGGGGCGTGTGGCGCGCCGGCGGCATAGCGGTCGGCACGATGCCGATGTTGCGCGCCCACGAACTCGCTGTGATCCTCAATAAAGCGCAAATCTCGCACGCGATCGCCGACACGCACCGCGCCGATGAGCTTGAGCAAGCCCGCCACGATGCACCAATCCTGAAGCACATCATAACCACGGATGACCTCGCTCAGCTCATGGCCCACGCGCCAAGCGATTTCCCGTCGACAATGACCGCTGCCGATGACCCTGCATTGATCGCCTTCACCTCCGGCACCACTGGCACGCCAAAAGGATGCGTTCACGTTCACCGCGACATCGCCGCGATGGCGGAGACGTTTTCGCGCCACATCCTCCGGCCGAAACCAACGGACGTATTTATCGGCACTCCACCTCTCGCATTCACGTTCGGCCTCGGCGCGGGTGTGATTTTTTCCGCCAACGTCGGCGCGGCGACCGCGATATGCCCCCAGCCCGGCTTCGATATCCTCGCCGACACCATCGCGCAGCACAAAGCCACGACCCTCTTCACCTCACCCACCGGCTATCGCGCGCTGATGAAGCAAGACCTGTCGAAGCTCGCATCACTTCACACTTGCGTATCCGCGGGCGAACACCTGCCGCGCGCAACCAGCGATCAATGGTTCGAGCGCACCGGCATCCGCATCATCGATGGCATCGGCGCCACCGAAATGATCCACATCTTCGTGTCCGCGCGCGGCGACGACATCCGCCCCGGCGCCACCGGCAAAGCCGTGCCCGGTTACGAGGCCACACTGCTCAACGAAAATGACGAACCGTTCGACGGTGAAGGCGAAGGCCGTCTTGCCATCAAGGGCCCAACCGGCTGCCGCTATCTCGCCGACGAACGCCAGCGCAACTACGTCGCCAACGGCTGGAACGTCACTGGCGACATCTATCGCCGCGACGGCGAGGGCTATTTTTGGTACGTCTCGCGCGCCGACGACATGATCATCTCATCCGGCTACAATATCGGCGCGCCGGAAGTTGAGAACGCCCTGCTCGCCCACGCCGCCGTCTCCGAATGCGCCGTCATCGGCGTGCCCGATGAAGACCGCGGCCAAATCGTCAAAGCCTTCGTCGTCCTCAATCCTGGCGCCACCGCCACCGAACGCGCACTACAGGATCACGTCAAGCAAACCATCGCGCCCTACAAATATCCGCGCGCCATCGAGTTCGTTAACGAACTCCCCAAAACCGCCACCGGCAAACTCCAACGATTCAGATTGCGCGACCCCAAATGAAATTCACCCGCGACCTCATCATCCGCTTCGAACATTGCGACGCCGCCGGGATCATTTTCTATCCACGCTTCTTCGGCCTTGTGAACGAAACCGTGGAAGATTGGTTCGCCAGCCTCGGCCATTCGTTCAAATCGCTCCACATCGATCAACGCAAAGGCTTGCCAACTGTGCGCTTCGAGTGCGAGTTCGTCGGCCCCGTCCGCATCGGCGACATGCTGCACCAGCAGCTCGGCGTGGACGCAATCGGCAACACTTCGCTCAATCTGAAACACATCGCGATGATCGGAGACCGCACCGTCGCGCGCTTCGATCAAACCATTGTCTTCACCGATCTCGCCACCATGAGAGCCGAGCCCTGGTCAGCCGGCCTGCGCAAGGCGATCACAGACTTTGCAAAACTAGACTCATGAGAACGCTGCTTCCCCACGGCTGGCCGCGGCCTAAAGGCTACGCAAATGGCATTGAGGCCGACGGCCGTATCGTCTTCGTCGCCGGTCAGATCGGCTGGACGCCCGAAGGCAAGTTCGAGGCCGCCACGCTCGCTGCGCAATTCGCACAAACACTCGACAACACGCTCGCCGTTTTGCGCGAGGCAAACGCCGGCCCCGAGCACGTCGCGCGCATGACCTGGTACATCACAGACAAACGCGCCTACCTCGCCGCTCTCGCTGAGATCGGCGCCATCTGGCGCGATAAGATGGGCCGGAACTATCCGGCGATGGCGGTCGTAGAAGTGAAAGCGCTGATCGAAGACGCAGCAATGATTGAGATTGAAACCACCGCCGTCGTGCCGCGCTGAATGGTGGGTGCGTGGCGCCGCTTCGACAGGCTCAGCGTGACGCCATTTTATGTTTGCGCAGTTCTATCAGTAGCGTCAGCCTGAGCTTGTCGAAGGCCGCCGCGGACCAAGAGCGCTGGAAGCGACGCGCTAAATCCTGCTACACTCCAACCCAGGAGCTCCCAATGGCAGACCACAGCCTCTTCATCTTCGTCCGCGTGAAAGACGCAACGCCGGAAGCCGTCGGCAACGCATTGCGCGATTCGACCGACAAGATCATGGATATCTATTCGATCATGGGTGAGTGGGATCTGCTCGTGCGCATCGAGCACCCGGACCTCAACTCGATCCAGAAGGTCGTCACCGAGACCATCCGCGCCAATCCGAACGTCGCGCAGACCTACACAATCTTGGGCTATCAACTTTACGGCTCGAAGTGGCCGGGCTTTGACTATCCCGACTCCGAATGAGCCTCGATCTCGAAGCTGAGTACAACAACCGCGCCCGCGTGCCCGAGCACCCGGCCATCATCGCGCGCTGGGCAGCGGAGAGTAAGGCCTACCGCAACATCAATCCGCCACGCGTGATTGAGTATGGCGCGAGCGAACGCAACACGCTTGATCTCTTCGACGCCAGCCTCGGCCCCGCAATCATGTTCATCCACGGCGGCTACTGGCAGGCCCTCGACAAAAGCTTCTTCAGCTCGATGGCGCGTGGCTTGAACGCTTTGGGTGTCACTGTCGCCGTACCGAGCTACGATCTCTGCCCAAACGTCCACATCGGCGACATCGTCGAGCAAATGCGCGCCGCGTGCAGAATAGTACATCGCGCCACCGATGCGCCCGTCATCGTCGCCGGCCATTCCGCCGGCGGACACCTTTCAACCTGCTTGCTTGCCACCGAAGCGCATGTTCCTGCTGCTTACGCGATCTCGGGTTTGTTCGATCTCGCCCCGCTCATCGCCACGAGCCTCAACGAGAAGCTCCTCCTCGATGACCCCGAAGCGGCATCTCTAAGCCCCCTGCTCTGGCCCGCGCCCGAAGGTAAAACCCTCGACGCCATCGTTGGCGGCGACGAGAGCCGCGAATACCTCCGCCAAAGTGCGGCCATCGTCGCCGCCTGGGGCGAGGCCGGCGTCCACACGCACTACGAAGAAATCGAAGGCGCCAACCACTTCACCGCGATCGACCCACTCAGCGATCCGAACTCAACAATGTGCGAACGCTTGAAGTTGCTGGTCTCGCGCGGCTGACGCCGCTTATTGCTGCGGCAGTATTCTGCGACCCAACGCGAAGAGCGCAATCAGCACGATCTCGGTCACTAACGGCTGCAACATGCTGGCTTCGTAGCCCGAGAGCGCGATCGACAATACGCGCCCGCACAACCCGATCCCAATGAGCAGCAGCGGCGCCGACAACAAGCGCGCGCTATTGCGCACCGCCGCGGCGATTGCAAACGCGCCAACCCCGCCAAACAACGCACCGAAGTCCGAACGCAAAGTCGAATATCCCAGCGCTCCCCGAACGGCGATTCCAAACTCGGCCGCCAGCCTGTCGGGATTGAACCAGAATCCCAAAGCCACAAGCACCGCAAGCACGCCCGCAATGCCGACCAATACCCGAATGACTGATGCGCCGCCCCCAAGCGATGAAACGCTCCAACTGCCACAGCGCGCTGACGCGCGACAGGTACGGCGCAAATCACCATGAAGAGCGCCCTCTAAGCGCCAGCCATCCGAAGCTCGCGCCTCGCGCGAGCGAGAAATGGTGGGCGCGACAGGGATCGAACCTGTGACCCCTACGATGTCAACGTAGTGCTCTCCCGCTGAGCTACGCGCCCGATTACCTGCGAACAGGTCCTGCGTTGGGTGGAGCGCCTATACAGGCCCCGCCCAGATTCCTCAAGCCGCCGCGATCACGCGTTCGATCTCGACCACCAAGTCCTTCAAATGGAACGGCTTGGAGAGGACTTTGGCGTCCTTGGGCGCCTGACTTTGCGCCGACAGCGCCACCGCCGCGAAGCCGGTAATAAAGACGATCTTCATAGCTGGATCGGCCTCAGCGCCGCGGCGCGCGAGTTCGATGCCGTCGAGCCCCGGCATCACAATATCGGTCAGCAGCAGGTCGAACGAGCTGTGTTCGAGCGCTTCCCAGGCGGCGTCGCCATCGCCGTAGCCGGCGACGTCGTGCCCCGCACGCGTAAGGCTCGTCACCAGGAATCCCCTGAGTGAGTCATCGTCTTCGGCTAGTAGAATTCGCGCCATACGCCAGCAGCTCCGGAACGTCCGGCCCCTCTTGAACCGGTACCGCCTAGCACGGAGCGGGTAAAGGGCGGCTGAACCGTCACACACAGCAGGTAAACGGCTGTAAAGATTGACGCAGGCGTAAGCGGCGCGAACAATAACCGGGCAATGAACCCAATCGATCTCGGCACAGGCGCGGCGAGCGCGCCGGTGGACGGCGCAAGCCCTCCCGCGTCCGAAGCCGAGCCGCCGTTCGTTCTGATTGAGCCACTGCGCCGCACCACCCCGCTCATCTTCACCTCGCCCCATAGCGGCCGGCGTTATCCACCGGAGCTTTTGGCTGACGCGCGCGTCAGCCTGATCAGCTTGCGCCGCTCCGAGGATGCCTATGTCGATGAGCTCTTCGCCGGCGCTGCGGCGCACGGCGCCAGCGTTCTCTCCGCCACCGTCGCCCGCGCTTATGTCGACCTCAACCGCGACCCGGCCGAACTCGATCCGGAAATGTTCGACGAGCGTCCGCCCCAATCGCCGCAAACCAATTCCGCGCGCGTGCAGGCGGGCCTCGGCGCCATTCCGCGCATCAGCGGTGACGGCCAAGCCATCTACCGTCGCAAACTTACGCTCAACGATGCCGAGCGGCGTATTAATGCCGTGCACCGCCCCTATCACGCTTTGCTGCAAAGCTTGGTCGCCGAGACCAAAGAGCAATTCGGCTGCGCCGTACTGATCGATTGTCACTCGATGCCGAACAATTCGCGCGGCGCGCACGCGCCCGACATCGTGCTCGGTGACCGCTTCGGCGCCTCGTGTCATCCGTCAGTAACGGCGCTCGCCGAAGCCACCTTGCGCCGCCAAGGCTATCGCGTCGCGCGCAACACGCCGTTTGCCGGCGGCCACACAACGCAATTCTACGGCCGCCCCGCCGCGCACGTGCACGCGCTGCAGGTCGAGATCAACCGCGGCCTCTACCTGGATGAGCGCACTTTAGAACGCACCAACGGCTACGTACGCGTACGGGCTGACATGACACGTCTCGCTGAAGCGCTGGGCGCCGCGGCGTTGCACAAGAGCTTGGCGTAGGGCGCTGTTGGCCCTGAAGGTCCACGACGCATGGAAGAAGCTGAATTGTTCGAGCTGGTATTCATTGCTGGCGCCACGGCTTTGACCGCCTTCACCTTTATAGTGACGTTTACCTTCGCCTACCTGACCGTCGCCTACTTCCTGGGCTCTAGACTTACTCGGTTGGAGATAGGCGTCGTGACGGGTGTGTACCTGATTGCCTCCTTCTTGAGCTTCGCTGTGGTTATGGCGAACGTCAGTGCGATGCGCGTATTTCAAGAGGAGCTGGCTGAGTCTCCAGTCTATCAGAGAATTGGATTTTTCATGGATGCGAGGATCTACGAGGCGGGCATGCCTGTGGTCTACCTGCTTTCGGTAGTGACCTGCCTTTCCTTCATGTGGAATATTCGCCGCACGAGGGCCACGCCCAGCCTCGTTTGAAGATCGTGCTGCGCGCCTAGTCATTGGGAGCGCGATCTCGCTGGCGGTGGCAGAGCTGACGAACGCGCCTCTATCCCCGCCCGCCGCGCCGAAAACCCAAGCGCATCAAAGCTAGCGCGAAGCGTGACGGTTGAGCGTGAAGCTCGGAGAGCCGATCGCGAGTTACTCGCGTGAAGGCGAACGTTAAAGCGCAACAAACCAATGGCGCGTGGAGACGGTCGTAACGCCTAAAGAGCAGAAGCCCACGTGATGAAAAGCGTGGGAGGATAAACCGGGGACGGCGTTGAACAGCGCCGCCTGCACGCAAGTCGGCGATCGAGCCAGAGGAGTGAAACACCTTCTTGTGCCGAGCCGATAACAGCATTGTCGACATGGTTGGCGATTGCGGCGCGAAGGTTTTTTTCCTCGACAAGAGTGTGGCCGAAGCGCTGGGCGACAAGATCGCCGCCATGAAGGCGGAGATCGTCGGACTAGACGAAGGTGCGCCGGGCGTGCCGCACGACCTTTTCTTGGCGCCCGAAGGCTCGCTGCCCGCCCCGGTCGCGATCACCGAAGATATGCCGTTCAACATTATCTACTCGTCCGGCACGACCGGGACGCCAAAAGGCATTGTGCAGAGCTTCGGCATGCGGTTTGGGCATGTCGCGCGGGCGGTTGCGATGGGATACGGGCCGGAAACGGTGACACTGCTCTCGACGCCGCTTTATTCCAACACGACATTGGTCAGCTTCTTTCCGACGCTTGGCCTCGGTGGCGCCGCAGTGCTGATGAAGAAGTTTGACGCGGTCCAGTATTTGGCGCTGGCGCAACAGCATCGCGCCACGCACACGATGTTGGTGCCGGTGCAGTATTCGCGGCTCATGGCGCGCGATGATTTCGATAGCTACGATCTTTCCTCCTTCGTCATGAAGTTCTGCACCTCGGCGCCCTTTTCCGCGACGCTGAAGGCAGACGTGCTGAAACGCTGGCCTGGTGGGTTGATTGAGTATTTCGGCATGACTGAAGGCGGCGGCACCTGCGTGCTGATCGCGCATATCTATCCGGACAAACTGCACACGGTTGGGATGCCGGCGCCGGGGCACGACATTCGCGTCATCGATGAAGATGGGCGCGAACTGCCGCGCGGCGAAGCCGGAGAGCTCGTTGGGCGCTCAGAATTGGTGATGAGCGGCTATCACAATCGCAAAGACCAAACCGATGCGGCGACTTGGGTTTCGCCTGACGGCTTGGCGTTCATTCGAACCGGAGACGTCGGCCGTTTCGACGCCGACGGGTTCGTGGAACTCATGGACCGCAAGAAGGACATGATCATCTCAGGCGGCTTCAACAGTTATCCAAGCGATCTGGAAGCCGTGTTGCGGCAGCACCCGGACGTCGCTGATGTCGCGGTCGTCGGCGTGCCCAGTGCAGATTGGGGTGAGACGCCGGTGGCGTTTGTGGTTTCGCGCGGCGCTGATGCAGCGGCGCTGAGGGCGTTTGCGAATGAACGCGTCGGCAAGACGCAACGGATCAGCGCGGTTGAACTGATCGATGAACTCCCTCGCAGCCACATCGGCGAGATTCTGAAGCGCGACTTGCGGGACGCTTACGCGGCGCAGAAAAACTAGAGGCGTCCGCAACACGCCAACTCAGGCCTTCGCCACGTCCTGTTCGATGCGGCCGAAGATGGAATGGTTCTTGGCGTCGCGCATTTCAATCTCGATCTTGTCGCCGTGCTTCAAGAATGGCGTCGCCGCTGTGCCGCTCTGAATTGTCTCGATCATGCGCTGCTCGGCGATGCAGGAATAGCCGCGGCCGCCTGCGCTGATTGGCTTGCCAGGGCCTTCGTCGGAGCCGCGATTGGAAACGGTGCCGGAGCCGATGATCGTGCCGGCGGCGAGGCCGCGTGTTTTTGCGGCGTGGGCGATGAGCTGGCCGAAATCGAAGGTCATATCCTCGCCGGCATTGGCGGCGCCGAAGGCCTTGCCGTTCAGCGTCACGTGCATCGGCAAATGCAGTTTGCCGTCGCGCCACGCATCGCCGAGCGCGTCCGGCGTCACTGCCACCGGTGAGAACGCAGACGATGGCTTCGACTGGAAGAAGCCAAAGCCCTTTTCCAGCTCAGCCGGAATGAGATTGCGAAGGCTGACGTCATTGACAAGCATAACCAGGCGAATGCGCTTCTTCGCTTCACCGGCGCTGATGCCGGCTTCGCAATCATCGACGATGACGGCGACTTCCGCTTCGAAGTCACAACCCCAGGATTCATCCTTCAGCGGAATGTCATCGCGCGGGCCAAGGAAAATGTCGCTGCCGCCTTGGTACATCAGCGGATCGGTCCAGAATGTCTCCGGCATTTTGGCGCCGCGGGCCTGGCGCACCAGCGCGACGTGATTCACGTAAGCTGAGCCATCGGCCCATTGATACGCGCGCGGCAGCGGTGATGCGGCTTCGCGTTCGTGAAAGCGTTCGCGCAAGATTGTGCCGGCGTTGACGCCTTCGCTCAATGCCTTGAGCCGCGGCTCGGCGTGCTCCCAATCATCCAGGGCCGCCTGCAGCGTCGGCACTTCCGGTCCGGTGAGGGCGTACCAGGCAAGATCGTCGGATACGACAACGAGGCGGCCGTCGCGGCCGTGGCGGAGCGATGCTAGTTTCATTGTTTCACCGCGTCCTTCTGGTTCTCGGGAGCTGCTTTGATGAAGGCCGGGTGCTTGCGCGCGGTCTCATCCCACGCGACGAGGCGCGGGAACGGCGTGAGGTCCGTCTTAAAGCGGCGCGCATTCGCCATCTGCGGGACGAGCATCACGTCAGCGAGCGTGGGTTCATCGCCGAACACGTACATCGTCTCGGGATGATTGGCGACTTGGTGCTCGAGGGCGTTGAAGCCGAGTTTGATCCAGTGGCGATACCATTCGCCGACGTGCTCTTCGCTGGCGCCGAACTCGAGCTTGATGCGCGTCAACACGCTGGTGTTGTTGAGCGGGTGGATATCCGCGGCGATGGTGGTCGCGAAGGAGCGCACTTGAGCGCCGCGCCACGGATCGGCCGGCATGAGACGCGGGTTCGGGTAGGTCTGATCGAGCCAGACGAGGATCGAGAGCGATTGGGTGATGACGCCCTGCTCGGTCTCAAGCGCTGGCACCCGCATCTGCGGATTGAGGCTGCGATACGGCTCGCGCATTTGCTCGTCCACGCCAGGCGCGATGTTGATCGGCACGGACTCGTACTCAACGCTCTTCAGGTTGAGACCGATGCGGACACGATATGCGGCTGAAGATCGCCAATAATCGTAAAGCTTCAGCATCAGTGCGTCCCCTCGTTGAGCGCGATGTTGCGGACCTGCCAACCGTTCGGGCCACGAACAATCCAGATCAGTGTAGCGACGTTACCGCGTTCTGTCGAAAAGACGACGGGGCATTTGTAAAAGCCATTTGCGGGCTGGCAGCCCTCATAACTGTCGATGCTTGCGACAGCGAGATCGGGCGCATCGCTTTGGTCGCCAGCGTAGAATTGGTGCAGCGCAGTCTCTAGATCGGATTGCGCCGGGCCAAGAATACCGCAGCTGGTCAGCGCAAAAAGCGCCGCCAGAGCTGCGAGCGCGCGGATCATTCTCCAATCCGCGATTTAGTCGCGTGCGCTGCTCGCGCCTTTTCGTGGAGCCAAGCGGCGTGTTGCGGGGCTTTTTTGGTGCGGCTCCATTCTTCGAGCATAGCGGGCGCGACGCGTTTCAGCTCGGCAAGCTCTTCGGCTGTGCCAGTGTCAGCTGTGAGTTCAAGGCGGTGGCCATTTGGATCGAAGAAATAGATCGATTTGAAGATGCCGTGGTCTGTGGGGCCGAGCACGTCCAGGCCTCTGGCTTCGGCTTTGACTTTCGCGGCCAGCAAGTCATCGACCGTTTTCACGCGGAACGCGATGTGTTGCACCCAAGCTGGCGTGTTTTCGTCACGGCCCATGTCTTTCTGGTTCGGCAATTCGAAGAACGCGAGCACGTTGCCGTTCCCGGCATCGAGAAAGACGTGCATGTACGGATCGTACTCCCCCGTTGACGGGACATGATCCTCCGCAAACGCGGTCGTGTAATCCATATCGAAGACGTCGCGGTAGAACGCGACGGTTTGCTTCGCGTCCTTGCAGCGATACGCGACGTGATGGATGCCTGAGGTTATCGCCATGGCGAGCGCTCCTGCGCGATCGCAGGCGAAGCGCCCGCGATGACTAATGTTCGGTTGGTACGTCTTTGGTGCGCGTCTTGCCGACGCCAAGGGCGATGCCAAGGCCCAGCATCACAAGCCCGCCGACAACGATCCACTGTGTCGCCACGCCAAGCAGGGTCGCGCCGTAGATAAGGCCGGCAAGAAGGATGAGGTAGCCAATCGCGTAGATCACGAATGTAGACATGAGGTGCTCCCATAAGACCGAAAGGTTCCGGCCTATCAACGGGCGACACGGGTTTTAGTGCCATGGGAGCGGAACAAAGGTTCATTCTTCGTCCGCGAAGATCTGCACGACGGGCCGTCCCCCAGCCCTCTGCGACGCGCGGTACATGCCGGGCGTGTTCATTGCCCAAGCGACGCCGCCGTTGCCATCGAGCACGATGACCCCGCCATCGCCCACTGCGCCATCAGCGCCGGTGGCGGCGCCAACTTCCGCGATGGCGTGATCGGCGGCTTCTTGTGCGCTCTCGCGATTGAATTCCATGCGGGCGCAAATATCGCGGGCAACGCCGACACGGATAAAGAATTCCCCGGTACCGGTGGCGCTGACGCCGCAGACATTGTTCTGCGCATAGGTCCCAGCGCCGATGATCGGCGCGTCGCCGACGCGGCCCCAGCGTTTGCCGGTGGTGCCGCCGGTTGAGGTGCCGGCGGCGATATTGCCGGTGGCGTCGAGCGCAACCACGCCGACGGTGCCGAAGCGATGATCGTCCGGATAGGCAAGCTCAGCGCGCGGCGCGGGTTGCGCACCAGCGGGGCGTTGCGGGATGGGCAAGTTGTTGGCGCGTAGATTCTGTTCGAGCTGCTGCCAGCGGCGCTCGGTGAAAAAATAGGACGGCGCAACTTCTTCCAGGTTTTTCGTGCGCGCGAAGGCCTCGGCGCCCTCGCCGATCAGCATGACATGGCGCGAATGCTCCATGACGGCGCGCGCCGCGGAGATCGGGTAACGCGTGCGCGTGAGCCCGGCGACCGCGCCGGCCGCGCGCGTGCGCCCGTCCATGATGGAGGCGTCAAGCTCATTGCGGCCTTCAGCAGTGAAGACGGCGCCGCGGCCGGCGTTGAACAGCGGATCGTCCTCCATCTCTTGGATCACCGCCTCGACCGCATCAATCGATGAGCCGCCACGCTCGAGAATGCCGCCGCCTGTGGTCAGCGCGCGCTGCATCGCGGCGCGGTATTGGGCTTCGACCTCAGGCGTCAGACTGGCGCGCTCAATGACGCCAGCGCCGCCGTGCACAACGATGGACCAGCGCGGCGCGGGTTCTGGCGCGATGGCGCAACCCGACAGTGCGAACAGCGCGAGCGCTAGAAGCGAGCGCATCAGCCCGCCTTCAACACGCCGCGGCGGATTTGGTCGAGTTCGATCGACTCGAACAAGGCTTTAAAATTGCCTTCGCCGAATCCTTCATTGCCCTTGCGCTGAATGAACTCGAAGAAAATCGGACCGACCGCGTCCTTGCCGAAGATTTGCAGAAGCAGGCCTTGCCCTTCGCTGGGCGCGCCGTCGATCAGGATGCGGCGCTTGCGCAATTCTTCGACGGGTTCGCCGTGGCCAGGCAAGCGCTTGTCGATGAGATCGAAGTACGCCTCTATCGTATCTTGCAGTTGCACGTCGCGGGCGCGCAGGCGATCGACGACCTCGTAGAGATTGGCGGTGCCGAAGGCCAAATGCTGGATGCCTTCGCCTCTATAGCGCTGCAGATATTCTTCGATCTGATCGACCTTCTCCGGATCGCCTTTGGATTCATTCAGCGGGATGCGGATTTTGCCATCGGGGCTGGTCATTGCTTTCGAGAACAGGCCGCTGACTTTGCCTTCGATGTCGAAATAGCGGATTTCGCGGAAATTGAAGATCTTCTCGTAATAATCGGCCCAGGTTTTCATGTTGCCGCGGAACACGTTGTGCGTGAGGTGATCGAGATACGTGAGGCCGATTGAGTTCTTCGATTCATCAGCGCCTTCGATCGGCCTGAAGTCGACATCATAGATCGACTGCGCGCCGTAGCGGTCGACCAGATAGATGTAGGCGCCGCCGATGCCTTCGATGCACGGAATATCGAGCTCCATCGGGCCGATCGGCATGTCGACGGGTTTCGCGCCGCGTTTAATCGCTTCCTTGAACGCGTGCTGCGCGTCCTTCACGCGAAACGCCATCGCATTGGCCGAAGGCCCGTGCTTTTCACGGAACTCGGCGGCCTGGCCCGACGGCTCCATGTTCAGGATGAAGTTGATGTCGTTCTGCTTGTAGCGGACGACATTCTTGCTGCGGTGCTTACTCACCGCGGTGAAGCCAATCTGCTCGAAATAGGCGGCGAGCGCCTCTGGTTCGGGCGAGGTGAACTCGACGAACTCGAAGCCATCGGTGCCAATTGGATTCTCGAACAGGTCGGCCATGTCGCTTCCTCTGAGCTTGCTTTCGATGCAGATTTAGTTTCAACTGAAACCAATGGCAAGCGCAAAGCGAAAAGCTACACCGGCAGAGTTACTGGTTTTGGAGGATTTCCTCCCCTACCGGCTCTCGATCCTGTCGAACCGCGTCTCGCGCGCAATTGCGGCGCGCTACGTGGAGACATTCGACCTCACCATTCCGGAATGGCGGGTCATCGCGGTGCTTGGCCGCCGCCCCGGGCTGACCGCCAAGGAAGTCGCGGAAGCGACGGAGATGGATAAGGTCGCTGTCTCGCGCGCAGTGGCGAAGCTGGTCGAGTCCAAGCGCGTCGCCGCGCGGGCCGACCGCGAGGATGCACGGCGGCAGATCTTATCTCTGACCGCGCAAGGCGAGAGCGTGCATGCGCGCATCGCGCCGATTGCGCTTGAAAGCGAGCAACATTTGCTGACGGCGCTCAGTGCGCGCGAGCGCGAACAGCTTGATACGTTGCTCGACAGATTGCTCGACGCCGCGAAGGCACTGTGAGCTAGGCTTCCGGAGCCAGCCGTATAACGCGGCCATTGTCCTCGTCGGTGACGATCCAGAGGGCGCCATCTTCGCTTTCGGCGATGTCGCGGATGCGGCCGACGCCGAGAGCGAAACGCTCCTCGCCGGTCACACGCTCATCAGCCACGTCCAAGCGCACGAGCGCCTCACTATCCAAGCCAGCGATCAGGATGTCGCCGCGCCAGGGGAAAAGCGAGCCGCGATAGAAGTCCATGTCGCCCGGCGCGATGACTGGGTCCCAATAATAGATCGGCTGCTCCATCCCCTCACGCGCCGAAGTTTCGTGCTGGGGCGAGCCGTTATAATCGATGCCATACCCAATGATCGGCCAGCCATAGTTCAGACCCGCGCGCGGAATGTTGAGTTCGTCACCGCCGCGCGGGCCATGCTCGATCGTCCAGAGTTCGCCAGTACCGGGATTGAGGTCGGCGCCTTGGACGTTGCGATGGCCGTAGGACCAGTTTTCAGGACGCACATTTTCGCGGCCAACATATGGATTGTCGGCCGGCACGCTGCCGTCAGCGTTGATGCGTACGATTTTTCCCAGATGCGTCGACAGATCCTGCGCGAGCGCGCGCGATTCTGGACGCTGGCGCTCGCCGAGCGTAACGTAGAGGTGGCCTTCGCGATCAAACACCAGCCGTGAGCCATAATGCCCGCCTGAATTGCGTGCAGGCGTTTGCCGGAAAATGACTTGTACATTCTCGACGCGCGACGCGCTTTGGTTGAGCCGCCCACGCGCGACGCTTGTGCCGCTGCCGCCGTCGCGCGGCTCGGCGTAACTCCAATAGATCATACGATCAGTGGCGAATGCTGGGCCGAGTACAACATCAAGCAACCCGCCTTGGCCTTGTGCGTGAACGCGCGGAATACCTGCGACTGGCGCCGAGATGACGCCCGCGCGCGTAATCACGCGAAGCCGGCCCTCGCGTTCTGTGACGAGCATGCGCCCGTCCGGCAAAAATGCGATCGCCCACGGGTGGTTGAGGCCGGTTGCAATTTCCTGCGCGTTGATGCGCACGCCGCTCAGCGCTTGCGGCGCGCGTGTTTGCCCTTCGAACGCTGGGGTAAATGAGGCGTTCGGCGGACCCTGCTCAACTGCAGCTGGCGACGATGTCTCGCTGTTGCTTGGGGAGCCCGTACATGCGGCAAAAATCAACGAAGCGGCGAAAATCCATAGGCGCATGGTGTGCTCCGATTACCCTAACCAAGCGAAAGAAGATGGTGCGCCCGCTTTGCCTTGCCAGTGCCGTTTTCACTCGCCACTCCACCTTTCCTGACGTTAACATGCAGCCCGCTGGGGCAGCGGGACGGCAAAGAGTGGCGGACGTCTTCATCTCCTGTTCGCGGCTTGATCGCGATCGCGTGCAACCGATTGCCGAGCGGCTCGGTTCGCTTGGCTATTCGGTGTGGTGGGACACGCGCGAACCGCAAGCAAGCATCGACGAAATCGAGCGCCAGTATGACGAGGCGCGCGCCGTCGTGACGGTGTGGAGCCAGGCGGCGCGGAACTCGTCTTGGGTGCTGGCGCAATCAGCGCACGCGCTCGATCAGGACAAGCTGCTGCAGATGCGCGTCGACGATATTCGCCTGCCCTCGCCGTTCGAGGCGCTGAAGGTTGCGGAAATGCACGGCAGCAAGAACGAATGGGGCATGCTCGAGGATGCGCTGGCGCGGCTCGTGCGCGAGGGCAGACCGCCGGAAACGATCGATCATCGAGCGCTGCAAAATGCGCGCGCCAATATGGCCGCCGCGCCGCGCCTTCTGATGGTCGCGATTGTTGCATCGCTCATTGCTTTTGCGATGGCGGTCACGGCGGCGATCAATGGCGTCATCCGTCCGGATCAATTGGAGTTCGTGCTGATTGGCGTCCTCGCTGTCGGCGTCTTGTGTGCGGCGGCGGTGGGCCAACGGCTTTTCTCTATCCGGCGCGCGGGGGGCTAAGGCGCGTGGTGAAATCCGTCCTCAGCGGTTTTGTGACCGGCACGCGCTCATTACTGGTCGCGCAACTGATCGCGTGCGT
This sequence comes from Caulobacteraceae bacterium, assembly GCA_031379735.1. Classification (GTDB taxonomy): domain Bacteria; phylum Pseudomonadota; class Alphaproteobacteria; order Caulobacterales; family Aquidulcibacteraceae; genus Vitreimonas. The sequence goes on along the minus strand of JANNFK010000050.1, from coordinate 6,495 downwards.
CGGCGCGGTTGCGCTGGCCGGCTGGACTCTGGGCGTGACCGATCAAGTTTTGCGAGAGCGTAATAGGCTGCAAGAACGCGTCATCCAGCTTGAAGAAGCCATGGCCGCTGGCGGCGTTATCCCGCCGGCGCCTGCCGCTGTGGTCGCGACCACGCAAAGCGACGCCGCCTATCCGGGCTCGATCCGCAACGCACGCGCGGCCGCCGCAACAGCGCAAGGCGGCGCTCCAACTGCAGACGCGCAGAATATCGGCAGCGTCATCACCAACTTGTTTGGACCAGCGCCGCCCCTACGCACGGTTGTACTGCACGTGCGATCCGGCGCCGACGTGGCTTCGGCTGAGCAGATCGGAGCCGGACTTCCAACGGCGCAGGTTCAAACGTTGATCCGCGTCATGACCGAAAGCGATCAGCGGCCGTCCGGCTACGCCTATTTCGACGGTCGCCAAAGCCGGGCGGCCGCTGATATCGTCGCACAATTTCACGATGCGGCGCGGGAGCAACAAATCGCCGAATGGTCGGCGCAACTGCGAGGAACGGCATTGCCGGCGCGCGACGAATATACTGCTGACCGGTTGGACATCGTCCTACCGCCGCTGCCGCCGCCACCTGCGCCGCCGCCGGAACTCGTCCCAAGCGATCCCAACGCACCGGCGCCCTAGCGCGCTCGCATCCTACTCGTCGCCGGAGCGATGACTGGCGCGCATATGTTCAACGATGTCGGCCTCTTGCCGCTCCGCGGTCATGGCGTTGCGACGTGCACCGTAGATGCCATCAAGATAAGCCAAATCCCAATCGCTCATCATTGTGGGCGCCGCGTCCTCGGAAGCGGTTGTGGCGAAGAGATTGAGAATGGTGTCGTCCCGGCTTGTGTCAGCGTCAGGATTGATCTGAGCGAGCGCCACCATGGCGAGGTAATCGGCAAGGGTGTCGAGCAGGACGCCGGAAGCCTGCGTCGCGTCAACAACAACGATTGCTTGATTGAAATCCTGGCGCGTTGTGCGCTGCATGCGCGGCGACACACCTGTGCGCATCTGGGGGTAGCCATCGTCGCGCTCATCCGCATTGGCGACCACCCACCCGTCGGCGGCAACGGTCTGCGAGATGTGCCACCAGCGCACAGGCGCATCGCTGCCGACGAAGCGGGCGAGCGCACCTTCATCTGGATGGTACATGTTCGTGAGACGCGGCTGGAAAGCTTGCGGAAACTGCGCCGTCAGTTCCGCGGTGAAGCGATCCGCGTCCGGGGTCACAAAGATGAGGATGTTCGCGCGACAGCCAGAACCGCTCGGCCGAAGGCCGATCTGAGCGGCGCGCCGCGCGAGGCGGTCGGCGACGATCTCCGCGTCACGGCGCGATTTGCGGACAAATTCGCGAATTCCAACGAGCGATCTGATCTTCATGCTGTTGCTCGACGGAGACCTCGCCGACAAAGGCGCGCATTGCCTCCTCGAGCCGCGGCGCTGTGACGACGATGTCTGGCTCCTGCGCCGAGACAGGTGCCCCCAAACCCAACAACAGTACGCCGAAGGCGCAAATAGACCGGCGCATCAGACGCCCTCCCCAAAACCAAATATGCCGGAGAGACGCGCTGCAAAGGCCTCACATTTGCGTGTGGAGGCTGTTCGTCACGGTGATGTAGCGCCTTGCTTCCGCCCCGGGGGCAGGTGAAAAGCCGCTCGTGACAGCAGCTGGCGCAGCCCTCGATTTTAGCTGGGAGCCCAAACGGGCGCTCACGCTGAAATCCGCGCGCCGCCGTTCACGCCTGATCGCGGCACTGCGCCGATTTTTCGTCGCGGGCGCCGGCGCATCCTTCGCCGCGGTCTTTGTTTTCATGGCGCTGCACGCCATCGAAGGCGGTTTCAACGCAGTCCAGTACGCAGCCGCCGAGCCGCTCCGGATGATCAATCCGCGCTTTATTGGCCGGACCGACAATGGCGGCCCCTACCAGCTCTCCGCCGAGGTCGCCGAACGGGCCCAGGGCGTCAACCAGCCGATCGAGCTGATCGCCCCGGTTTATCGGACCGAAGCCGGAACGATCATGCTGGCCCCCCGGGGCATCTACGACGAACAGGCCCAAACCGTGGTGTTCGACGGCGAGGTGCTGTTTTCGGACCAAAGCGGCAACCGGTTCACCACCCCCAACATGGTTGTGGACCTGGAACGGGGCACACTTACGGGCCGAGGCGGGGTCACCGGCGCCGGACCACTTGGCGTGCTGCAGGCCGGAAGTTATGAAATACGTGACAGTGACCGTGCCCTTGTGTTGGGCGGCGGGGTCCGGGGACAGATTCCGGATAGCGATCAGCAGAATGGGGAGTCGCCGCAATGAGGCCCGCAGCCGTCTTTTTCGCCGCCGGCGCCTTTGTGCTCGCGGCCTTTGCGGCAGCGCCCGCTCATGCCCAGCTCAGTGAGGGCGGCGGGCCTGTCTCCTATTCCGCCGAAAATCTCGAATACTTCGATGCCGAGCGCCGCCTCGTGCTCGTGGGCGATGTCGATATCGTGCAAAACGATGCACGCCTGCGCGCCGATCGCATCACGCTTTTCTTTAGCGGCACTAGCGGTGCGCCCGCCGCGCCGGGTGGCGCGGCGCAGCAGGGCCTCGGCTCCGGCGACATCGAGCGCATGATTGCTGAAGGCGAAGTTTACTATATCCGCCCAGCGCAAGACGCGCGCGGCGATCGCGCCGAATATAACGTGGCGCAGGACAACGTGACCTTCACCGGCAATGTCATCGTGATGTCGGAAGAGAACGTCATCCGCGGCAACACGTTGGTGCTGCAGATCGGTTCGCGCCGGACGACCATCCGCCCAGGCGCCGGTCAGCGTGTGCGGGGCGTGTTTGTGCCTCGCGAGGGCGCGCCCGAGGGCAATCGTCCACAGTGATCATCGCCCACACCCCCAAGGGTTCACGAATTCTTAGCTGCGGCGGGTCGAAATGAGCCCCGAGGGCGCGACACGCCGTTCGACCCAGCCTGATGCCGCTCAAGGCGGTCTCGGGGCGGTGCGAATCGCAAAAGCTTATCGTGGCCGCCAGGTGGTGAAGGACGTTTCGCTCTTCCTCCGCCGTGGCGAAGTCGTCGGTTTGTTGGGCCCCAACGGAGCAGGGAAAACGACCTGCTTCTATATGATCACGGGGCTCGTACGCGTGGACCAGGGGCAAATCTTGTTGGACGGCCAAGACGTCACAACACTGCCTATGTACCAACGCGCCCGGCTTGGCGTGGGCTATCTCCCACAAGAGCCGTCGATTTTCCGTGGTCTGACTGTCGAACAGAACGTGATGTCTGTCGTCGAGTTGAGTGAGCGCTCTCACTCAAAACGCCGGGAGATCGTGAACGGACTGCTCGCCGAACTGCGCGTCGACCACTTGAAAGATGCGCCGGCCTCCGCCCTCTCGGGTGGCGAACGGCGCCGGGTTGAAATTGCGCGGGCTCTGGCGACCAGGCCGTCATTCATGCTGCTCGACGAGCCTTTCGCCGGTATCGACCCGCTCGCCATCAACGACATCCGAGAGCTGATCACCTTCCTGAAGGATCGCGGCCTCGGCATTTTGATCACCGACCACAATGTGCGCGAAACGCTGCAGATCGTGGATCGGGCTTCGATCATGTTCGACGGTGAAGTGATGTTCGAGGGCACGCCCAATGAGGTGCTCTCGGACCGGACCGTGCGCGAAAGGTATCTCGGCAAAGACTTCAGCTAGACGGTGGCCCGCCCATGGCGATGACCCCCCGTCTAGAGATGCGCCAGGGCCAAGCCCTGGTGATGACGCCGCAATTGCAGCAGGCGATTAAGCTGCTGCAGCTTTCCAACGTCGAGCTTCAAGAATTCGTCGAAGGCGAACTCGAGCGCAATCCGCTGCTTGAGCGCGAAGAGAGTTCGAGCGAGGCGAAGAAAAGCGAAGACGGCGGCGACGCGCAAGCTCTCGAATTTGATAGCGGCATGGCGCCCAACGAAGCCGCACTTGATGTCAGCGTCGCCGACATGGCGCCGGATCTGAGCGTGAGCGAACTGTCAGAAGCCGGCGCTGCACCGATGCAGGACTGGTCGAAAGCCTCGTCCGGCAAGAGCTTCGATGATCTCCCAGGCATTGAAGAAACGCTCGCGAGCGAGAAAACCCTGGGCGAGCACCTCGACGCGCAACTCACTGAAGCCGGCCTCACCCCCGTTGAGCGCATGATTGGCGGCGTGCTGATCGATGCGGTCGACGATTGGGGCTACATGCGCGCCGACGTTCTGGAGATCGCGCATCGCATCGGCGCCGATGACGCTCTGGTGCTGAAGGTGCTGCAGGTCATGCAGGGCTTTGAGCCAACGGGCGTAATGGCGCGCGATATTCCTGAGTGCCTCACGTTGCAGCTGAAAGAGCGCGAGCGCTTCGATCCGGCGATGGAAGCGTTGATCACCAATCTCGATCTGTTGGCGAAGGGCCACTTTGAGCGTCTGATGACGCTCTGCGGTGTCGATCGCGAAGACCTATCAGACATGATTGCCGAAGTGCGCGCGTTGACGCCGAAGCCCGGCGCAGGATTCGGTGGTGGCGCCGTGCAATCGGTCGCGCCCGATGTGTATGTGAAGCAAACGCCGGACGGCATGTGGCTGGTCGAACTCAATACCGACACGCTGCCGCGCGTGCTGATGAACCAGCGCTATTACGCGACGGTCTCGAAGACGGCGAAGCGCGAAGAGGACAAGCAATTCCTGACGGAGTGCGCCGCGAATGCGTCGTGGCTGGTGAAGAGCTTGGATCAGCGCGCCAAGACGATCCTGAAAGTGTCGCGCGAGATCGTGCGCCAGCAGGACGGCTTCTTCGCCCACGGCGTCGCGCATTTGCGGCCGCTGAATTTGAAGACTGTCGCTGCGGCGATCGAGATGCACGAGAGCACAGTCTCACGCGTTACCTCGAACAAATACCTCTCCTGCGCACGCGGCGTGTTCGAGCTAAAATACTTCTTCACCGCCTCGATCAACGCGGCTGACGGCGGCGAGAGCCACTCGGCTGAAGCCGTGCGCTACCAGATCAAGGGATTGATCGACACTGAGACGCCGAGCGAAATTTTGAGCGACGATCGCATCGTCGAAATCCTGCGCGAAAAAGGCATCGACATCGCGCGGCGGACTGTCGCGAAATATCGCGAGAGCCTGCGGATACCAAGCTCGGTCGAGCGCAAGCGGAAGCTGGCGCACGGGCTTTAGGGCGTTCGCGATGAGACACTACCCCTCTCGACTCGGTTGAGTTCAGCTCATGAACGTCGGCGCCGCCTACACCTGTGTTCTCGTAGCACGCGCTGGCCGGATTGTGCTCGCCGGCATGGCGTTCGCCCTCATCGCGGCGCCACTATTCGCGGTGTTGTACGGCGGCTGGAGTCACGGAACCGATTTGGCCATCCGTTCGACCGTCGCGGCTTTCGGAGCCTGCATGACGCTCTGGACAGCGCCGATGCTGGTGATCGGGATGAGTTTGATAACCTGGCGCGACTTTTATGGTGTCGCGGGCGAAAGATTGATTGGCCGACGTTTCGTGAGGCGGTTTCTTCGCTATCGGCAACGCGCTTGCTAACGCCACACATCTTGCAAGCAGTGTTGAAGCTGTCTCGACACAGCACGGACACATAACCTGCGCATCACTGCGTCAGTGACATTACGCTTCCTCCCGCGCCGCCCATCCCTCGGTCGCCAGCATCACCGTTTTCGGGATCACCTTTTCGCCGCTGAGATAGTACGCGATCATCCGACGCGAGAGGCCGAGCGCTGTCGCAGCGCCTTCTTGCGTTAGGCCGTGCTCATCCATCCAAGCGCGAAAATCCGCGACACGCATCGCTTCGCCGGCCTGCTCATCCGCCCAACGCCGCAATTGCTGCGCGCCGAAATCGACACCGCTCGGCCATTCGATCGACCAGCCGTCAGCGCTACCAGTCACACGCGCGAACTCACCCTTCTTCTTAAGAGGCGCCAATCCTTTGTGCGCTGAGATTGCATCACTAAAGTCGACAGGCGCGACATGCCCATCGTCCCAGGCGATCTCCAATCGCTTTTCGCCAATCAGCGCGACGCTTGTGATTTTGCCAATCATGATGCGCTCAACTCGTTCCATTTCGCGTGCAACAACGCTTTGTTCTGCGCCGCCCATTCCAACGCTTCGCGCAGATCCACACGGCCGCTCATCGCTATGACTTCCAACGTCTCGATAGCAATCTGCGCAGCGCCGTCCCGGCCAAGCACATGAAAATGCGGCGGGTTGTGATCGGCGAAATACATCGCGATCTCTGTGTTCGAAAACCGCTCAAGCCGTGGCATTCGAGTCAAAAATATATGTGCAATGGTTGCACATGTCAAGCGATGCCCCATTCACTGTCGGTGACACGGGATATGTCCGGTTTTTGTAGCAGACGATTTGTCCGGTTTTGGCCGGAGGGATCGCAGTGCTGCAGGAGGTTCGGATGGCCAGGATCGTTGAGGCGATCGGTCGGGTTCGTGAGGAGCGTTTAAGCTG
>JANNFK010000048.1:0-58338 GCA_031379735.1 Caulobacteraceae bacterium | reverse complement strand
CAGCTTAAACGCTCCTCACGAACCCGACCGATCGCCTCAACGATCCTGGCCATCCGAACCTCCTGCAGCACTGCGATCCCTCCGGCCAAAACCGGACAAATCGTCTGCTACAAAAACCGGACATATCCCGTGTCACCGACATGCGCCAAGACAATCCTTGACGTTAGCGCTTTGCTCATCTACTTTGCATTTCAAAGTTGATGCTGGAGCCGCGCTATGACACGCGAAGAATTGCTCTCCGATCTCGCTTACGCGCGCACGCTTGCCGAAGAAGGTCGCCACGCGCCGCTGCTTGGCGGCGCGCACCTGACATTCTGGGGTGTGCTGAACGCGGTAGCATTCGCGGCGCAGTGGGCAATCCTTGAAGGTTGGCTACCAATGGCTGACGGCGCCGCATTCGCCGTGTTGTGGTTTGGCTATGGCGTTGCCGCCGGCATCGGCACGTTCTGGCTAAACCAACGCACGCGCTCAAAGCCCGGACAAACCGCAATCGGCGCGCGCGCCGAGAGAGCGCTTTGGACTGGCGCGGCAATGGCGTTGCTGGCAATCGTCTTCGGCTCAATCGTGCGCATGATGATCACGGGCGACACGACCGCGCCGAATGCCATCTTCGGCCCAGCGTTCGCGATCTATGGGGCCGCATTGATCGGCACCGCGTCGCTATCCGGGCAAACGTGGATAAAAAACTTCGGCTTCACGTCGGTCGCGATCGGCTTGTTGCTCTGTCTCTTCGCGAACGAGCACTGGGCTTATCTGCTGGCCTCGTCCGGCAGTCTGCTGGTGCTCGCCTGGCCGGGCGTCATCCTCTTGAAGCACGAACCATCGGCAATCGTGTGAGCAAGTTCGATCACACGGAGATCGACGATGTGATCCACGGCCGCTTGCGCCTGGGGATCATGGCGTATCTATCGACGGTCTCGCCTGCGCCGTTCGTGGAACTGAAAGCCAAGGTCAACACCACCGACGGCAATCTCTCCACGCACCTCAGCAAGCTCGAAGAGGCCGAGTACGTCAGTATCGAGAAAACCTTTTCCGGTAAAAAACCGCTGACGCTTGTGCACCTCACCAAGCAAGGCCGCACCGCGTGGATCGCCTACTTGAACCGGATCCAAAGCTTGCTCAGCGCGGCGGAGTGATCGCACGCCGTCGCTTCTCTTGTGCTGTGCGGCGGGCCTCAGACTTTTTCAACTTGACCCGCAGCGCTATCAAGGATGGCCGCAACGCCGTCGAGTTGTTCTTGTGTCAGCGCACCACTGGTGAGCTTCAGGCGCAGCGCGAGCTTCAGGTTTTCCATCGCGCGCAAAACTTGCGGACGATCCTGGCGCGCGCCACCCGCCTCGCCCATGCGCGCGAGCAATGCGTCGAGCGTGGGCCGATTGGATTCAAGAAAGGCCCGGCCCTGCTCGGTGATCTCGAAGAGCTTCTTAGCGCCTTCGCCAGCGGCGTTGACGGCGACGTAGTTCAGATCTTCGAGCAAAGTGAGCGTCGGATAGATGACGCCCGGGCTAGGGCTGTAAGCGCCGCCGGCCATTTCTTCGATGGCTTTGATGATGTCGTAGCCGTGGCGTGGCTTTTCACCGATGAGGTGGAGAATGACGAGCCGGAGGTCACCATGCGCAAAGAAGCGGCCAAAGCCGCGACCGCGACCACCGCCGCCATGCCAGCCACGATGGCCGAAGCCGCCGTGAATGCCGTGTTCGCGCCGAGCGAAGCGTTCACCGCGATGTTTGTGGAAGGGATTAGAGGAGTGCATTTAGAGTACCTTTCGATATAACGAAATTACAGATATATCTAAACACACTCTAAGGCAAGGGGCAGTCAGCAGAAAGCACGAGGCGTTTCCGCCTCTCGCTTCGAGTGCACGCTTAGATTGTGGCTAGGCCGCCGCGCGCAGCGCCCAGCGAGAGACGCCCGGATACGGCGGCTCCCGCGTATCGGTGAAGCCTTGCTTCGCCAGCGTATGCGCGGCGTTCAGATCCTCAGCGTCGAGATGCGCGATGACGCGCTTGGCGCCATTGGCGAAACCCCACATCGCGAGCGCACGTATGGTCTCGCCACCATAACCGCGGCCGCGAAACTCCGGCAGCAGCCCGAATGCGAGCTCGACGTCGCCATCTTCATCCGGACGCCCAATCAACGCGGCAATCCCGACCAAACGTGGCGGCGCGCGCTCGCCTTCATTGGCGAGCAGCACCCAGCCGTACCAACCCTGCCCTTCAGGATCATGCGCGAGGTTTTGTTCGGCCCAGGCAAACGCGCCGGGTTCGAACGGCGCCGGCGGCCACATCGGTTCGTGCGTCACGGCAATGGCGTTGAAGAACGCGGTGCGGCTCGAAGCCTGCAACGCAGCCAGCTCCCGATCCAGCGCAAGAAGCGCGATGCGCTCCGCAGTCAGTATGAGCAAGACCCGTACTCCCCTCGCTTGCAACGCCAGTGACCAGAACTCACAAGGCGCCCGTTGCAAAGTTAGCGATCGGCAATTTCCACAGAGGGTTGCTGAGGTTACCGTATCGCGAGGGCTAGAGCTCGCGCGGCGGCCTGCTCTCGTGCAACGCCGCCATGAAGCCGAGCGAGATGATCGCCGGAATGATCGCGGCGATCGCCCAACCTGAGACCGCCAGCCCCGTAGCGCCAATCCAACCCACCGCCACAAAACTGCGTCCGACATTCAGCATCAAGCTGCCACGCGTTCGGCGGCGGAATTCTTTGCGGTTGCCCGGTGTCTGATGCCAAATCGCGATCAGACACGTTGAGAGGATCGCCGCGGCGCCGCCAAGCAACATCCAAAACCCAGCCATAGGCGCAACGATGATCCCCGCGCCAATCACCGGCGGCAGCAAAAGCAAAACCGAAGGCACGGCCGCCGCCGCCGCCTTCGCGTTGTCGACTTGATCGCGCGACACCGGCGCGCTGGCGATCAAGTCCGGCGCGTCCTCAGCCGAAACCGTGAGCCACGCCAAGCTTGCCGCAAACGACGTCACCAACAGCACGAACGCGGATGCAAAGCCTGCAGCCGAGATGCGGTTGAACCCCTCTTCCCCAACGCGCGAGCCGAACACGGCAAACAGCGGCGCGAAATAAAGCAGCGGCAACAGAATCTGCGACAGCAACAGCGGATCGCGCCGCAAGAGGCGCCATTCCTTGAAGATCAGCGTTGCGGCCGACCCACTGCGCATCGCCCGCGCCGCACTCGTATTGCGACGCTTGCGCGAGCCAAGCCCGGTGATTGCGGCCGCATCATTGGCAAAGCGTGACGCGTACCACCACACCGCCAACAGGAACGCGACCAACGAAACAAGCGCCCAGATCGCCAGATCGGCATTCAAGCCAAATGCCGCCCGCGCCGGCAACGAGATCGGGCTCGCCGGATCACCGACAACTGGGATCACCGCGTTGAAAATATCCCGCATCGCTTCCGCGCGATTCTCATCTTCAGTGAAGCGCGGCACTTGCGACGCGATGAAGAACGACGCCCCGATAATACTGCCGAGTATCTGCGCAAAAATGCGCGTGTTCTTCGGTCCGATCAGCGCAAACATCGCGCTTGCCAGCACCAAAGCCACCGCCGTCGCAAACAAAGTCAGCAGCAGAATGCTGGGCGCAAAGCTCAGCCAGGCCCACCCATCAAAGAATGGCAACCACACGCACACGGCAGCGACGAGGATGAGATAAAACAACCCGACATTGATCGCGATCGCGCTCATCCGCACGATTACCACCCGCCATAGCGGCACCGGCGATGCGAGCAACAGATCGAGATCGCCGCGTTGATAGAGCGATTCCGTAATCAGCATCAGCGCCTGCGACAACATCAGCGAAAACAAAATCGCAAACACGCCGCCGACAACGCCAAGCGTCATCACGTCCGGCTGCGGCTGGATATCCGACAAAAACCGTGCGGCCCAATAACCGCCAAAACCTAGAACGGCGGCCATGATCGAATAGAAGAAGATGCGGCGAACGTGGCGGCCTTTGCCGCTCGCGCGGAATGCGCGCCAGGTCAGCAGCATTTCGTGGCGCAGCAGGAAGAGCACGCCGCCCGGGCCGAACATCAAGCCGCTCCGGCTTCGGTGGCGCCAACGAGTTGGAGATAAACGTCCTCAAGCGTCGCGTTGTCGCCGCCTGCCCTGCCGCGCAATTCTGTCAGCGTGCCTTCGGCCAGCAACTTGCCGCCTTGAATGATGCCAATGCGGTCGGCGACGCGCTCGGCCACATCCAAGATGTGCGTCGTCAGAATAACCGAGCCGCCGCTCTTGGCGCGTTGCACCAGCAGGTCTTTCACCTGCCGCGCCACCGCCGCGTCCAAACCGGTCAACGGCTCATCCAGCATCAACAATTTCGGATCGTGGATCAGCGCGCCGGCGAGCGCTGTCTTCTGCTTCATGCCGCGCGAAAAGCCCTCAGTGCGCTCATCGCGATTGTCCCAAAGTCCCAGCAGTTTCAGCAACTCTTCCGCGCGTGGCGCCGCCGCTTTGGCATCGACGCCCCAGAGCCCGGCGATGAACTCCAAATACTCCCACGCCGTCAGCTTGTCGTAGAGCGCCGGTTCATCCGGCAACCACGCCAGCATGCGTTTGGCCGCAATTGGATCGGCGATCGCATCGGCGCCGAACACATGGATCGAACCGGAATCCGGCCTCAGCAAGCCAGTGACCATACGCAGCGTCGTCGTTTTGCCCGCGCCATTTGGCCCAAGAAGCGCATAAAGCTCACCCGCGCGAATATCGAGATCGAGCGCATCAACAGCGATCTTGTCGCCAAACTTTTTGGTGAGCGCGCGGACGGAGAGTGCGTTAGTCAAGACTGCATCACCCAGCCATCGACGCCCTTAGCGGCTTCGCGAATGGCCTCCGCCATCGTCGGGTGCGCGTGGCAGGTGCGGGCGATGTCTTCGGCCGACGCGCCGAATTCCATCGCCACGCAAATCTCGCCGATCATTTCGCCGACGCCGACGCCGACCATGTGAACCCCAACGACTTTCTTGGTCGCGACCTCTTCGAGCACCTTCACCAAACCATCGGTTTCGTGATTGGTGCGCGCACGCGAGTTGGCCATGAACTGGAACTTGCCGACTTTGTATTCGACGCCAACCGCCTTCAATTCTTCTTCCGTCTTCCCGACGGTGGCGACTTCCGGATAGGTATAGATCACATTCGGAATGACGTCGTAATTCACGTGCCCCCACTGCCCCGCGATCAATTGCGCGATGGCGATGCCTTCTTCTTCGGCCTTGTGCGCCAGCATCGCGCCGGTGGTCACGTCGCCCAGAACGTAAACGCCCTCGGCGGTCGTCTTCAGGTGATCGTTCGGAATAAAGCCGCGCGCATCAGTTTTGATGCCGACCGTCTCCAAGCCCAAGTTCTGCGTGAACGGGCGGCGGCCGATCGCGACAAGCACGACATCGGCGTCGAGTGTGCGCGCTTGGCCGCCCTTCGCGGGCTCGATGCTGACCTGAAGACCAGCGCCTGTCTTTTCAACGCCAGTGACTTTATGGCCAAGCTCGAACTTCACGCCCTGCTTTTTCAAAATCCGCTGGAACGCGGTCGAGATTTCCGCATCGATGGTCGGCGTAATCTTATCGAGGAATTCAACAACCGTGACCTCCGCGCCGAGACGGCGCCACACCGAGCCAAGCTCAAGCCCGATAACGCCGGCGCCGACAACGATGAGTTTGCCCGGCACTTGCGAAAGTGAGAGCGCGCCGGTCGAACTGACGATGCGTTCTTCGTCGATATCGATGCCCGGAAGCGGCGTCGGCTCCGAGCCGGTGGCGATGACGATGTTCTTGGTCTCAAGCGTTTGCTTCGCGCCATCCGGGCCGGTGACTTCAACTTTACCCTTGCCTGCAATCGCCCCAAAGCCTTTGACGTAGTCGACCTTGTTCTTGCGCATCAAAAACTCGACGCCTTTGGTGAGGCCATCGACCGCGTCTTCCTTCTGCTTCAACATTTGCGGCAGATCGAGTTCAACGCCGCTCACTTTCACGCCCATCGACGGAAACGTCTTCGTCGCCGCCTCGAAATACTCGCTCGCATGCAACAGAGCCTTCGAGGGGATGCATCCAACATTGAGACATGTGCCGCCGAGTTTGCCGCGGCTCTCGACGATCGCCGTCTTCAGCCCGAGTTGGCCGGCGCGGATCGCGCAATTGTAGCCGCCGGGACCGCCCCCGATTATGACGAGATCGTACGACATGAATGCTCCGGTGATGCGAGATCGCGCGCTTCGGCGCTGGCGTTAGATTTCACGCGGAACATAGGGCGGCGCGAGCAGCGATCAATCCGCGATTTAGTCGCCCTGCCCTGCACGCCTGCGGGCCCAGATGGTCCAGCAGATCAGAACCACCGCAAGCGCCAGTGCGAACCAGCCAAAGACATCGCCAATGCGAGCATAGAGCGTGGCCCCCGGTCCGCTCGTCGGCGCCACAACGTTATATGCCGTTTGCGGCCCACTTGGCGCTTCTGACGTGACGCGGCCATAAGCGTCGCTGACGGTGAGCACGCCGTTCCGGGCGCTGCGGACGATAGCGTAGCCGCTCTCGACGCCGCGCAAGACGCCCATGCGGCTGTGCAGCCAGGCGTCCTCGCCAAAATCCCAAGCCGGCACGAGCATGACATCGACGCCGGCGTATTCGCGGCCAAGGTCAGCGAAGTCCATGTCTTTGCAGATGGCGACACCATAGCGGACGTCTTCGTGCTCAAAGATCAGCGGCTCAGTGCCGAGTGCAAAGTGCGACTCGAAGGCTGGGATCATGTGGCGCTTGTCGTAGCTCCCCCAGGTTTCGCGCGTAAATACGAAGGCGCGATTGAAGCGGCCATCGTCCGCTTCATCGTCAACGCCAGCCACGATGAGCAGATCGCGGCGGCGCGCGATCTCCGCAAGCTGCTCGATCGCGGCGGCGCGATCACCCGGTTCGAGATGCGCAATCTTTTCCGGCAACACGATGATGCGACGGCCATCGTCGGCGGCGCGTTCGATTTGCGGTGTGTAGGCGTTCCAGACATTGCGCCAGTCTTCGGGAATGCCCTCGAACTGGTCTCCGGCAATGAGCGTCGCGTTGATCGTACGCGGTGCACCGCTTGGCGTTTCGGGTTCGACCAGCGGAATACGGAAAACGCCAAAGCTGAGCGCGGCCGCAACAATCAGCGCCGGCGCGGCGGCCGAGACAATCGCGCGCTTGGCCAACAGGAACGCTACAGCCGAAGCAAACAGCGTCACCACAAACGTAATCGCCGGCGCGCCGCCGAGCGATGCGATCTGGATCACTGGTACGAAATCCATCTGGCTGTAGGCAAACGCGCCAGCTGTGCCGTGCGGCGAGGTTGCGGCGGTCAAGTTATCGATACCGGCCATCAGCGCCGGGAAAACGAAGATCGCCGCCCATTTCGGCAACGACTTCGCAGCCCCGCGCACCGCATACGCCATCGCCGCCCAGATCAAAGCCTTGCTCAGCGTGATGATCAGCACCGGCACGAGGCCGGCGACTTCCACGAAATACGTGATCATCAGCGCCATCGAGACGACGCCAGCGATCGCGCCGTATGCCAGCGCACCAACGCGAGAAGCGCCGATCGCTGCAATCAACAGCGGAATCGGCGCAAGCCAAGCGAGCGGCCAAAAGGGATGGAGAGAGTAAGCTTGCGCGAGCAGCGCGCCCGAAATCAGGGCGGCGAAGATGCGTCCAAGCAGCAGCACCCTCGCCCTCCTCCGCGTTTAGGCGCCGTGCTTATCCCAATAGGCGCGGTCGGCAGCGTCGACGATGAAAATGAGCAAGCCGACGATCAGGACGATGCCAAGAATGCCAACTTGCGCTTCAGTGCCGCCGGTGTTCGCCGCAAGATCCGCCGGCGCCATATAGGCGTTGACGTCGATGCTTTGGACATTCGCGACTAAACCTCCGCCTTCGTTCTGTTGGGCAACCGCCCAGCGCGCGCCGTAGAGCGCAAAGCCAAGCAGCCACATCCAGAACCCTTGCGTCCGGCGAATGAGGCGCACCGCCGAAATCAAAAAGAAAAGTCCGGCGCCGCCCCAGAGGCCAATCTCGATCCAGGTCAACTGATTGATCGTGGCTTCCTGGTCGGCCGTCATCGGCAATTCGATCGGCAGTTGCGCCAAATGCACCGTGCCGGCGAACGCCGCGCCGAGGCTCACGAACACCAAAAGCAGCAGCACCAAAATGGCAGGCCAGCGCAGAATAAATGTCATTGGGGTGTCCCCTCCCGCACCGCTCCCCCGAGCGACGCGCCGCAATCTACCGGGCTCGTTGCGGAACGCCAATGGGCTCTGAGAAAACGTTTGGATTCATTGCTCTTCTGCCAGGAGAAGAGCCGCGCTAGCCTGCGCCGGCGGAGGGAATGATAAATGGCGAAGATCAGCGCGTGGATGGCAGTTCTTGTTGCGGCTGCGGTTCTGGCTTCGCTGGCTTCAGAATGGGGCGGACACGGCTTTGGCGCCGTCGGCCCGGCTGTGGCGGCTTTGCTCTTGTGCTTGGGCGCCTACCGAACGCTGACGGCGAAGAGCGGGGGATTGCGCTTGCTGTGCGGCGCCTGGGGGATTTCGACTGGGATGGCTTGGTACGCACCCTCCTACAATTTTCCGGACTTCGTGCCGGGCGTGTTTGCGACTGGCGCCCCTGTTCTCGTCAGCGCGATCGGGCTCGCGCTCGTGGTGCTGCACAAAGAGAAGAAATAGTTCTCCACAACGATCCGCGTGCGCAACGCGCAACAAGGCGCGTTCGGCGCCGTTCTACTTGCGGGCGGGCGATCAGGAGATTGCCCAATGCACGTACAAAAACTTCGCGGCGCGGCCGATGCGAGCGGCCTGATCCCCGCGGGACAATTCTTCGCGCAACTGGCAGCGAAGCTCGAAGACACAAATGTGCACGAGGCGACGCGTCGGGCTGAACTTCACGAAGAAGATCGCGCGCTAGAAACCGTGTATCGTAAGCGCTCAGCGGCGCGAACTTTTCATACGCCTCGCGAACAGCACACGATGATGTAAGCACTCATTCTCTTCCCTCCCTCAAGGGATTAGAGATCGAGTAACATGCGCTCGGGATCTTCCAGGCCTTCCTTCACGCGCACCAGAAACGTCACCGCTTCTTTGCCGTCGACGATGCGGTGATCGTAGCTCATGGCGAGATACATCATCGGCCGTACGACGACTTGTTTGTCGACGACGACCGGGCGCTCTTGAATTTTGTGCATGCCGAGAATGCCCGATTGCGGCGCATTCAGGATCGGCGTCGACATCAGCGAGCCGTAAACGCCGCCATTGCTGATCGTGAACGTCGCGCCCTGCAAATCTTCGATCTTCAAATGGCCGTCACGGGCTTTTACGCCGAGTTCGCCGATTTCTTTTTCGATTTCGGCCATCGACTTGTGATCGGCGTCGCGCACGACCGGCACGACCAGGCCGCGATCGGTGCCGACCGCAATGCCGATGTCGTAGAAATTTTTGTAGATGATGTCGTCGCCATCGATCTCGGCGTTGACGTTCGGGATTTCCTTTAAGCCGGCGATGCACGCCTTCACGAAGAAGGACATGAAGCCGAGCTTCACGCCATGTTTGCGCTCGAAACTATCCTTGTACTTGTTGCGCGCCGCCATGATCGCCGACATGTCGGCTTCGTTGAACGTCGTCAGCATCGCCGCAGTGTTTTGCGCTTCCTTCAGGCGGCGCGCGACGGTCTTGCGGAGGCGCGTCATTGGCACGCGCTCTTCGCGTTCACCGACGACCCGCGCAGCCAGCGGCGGATGCGCCGCTTGCGGCTGTGCTTGCACGGCGCGATTTTCGATGATTGCGAGCGCGTCCGCCTTGGTGACACGACCATCTTTGCCTGAGCCCGCAACGCCGGAAACGTTGACGTTGTTCTCCGCCGCAATGCGCTGAACCGAAGGCGGCGCCTGCTTGGCCGCGCCATTGCTGGCGGCGGGTTGCGGCGCGACTTGTTGTGGCGATGGCTGCGCCGGCGCGGGCTTCGGCGCTTCAGCTTTCGGTGCGGACGGCGCCGGTTGCGCGCCCGCTCCGCCCATGCGGCCGAGGATGGCGCCGATGCCAACCGTGACGCCTTCGCTGGCGACGATCTCGCTCAGCACGCCAGCCTCCGGCGCCGAGACTTCGACCGAAACTTTATCAGTCTCCAGCTCGACCAGCGTCTCGTCCTTGCGGACGGTGTCGCCGGCCTTCTTCATCCACTTGGCGACAGTGGCTTCGCTCACGCTTTCGCCAAGTGTCGGCACAACAATATCGGTCATTTCAAATCACTTCGTTGCTGGGGGCGCATCATGACTGGGCAGGACGGGTGAATCGGTTTTGGTCCAGAATACGCCGTCATTGCCGTTGTTTTTTTGTACGAGCCGCACGCGCTTGGGGTCCAAACCTCGCATAAGCCGTGCATTGACGGCGATTCTTTCGGCGGCGTCGTTTCCAAATTCAGTGCTGTGCGTCGCACATCCACAGGTGCGGCAGTGGTGAAACTCCAGCGCGCGATCGCCCCACATGTAGATGAAGGTGTCGGGCGGCGCAGCGAAACGCACGTCGCGCTGCGGGTAGTAAGCCCAAAGACCGCCATAGAGACGGCAATGCGAACAATTGCAGTCCATCACCCATTCGGGCTCATCCACTTCGAAGCGGACAGCGCCACAATGACAGGAGCCGCTCACGGTGCTCATCCGAGTGCTTGCTCCAGCAACGCTTCGAGCTCTTTGAGGTGCTTCGACATTTGGCCTGCGGCGGTGGACGCTGTGGCTGGGCGGCCAGCATAGCGCGCGCGCTTGGCTTTCACGTGCATTTTTTCCAACGTCACTTCGAGCCACGGTTCGGCGAAGGTGTAGCCGCCCATATTCTTCGGCTCTTCCTGACACCACACCAATTCGGCGTTCGGGAAACGGCCAAGCTCGTGCATCATCGACTTGATCGGCCAGGGATAGAGCTGTTCGAGGCGCAAGATATAGACGTCATTCAGCCCGCGCTTTTCGCGCTCGTCGAGCAGGTCGAAATAGACCTTGCCTGAACACAGCACGACACGGCGGATTTCGCTGTCGCCCTTGAGCTTGATCGCCGTATTGCCATTGCCGAGTTGCGCATCGTCCCACAGCACGCGGTGGAACGATGTGCTCTCGCCCATGTCGGCCAGCGCCGAAACCGCCTTCTTGTGGCGCAACAGCGATTTTGGCGTGAACACCACAAGGGGTTTACGGAAATCGCGATGCAATTGACGGCGCAGCGCATGGAAGTAATTCGCTGGCGTCGTCGCATTGACGATCTGCATGTTGTCTTCCGCGCATTGCTGCAGGAAACGCTCCATACGCGCTGAGGAGTGCTCGGGGCCTTGCCCTTCGTAGCCGTGCGGCAGCAGCAGCACGAGACCGGACATCCGAAGCCACTTGCGCTCACCTGACGAGATGAATTGATCGATCACGACCTGTGCGCCGTTCACGAAGTCGCCAAACTGCGCTTCCCAAATGGTCAGCGTTTTCGGATCGGCGAGCGTGTAGCCATATTCGAAACCAAGCACTGCTTCCTCTGAGAGAAGCGAATCGATCACTTCGTAATGCGCTTGGCCGGCGTGCATGTGATTGAGCGGCGTGTAGCGGTTTTCGTTGGTCTGATCGACAAAGTGCGAGTGCCGCTGACTGAACGTGCCGCGCGCCGAATCCTGGCCGCTCAAGCGCACGTTGAAGCCTTCATCGAGCAAGGTCGCGAACGCCAAATGCTCGGACAGCGCCCAGTCGACGCCTTGGCCATCGTCGATCGCCTTGCGGCGGGCCTCGACCACGCGCTGCACGGTTTTGTGCATGTCGAAATCGCGCGGAATGTCGGTGATGCGGCGGCCGAGGTCTTTTAGCTTCGCAAGCGGCGCTTCGGTTTTGCCGCGGCGATCGTCGTCTTCCGGCAGCGCAAAGCCGGCCCAAACACCGTCGAGCCAATCAGCTTTGTTGGAGCGGTAATTTTTGCCGGCGTCGAACTCGCGATCCAGGAAGGCGTTGAAGTCGTTCTGCCAGTCATCAAGGTCGGCTTGGGTCACGACGCCTTCTTTGAGCAGGCGCTCAGCGTAAATTGAGAGCGTCGTCTGCTGCTCCTTCACGCGCCGATACATGATCGGCTGCGTCATGGTCGGATCGTCGCCTTCATTGTGGCCGTAGCGGCGATAGCAGAACATATCGATGACGACATCTTTGCCGAAGAGCTGGCGATATTCGGTCGCGACCTTGGCGGCGAACACAACCGCCTCCGGATCATCGCCGTTCACGTGCATGATCGGCGCTTGCACCATCAGCGCGACGTCCGACGGATATGGGCTGGAGCGCGAGAACCGCGGCGCAGTGGTGAAGCCGATCTGGTTGTTGATGATAAAGTGCATCGTGCCGCCGGTTTTGTAACCGCGCAGCCCTGAGAGCGCGAAGCACTCGGCGACGACACCCTGCCCCGCAAATGCGGCGTCGCCGTGAATCAGCAGCGGCATCACGCGCGCGCGCAAATCGTGTAGCGCCTCGCCTTCTTCGGTCCATGTCGCGCGCTGCGCTTGCTTTGCGCGGGCTTTGCCAAGCACGACAGGATTGACGATTTCGAGGTGTGACGGGTTCGCGGTCAGCGAGAGGTGGACATTGTTGCCATCGAACGCATGATCGCTTGAGGCGCCCAAATGATACTTCACATCGCCCGAGCCGAGCACGTCGTCCGGAGTCGCCGAACCGCCCTGAAATTCATGGAAAATCGCTTGATACGGTTTGCCCATCACAGCGGCGAGCACATTCAAGCGGCCGCGGTGGGCCATGCCGAGGATGATTTCCTGCACGCCGAGCGCGCCGCCGCGCTTGATGATCTGCTCAAGCGCCGGGATCATCGCTTCGCCGCCATCGAGGCCGAAGCGCTTCGTACCTGGATGGCGCTTGTGCACGAACTTTTCGAAGCTCTCGCCTTCGATCAGTTTTTTGAGAATCGAGCGTTTGCCTTCGGTGGTGAACGCGATTTCTTTGTCCGGCCCTTCGATGCGCTCCTGAATCCAGGACTTCTCCCCCGGATCGGTGATGTGCATGAACTCGATGCCGAACGTGCCACAATACGTGCGCTTCAGGATCGCCAGCATCTCGTTGACGGTCGCGCTCTGCATACCGAGCACGCCGTCGATGAAGATCGGACGATCGAGGTCGCTGGGGCCAAAGCCGTGGCTTGCCGGATCGAGATCCGGCGCCGGCGGACGCGCTTCGATGCCGAGCGGATCGAGGTTGGCGGCGAGATGCCCGCGCGTGCGGTAGGCGCGGATCATCATCAAAGCGCGTACGCTATCACGCGCGGCCGATTGAACATCTTGCGTCGACGCGCCAGGCAAACGCGCGGCGACTTTTTGTTCGAGCTTCGCCGTGAGCCCGGCCCAATTGCCGTCTAGCAGCGCGGTGGTCTCAGTTGTCTGCGGTTGCGCGATTTCGGGGCGATACCAGGATGGACCTTTCACGGCTGCCGCCACGGCTACGGGATCATCGCGAACAGCGTCGAAGAAATTGCGCCAAGAGACATCGACCGAATTCGGATCGCGCGCGTAACGCGCTGCCATTTCTTCCACGAACGTCGCATTGGCGCCGTGGAGGAAACTCGTTTCGAGCATTGCTGTATTGGACAGGCTGCGGGCGTCATCCGCCATGGAACGCTGACCTTTCGGAAATCGGGACGAACCCACAGAAAATATAGGTCGCCCCGCCAAGCGGCGCCCCTTCTAAAGTGCGTCGCTCAGGGAAAGAAGGGCTGCGTTGGCGCAGGGCTAAGGCTGATTAGCCTTTGAGCAGTTCCGACATAGTGCGCCCGAGCGCGGCGGGGTGCGGCGACACTTTTATACCGGCGGCTTCGAAGGCGGCCATTTTGGAGGGCGCATCGCCCTTGCCGCCGGAAATGATAGCGCCGGCGTGGCCCATGCGACGCCCCGGAGGTGCGGTAGAGCCGGCGATGAAGCCGACGGTTGGCTTCCAGCGGCCGTTTTTGCGTTCATCGGCGAGGAACTGGGCGGCGTCTTCTTCCGCCGAGCCGCCGATTTCGCCGATCATGATGATCGACTTCGTTTCGGCGTCGCCCAAGAAAAGCTCGAGCACATCAATGAACTCGGTGCCCTTCACCGGATCGCCGCCGATGCCGACCGCAGTAGATTGGCCGAGGCCTTCATTGGTGGTTTGGAACACCGCTTCGTAGGTCAGCGTGCCCGAGCGCGAGACAACGCCGACTGAGCCCTTCTTGAAGATCTGGCCGGGCATGATGCCGATCTTGCACTCGTTCGGCGTCAAGATGCCCGGGCAGTTCGGGCCGAGCAGTTTGGACTTCGACGCCCCAAGCTTTGACTTCACCCGCACCATGTCGAGCACCGGAATGCCTTCGGTGATGCACACGATGTACGGAATTTCAGCTTCGATCGCTTCTTCGATCGCGGCGGCCGCACCCGGTGGCGGCACGTAAATTACGGTCGCGTCGGCGCCCGCGCGCTCCTTGGCTTCGGCGACGGTGTTGAACACCGGGAGGCCGAGATGGGTTTGGCCGCCCTTCCCCGGCGAGACACCGCCGGTCATCTTGGTGCCGTAGGCAATGGCTTGTTCGGAATGGAACGTGCCGTTCTTGCCGGTGAAACCCTGGCAGATGACGCGCGTGGCGGCGTTGACGAGAATGGACAAAAGGGCCCCCGGGCCGTGGCAGAGTGCGGAATTCGGGACGGGTCCTAGACCACGCCGCCCCGCTTCGCAAACCCTGCCCGGCGTCGCGGATCAGCCCATGATGAAGGCGTTGAGCTTGTTGCCGTCGGGATCGCGGAAATACCCGGCATAGAAGCCGCCGTCGCCGCGCGGACCCGGGGGGCCTTCGCACTTCGCGCCCATTGACATGGCCAAGTTGTAGAGGCGATCGACCTGCGCCGCGTCCTTGCACTCGAGCGCGACCATGACGCCATTGCCGACGGTCGCGGTGTTTCCGTCGAACGGTTTGGTGAGGCCGATTCCGGCGGCGGCGCCAGCCTCGCCCCAGGCGATGAAGGTCTCGTAATCCATCATACGCTTGGCGCCGAGTTCGGCGGCGATAGCGTCGTAGAATTTGGCGGCGCGTGGAAGATCGTTGGTGCCAAGTGTGACGTAGCCGATCATAGTTCACTCCCCTCTGAAAAATTCGACACCACGTTTAGTACGACTGACGCCGGCGCGCAGCGAAAAAGCGGCCAAGCGCAGGCGGCCGCCATTCCGGCTCGGAATGGCGTTGTGGGTTCGGCCGCGAACGTGGTGATTTAGCTGGTGTCTTGTGCGGCGCGGGCCGTGCCCGCGTGAAAAGCGTCAACGCAAGCGTCTCCGAGCCGCATCAGGTTTTCGGCACCGGCAATATGCGAAGCGCGTTGAGACGCGCGCATGAGTCGATCGGCGCAATTTTGATCGGCGCGCAAGCGGCGCGCGAGGCGCCGGGCATAGGGTGTGGGATCATTGAAGACGCGCAAGAGCGCCTCGTAGCGGTATCTTGGCGCTTGTTGGGAAGCGCGCGCCCGCGCGGCTTCCAAGGTCAGTTAGATGATCGCCGCCGCGCTGTGCGCGCTCACGTTGTCAGTTAGCGATCCAACCCATTGGATTGCCCACCAAGATGATTTGGTCCGCTTCAGCGCGGATGGTGGCGAGATCGGTGGTCTCTGGATTGAACACAAGCGGTCCGCGCGCGCCGAACCCATGGGCGAAACCCACCCCGAAATTGAAGCCGGTCATGTGGAGATTGTCGTCTCCGGGGATGGTGGAACGATAAACAACATAGCCGTAGACGCTTGGCCACAAGGTCGCTTGAAACACACCCGCGTTTTCGCCTTGGGCTGGAATGCTGCCGGGAAGATTGTCATCGCTGACTTCAAAGAATTCGGTTTGGCTGACCGGCGCTTGAGGAAAAATGACGCGCTCCACATTCCGAGGGCGCCACTCTTCAACGTCTCCGCTTTCGATTCGCCGACGCATATCCTCCAGTTCCTCCATGGCGAACATCGAATGCGAGACGCTTACATACACGCGGACCGCTTGAGCGGGCGAACCGCCCACGTTTCGCAAGCTGAACGCCAACTGAGATTGCCAACGCCTGAAAACTGGCTGGTATTCAAAGGGAGCAACGGGGCGGATTTCTTCAATCGAAATCCACGGGCGCTGCTGGGAAGCGAACAGATCAACGGCTTGTTTCCGATTAAGGTCGGCGTCGGTCTTAGCCTGAGCGAGCGCGTCTCTGGTCTCCGCCCAGAGCCGAAAGGTGAAAACCGCAAGAGCGAAAGTGCCGCCCACCAAGAGCAACGTGAGCCAAGCCAATCCGTGCTCTGCGCTCATTCCAAGAAACCATGGTTCTTCGTGCTCCTCGGGGGCGTAGTAATCGGCACGATAGGCTTGTGGGCCTTCACCGGTCGTAACCGTAAGCGTGGGCTCGCGCTGCTCAGTGTGGGCGCCGCGCTGATCCTGAGCGCGCTCGCTGTGAACTTGATCGATTGCTAGAGCGATGAACCAAAACATCGCCAGCACAACTGCGACCGCGCCAAAGGCGATTACCAAGGGTTCAAAAAATCTTCGTGGTTGCGTCTGCGCCATAATACCAGCCCTGCTAGCGCTTTGGCTTATGATGCGGCTGGAGAACTGGCACGAAGCGTCTGGGCCGCCGCAGGTAGCGCCACACGAACGGTTCGTGATGCTCCTCTCCGAATACGTCGGAGTAGTTCACATACCCCTGGAAAATCAGAATTCCATCCGGCGACGTTTCGCGGGTCTGCTCAACATCACCAACGAGAATAAAGGCCGCCTCTCGGGGAAAGAGCATGCCCCGCGCGATGAGTTCGTTGCTCGACTCGCCCTCACCGAGAATTGGCGAAGTCACATAGTGGCGAGTGACATTGAAAAGCTTTCCTTCGTATCGAAGGTCTGCCTCCACCGCGAGAATGACACCTGGCGTCTTTCCCATGTTCTTGAACAAGAATGGCAGCGACATGGCCCGCTCCTCATCGGCAGTGGGCGCCGAGAAAATCATGTCGAGCCGACGCGATGGGCCGTCATCGGGATTCGCGTCGTTGAGGACCGGATAAATGTACGCGCGTTCCAGAACGCGCATTCCGTGATCGGCACGCTCGCCCAACCTGTGCGTGGCCCAAATCAGTCCGACAGTAGCAGCAGCAAGGAGACCGGTGAGCGCAGTGAGAACGAGCGTATAATCAGCGATCCGCTCTTCCGCGTTGCCGTGCGCTACGGCTGGGCCTTCTTGCTCGGGCTCGTTGGCGGTGGCGCGTTGATAGGCGCTGGAAACATGCTGATCAGTCGCCACTACGGCGGCAGCAACCACCCAAAGCGTCGCGAGCACCGCGAGTAGCGCAAGAAACGGCGCAGCCTTTTCAAATATCTTCGAGACAGACATGCGGCAGCCCCAGCGCCGCCACTGTCGCCATGAGGAACGTCGCTGGGAACGTCCCGCGCTTCAGCTTGGATTTGACGCTGTGTTCTGTCTCGCCGTCCAAGCCGTGCTCAGCGAGCGCCTTCGCCAAATCGGCGTAGGTCATCTTCGCTCGCTTCAGCTCCGCCTTCACCCAAGTTGAAAGCCGGTCGGCAAGCTCCGCCTCTGTCTGCGCAAGCCCCATTGGTAGTCCTTCCGATACAAAAGGAGCATATCTGATGCTTTATGGCTTGTCACGCTCCCTATAAGGTGGCATATATGCTCCATAAGGAGCGCGACAGCCACCGTGACGGCCCACTTCCTCACCCTCAGCAAAGCAAGGACGCTTTCACTAGCGGCCGTGTTTCGCATGAGCGACGCGGAAGCTGAGGCGCTGTTTCGTGATCTGCGCTGGGAGGGCGGCGCTCCGCATTGCCCAGAGTGCGGCTCGCTCAATCCTTACGAATGGCGCCGCAAGTCGGGTGGCCTTCAGCTTCAATGCCGCGATTGCGGCAAGCGCTACTCGCTCACCTCGCAGACGCTTTTCGCGTCGCATAAGGCGCCGCTGCGTACATACCTCGCCTGCGTCGCGGTCGCGATGAACGAAGTCAAAGGCAAGTCGGCCCTCGCGCTCTCGCGTGACCTTGGCATGAGCTACA
This sequence comes from Caulobacteraceae bacterium, assembly GCA_031379735.1. Taxonomy (GTDB): domain Bacteria; phylum Pseudomonadota; class Alphaproteobacteria; order Caulobacterales; family Aquidulcibacteraceae; genus Vitreimonas. The sequence goes on along the minus strand of JANNFK010000048.1, from coordinate 40,282 downwards.
AAGCTTGCTGGGTTCTGCTTCACAAAATCCGCGAAGCAATGAGCGAAGAATTGAAGGGCCGCGTTGTTGGCGGCGAAGGCCAAACCGTCGAAATCGACGGTGGATATTTTGGCGGCTACGTGAAGCCCGCCAACCTCCGCAAGGACCGCGTTGACCGTCGCCTCAGCGAGAACAAGAGCGGCAAGCGCAAGGTCGTTGTGGTGGTGCGCGAGCGTGGCGGCGAAACTCTCCCCGCGTTTTCCGCTCAGAAGCGCAAGCAATCGGTTTCATCAAGGCACGCGTCCGCAAGGAGACGAAGTTGCAGGCCGATGAAGCTACGGGCTGGGACGCGTTGCACGCCCGCTTTGAAATGAAGCGGATCAATCACCGTGAAGCCTACAGCTTCGATGGCGGTTGCACGAATTGGGCAGAATCGTTTTTCAGCCGCATGCGTCGCGGCGAGATCGGCCACAGCCACCATGTCGCTGGTCCGTACTTGCTCCGCTACGCGCAGGAAGCTGCATGGCGCGAAGATAACCGCCGCGTTGACAACGGCGCGCAAGTTCGCCGCGTCACCGCACTTGCGCTTTCATCTGCACCAAGCGTTGATTTCTGTGGCTACTATCCCCGCCGCACATGGGGGCGTGTCAGTGGCGGGCGCTTGCGAACCGGCGTCAGCGCGATTTCGGGGCGCAAGATTTTCAGCGTCGCCTCTACGTGCGTGAGCTGAAGCACAAGGCTCTGCATCAGATTTTCAGCATCACTGATTTGCTGGATAATGCTTTCGCGCATCCGCAATATCGACTGGACGCCGAAAGCCTCTTCACCGTTGGCTTTGGTCATGCTGCCAATGTGGCGACCGCCTCACACGGCTTCTTCCCAACAAGCGCCAAGATACCGCCTCGTAGCGCTCGGCCAGCGGCCAAGCGGAACGGAATCTTGCGGATGACATGCACGCACCCTTTCCGTTGGGGGCGTTCTTGCGGCCCGGTGGGCGCGCATATGTGTCACCCTCAAAACAGCGGAATGAAACGCGCCATCCGTCCGGCTCTTCGGTGTAAAAGCGCATTGGCTTGCACACGCGCTTACGCGGACGCGGCAAGGGCTTGGGCGCGTTTGGCGGAGCGACATGGGCGAAAGCCTCGATCAGCAGCAACCGGCGCAGCAGAGCTTCGCCGGCGCGGAGCCAAGGGAGCATCAGTGCGTGCGATTTTTGCGTGAGCGTGTGCTTGCGCGCGACATCCTCGGGCGCGCCAAACAAATTGTGCAGCAGATGCAGAAACGCTTCGGCGATGCGCCACAGTGCGAGCGGCGCCGCGCGCGGACCGGATTTGGCAGGCCCGTTGATGGTGCTGGAGGTGGGCGCTGCTGTCATTGGCGGGCGCAGTATGCGCCTGGGTTGGGTGGTGTAGGATAGATTATGGGCGCGGGTGCGATTTTGCCGGCCAGGAGCGGTGTTTGCTGTGGGATAGAGGCGCCTCCGATGCCCGCTTCGGCGCTGCGTATCTCATCCTCTCCCACGCATAATTGCGTCGCGATCTTGTAAAGCGTGCAGGACCCGCAAGATCACCACCGTGCGTTGCTGCAACTCGAAATAGATGATGTGCCTTCGGCACGGAACGAAGCGGACATGTGCACCATAGTCGGGTAGCAAGACGCCGGCCTTGGGCGTGGTCCGCAATCGCTCGAGCCTATGAGAGATATCGCGGGCATACTTGGCAGCCGCGCGTGGCCCTGCTTCGTCGCGCAGATAGAAGGTCAAATTGCGTAGGTCAACGCGCGCTTCTGGCGAGAAGCGCAGCGGCCATTTCACCGCGAACGACTCTCAGCCTCGGCTTCAGCCTCAAGTTCGGCAATCCACTCATCGAGTTCAGCCATGACCACGTCGCCCTCGATGAACTCCCCGCGCGCGAGGCTGGCGCGGGCTTCGTCGAGTTTGCCGCGGACGTATTCGATCTCGGCGCGGCGTTCTTGGAGCGCTTGGGCGACGAGCGCTTCGACGCTTTCAGCGCGGCCGGCGGCAACTTCGGCGCGGGCCCAGGCTTCGAGATCGGCGGGGAGCGTGATGGCAGTCATGGGTGGAGGATAGCACAGGCACCCAACAAGGTCACCGCGCCGCGTCAGGTCGAAGAGCAGATGACCTGTGGCGCCACCGCCAAAATCACCGCCGCAAATATTCCTAGCAGCCAAGCGACACCGGAGGCGCTAATCAGCCAAGTATAGGGCGCGTAGCGGCGGCTCATTTGCTGAACATTAGCGGCTATTTCATCCTGCTCCATCAGGCTGGCGAGCTTGTTTGCAGCAGGGGCGTCGCCTTTCGACTCTAGTTCCGCCATCACCCATTTTGCTAGTTGACCACTGTAACCTCTGTTGGCCCAATAACTCATCACCAGGGCCAGAAAAGCGAGTGCTGAACCGAGTACGAATAGGAATGCGATCAATACAAACGTCCACGGCACGCAAATCTTACCCGATGCAATCGCTGTAAACGCGAGCGCCAGGGACGCCCCATTCACCGACATCAAGATGGAGACCAGGCGACCTTCGTGCGCATTTGCATCGCTCCGGACGTCCCTCTCGAGGTCTTTGACGCGATTGAAGAGCCCTCCTCGATCCACAACCGTCTCCGACTTTTGAGAGCCTAACGTTACCCCTTAACCGCCTTCACGATTTTCCGCGCGGCGTCTTCCAGATCATCCGCGGCAATCACATTGAGGCCGCTGTTGCGGATGATGGCTTTGCCTTCGTTGACGTTGGTGCCTTCGAGGCGGACGACGAGCGGCACTTGCAGGCCAACTGATTTCACCGCCGCGATCACGCCTTCGGCGATGACGTCGCAACGGGCGATGCCGCCGAAGATGTTGACCAGGATGCCTTTCACCTTTGGGTCGGCAAGGATGATTTTGAAGGCGGCTTCGACTTTGTTTTTGTCGGCGCCGCCGCCGACGTCGAGGAAGTTTGCGGGCTCGGCGCCGAAGAGCTTGATGATGTCCATCGTCGCCATGGCGAGGCCGGCGCCATTGACGAGGCAGCCAATTTCACCGTCGAGCGCGATGTAGGAGAGATCGTACTTCGAGGCTTCGATCTCGCGTTCGTCTTCTTCGCCGATGTCGCGGAGATCGGCCCATTCCTTGTGGCGGAAGGCGGCGTTGGGATCGAAGCTAACTTTGGCGTCGCCGCAGAGGAGCTGGTTGTTTTCGGTGACGATAAGCGGGTTGATTTCGAGCAGGCTCATGTCGCTTTTGGTGAAGGCGTCATAGAGCTTGGTGATGAGATCGGCGGCTTGCGCGGCGAGATCGCCGGAGAGGCCGAGCGTGGCGACAACTTTATCGGTGTCGGCCTTGGTGACGCCGGCGAGCGGATCGATGCCGATGGTGGTGATCTTTTCCGGCGTGTCGTGCGCGACTTCTTCGATGTTCATGCCGCCGGCTTGGCTGACAACGAAGGCGACGCGTCCCTGCTCGCGATCAACGAGCGCGGAGAGGTAGAATTCCTTGGCGATTTTCACGCCTTCTTCGATGTAGATGCGATTGACGACGCGGCCGGCGGCCCCGGTTTGCAGCGTGACCAATGTATTGCCTAGCATTTGTGATGCGTAGAGGCCGACATCTTCCGGCTTGAAGGCGATGCGGACGCCGCCTTTTTCGCCGGCGTTGGATTCTTTGAACTTGCCCTTGCCGCGGCCGCCGGCGTGGATCTGACTCTTCACGGCCCAGACAGAGCCGCCGAGCTTGGCGGCGGCGTCGATGGCTTCCTCGGTGGTGAAGGCGGGAAAGCCGCGCGGAACGGCCAAGCCGAAGCTCTTCAGAACGGCTTTGCCTTGGTATTCGTGAATGTTCATGCGGGCCTCGAGGATTGCGGATTCGGGTCGCTTATAGAGCCGCCACGTGCGCCGCCAACCCTGCGAGGGCGCAAACCGCCAGAACCAAGAGCAGATTTATCTTGAAACGGATGAGGGCCACGCCTGCGGCGAGCGCCAGGGCGATCATCCACCAGATGCCGGAGGTTAGGTCAGGCAATTCGGTGGGGCCAAAGCTGATCTGGCGGGCGAAGAGCGCGTGCGCGGCGAAGAAGAGCGCGAGCTTGGCGATGACGCCAAGGACGGCGGCGGTGATGGCGGCGAGCGCGCCGGCGGCGTGCTTGTTTTTTTCCAGACGCTCAGCATAGGGCGCGCCGGCGAAGATCCACACGAAGGACGGCGCGAATGTGCACCAGAGCGCGATGGCAGCGCCGGCGAGCGCAAGCGTGAGCGAGCCCGCGTTGTGCCCGGCGAGAAAGCCGACGAACTCGTTCACGAGGATGAGCGGGCCTGGCGTGGTCTCCGCGAGGCCGAGGCCGTCAATCATTTGCGCGGTCGTCAGCCAGCCGCGCGAAGCGGCTTCGGTGGTGAGATAAGCAAGCAATGCGTAAGCGCCGCCGAAGGTGACGCAGGCGAGGATCGAGAAGAGCAGCGCGATTTGGAAGAGCACGTGGTCCGTGCCGAGAGTTGCCGCGATGATGGCTGGCGGCGTGAGCCAGAGGATGAGCCAGAAGAAGGCTTGCGCCGACGCGTCCCGTGCTCCCCCGTTTACGCGGGAGCTGTCACGCGAAGCGTGACTGAGGGGGGAGCGCCCGTCCGCCCCCTCCGTCGCCTTCGGCGACACCTCCCCCGCTCGCGGGGGACGAAGGAAAACGCCAATCAGCGCCGCAGTGACAATCACAAGCGGGAATGGTGCGCCGAAGATGAGGGCGATGAACGCAGCGATGGCGATCCAGAGGGCGGTGTTGGTTTTGAGGACGCGTTTGCCGACTTTGACGAGCGCTTCGGCGACAAGCGCGACGACGGCGCATTTGATGCCATCGAACGCGGCGGCCACGAGCGGGACTTCGCCGTAATTCACGTAGAGCCATGAGAGCGCCAGTACGATGACTGCGCCGGGAATGACGAACGTCCAGCCGGCAATGAGCGCGCCGGCCCAGCCGCGCAGACGCCAGCCGATATAGGTGGCGAGCTGTTGTGCTTCCGGGCCAGGCAGCAGCATGCAGAAAGCGAGCATGTGCTGGAAGCGCGCGTCGTCGATCCACTTGCGTTCGTCGACAAAGACGCGGTGCATCAAAGCGATCTGACCGGCAGGACCGCCGAAGCCGAGGCAGCCGATCTTCAGGGATTCGCGAAACAGCGCCGAAAGAGATGGAGTCATGGCCTCACCCAAAAGCAATCGCGCGATGCTTGGGCGAGGCGCCTAGACGGGAGATCGCGTATCCCGCTTGGGAGTCGCTAGCGCGGATTGTTGACAGCTGCAATCGCGCTGGGCTCATCATCAGGTTTAGTTTCGTCCCCGTAAGCCATTTCGCCCTCGGCAACCGATGTGCCGGTTTGTGGTGCGAATTCTTCTTTGGTGACTGGGCCCTCGCGGGTTGAGCGGCGCCAGAACATAGCAAACGCCACGAAGAGCGCTGCGGCGCCGGAAAACCAGAACATGCCGGCGACGTCGAAGAGATCGACCAGCGGTCCCATCACCAGTGGCCCAATGACCGAGCCCGCGGCCCACACAAACAGCAAGCCAGCGGCGGATTGTGCGAGTTTGCCGGGCTCGGCGCGATCAGCCATGTGCGCGACGGCGATGCCATAAAATGAAAGCGCCCCAGCGCCCCACACGAAAAAGAGCAGAACCGCAGAGAGGCTCAGCAGCTGACCGCTCCAGATCGCGAGCGCAAACGATGCGGCGGCGGCGAGTGCAGCGAGGCCGGCAATCACCAAGCGGCGATCAACGCGATCCGAAAGCCGGCCTGCAGGCCATTGCAGTAGAAGCGAGCCGGTGAAGGCGGCGGAATAAAATTCGGCGGCGGCGTTAGGGCCGTAATGCTCGGCAGCGTAAAGCGGCGCGAGAGCGAGCACGCCGCCATTGACCAGCCCTGCCCCGAAGCACCCAATGACCGCGGCGGGTGCGATGGCGAATTGTTCGACGAGCGCGATCGGTTGCGCTTTCGGCGGATCGGGCTGTGCGGCGGAGGTAAAGCAGATCGGCACCATGGAGAGCGCGGCAAGTGCGGCTGCGATCATCCAAGGTTCGGCGTCGTTCGAGACGTAGCCGAACGCGAGAAACGGCCCCAGCGCGAGCGCGCCTTTGGTGAGCACCATATAGACGCTCATCACTTCGCCGCGCACGTGCCTGCTGATCGAGAATGAAAGCCAACTTTCGATGGCCGCAAACATGAGCGCGACGGCCATGCCGGCAATCATACGCGCAACGCCCCACCACCAGATGTCATCGCTGAAATGCAACGCCAGCGTGGTGACGGAGAAGATCGCGGCGCAGGCGGCGTAAACGCGAATATGGCCGACGCGCGCAAACAGCACCGTCGCGATCATCGCGCCCATCATGAAGCCGGCGGAGTATGATGCGGCGACGAGGCCAAGCGCGGTGCGCGAATGGTCTTCGGTGAAGGCGAGCGGGATACGGACGCCAAGCAATCCGCCCGCGAGTTGCAGGATCGTCACCGCTGCGATGAGCGCAGCAACGTTGCGCAACAAGCTCGTCATGGAATGCTTGCTACATAGCTGCGTTCGCGCTCATCGCAACCGGCAAAACGCCGCGTTAGAAGAAGAATTCAAACATGAAACGTCCGGGAATGAAGGTGAATGCGCCTGCGATGAGAAGGCCCCCGACAAAGATGCCGGTCATGTTGCGGCGATGCATTGCGACGTTGCGATTGCGGATAGCGAAGATCGCCATCGGCAGCGCGATGATCGTCCAGCCGCTGAGCAGATGAATGAACGAATAGGAATTGCCATTGAGGCCGGTGATGAAAAGGCTGGAGATCGCTGTCGTGGCCATAGCGATCACCCACGTCCACCCGAGCGGTTTGTGAAAGCCCCTGCCCTTGGGCAGAAGCCAAATCACAGTTCCAACTAAGAGCGCCGTGATGGCGCTGGCGATGTGAAGCTTCACTTGCAGCGGCAGTGCGGCGAACAGCGCCCAATCCGGTGCGTGCGGACTGATCTCCGTTGTCTGAGCATAGCGCCACATCATCGGCAGCGCCGCCACGACCGCGGCGGTGGCAAGGACAACGAGCGCGATCCGCATAATGCGTCCGTTCGCGAGCCAGGCGGGACGGTTCATTGCGGGAAGCTCACGACGGTTTCGCTGGCGGCGGAGACGTGGACGGCGGCGTCTTGGAACGAAGGCGGGCCAAAGCGGATGACGGCGCCGTTGGAGAAGGCCACAGGCTCAGTGGGCAGGCCGACAATGTTGCGGTTGAGACGCCCGTCGCGGTTGGCGTCCTGGTAGATGGCAAATCCGTAACGGCCCACAGACGGCGCGGTAAGATTGAGGCGCACCGAAGCGGCGGTTGCGTCGGCTTCCCCGGCGTCGACGGCGCGGCCCAGCCAGGACGAGCTGTCGAACATGGCGACGCGCACCGGCCCGCCGCCCGATTGAACGTTATCAACCCGCACGACCAGCGAGATCGCGTTCACGGTCGCCTCAACCGGCGAGGACAGCAGGCTGAAAGCGACGACACCGGCGCCGATTGACTTGAGAAGAGTGGTCCGGTTCATCCTTGCCTCCTGGCGAAGCGCTCGTTGCGCCAGCTAGGAGAGCCATGAAAACCGCGACTTTTCTCTGCGATTTCCGTGAGTACGCTGCGAACCATCGTGAACGGCGGGAGCTCGCGATTGGCGAAGCGTGAAATGACGGCCGCAGCAGCTCACGAAACGCGGATGATGCGCCCGCTTATCCGCAGCCTGGCAGTGGTGGCGGCGCTTGGGGCGTTCCTGAGCTTCACCAACCCATTCGGCGCGACCGGCACCCTGCCGTGGTGGGCCGGGTTTCTCTATTGGACCCTGCTGGTCGGTGAAGGTTGGTTCGGCGGCACCATGATCGCGGGCGGCATCGAAAGACTGTTCCCACGCATCAATCTGATCGCCAACCGGATCGTCGCCACGGCATTGGTTGCGGCGGTGGTCGCGGCGACGATCGTTTTGATCCAGCTCGCTATCAACCAAGCTGTGCCCCTCTCCTATTGGCCGACGCTCTACGGCCTGGTGCTGGGGATAAGTATCGGCATTGCCGCGGTGGCTTGGTTGGTGGATCGGGCGTTCGCGGACCAGCGGCCAGGTGCGGTGACGCATGCAGCCGTTGGCGCGGCGCGGCCGGTGCGGTTCATGGAGCGGCTTCCGGCGAAGCTGCGTGGCGCCGTGATCTATGCGGTCTCATCCGAAGATCATTATTTGCGCCTGCACACATCCAAGGGCGCCGATCTCATTTTGATGCGGCTCTCGGACGCGATGGCCGAGCTTGAAGGACTTGAGGGCGCGCAGACGCACCGCTCCTGGTGGGTGGCGCGTGATGCAGTCGAGAGCGTGAAGCGCGAGGGCGAGCGGGTGACGCTTCATCTCAAAGGCGGCGCCGAAGCGCCGGTGAGCCGGCCGAATGTGAAAGCGTTGCGCGACGCGGGTTGGCTCTAAGCCGCGGCTGTTCGTTTGCCGAAAACGATGTAAGCGGCAAAGAGCACGATCAACACGCTGTCGATTGCTACGGCGACGCCGAGGCCGCTCAAATAACGATCGCCCTGCGCGAGGATGAGGCCGACAAACGCAATCTTGCTGGCGCCAGCGACGACAAGCGCGAGCTTGCGTGATGGAGGATGGAGCGCGCCGTAGAGGAGCAGCGCTCCCATCAGACCAATAAGCACGCCCCAGTTCGGCACGATGATCGACGCGAAAGCGCCATCGGGCGTTTCGCCGAAGAAGGATTGCACTGCCGCCGCGGGTGCGAACGCAGCGTAGAGCATGGTGAGCGTGAGCAAGCCGCTCGCTATCATCACGCCTGCAAAAATCTTGTTGATCATGCCTAGTCTCCCCGCACGGAGACTAGGTCAAAGTGGCGCGCGCTGGAAGCGGAGGATGTCTTCGCTCACCGTGTCGCCGCGGTGAATACGGATGGTCATAACAATGCGGTCCGCGCCCTCGCGGCGGATTGTGAGAGCGTTAAAGACGAGCGCTTCGGGTGAGACAGAGACGGGCTCGAAAGTCGTCCAGGTTTCGCGATCTTCCCAGGCGCTGTAGTCGGGGTTGAAGTGCTTGAGGCGCATGCGTACGCCGCCTTCAATGACATCCATCACCATGAATTCGTAGAATTGCGGCTGACCGTCGCGCCAATAGCGGAAATGGCCGATCATCTGGCCGCCGACGGGCGGCGCCCAGGTTTCTTCCATTTGTCCGCCGAAGCCTTCGCCGACCCAGCGGCCGGCAAGCCAAGCGGCGTCATCGATGGTGACGGGGCGCGTGGTTTGCGCTTGCGCGGCGCAGGCAGCGGCGAACAGCACGCATGCGAGTGCGAGTGTCTTAGCGAGCTTCAGCATCATGGCCTCCCTGCCCTCATGACGCTGAGCCTAGCGCGATTTCGACATCACTGCGCCGGTGGCGCGCGGAAAGTCCAATCGCTGTCGGCCGCCAGATAGACGAACGTCGCCCACGCCGCGACGTTCTGCTGAAGCGCTGCGGGGTCGATGGCGTAGAGCGTGTCGTCCGGCGTGTGGTGATAGTTGAAATAGTCCGTGCCATCCTGGCTGAGATCGACCACCGGCACGCCAAGCGCTTTCATTGCGCTCACGTCAGCGCCGCCATCGGCTTGGTTGGGGCCAGGCAGAACGCCCAGGGGCGCGAGCGCGCGTTGGAAGGCGCGCGCATATGGCAAAGCCGGCTCGGCGAATTGGGTGTCGAAACGCCAGACGCGGCCGGCGCCGAAATCGCTTTCGAGCGCGACGATGTGGTTTGCAGCTTGGCTAGCATGTGCGCGGCCGTAAGCGGCGCCGCCGTGAACGCCGTTCTCTTCGGCGCCAGCAAGTAAGATGCGGATGGTGCGGCGTGGACGGCGCGGCAGATCGCGGATCAAGCGCGCGGCGGCGGTGATGATGGCGACGCCGGCGCCGTCATCGATGGCGCCCTGCCCCATGTCCCAAGAATCCAAGTGCGCCGCGAGCAGCACGATTTCGTCGGGGCGTTCGCGGCCGCGGATTTCAGCGATGACGTTTCCGGACTGTGCGTTCTCACGAATGTCGGCTTGGATATCGAGACGCACGCGCACAGCGCCGCGCTGGAGCAAGTTTGCCAACACGTCGGCGTCAGCGGGCGAGATCGACATGGCGGGAAGCGATGCGCCTTCCGCTTGGCGCGAGCTGCCGCCTTGGTGGGCGAAGCGATGCGTGTCGGTGCCAACGGCGCGGATCAAACAGGCGGCGGCGCCTTTGGCTTGCGCGATCGGCGCGCAGCGGCCGCGCTTGCGGACGGCGACGCCGTAGCCGGCGCCATCTTGCGCACGGCTCATGTGTTCATCGATGAAAACGATGCGGCCGGCGACTGCGCTGTTCGGCGCCGCTTCGAGCGCGGCCATGTCCGGGAAGCGCACAATCTCGGCGGTGAGTCCGCCTTGCGGCGTTGACGGCGAGCCGCCGAGAGCGGCGGCGACCATCGGGCGCTCGATGCCGGGCGAGACGATGTGCGCTTCTTCGCGGGTCGCATCCCAGTACGGCAGCGTGAATGGCTCGACGCGGACATTGGTGAAGCCGTTGGCGCGCAGCATGGCGACGGCCCAATCGCGCGCGCGTGCTTCTGCTTCGGAGCCAGCGAGACGCGGGCCGACTTCGGTGACGAGGCTTTCGACGATCGCGTAAGCGCGATCGCTGTCGAGTGCTGCGGCTTGCAGGCGATCGATTGTGCGTTGTTGCGCGGCCGGGATAGGCGCGACGGGCGGCTCGGCAGCGGGTGGATTCGAGGCTTGCACGAAACCGGGTGTTGGCTGCGGTTGTTGCTGCGCATTCGCCGGATAGGCGAACGCGAGCGCGCCCAAAAGCGCTAGGCCGAAGTTCCGCATGTGCTGTCGTCCCCAATCTCGTTGCGCACAAAGTGGCGGTGAGCGCTTGGGATGCAAGAGCTTAGCGACGATCAGGCGTTTCGCTTGGCTTTCCACGCGGCTTTGGATTGGCCGTAGAGATCGACAACGCTGTTTTCGAACGGCGGCGCGAGGCGCACGTCTTCGCGCTCGCACTGCGATCCCAGGCGCTCGGCAAGTTTTATTGAGGGAATGTTGCGCTTATCGATGCAGTGGATGACGTGATCCCAGCCGAGATTGTCGAAAGCCCAATCGATGGCGGCGACGGCGCCTTCGTGCGCGAAGCCCTGTCCCATCGCCGAGGCCTTCACGCCCCAGCCGACTTCATCACCCGGCCAACTGCCTTCTTTGCCGCCCGGACGCCACGGACCGAGACGGCCGATCCATTCGTTGGTGTCGCGACGGATCACGGAGAACATCGAATAGCCGAGCAACGACCATGAACCGGTCAGCGAAGCCATGGCGCGCCAAGCTGCATCACGCGGCGCGACGCCGCCAATGAAACGCATGGTCTCTTCTTCCTGCGCCATCGCCGCGAAGCCATCGAAGTCTTCGTGCTGCGGCGGGCGCAGGATGAGACGGGCGGTTGTGAGGGTTGGGCCGATGGTTGTCATTTGCTCAGGTTACGCCGCCATTGATCAGGTGCGAAGGCCAACCGATGCGCACCAACAATCCGTCGGGACCGGCTATTCCCACCTCATACATACCCCATTCGCGATGCCGGAGAACGCCACCTGGGCGGATAATGAGATCATCAACTCGCAACGCGATCGCATCGACGTCAGGCGTGCGAATGAACACACCGAAGGGATTATTATCAGCAGGGACCCGCCAAGGTCCTGCGCCCGCTTGAGTCAGATGAATCTCGCAACCCCAGCCAGTCATGATGACATACTCACGGTCACCGCCGGTGCGGGAAAATCCAAGCCGCTCCCAGAACGGGAGAGCGGCGATCAGATCATTGCTCGGCACAATGGCGAACGCACCGACGGTTGGCGTCACAGGCATCGCACGCTCCTCGTGAGCCCGGCATCGCGCCTGAGCCCGTTATCACCCCACGCTAGGATCGATGCCTTTGCACGCATCGACCAAGCCCTTCACCGCATTCACGCTGTGATCGAACATAGCGCGTTCGTTGGGGGTGAGTTCGATTTCGATCACTTTCTCGACGCCGCGAGCGCCGATGATGCACGGCACGCCGACATACATGTCGTGCAGGCCGTACTGGCCGCTCAAATTGGCGGCGCATGGGAGCACGCGCTTTTTATCGCGCAGATAGCTCTTCGCCATTTGGATCGCGCTTTCGGCCGGCGCATAAAAAGCTGAGCCCGTCTTCAACAGGCCGACGATTTCAGCGCCGCCGTCGCGCGTGCGTTGAATGATCTGGTCGAGCTTTTCTTGGCTGGTCCAACCCATCTTCACGAGATCCGGCAGCGGAATGCCGGCGATGGTGGAGTAGCGCGCGAGTGGCACCATGGTGTCGCCATGGCCACCGAGCACGAAGGCGCTGACGTCTTCAACCGAGACTTTGAATTCTTCGGCGAGGAAATAACGGAAGCGCGCTGAGTCGAGCACGCCGGCCATGCCGACGACCTTGTTGTGCGGCAGCTTTGAGAATTGGCGCAGCGCCCACACCATAGCGTCAAGCGGATTGGTGACGACGATGACGAACGCCTTCGGCGCGTGCGCAGCGATGCCCTCGCCTACTGCCTTCATGACTTTGAGATTGATGCCGAGAAGATCGTCGCGGCTCATGCCGGGCTTGCGCGGCACGCCGGCGGTGACGATGCAGACATCGGCGCCAGCGATGCCGGCGTAATCGTTGGCGCCTTTCAGCGCGCTATCTTTGCCAAATACAGGCGAGGCTTCGGCGATATCGAGCGCCTTGCCTTGGGGCACGCCTTCGACAACGTCGAACAGAATGACATCGCCCAATTCTTCGCGCGCCGCGATGTGGGCGAGCGTGCCGCCAATCATGCCAGAACCGATGAGGGCGATTTTTGCGCGGGCCATGTAGGGCTGCTCCGATAGGATTCGGGGAAATGAAGGCGCCGGGAATAGACCTGCCCGCGCGCGGGCGCAACGCGGCGGCTCGTCCCTTCTCCCACACGAGGGGGAAAGGTGGTCGCGAAAGCGACCGGATGAGGGGCTTGCGCCATCTCCCGGATCGGGCGGTTACCCCTCACCCGCTCGAACACACGTTCGAGCGACCTCTCCCCTCAACGGGAGAGGTGACGACTTTAGCGCTTCACCACAATCAAAACGCCGTCGCCGATACTGGTCATGGCGGCATGGACGCGGGAGTCAGCTTTGGCCTTTTGTGCGAGGGCGCGAAGGGCTGAGGTATCGGGCGAGGTGTCGGCCGGATCGGCGACGCGGCCGGACCAGAGCACATTGTCGAACAGCATCGCGCCGCCTTTGCGCAGAAGTGTGAGGCCGCGTTCGTAGTAAGCATCGTAGCCGATTTTATCGGCGTCGATGAAGCCAAGATCGTATTGGCCTGCCTCCCCTGCCGCTATGCGCGCGTCGAGGGTTTGGGTGGCGGGGGCGATGACGAGTTCGATCAGGTCATCGACTTGTGCCTCGCGCCAATAATCGCGGGCTTTGGTGGTCCATTCTTCGGAGATGTCGCAGGCGAGCAGACGCGCACCTGGGTTCATCTCTTTCATGGTGAGCGCGACGGCTGTCGACGAGTAGCCGGTGAAAACGCCGATCTCGAAGGCGCGCTTGGCGTTCAGCATGCGCGCAAGCGTTTGCATGAACGCGCCCTGCTCGGCGCTGATCTGCATGCGCGCCATCGGCATGCTCGATGTTTCCTTGCGGCAGCGCGCGAGTGCTGGATGCTCGGGCGGGTTTACGTGCGCGAGGTAGCGGACGAGGTCGGGTGTGAGTGCGAGAGATGAGGACATGCCGCTGGCTTAGCGCAACGCGGCACTCTCGTCATTCCGGACACGCCGACAGGCGCGTCCGGAATGACTCAGATATTACGCCAAGCCCTTCAACTCGGCCACCAGATCGTCGCGTTCCCAGGTGAAGCCGCCTTCATTGTCCGGCTGGCGGCCGAAGTGCCCGTAGGCAGCCGTGCGCGCGTAGATCGGACGATTGAGCTTCAGATGGTTGCGGATCGAGCGCGGCGTGGCGCCGCCGATCATTTCCGGCAGCTTCGCTTCAAGGATCGCGGGATCGATGGTGTCGGCGCCGTGGAGATCGACGTAAAAGCTCGTCGGCACGGCAACGCCGATGGCGTAGCTGATTTGAATCGTGCAGCGCTCGGCGAGGCCGGCAGCAACGACGTTCTTTGCGAGATAACGGCAGACGTATGCGGCTGAGCGGTCAACTTTCGTCGGATCCTTGCCGGAGAACGCGCCGCCGCCGTGCGGAGCTGCGCCGCCGTAAGTGTCGACAATGATCTTGCGGCCGGTGAGGCCGCTATCGCCGTCCGGGCCGCCAATTTCGAATTTGCCGGTCGGGTTGATGTGCCACTTGGTTTTCTTGGTGATCAGGCCGTCGGGGAAAACCGAAGCCGCGATCGGCTTCACGATCTCGGCGAAGCGCGCTTGGCTGTAGCCTTTGTCGCCGATTTTTTTGCCGTGCTGATGGCTGACAACCACTGCAACAACTTCAACGGGCTTGCCGTTTTCGTAGCGCAGCGTGACTTGGCTCTTCGCATCCGGCTCAAGCTCGGGGCGCTCACCTGAGTGACGCAACTCCGCGAGGCGCTTCAGCACGTTGTGCGAATATTGCAGCGTCGCCGGCATTTGCTCGGGCGTTTCGTTGCACGCGTAACCGAACATGATGCCTTGGTCGCCGGCGCCTTCATCTTTCTTGGCGCTCGAGTCGACGCCTTGAGCGATATGCGCTGATTGGCCGTGCAGGTAGCAGGCGTACTTCGCCTTTTCCCAGTGGAAGCCCTTCTGCTCGTAGCCGATGTCCTTCACCGCAGCGCGGACCTTCGGTTGCAGCGAGGCGATGATGTCCTTGGTGAAAGCCTTGTTGGCGGCCTTGTCGTTGCCTGGCTTACCGGCGCGCACTTCACCGGCGAGGATGATGCGGTTGGTTGTCACCATGGTCTCGCAGGCGACGCGCGCCTCCGGGTCGGCAGCGATAAACGCGTCCACGACAGTGTCAGAGATGCGGTCTGCGACTTTGTCCGGATGACCTTCCGAGACGCTTTCGCTGGTGAAGACGTAATTGCTGCGGGCCACGGGATTCTCCGGCCTAAACCAAAAAAACGGAGCGGCTCTCTTAGGGAGAACCGAGCGAACTGGCAATTTCCTAATCGTCGCGGGTGTTTAGCGCTTCACATCTTCCTCGGTCAGCGTCCTGACCAATTCCAGGACCTTGCGTCGGAGCTTCTGGCTCTTGATTGAGCCAAACAAGGCCATGAGCTGCGCCCCTTCCGGGGTGGCGAGGGCGTCGTCGACGTATTCCTGCTTGCTCTCGGCCACACCGCCACGGGGATTCAACCCTTCGAAGAAACGCCCGGCAGGCATCTCCAGGGCATTGGCGATGTCGAACAGGCGGCTCACCGCGATCCGGTTCACGCCCTTTTCGTATTTTTGGACCTGTTGAAAGGTGACGCCAAGTAACTCGGCGAGCCGTTCTTGGCTCATACCGACTTCGAGGCGTCTCGTTCGCACCCGCTGACCGACTTTCTTGTCGATCGCGTTGGCTGCGCGCTCGTCATTCATCTTGGGACCCTCCCGGCCCTCATCGTCCGGGGGGAATGAACCGGAGACCCAAGATCAATACAAATAATGCGGCGAGCAATATACTACCCCACTGCGCCCAGATGGTCTCTGGGAGTGCAGGGGGGAGTTGCGCTTCCGCATATTCGGTGCGGGGCGTGGTGGCGGCGACCTGGCGGCCATAGGCGTCGACGATCGCCGAAATGCCGCCCGAGGCGGCCCGCGCGACCGGCAGCCCCTCCTCGATCGCCCGATAGCGGGCCATGGCGTAGTGCTGGTACGGGCCCGAACCGCCGCCAAACCAGGCGTCATTGGTGACCATGACGATCCAGCCGGGGCGCGCGTCGCCATGCGGGATCATGCCTGGGAAGATGGCTTCATAGCAGATGAGCACGACGGCCGTAGGCGCGCCGGGCACCACCAAGCGTGTCGGCGGGGCGCCAGCTTCAAAGCCCGCGCCAATGCGCTGAAGCGGCGCGATGTTGAGGCCGCTGACCAACGACCAAAGCGGAATGTACTCGCCGAACGGCACGAGGTGGTGCTTGTCATACATCTGGCTGAGACGCGCCTCGCCGTTCACGCCGTCGATGATTGCGGCGGCATTGAAATAGGCAACGCCGCCAGCGCGCGCTTCGCGGCGCGTGAGACCGGTGATCAACACGCGATCGCCAAGGCCTCGGCCGAGCGCGGCCAGGAAGTCCGGGTTTTCGAGCATGAAGAAATTGATCGCGGGGATGGCACCTTCGGGCCAGATCACGATCGAGTCGGCGTTATCGTCGCTGGGTTCGCCGCTGGCTTCGAGGTAGCGCTCAAGCACGCGCCATTCCTGATCGGGGCGGTTTTGCCATTTCTCGGCTTGGCCCAGACCAGAATCCGCGACACGGATGAGCGGTTGCGCCCCTGGTAGATCGACCGGCGCCGCCGCGATGTGTTGTGCGCCCCACCCCCACGCCATGCCGATAGCGAGAGTGGCCGCTAGAATTGGCGCAAAACGCCGGAACGAGCTTTGTCCACGATCAGCGAGCGCGGCGGGCGCGGCGGCGACCAACAGAGTGAGCAGCGTCAGCCCGTACGCGCCGACGATCGACGCGAGTTGCGAAATCGGTTCGCCGGGCGTCCAGATGTACGCTGGCAACAACCATGGAAAGCCGCTCAGGATCGTGCCGCGCAGCCATTCTGAAACGAAGAACGCGGCGGCAAACACAGCGAGACGGCGTACGTCCTTGGTCCAGAGCAGCATGGCAAGCACGGCGCCGAGGCCAAAGAAAAGCGCGAGACCGCCAGCGAGTGCGAGCGTTGCGGGAACGCCCCAAACCGGGCCCCATGCATCACTGTCAACGTTGAAGGCTGATGCGACCCAGTAAAGTCCGGTCGAGAGATGGCCGAGGCCGAAGAACCAACCGATGCTGAAGGCCGAACGCAGGCGGCGCTCTTTCGCCGATGAAACATCGAGCAGCCAGATGAACACGACGATGGCGGCGACGAAGAACAGCGTCAGCTGAAACGGTGCGTGGCCGAGTGTCGCAATCGTGCCCGCGACGGCCGCCATGCCGCGACGCTGCCACGGCGTGCGCGAGGCAAACCAATTCTGAATGCGAGACTGCGCGGCGTTTGCTGGCTCAGCGTTCAACGAGACACTCCCCGTCGCACACGCGCGACGGCGCGGTTGGAGCGTGATCGGAGCCCCAGGTCAACACTTCAGGGCGCGCGCTGTGTTCCGTTCCCTACAGGTGTGGCAACGCGAAGCGGTGCGGCGGTTTCAGCGCTTGCGGGCTTAAACCTGACGCGTTTCACCCGGCGGGGATCGGAGTCCACGATTTCGACGTCGAACCCGGCTGGGTGGCGCAAAATCTCGCCGCGTTGCGGCAAGCGCGACGCGAGCGCGACCGCGAGACCGGCGGCGGTGTCGAACTCGTCTTCGTGATCCGGCAGCGCCAGGCTCGTGCCAAGCTTTTCTTCAAGCTCAGCTATGGACGCGCGGCCATCAGCTTCGAAGGCGCCGTTGGCGCGCTCAAGCACCAGGGCGGAATCGACATCGTGTTCGTCATCGATCGCGCCAACGATTTGCTCGACGAGATCTTCCATCGACACCAGGCCATCGGTGCCGCCGTATTCATCGACGACAAGCGCCAAATGGATGCGGCTGGATTGCATGCGCAGGAAAAGACGCGCGAGCGTCATCGATTGCGGCACGAACAAAATCTCACGGCGTATGCGCGGCAACGAGCGATCGGCGAATTGCGCGTCGGCGACGCCTTCTTCGTTGGGCGCGAGAAGCGCCAGCACGTCGCGCACGTGGATGAAGCCCTGCGGGTCATCAAGCGTTTCGCCGTATAGTGGCAGGCGCGAGTGTTGGCTCTCGGAGAAAACGCGCGACGCCTCCCCTAAGGTGGACGAGGCTTCAATGGCGACGATCTCCGCGCGCGGGCGCATCACGTCGGCAACTTTGAGCTGATCGAAGTGCGCGGCGCGAAGGATCAGATCCTTGTGCGCCAACTCCATTTGGCCGCCGTTTTCCTCGCGCACGCGCAAGGCTTCTTCGACCGTTTCAGCGGACCCGAGCTTCCCGCGCGCGAAGATGCGCGTCCATCGTTGAAGCAGGCCCGCGCGCCTTCGCGAGGGAGGGTCGGCAGCTTCGTTCGTCGTCTCAACCATAATGGTGTGTGTCGCACTCCGTTGGCGGCCGTCACGCGTAGGGATCTTCTATCCCAATCGAAGCAAGGATCGTGCGCTCGCGCGCTTCCATAGCTTCGGCGTCGGCCGGATTCTCGTGATCATAGCCTATAAGATGGAGAAATCCGTGTACGACCAAGTGCGCGGCGTGGTGCTCGAACCGTTTACCTTGAAAATTCGCTTGTTCGACAATGGTTTCCGCCGCGAGGGCGATGTCGCCCAGAAAGCCCGGTTCGCCCATTCCGGGGGCTGGCGGGAACGAAAGCACGTTGGTTGGACCAGCTTTGTCACGGAATTGCTGATTGAGTCCGGCGACCGAGACGTCATCGCCCAGCAGCAGCGAAACCGAGCCGCTCTTGCCTTCCGCTTGTGCGGCAGCGGCAAGCGCGCGCGAGAGCATGTCCTCGTGCCCGCGCCACAATTCTGAATTGGCAAGAATGTCGACTTCGAGATTAGCCGCCACTGCGGGCGCCTTCATCACGGTGATACGCTTCAACGATATGTGCGACGAGCCTGTGACGGACGATGTCTTGCGCGGCGAAGCGGATGACTTCGACGGCGGGCACATCTTCCAAGATTGAGATGGCGTGCGCGAGGCCGGATTGATCTGGCCGCAGCAAGTCGATCTGCGTCGGGTCGCCGGTGACGACCATGCGCGACCCTTCGCCGAGGCGCGTGAGCGTCATCTTCATCTGCAGCACGGTCGCATTCTGCGCTTCATCGACGATGACGAACGCATTCGAAAGCGTGCGGCCGCGCATAAAGGCGAGCGGCGCAATCTCGATCACACGGCGCTCGCGGCGCGCTTTTAGGTCGCCTTCGCTCATCTGAGAGCGAAACGCATCCCAGATCGGCTGAAGGTACGGATCAACTTTTTCGGCGAGGTCGCCTGGCAGATAGCCGAGCTTCTCCCCTGCTTCGACGGCAGGGCGTGTGACGATAATCTTATCGACACGCTCTTGCTTCAACGCCTCGACAGCGGCCGCGACGGCCAGAAAGGTCTTGCCGGTGCCGGCGGGACCGACGCCGAAAATGAGATCGATGCTCTCGTCGCGTAGCGCTTCGACGTAATGCACTTGGCGCGGCGTGCGCAGCGTGAGGCCACCGAGTTGCGGCAATTGCATAGGCGCCGTGGACTCGCTCTGGCCCTCGGAGAATGCGATCGCGGCAAGCACTTCGCCTTCGCGGACGCGGCCTTTGCGGCGGGCTTGGTCGATCAGCGTGTCGACGATGCGCTTGGCGCGGACGAAATCGGCATCGCTGGCGCCGGCGCCGGAGCTGATGATGATCTTGTCGCCCTGGGCGTCGAAGTTCAGCCGGTAAGCAGGCGCGCCGCGCGGCGCATGCGGATCGCGAAACGCTTCCTGGATCTGCGCGACGTGACGATGGAGCGGTCCGAAGACGGCTTGCGCGACGTCACCGAGCGCAATGGTGCGTGACTCACTCATGCAGGTTCGAGCACGGAAAGCGCGCCAGTAAGCGAATTTTGCGATGAGCCGGTGATACGGACGTCAATGACGTCGCCGGGCTTAGCGTGCGCATCTTCGAAGTGCACGGATTGAAGGTAAGGCGAGCGGCCGTGCATTTGGCCCGGCATGCGGCCTTTGCCGGTGACAAGCACGGAAAGCGTGCGGCCGACTTGGGAGGCGTTGAACGCGGCCTGCTGTTCGAACAGCCGCTTTTGCAGCACAGCGAGACGCCGCGTTTTATCGGCCTCATCCACTTGTCCAACCATGGCGGCCGCAGGGGTGCCGGGGCGCGATGAGTATTTGAAGGAGAACGCCGACGCGAAACTGATGTCATTCACGAGATGCAAGGTCGCCTCGAATTCCTTTTCCGTCTCGCCCGGGAAGCCAACGATGAAGTCGGTCGACACGGCGATGTCCGGCCGCACGGCGCGCACGCGTGCGATGATGTCGCGATAGAACGCGCCATCATGCTTTCGGTTCATGGCTTTGAGAATGCGGTCGGAGCCGGACTGCACCGGCAGATGCAGGAACGGCATGAGCTTGGGCTCAACGCCGTGCATGGCGATGAGTTCGTCCGTCATCTCGACCGGATGAGAGGTCATGTAGCGGATGCGGGCGATGCCTTGGATTTCGGCAAGTGCGGCGAGCAAATCGGTGAACGCCGCGCCGCCATGGTAGGCGTTGACGTTCTGGCCCAGCAAAGTGACTTCGCGAACGCCTTTGTCTGCAAGTGAGCGCGCCTCGGCCAGCACATCAGCAATGGGGCGCGAATATTCGGCGCCGCGCGTGTAGGGCACGACGCAGAACGTGCAAAACTTGTCGCAGCCTTCTTGCACCGAAAGAAACGCCGTAACGCCATCGGGCGCGCGCGCCGGCAGCGCGTCGAATTTTTCCTGCGCGGTGAAGTCAGTCGCCAAGCGTTCGCCGGTCTTGCGGGCGGCGCGCGCGATAAGTTCCGGCAGCTTGTGATAGGCTTGCGGGCCGACGACCAGATCAACTTCGGGCGCGCGGCGGATGATCTCCTCGCCCTCGGCCTGCGCGACGCAGCCGGCGATGGTGATGGTCATGCCCTTGCCTTCCGCTGCGCGGCGCTCCTTGTGCGCACGCAAGCGGCCGATCTCAGAATATACTTTCTCGGTCGCCTTCTCGCGGATGTGGCAGGTATTGAGGATGACGAGGTCGGCGTCGTCGGGTTTGTCGGTGACGGCATAGCCAAGCGGCGTCAGCACGTCACGCATGCGCTCGGAATCGTAGACGTTCATCTGGCAACCGTACGTCTCGATGAAGAGACGCTTCGGCGCGCGGGTTTCGGACATTCTACTTCTTGCCCGCCTTGGATTTGTCGTCGAGCGGGATGCCATAAAGTTCGAGGCGGTGATCGACGAGCCTGTAGCCCAAACGGCGCGCGATCTCGTTTTGAAGCCGTTCGATCTCTTCGTCGATGAATTCAATGACCTTGCCTGACTTCATGTCGATCAGGTGGTCATGGTGATGCTCGGGCACTTCTTCATAGCGCGAACGGCCGTCGCGAAAGTCGTGGCGCTCTAGAATGCCGCTCTCTTCGAACAGACGCACTGTACGATAGACCGTAGCAATGGAGATGCCGGAATCGACCGCGGCCGCGCGGCGATGCAGCTCTTCCACGTCCGGGTGATCATGACTGGCCGAGACGACGCGCGCGATGACGCGGCGCTGCTCGGTCATGCGCATACCCTTCTCGACGCATAGTTTTTCGATGCGATCCATGGCGGTCAAATACCCCCTCTGACGGGGCGATGTCCACCTTTGGCGGACTAAACTATCGGTCGCGGAAGCGCGCGCCGCATGACAATGGCGTCAACCGAACCGCCCTCGCCGGCGTAATAGGCATGACGGCGGCCCGCCTCTTCGTAACCGAGCTTCCGGTAGAGCGCGCGCGCAGCTTCGTTATCCTCGGCGACCTCCAAATGCATCGAGGCTGCGCCGCGCACGAGTGCTGCGACGCCGGCCGACGTCACCAACGCCGCGCCGACGCCCTTGCGCCGCGCTTCTGGAACCACGGCGACGGTGAGCAGCTCGGAATCGCCGGCGGCCGTCCACGCCATGACGAAGCCGTTAGCCGCCGCGCCGTTGCCATGCAGCAGCGCGAACACGGCTTGGTTTTCCATAAGCTTTGCAATCTCGGCGGCCGCCCACGGTTTTGGGAACGCGCGAGCATGCAAAGATGCGAGCAATTCGCTTGCCGATGGCGGCGCAGCTTCGATCATGCGCCGGCCGGGAGCGTCACGTGTGGGGCGCGGAGATACGTGGGATTTGGCGGATAGCGCACGGGATCGAGCTTGGCTGCACGGGCGGCGAGCGCGGCGGCGTTGACGGTGATGCCTGGGCCTTTGAGCTGCGCTTTTTGCAATTGCGTTTCGTGTTCACCGCGCTCAATGCTGCGCGGCGCGATGGTGGCGACGCCGTTTTCGTAGCACGCGAAGTACGATGCGCCGGGTGTTTCGATCAGCGAAGCGCGCAGGCCCTGCTCGCCATCTTCAAGCGCCAAGGCTTCGAGCGTAGAGATCCCGATGCATGGTTTGGCGAGCGCAAGCGCCAGCGCACGGGCGAAAGAAAGCCCGACCCGGACGCCGGTGAATGATCCCGGGCCAGTGGTGACGGCGATGCGATCGAGATCGGCGAAAGTGATGCCAGCTTGTTGGGCTGCGTCGCGCGCCATCGGCGCGAGACGCTCGGCCTGACCGCGGTTCATCTCTTCACGGAGATGCGCAAGCGTTTCCCCGTCGCGCACGATGGCGACCGAACAAGCGTCAAGCGATGTGTCGATGCCGAGCACAATCATGCGCTCAGGCTCACACGACCTGCTCGACCGAATTCACTTCCGGGACGTAGTGGCGGAGCATGTTTTCGATGCCCTGCTTCAAAGTTAGCGTCGAGGACGGGCAGCCGGCGCAAGAGCCGCGCATGTTGAGTCGGACGATGCCGTTCTCGTGGTCCCAGGAATGAAAGGTGATGTCGCCGCCATCGCGGGCGACAGCCGGACGCACGCGCGCGTCGATGATCTCTTTCAATTCCTTCACGATGCCGACGGCGTCACCTTCATAGGTGACGTCGGCTTCGTCGGTCGCATCCGCGGGCGCGGCACTATCGCCGACAACCGGACGGCCGGACGTAAAGTGATCCATGATCGCCGCGAGCACGTGCGGTTTCAGATGCGGCCACTCGATCCCTTCGCTCTTGGTGACGGTGATGAAATCGCCGCCCAGATAGACGCGCTCGACGCCATCGACATCAAAGAGCGCGGTGGCGAGCGGCGAGCCAAGGCCTGCGTCCGCATCGGCGAACTCGCGGCTGCCCTGCCCCAGCACATCCCGGCCAGGGAGGAATTTCAGCGTACGCGGGTTCGGCGTGGATTCCGTTTGGATAAACATGCGCTTCAGGTGGGGCCTGAGGCGGAACCGGTCAAGCTGGCGCTGGCGGCGCTGGCGGCTCTTCTTCACTCTCGACTGACACGGCCGCCGCCATCGGCAGCGCGATCGCGCGGATTTCATCGCGGGTGAGCGCGCCAGGCACCACGACGACCGGCACTGGGCGCGGCGAGAGACCGCCACTCTTGCCAAGTTGGGTGATGAGCGGACCGGGACCGCTAGGCGGCGACGCCGCCGCGAGTACGACAAGCTTGATCGACGTTTCTTCCACCAGGAGCTTGCGCAGCTCAGGTTTCAAATCGCCGTCCCGCAGAATGGGCTCGGCCGTCACGCCGCACTCGGCCCAGGCTTCGGCGGCAAATCTTTGCGTGAGAGATTCAGCCGCATCGCGCGCCTGACGGTGCATTTCCTCGGTAATCGACGCCCATGGAGCGGGATCAGACGGCTCGATGACGCGCAGCATCAGCAAGCGCCAGCCAGTGTAGCGGCATAGCAGCCCCGCATAGATCAAAGCGTCCGGGAACTCTTCGCTCTCGTCCGCAATGACTAGGCAGGACAGCGCTTGCAGATCAGTCGTCATAAGCTGCGATGCTCGCTCAAACGCAGGCGGGCATCAAGCGCGCCCACCCTCAAGCACGCCAAAGGCCGACGACATCGCGGACTTCGGCCATGATCGGCTCGGCGACGGCGTGGGCTTTGTTGGCGCCGTCCTTGAGGATAGCGTCGAGCGCGGCTTGGTCGGCGGTGAGACGGCGCATTTCGGCGGCGATGGGACTGAGCTTCGCGGCCAAGGTTTCGGCCAGGGCTGGCTTAAATACGCCAAAGCCTTTGCCGCCGAATTCAGCCAGCACGTCGTCGACGCTGCGCTCGGTGACGGCGGCGAAGATACCGACAAGGTTCTCAACCTCCGCCCTGCCCGCGAGACCTTCCTTGTTTTCCGGCACCGGCAGCGAATCGGTCGTCGCTTTCTTGATCTTCGACATGATTGCATCGGCATCGTCGGTGAGATTGATTCGGGTCATGTCGGAAGGATCGGACTTCGACATTTTCTTCGACCCGTCACGCAGGCTCATGATGCGGGCGCCAGGGCCTTGAATCAAAGGTTCCGGCAGCGGGAAGAAGTTCGGCGCGTCGTGGTCGTTGTTGAACTTTTGGGCGATGTCGCGCGACAGTTCGAGGTGCTGCTTCTGATCTTCGCCGACGGGTACATGCGTCGCTTTGTAGAGCAGAATGTCGGCGGCTTGCAGGACGGGATAGTCGAACAAGCCAACGGATGAACGTTGCGCGTCCTTGCCGGCTTTGTCCTTGAACTGCGTCATGCGTTCGACCCAGCCCATGCGGGCGACACAATTGAATATCCAGGCCAGCTCGGTGTGTTCGCGCACGGCGGATTGGATGAAGATGGTGGAACGCTTCGGATCAACACCGGCGGCGACGTAAGCGGCGGCGACTTCGCGGCAGCGATTGGCAAGCTCTTTCGGATCGGGACCGGTGGTGATCGCGTGCAGATCGACGATGCAATAAATGCATTCATATTGCTCTTGCAGGCGCACGAATTTCTGCAGCGCGCCGAGATAATTGCCGAGGTGCAGGCCGTTGGTCGGCTGCATGCCTGAGAACACGCGTTGCGGGCCCTGGTATTGGGGCTGGGCGGCGTCGGTCATGGAAAACTCCGGAACATGAGAACGAGCGCGCAAGGGGCGCGCGGAAATGGCGTCAGGTCAGACCCGCCATCGCCAAAAATTCGTTCCCGCGTTCATGCGCGGGCTTCTATCAGCCGAGCGCATCCGGCGGCAAGTCGCCTCCCCCGGCCGCAGAAGGCGGCGGACGCCGGAAGGCGCCGCGGATTTCCGCGAGCGTGACGGCGCGTAGCAGGAAGGCGACGATCCCGAACAGGACGAATGCGGCGCCAGTGACGGCGAGCACGGCCAATTCTTTGCCGCCGATCGGCAGCACGCTTGTGAACGGCGCAATGATGGCTTCACGCATATTGGCGGCGACGGCGACGCCCGCGCCCATGACCAAGGTGGCGATGACGATGCGAACAAGGCGCGACCGGGCTTCGGCGGTGGGGCGCCAGGTCTTCTCGCGGAGCAGGGCGCCCGCGAGCAAGATGACGTTGACCCAGGAAGCGGCCGAGGTCGCGATGGCGAGGCCGACATAGCCGGAATGACCCCCGGCGCGTAGCGCAAAGAAGAAGCTAGCGCCAAGGACAACATTGGCGACAACGCTTGCGAGCGCGAAGCGCATCGGGCGCTTGGTGTCCTGACGCGCAAAGAATGGCGGCGCGAGGATGCGAACCAACACGAACGCCGGCACGCCCCAACCATAGTGGAAAAGCGCATCGGCGGTGGCGCGCGCGTCGGCGTCGGTAAACTCACCGCCAGTCCAGAAGCCGTGCATCAGGAAGAACGGCATGATCAAGAACGCTGCCGCGGCGGGCAGCGTGAAGGCCATCGAGAGATTGACGGCTTCGTCGATGGCGCGGGTTTCGTCCGTGCCGTCGCCGCCGGCGACCGCGCGTGACAAACGCGGCAACAGCGCCACGCCAATAGCGACGCCGATCAAGCCGAGCGGCAGTTGGTAGAGACGATCCGCAGCGTAAAGCCAGGACTTTGCGCCCTCCTCGAACGACGCGAGTGCTTGGCTGACAAAGACGTTGATCTGTGTGGCGGAGCCCGCAAACACGGCTGGGCCCATCAGAATGAGAATGCGCTTTACGTCCGGCGTGAGCTTGGGGACGCGAAAGCCGATGCGCACGCCAAGCCGGATGCAGCCCCACCAGAGCAGCAAAGCCTGAACAACGCCGGCGATGGCGATGGCGATGGCGCCCCAAAGCGCTGCGGTTTGCGGATCGGGCGCGGGAACGATGGCGATGAGAATGCAGAGATTGAGGAAGATCGGCGCTGCTGCGGAGAGCGCAAATCGACGGGCGGTATTCAGCACGCCAGAGAAAAGCGCCGCCGCCGACATGCCGACGAGATACGGCATGGTGATCTGCGTGAGCAGGATCGCGTACGCAAAAACCACGGGCTGATCGGCGTAGCCGCCGTGAATGACAAGCATGATCCATGGCATCGCGATCTGCGCGATGATGGTGATGACAACCGTTGCGAGCAGCAACACCGAAAGCGATTGCGAGGCGACGCCGACGGCTATGTCCTCGCCCTGGTCTTTTTGTGTGCGCGCATAGACTGGGACGAACGCTTGCGTGAAAGCGCCTTCCGCAAAAATGCGGCGGAAGAGATTCGGAAACATTTGCGCGGTCGCGAACGCGTCGCCGATCGCGTTGGCGCCGATAACGTTGGAGATCGCCCGGTCGCGCGCATAGCCGAGAATACGGCTGAGCATAGTGAAGCTGGTTTGCACCAGCGTGTTGCGGGCAAGGCTCATGCGGACGGGCGACTCAGGTTGCTATGCAAGGGGCGTAGCGCGGCGCTAACGCGCCGTCGAGGCGCGGGCCACAGCCAGCGGCGCCTTGGCTGGATCGGCTGGCGCTGCGGGTTCGGCGGCGCGCAAAACATCTTCCAATTTGGCGCGCACCGAGGCGATGCGGCGCGGATTGGAGATTTGTCCACCGCCCTCCTCTTCCTGGACGTAAAAAACGTCAGACGCTCGTTCGCCATACGTATCGATGTGAGCGCTGACGATAGAGACTTTTGCCTCGACGCAGACGGCGGCGAGGTCGGCCAGGAGACCCAAGCGATCGCGGCCGGAGGCTTCGATGACGGTGGCGTGCGGGGTGATGTCGTTGTCGATCCGCACCCAAGGTTCAATGGTGAAGGCCGCGGTACGGCGCGAGGGCGCCGCCGCTGGCGGTGCGGCGTGGTCGCTTAGGGCGGCCTGCAAGAGCTTGGTGGCCAGGCTTTCGAGCACGCGTGGATCGTTCAGGCCGAACGGTTTGTGGCCGGTGGTTTGGATCGAGAAGACGTCAAACGCGGCGCCATCCTTCGACGTATGTACGCGCGCGCCGACAATATCGGCGCCGCTTGCGGAAATCGCCGACGCCAAACTGGAAAAGAGACCCGGGCGATCCCCAGCATAGACGAGAATTTCGGTGACGCCTTGCGCCTCGCGGATACGTTTGGCGACGTGCGGGATAGCGCGTTCGGTGCGTGCGCGCATGACTTCGAGCGCGTGCCACTTCAGCGCGTCGGAATCGTGGTTGAGCCAATAGCCATCGTCGAGCGCATCGAGCCAGCCGTGAAGAACATCCGCGCGCGCGCCGCCGATGTCTTTCAGCAATTGCTCTTTAGCGGCGCCGGCGATCTCCGCCAGATGCGCGCGCACGCCCTCTTCGTCGGAGCGGCCGCCGTGCAGCGCCGCTTCGGTCAGGCGGTAGAGGTCGCGAAGCAGCTGGCCTTTCCAATCGTTCCAGACATTGCCGACGGCGCGGATGTCGGAAACGGTGAGAACGAGGAGAAGACGAAGACGCTCGACGTTGCCGACGATCTTGGAGAAATTCGCGACTGTGCGCGGATCGCCAATGTCGCGCTTTTGGGCGACGTCGCTCATCACCAAGTGATTGCCAACGAGCCAGCCGACGAGGTCGACCTCTTCTTGCGGCAAGCCGAGCCGCTCGCACGCGGCGCGAGCCGATTTTTCGCCTTCGATCTGCTGATCGCCTTCGCCTTTGCCGGTGTCGTGCAACAGCATCGCGAGATAAAGCGCGCGGCGGTTGATGATTTTCGGAAAGATATCGCTCGCCAGCGGGTGCTGATCCTTGTGACGACCGTGTTCGATTTCCGACATCGCGTCGACGGCGCGCAACGTGTGCTCATCCACTGTATAATGGTGATACATATTGAACTGCATCTGCGCGACGATGCGGCCAAACTCCGGCACGAACTTTCCGAGCACGCCGGCTTCGTTCATCAACCGCAGCGCCGCGCCTGGATTGCGCTTTGAAGTCGCCACCTCAAGGAAGGCGGCGCGGGCTTCTGGCTGCTTGCGCCAAGCGGGAGCGAATGCACGTACACGGCGCGAAGCCTGGCCGAAGGCTTCAGGGTGGATGTCGAGGTCGAGGCGTTCGGCGATGGCGAACAAGCGCAAAACGTTGAGCGGTTTTTCGAGCACCTCTTCGCTCTCGGTGTTGAGACGCCCGCCATCGACGCAGAACCCGGCCTCGATTGGCGCAGTGCGTTTGCGGCCGGAACTCAGAAAACGCTGCAAGCCCTTCGGGCTTTGCTTGGCGTTGTCGGCCTCTAACCGTGCGCACAAGGTGCGCGTCAGCGCGCCGATTTCTTTCGCAACCAGGAAGTAGCGCTTCATGAAGCGCTCGACCGCGCTTTGGCCAGAGCGCGCACCATAGTCCATGCGCTTGGCGAGTTCTGGTTGCAGATCGAATGTCAGCCGCTCTTCGGCGCGGCCGGTGATGAAGTGCAGGTGGCAGCGCACAGTCCACAAAAATTCAAGCGCGCGGCGGAAGGCGTTGCGCTCTTCATTGGTGAACACGCCGGCTTCGACATAGTCACGCATTTTCGAGAAGCCGTAGCGCCGGCGCGCAAGCCAGAAGAGCGTGTGCAAATCGCGCAGACCACCCTTCCCTTCTTTGATGTTGGGCTCGACCATGTAACGCGAGGCGCCAGCGCGGGCGTGACGCTCATCGCGCTCGGTGAGTTTTGCGGTGATGAAGGCGGCGTGATCCTTATCAGCAACTTCCTTGCGGAAGCGCGTGAAGAGTTCTTGCGCCAGAGATTCGTCACCGGCGATGCGGCGGCCTTCGAGCAGCGCGGTTTGGATCGTGTGATCCTCGCGCGCGAGCTTCAAACATTCGTCGATGTTGCGCGAGGAGTGGCCGACTTTGAGGCCCATGTCCCAGAGCATGTAGAGCATGTATTCGGTGACGCTCTCGTCGAACGGAGTCGGCTTGTAGGCGCGCAGAAATAAGAGATCGAGATCGGACGATGGCGCGAGTTCGCCGCGGCCATAGCCGCCGACGGCGACGACGGAGAAGCGCTCACCTTCGGTGGGGTTGCGCGCGCGAAACATATGGGTGGTGGTGTAGTCGAAGAGCGCGGCGACGACTTCGTCGGCTACCTGCGCCAAGAGCCGCGCGACAGCGAGGCCGTTCTCGCCCGCCTCCAGCCGCTCTTTGGCGACCATCCGGCCCCGAAACAACGCGCCGTGCAGCAGGGCGCGGACAGCGCTGCGTGCGTTTTCACCCTCGGCGGCATAGGCCGCGCTCAGTTGCGCGCGCAGACGAAGGCCGTCGACGACGTGTTCAATACGGGCAGGTTTCAGCCGTGGCGCGACCATTGCGTTGCTATTTCGTCATATAGGGGCGCCGGCGCCACTGTTTCGAGCTCTCATGTCTGACTTATTGGTTATCAACACGTCGAAACCTTGCCTCATTTCGCGGGCACAGCCACAAGTGTAGCGGGAACGTTTGTTTCCTGGGAGAGCCCTCGTATGCGCAAAAGCGGCAAGACCATCCGCCTCAACCCCGTGGACGATGATCACGTCACCGATCATCCCGCCCGCGCCGGCCTTGAAGCGATCATGGATCAGAAGCTGTTCGCGCAGCGTATCAAGAGCGAACGATCGGCGGCGTACTGGTTTGCCGCTTCGCTCTGGGGTGTGACGGGCCTGGCGCTCGGCGCGTTCATGGGCGTGTTCCTGACCATCCTGGTTCAGACTGGTTCGATGCCGCTGATCCGCGACAACATCATCGCCGGCGCGGCGATGGATCAGGCGCGCGATACGGTGAACAACCGCGATCCGATCCTCAGGGATCCTGCAGAGCAGCAGCAGCCTTAAGCTTGTAGAGAAGCTCCAGGGCTTCTTTCGGCGATAAATGATCTGGATTGATGTCGCCCAGGGCTGCTTGCAGCGCTGACGGCGCGTTTTCTTCCATCACTTGAGCGAACAACGGCAGTTCATCAGCGATTTCCATACGGGTTGCGCCGCCGCTGGCTTCGAGACGCTGCAGCACGGCCTTAGCGCGTTCGACGGCGCTTTTTGGCAGGCCAGCGAGCTTGGCGACTTGGATGCCGTACGAACGATCGGCGGCGCCGGGCGCGACTTCGTGCAGGAAGACGAGATCGCCTTTCCATTCTTTGGCGCGCAAATGCGCGTTGGCCCCGCCTTCGAGTTTGTCGGCGAGGCGCGTCAGCTCGTGGTAGTGGGTGGCGAAAACGGCGCGGCACTTATTGGCTTCGTGCAAATGCTCAGCAACGGCCCAAGCGATAGCGAGACCGTCGAAGGTTGCGGTGCCACGGCCGATTTCATCGAGCACAACGAGCGCGCGTGAGCCGGCTTGATTGAGGATTGCAGCGGTCTCGACCATTTCCGTCATGAAGGTGGAACGTCCGCGCGCGAGATCATCCGACGCGCCGACGCGGGCGAAGACGCGATCGACAATGCCGAGACGCAACTTGCGCGCCGGCACGTAGGCGCCCGACTGCGCCAACACTGCGAGCAACGCGATCTGTCTCAGATACGTGCTCTTACCCGCCATGTTGGGGCCGGTGACGACCATGAGACGCGGGCCAGAGCGCGCTTCGGCGTCGAGGCGCGCATCGTTCGGCGTGAAGCCCTGCCCTTCGCGGCGGACCGCGGCCTCTACAACGGGATGCCGCGCGCCATCGGCCAGCAGCGCTGCGCTTTCATCAATCTCGGGGCGCACGCTTTGCGTCTCTTCAGCCCAGGCGGCGAGACCGGCGGCGACATCAAGCGACGCAAGCGCTTCTGCGGCAGCGCGGATTGGCGCTTCTGCGGCGGTGGCGCGTGCGGCGAAATCTTTGAAGAGCGCAAGCTCGCGGGAGAGTGTCGCTTCGCCGGCGCGCGAAATCTTGGCGTCGAGTTCGGCGAGCTCGGTAGTGGTGAAGCGGATCGAGCCGGCGTTGGTCTGACGATGGATGAAGCGCGCGTTGAGCGGCGGCGTCATCAAGGCTTCGGCCTGCTTGGTGGTGGCGTCGATGTGATAGCCGAGCACGTTGTTGTGCTTCACCTTCAAGCCAGTGATGCCGGTTTCTTCGGCATAGCTCGCTTGCAAGGCGGCAATGACCTTGCGGCTGTCGTCGCGGAGCGCGCGGGTTTCATCAAGCGTCGCGTCGTAACCGGAGGCGATGAAGCCGCCGTCGCGGGCGAGCAGCGGCAAATCAGAACCGAGCGCGCGGGCCAACGTTTGTGCGAGGGCCGCACTTTCAGCATGCGCGCTCAGCGAAAGTGCAGCGCATGCCTTCGCAATTTCAGGCGGCGCCTCGGTGGCGACGCCAAGACACCGCGCGGCGGCGCGATCGCCAGCGCTCAGCCCATCGCGCAAATTGGCAAGATCGCGCGGCCCGCCGCGGCCTAGTGCAAGCCGTGTCAGCGCGCGCGCCAGATCGCCCGCGGCGCGGAGTTCTTCGCGCAGGGCCTCGCGGCGATCGCGGGCGTCGAGGAAGAATTGCACGGAGTCTAAGCGCGCATTGATGGCCGCGACGTCGGTGAGCGGGCGCGAGAGGCGCTCGGCAAGCATGCGACCGCCAGCGGACGTGACGGTGCGATCGACACAGCCGAGCAGCGAGCCGTCTCTGCCGCCGCGGATGGAGCGATCGATCTCGAGCGCGGCGCGCGTGGCGGCATCGATGGCCATGAACGCGCGCTCGGCATTGCGGCGCGGCGGCGTTAAGCGAGGCGCCGCACCAGCCTGAGTGAGTTCGATATAATCGAGCAGCAGGCCCATGGCCGAAAGCTCGACATTGGTGAAGTCGCCGAAGGCGTCGAGGGCGGCGACTTCGAACGCGGCTTTGATGCGGCGCGCCGCGGCTTTCGCGTCGGCCTTCACGGAGGGGCGAATGGTGAGGGCGGCGCCGGTGATGCGTGCGGCTTCGTTGACGTGCTGGACGTCGGCGTCAGTGACCAACAGTTCGGCCGGAGACAGCGCGGCGATTTCTTCTTCGGCTTCGGCGTGCTTGAGCGATCGCGTTTCAAAGGCGCCGGTCGAAACGTCGGCCCAGGCGATGGCTGCCCCCTCGCTGCTGAACGCGATTGCGGCGAGGCGGTTGGCGGCGCGGGCGTCGAGAAGGCCCTCCTCCGTCAGCGTACCCGGCGTGACGACGCGAACGACACCACGGTGCACGATCGATTTGGCGCCGCGCTTCTTTGCTTCCGCGGGATCCTCGAGCTGTTCGCAGACAGCAACCTTGAAGCCGGAGCGTATAAGCTTGGAGAGATAGTTCTCGGCTTGGTGCCACGGCACGCCCGCCATCGGGATCGGTTCGCCGCCATGTTGGCCGCGCTTGGTCAGCGTGATGCCGATTGCAACGGACGCCTTCTCGGCGTCCTCGAAGAACATCTCGTAGAAGTCGCCCATGCGAAAGAAGAGCAGCGCATCGGGATGCTCTGCTTTGGCGGCGAGATACTGCGCCATAAACGGCGTCACTTTCGGTGACGGGTGAGAGGAATCAGGCACCGGCGAGCTTTAGCGACTTACCGGCCGGACTTCCATTGACTGACTGAGGCTCAAAGCTAGGGTGCCGCCTCAATTTCCCGACATTTAGAGACCTATGCCCGACTCCAAGAAGACATTCACCGACCAAGAAGCGCTCGACTTCCACCGGCTGCCGACGCCAGGCAAAATTTCGATCACGCCGACAAAGCCGATGGCGACGCAACGTGATCTCTCGCTGGCTTACTCACCGGGCGTCGCGGTTCCCGTAAAGGCGATCGCCGAGAATCCGGACTTGGCCTACGACTATACGTCAAAGGGCAATCTGGTCGCCGTAATCTCGAACGGCACCGCAATCCTGGGGCTCGGCAATCTTGGCGCGATGGCGTCGAAGCCGGTGATGGAGGGCAAGAGCGTCCTCTTCAAACGCTTCGCCGATGTGGATTCTATCGACATCGAAGTGACGACGCAGGACGTCGAGGAATTCATCATCACGGTGCGCAACATCGGACCGACGTTCGGCGGCATCAATCTCGAAGATATCAAAGCTCCGGAGTGCTTCATTATCGAAAGCCGTCTCCGCGACGAACTCGATATTCCCGTCTTCCATGACGATCAGCACGGCACGGCGATCATTGCCGCGGCGGGGCTGCTCAACGCCTGCGAGCTAACGCATCGGCGGCTCGAGGACATCAAGGTTGTCGTCAGCGGCGCTGGCGCGGCTGGCCTTTCGTGCATTGCGCTGATCAAGCAGCTCGGCGTGCCGCACGACAATGTCATCGTCTGCGACCGCGAGGGCGTCGTCTATCGTGGCCGCGAGAAAGGCATGGATCAATTCAAATCCGTGCACGCAATCGACACCAAGGCGCGCACCCTGGCCGATGCGCTTAAAGGCGCAGACGTGTTCATGGGGCTCTCCGTCGCCGGCGCCATGACGCAGGAGATGGTGAAGTCGATGGCGAAGAAGCCGATCATCTTCGCCATGGCCAATCCCGATCCGGAGATCACGCCGGAAGCTGTGCATGAAGTGCGCAAGGACGCCATCGTCGCGACCGGGCGTTCGGACTATCCAAACCAGGTCAACAACGTTTTGGGTTTTCCGTACATCTTCCGCGGCGCGCTCGATGTGCGCGCGCGCACCATCAACGAAGAGATGAAAGTTGCGGCGGCGCGTGCGTTGGCCGAACTCGCCAAGCAAGACGTGCCGGATGAAGTCGCGGCGGCGTATCACGGACGGCGCCCAAAGTTCGGACCCGACTACATCATCCCCGCCCCGTTCGATCCGCGCCTGATCTCGGAAATTCCGCCCTTCGTTGCTCAAGCAGCGATGGATACTGGCGTGGCGCGGAAGCCGATCACGGACATGCAAGCGTACAAGCATAGTTTGGCGCAGCGCCTCGATCCGACAGCGGCGATGATGCAGCGTGTGCAAACCGTCGTGCGGCGCAAGCCGAAATGCATCGTGTTCGCGGAAGGCGAAGAGCCGTCAGTGATCCGCGCCGCCTATGCTTTCAAGGAACTTGGCCTCGGCAACGCGGTACTGGTGGGCCGCGAAGAAACCGTACGCGCCAACATGGCGCAAATTGGCGTGCCGGACGATGCAAGCATCCGTGTCGTCAATGCGCGGCTCTCGGAGCACAACACGCTCTACGCCGATTATCTCTATAAGCGCTTGCAGCGCTTCGGATACCTGCAGCGCGATGTGCAGAGGATGGTCAATCTCGACCGCAACGTGTTCGGCGCCTGCATGGTGGCGCTTGAGCATGCTGACGGCATGGTGACAGGCGTGACGCGCAATTACGCGACGGCGCTTGATGATGTGCTGAAGGTGATCGATCCAGCGCCGCGCGAGCGCGCCATGGGCATGTCCGTCGTGCTCATGAAGGGCCGGACTTTGTTCATCAGCGATACGGCGGTCGCGGAATTCCCTGATCCGCCGGAGCTGGCGCAAATCACGCTACAATCGGCGGCGATGGCCAAGCAGTTCGGCGTGACGCCGCGCGTGGCGCTGATTTCGCACTCAACCTTCGGCAACCCGAAGATGGAGCGCTCGGAGAAGATCCGCGAGGCTGTCTCTATTCTGGATCGCCGCGAGGACGTCGATTTCGAGTACGAGGGCGAAATGAACGTCGACGTCGCTCTCAATCCCGACATGCGCGAGCTTTATCCGTTCTCGCGTTTGTCAGAAGCGGCGAACGTGCTGGTGATGCCGGCGCTGCACTCTGCTTCGATCGCCACCAGCCTCTTGACCACCGCAGGCGGCGCAACCGTCATCGGCCCGGTGCTGACGGGCTTGTCGAAAGCGATCCAGATCGCACCGCTCGGTGGCGCCGTGTCGGACATCGTGAGCTACGCAACGCTCGCGGCGTTCCAAGCCTCCGAAATCATCGGCGAGACGAAGGGCTAAGCGGGCGCGGGTTTGGCTGGCTCGGCTGCGGGCGGCTGTTTGCGCATCACAGCAATGGCGAACACGAGCGCCAACACGCCTATGATTCCCGTGTAAATGAAGAAGGTCATATAACCGGCGGCGAACGCCTCCGGCGCGATGCCGCGCTCTTCAGACAGGCGCGCAAACGACGAGGGCGCCATGCCGGTAAACCAGCCGCGCAACCATTCGCTCTCCCCTGCCGAGAATGCAGCAATCGCGCCTTCGACGATGCGCCCGGATATCGCCGCTAAAATCTTGCCAGGCAACGCATAGAGTGATGAGAACAGCGCGTATTGCGTCGCCGTAAAACCCAAACTCGTGAGGCTCGACATGTAGGCGATCAGGCATGTGCCGGCGATGCCGGCCGATATATTGTCGATGGCGATGCACGCATAAAGACCGGGCAACCACGGACCGGTGAACACAAGGCTGCCAAACGCGATGTTGGAAAGCGGTTGCAGAATAGCGCCGACGATCAGCGGCCGCATCAAGCCAAAACGCGCAACCGCCCAACCACCGATGCCGATCCCGGCCACCGACATCAGCACGCCGAACAACTTGCGGGCGCCTGCGATCTCATCGAGCGTAAAGCCAACGTCGGTATAGAAAACGCCCATCAGGTTGAGGACAAAATCCGAGATGCGATACACGCAAATCATCGCCAGGATCATCAGCCCGGTGTTCTTGTAGCGCTTGAAAAAATCCTCGAGCGGCTCCTTCAGCGTGCCGGCGAAATAGGCGCTAGGCCGCGACTTGATCACTGGGTACGTGCCCGCAGCGACGATCACGAGACCGAAAAGCGTGCCGATCACTTGCCAGATCACACCCCACGGCTTTGTCGTCCAAATCGCGCTCACCGAAGCTGCAAAATCGGTCATCCCAGCTGCGGTGAAGAGGAACGTGATCGGCTCGGCCTTGCCCGAAAGGCCGGCGCCGATGAAGCACGCGCCGAAGACGACAACCACCAGCCGTCCGACCCATTCCAGCGCTTCGGCCCAAGGCGGTGTCGTCGCGGCGGGCAACGGCGGCAGGTCAATGCTCTTCTCGCGCGGCGCCAACAGGACGCCCAAGATGCCGACAGCCATCACCAGCGCCATCGCCGAGTAAGCGCCGCTCCAGCCAATGCGTGAGGCAAGTAGGAGCGGTGCGGCGCCGGAGACCACCACCGCGAGGCGATAGCCCCACTGATAAGCGGCGGCCATTGCGCCTTGGCGTTCAACCGCGGCGACTTCGATGCGCCACGCGTCGATTGCGATGTCTTGAGTCGCCCCGAACACGGCCGTAAGCGTCGCGCACACCGCGACAATCCAGAGCAGACTCAAGTCGGGTTCCGGTTGCACGGCGCCCTCGACATTGCCTGCGACGGCGGCAGCGACCACAGGCGCGTTTGCCGCGATCGCCCATATGCCAAGCACGATACCGGCCTGCGCCAAGAGCATCCACGAGCGCCGTTTGCCGAGCAGCCTGTGGAGACCTGGAATTCGAACGCGATCGACGATTGGCGCCCAAAGAAATTTCACGGCGTAAGTGATCGTCACCAGGCTGAAGAGGCCGATGACATCGAGCGGTATTTTTGCTTGCCGCAGCCACACAGAGAGTGTGTCGAACAGCAGCAGGTTTGGCAGGCCGGCGGCAAATCCAAGCGCGAGCATCACCAGGGCGCGGCGATCAAAGAAAACCGCGAGCGCTTCCCAGGTTGAACGCTTCGGCGCCGGGGCGGCTTGTGTGTCGGACATTTGCGCTTCTCTCCGCCGCCTTATTCGCCGGCGAACGTGGCGGGGTTCGGGCGCTCGGTAAAGCGCGCCGCGACTTGTAGCAGCCGGTTCGCGTCGATCGGTTTGGTGATGAAATCGTCCATGCCGGCCTTGGCGGCGTGAGCGCGCTCTTCTTCGCCGGCGTCGGCGGTCAGCGCCACGATCGGTGAGGCGGCGGAGGGCCCTCCCCCGGCGCGGATGAGCTCGGCGGCGGCAAATCCATCGAGGCGCGGCATGCGGATGTCGAGGAGAATAAGGTCGAAGGCGCCCGCCGAGGCCACCGCCACCGCCTCTCCGCCATCTTGGGCGCCGGTGACGATGCAGCCAGCGCGCGTCAGCAGCGTCCGCGCCAGCAAGGCGTTGATCGGGTTATCCTCCGCCAGCAATACGCGCAGGCCGAGCAACGGCCTTTGTGCGGGCGATTCCGCAGCGGCGCTTGGGATCGCCCGCACATGTTCTTCGCCCATGGCGGCGCGGATGCGCTGAACGAGCGAACTACGACGCACCGGTTTCAGTGTGTAATGATCAATACCGGCGGCGCGGCAGGCATCGATGATCTGACGATGCTCCTGCGGCGCCAGCGCAATAATGGCGCGCGAGCTGCGGCGCAATGCGTCGATCTCTTCGCCGTCGATGCCGTCGTGCCAATCCAGCAGCGCGACGTCGGCAGAATCACCGCGATCGACCGGTATGGCGCCGAGCGAGATGGAGACAGCGCGCAGCGTTTGAGTGAGCAGAAGCGACGGGCTTACGACGCAGATGCGTACGCCCGAGAGCGATAGCGGCGGCTCTTCGCTTGGCGTGGCCGCGAGCGGCAGCTCGACCCAGAAGCTTGCGCCAAATCCCGGCCGCGAGACGAGGCCGACCTCGCCGCCCATAGCGAGCGCGAGCTTCTTGACGATGGCCAGACCCAGGCCGGCACCGCCATGACGGCGTGCAACGCCTGCATCGGCTTGGGTGAACTCTTCGAAGATCAGCGCTTGCTTTTCCGGCGCCACGCCGGGGCCGGTGTCACGGACATTGAAGCGTAAGCGGCCATTCGGACGCGGCGCCATTTCGATGATGACGCCCCCGGTTTCGGTGAACTTCACCGCATTGCCGGCAAGATTGAACAGAATTTGGCGCAAGCGGCCGTCATCGCCGACAACGCGCGCGGGCGCATCGCTGCGTACGGAGACGGCAATCTCGAGGCCTTTATCGCGAGCGCGTGGCGAGAGCAGCTCGGCGACGCTCTGCATCGTCGCTTCCGGATCGAACGGCGCGGATTCGAGTTCGACACGACCAGCTTCGAGACGCGAGTAGTCCAGAATCTCTGTGATCAGTTCGAGTAACAGCTCGCCGGATTGCTTGATGGCGCCGACATAGCTTTGCGCGTTGGGTTCGAGCTTGCCGAGGTCGAGCAGCCCGGCCATGCCGAGAATACCGTTGAGCGGTGTGCGCAGTTCGTGCGTGAGCGTGGCGAACAAGGTCGTCTTCGCGCGCAACGCATCTTCAGCGGCGCGGACGTGGCGGGTGATGTCGCGGGCGATGACGAGGCGTGCGCCGTCAGGCAGCAGACGCTCGACCCACTCAAATTGACGGCCATCCGGCGCGGGCGCATCGAAACGGCGTTCGCCGTTGGTGAAATCCGGCGACAGCGCCCTGCCCCAGGGCGGACGCTGCGGGCCGATCCATTGCCGGAAGGTGGCGCGAAACACCGGATTGGCGCGCAACAATGCGCCGTCCGCCGCCAAAATCGCGACGGGATCGGGCAATGCCTCGAAGGCATCAAAGGCTTGCGTTGCCGCCGGCTGGGCCATGGGCCGATCAAGCCGGTGCGGCGGTTAAGAAACTCTGGCGAAATTGCCGTGATCGGCGCTGGCCCACTGCCGTTTCAGGCTCAAGGCTTCGGCGATATGAATGCGGCGCACAGTTTCCGCGCCATCCAGGTCGGCGATGGTGCGCGCGACTTTCAGGGTGCGGTGATAGGCGCGGGCGGACAGCGAGAGCGTTTCGGCGGCTTTGGCGAGCAACGCAGCGCCCGGCGCATCTGGTGCGGCGAGGCGCTCAAGATCGGCGAGAGCGAGCGTGGCGTTGAGGCCAGCGTTGCGTGCGGCTTGCGCCTCGCGAGCACGGCCAACGCGAGCGGCTGCTTCAGCCGTGCCCTCGATCGGCGGCGGCAAAGCGAGATCGGCTGCCGTCACCGGCGGGACATCGAGTTGAATGTCGATACGATCGAGCAGCGGGCCAGAGAGCCGCGCTTGATAGTCGATGGCGCAACGCGGACCACGGCGGCAGGCGCCGGCGCCCGGCCCGCCGCCGCACCGGCACGGATTCATCGCCGCCGCGAGCAGAATGCGCGCCGGATAGGTGACGTGATTGTTGGCGCGCGCGATCAGCACGTTGCCGGTCTCGAGCGGCTGACGAAGCGCATCCAAAGCTTGTGCGGAGAACTCCGGCAGCTCGTCCAAGAAGAGAACACCTTGATGCGCGAGACTGATTTCACCCGGCTTGGCGCGCATGCCGCCGCCGACAAGTGCAGCCATCGACGCAGAATGGTGCGGCGCGCGGAATGGGCGTGTACGCGTCAAACGCCCGCGTTCAAGCAAACCCGCAACCGAGTGCAGCATCGAGACTTCGAGCAATTCTTCAGGTTCGAGCGGCGGCAATAAACCCGGCAAACGCTGCGCCAGCATGGATTTTCCAGCGCCTGGAGGGCCGACAAACAAGATGTTGTGCGCGCCTGCCGCTGCGATTTCCAAGGCGCGCTTGGCTTGCTCTTGACCACGCACGTCGCGAAGGTCCGGCACGCTAGCGCCGGAAATGAGATCACCGCGCTCTGCTGATTTCAGCGCCGCGCCACCACGGAAGTGATTGACCAGAGCCAGCAACGAAGGCGCCGCGATAACTTCGCCGCCAGCCCACGCCGCTTCTGAGCCGCACACTTCAGGACAAATAAAAGCTGCATCGATCGCATGCGCCGCCATCGCAGCGGGCAACGCGCCCGGTGCTGAGGCGAGAGAGCCATCAAGCCCGACTTCGCCAAAGCACACGACGCCATCCAGCGCATCGTGCGGCAGCGCGCCGATGGCCGCCATCATCGCGAGCGCGATCGGCAGATCGTAATGCGTCCCCTCTTTCAGGAGATCAGCCGGCGCAAGATTTACAACGAGACGGCCAGCAGGAATGGCGAGGCCAATCGAGGCGAAAGCTGCGCGGACGCGTTCGCGCGCTTCAGAGACGGCCTTGTCTCCCAGTCCGACGATGACAATGCCGTGCGTGCCGCCAGTCTGCTGCACTTGCACTTCGACTCGCCGTGCCTCGAGGCCGGCAAAAGCTACGGTGATCGCGGTCGCGCAGGTCTGCATAACGCCCGCCCTTTATCCACAAGCGAGATGGATATAAGTACAGAGCTAGAACAAATAGACAACAAAAAATGAACGCATTCGCGGGCCGCGCGAAGCGATCCACAAACTTACCCCCAGCAGCCTGCGCTCTGCAAGTAAGCCAAGGCTTTTTTGTCGGTGACACGGGATATGTCCGGTTTTTGTAGCAGACGATTTGTCCGGTTTTGGCCGGAGGGATCGCAGTGCTGCAGGAGGTTCGGATGGCCAGGATCGTTGAGGCGATCGGTCGGGTTCGTGAGGAGCGTTTAAGC
>JANNFK010000047.1:0-4793 GCA_031379735.1 Caulobacteraceae bacterium | reverse complement strand
GTCTGGATTGGCGAAGAAGCGTTCTATGAGGGCGGCGGCTTCTGCGCCTTCGGTGAGATCGGCTTCTATCATCATGTGGCGCGCGTCGAAGCCGCGCAGCGAGAGTGTGCGGCGGGCGAGCGCGGGCGGGATCGTGTCGCGTGCGTTGAAGCGTGTGGTGGTTTCGCGGATGAAAATCGGGCCTTGTTGGTAATAGGGCGTGTCGGCGGGCTGATGGGCGTAGTTCAGCAAGATGACGCTTTCGCCGATCTCGGCGTCGTCGAGCGAGACGCGGCAAGGTGCTGCGGGTTTTTCGGTGATCGTGACGCGCTGCATGCCGCCGGATGCGAGTTGCGCATCGCTCAAGCCATGGAGATGTGCGAACGGTGCGGGGTCGAGACCGGAGATGTGAAAAGCCATGCGCGCAATCTGGTGCAAATCGCGGGCGTGCGCTGGCCGTATTCGGACCTTATGTTAGCCTCCGACCATGCGTCTGAACCAGGTCACCGCGCCGGCAAGCGATCTCGAAGCGTCGATCGCGTTCTATCAATTGCTGGGGCTTCGGCTGATCGTGAAGAGCGATCATTATGCGCGCTTTGAATTACCAAAGGGCGAGGCGACATTTTCGCTGCATTTGGCCGAAGGCCCGATCCCGCGCGCCAACGCGCCACAGCTTTACTTTGAGCTGAGCGATGTTGGGCTCGACGCAGAAGTGGCGCGGCTTAAAGCGAATGGCGTTACGTGCGAGAACGAACCGAAGGCGCAAAGCTGGTTGTGGCGTGAGGCTTGGCTGCGTGATCCGGCAGGCAATTCGATCTGTCTGTATTATGCTGGCGAGAACCGGCGCTTTCCACCCTGGCGCGTAGATACGCCGCCGGGCGAAAACAATTTGCATCTGATCATCCGCGATAGTGATTTTGTCATCGTGAAGAGCCGTGCGGGCGCCGAAGCGTGGCGCGGGTTTCAGGAGACGTACGCCGACTTCAAGACATCGCTCGGCCCGTACGATCTGCACGAGCTTCTAGCGCTGATGGAGCTAGAGTGGCCCGAAGAAGTTGGCGCGCGACACGACCGCATCCGCGCGTTTGTTGAGAGCGACGCGACGGCCTTAGAATTCTAGAAGTTGAACTCGTTACTCCATTCGTGCGCCAGCGCTGCGAAACCGACGCTGCCGACGAGCGCGAGTATCGCCAAGATGATCAGCACGCCGAGGACCAGCATGACAGCGGCGCCGATCCAGGAGATGCGCGCCAACAGCAGCGAGGTGTCGTCGCGCTCTTGTTGCGCCTGACCAGCGGCGATGACGCCGAGCACGAAGGCGGCAATGGTCGGGATGAACGGAATAACGAAGCTGACGACAAGGCAGATGACGCCAATGATGCCGAGCACGCGCGAACTAGATTGTTGCGTGCTGTAGCTTGGCCCCATGCCAGGCACAGCGAAGACAGCGCGCGCCTGGGCCCCCTCTTCGATGTAGTCCACGACTTGGCCCGCATAGGGCGCGCCGCTCGAACGCCATTCCGTCAGCGGAAATTCAAGCCGGCGATCAGACTCGCCCAACAGAACGCCGCGACCGTCGTGAAGACCAAGGATAGTGCCGCGCATGTTCGCTCCGCTGAATCGTCAGCGGAATGCTTCCCACGCGCAGCGCAAGTTCTCAAGCGCGCGTTAGCCGCCTGCCGCGCGGCAGGTCCATTCGGCCTGGCCAGCGCGCCACCGCACTTCCTGGAGGTTGCCGCTGAGTTCATAATTGGAACGGCGCGCGTAGCGGAAGTTCGTGGCGTCACCCGCGGCGCGCTGTAGCCGGATGCTTGGGCGTCCGTATGGAACGACCGTGGCCGTGCCGCGCTCATCGTTGAAGATGACGCGCAGCATGGTGCTGTTGGAGCACCTGTACTGATGATAAGTCGACGCGTTGGCTGGTGTTGCGCTCAACGCGCAAAGAATCGGCGCTGCAAGCATCATCCGCTTCATGTCCGCACTCCCATAATTTGCTTCGCACAAAGATGAGAGCACGATGCGTGGCGCGCGACCGCTCACAGTTCCGCGATTGCGACGAACAGCGTGCAGCGGCGGACAGAACGCACGCGACGCTAGGCTTTGTTGCGGATCACTCGGCGATCAGACGGCTTGGCGCGCGGATGGCGTCGGGTGATTGATTGAGCGCGAGGATTTCCGCGATCAGCGACAACACCGAAGACGAGCGATCGCCCTCCTCAGCCACATCGCGGCAGACGCCGTCAGCGGATTGTTCACCGCAAGAACGGCGAATTGCCGGGCCAGCGCGGTAGCGCTCTCCGCCATAGGCAATCTCGGCGGCATAGATGCCGTGCGCGCTTTCATGCGCCGGCACGACGCGAAAAAGCGGCACGCCTTGACCGCCGCCGCGCAAGCCCGCGGCGCGGACTGTAACCTGCGCTTCAATGGCCTCGCCCGGCGCAGATCGCATGCCGCCGGCGCGCAAAAGTTCGCCGACATAATAGACCATTTCGTCGAGCGACCGCAGACGCAGGCGCAGTGTGTTAGAGCCGACAGCAAAGACCGGTTCACAGATTTGACCTTCGCGCGGCGCGGCTGGGCGCACGGCCGAGGTTGGATTGTAAGCTTCGACAAGGCCGCAGAGCGGGCGGCCGTTTTGCAGATCGATGCCGCGTTCGAACGGATGCTGTTGCGAGGTCGCGAGGAAGGCGCGGACCTCGCGGACAAAGTCGCAGCCATCGGACTGCACGCTGGCGGCGCAATCACCGAAAATCGTGTTGGCTTCGTTCGTGTAAACACCGATGTGGCCGTTAGAGTCAGTCTTCTCGATCGACTCCACCATCATCAACATCAGGAGGTCTCGCGGCCAACCGCTGTACCAATAGTGCTCAAACACGGCGCTTGGCGTCGGTTGAAACGCGGTGCGCGCGAGCGTGGTGGCGTCGAAGGGTTGAACGGCGTAGCTCGGGCGCGTTGCGCGCTCGCGTTCGATGCCGACTTCGCCGAAGCCCCAGGGCGAATTCACTGCGCCCAATGGCACGCCGCCGATCGCTGCGCTTTGCGTCGTCGTCCAAGACGGGCTGTCGGAGATGCCGGTCATGGCGAGGTAGTAGCGCGGCAGCCGGTCGCGTGAGCGCAGGATATTGAGCAGGATCTGCGCCGAGACAGCTTGGCCGTAGGCTTCGTTGAAACCGACGGCGTCGTCAGCAATCTGGCGCGCCAGCCGTTCGCGCTGTGAGGGAAAGTCAGGTGCGGTAACGCACGAGGCGGCGAAAAGCGCGGCGGCGCAAGCGGCGAATACGGACTTCATGTTCCCTCCGGGCGCCCCACAAAGGCTCTGAGAGATTGCGCGCTCGGTTGACGCCGCCAAGCAGGTTCGCTTGAACGGCGCGCATGGACCACTTGATCGAGGGCTACCGGATTTACCGCGAACAGCGTTGGCCGGAGCTGCGCAGCCTGCACAGAGTGCTGGCGGAGCGCGGCCAGGCGCCGAAGACATTGGTCATCGCCTGCGCCGATAGCCGGGTTGATCCAGCGACGATCTTCAATGCGAGCCCAGGCGAGCTCTTCGTG
Source organism: Caulobacteraceae bacterium (assembly GCA_031379735.1). Taxonomy (GTDB): domain Bacteria; phylum Pseudomonadota; class Alphaproteobacteria; order Caulobacterales; family Aquidulcibacteraceae; genus Vitreimonas. The sequence continues at coordinate 1,262 of JANNFK010000047.1, read as the reverse complement.
GTGCGCAATGTGGCGAACCTAGCGCCGCCGTTCGAAGAGGCGCCGGGCTTTCACGGCGTCAGCGCCGCGATCGAATTTGCGGTGAAGCAGCTTAAGGTGGAGACGGTGCTGGTGCTCGGACACGCGCAGTGCGGCGGCGTAGCTGCGGCGTTGGAGGATCGCCCGCGCGATCCCCACTCCTTCCTCGATGCCTGGATCAGCCTTCTCGATACGGCCAAATCCCGCATCCCGGACGGCGGCGACCGGATGTCTGAACTGGAGCACGAGAGCATTCGGGTGACGCTGGAAAACCTCGCCACATTTCCGTTCGTTCAGGACGCTATGCGGGAGCGCGGGCTTAACCTTATCGGCATGCGCTACGGCGTTGCCGACGGCGGACTTGAGGTTTTGAATACGGTTACTGGCGCCTTCGAACCGGTGCTTTGACGCGAATTCACAGTATTGCCGCGTGTACCCAGGTGGCGAGCGAGATGTTCCGTGATATTGCGGACACGGTGGTAGCTGGGACGGGGCGCAGGAGACGTCATGGCGGACGTGCTCATCGTTTGTGTCCGTGAGGACGAACCGCAAGCAAAGGCGCTTGCGGATATGTTCGAAGCGGCAGGGTTTTCGATCGGTGGCGCGCCATCGAGCGACGGCGCGTTGCGTTCAAGCGGCGCCGGCGTCGTTGTATGGTCGCAGGCCTCGATCCGATCGCGGCCGTTCCTCGATGCAGCGCAACGCGTGATCAACGCCAATAAGGCGGTGGTCGCGAGCCTCATTGATCCGCCGCCGCCGTCAAGCATCGGCGAGGCGCCGGCGTTTGACCTTTCGCGCTGGGACGGCGATCCGAACGACCCCTCTCTCGACCCGCTCTTTTTCGCCGTCGACCGTATGGTGAATACGGCGCGCGCTGGTGTTGGCGCGTCGCAGCGCGAAACTCGCGACTACGATCCACCACCCACGCAGCGCAGCGCGCCGATCCGCGCCGAGCCGCCGCAGCGCCGCCAAGAACCGGTTTATCGTGCGCCGCCGCCTGAGCCGCCGCAGAGCTATCGCGTGCCGCCGCAATCCGATCCACTTGGCTCGGAAGCCGAGCATTGGCGCGCCATTCGCGACAGCCGCAATCCGGCTGACTTTATGGACTATCTGGCGCGCTACGGCCCAGACGGGGCATTTTCGGAAGTGGCGGAGCTGCGCTTAAAGCAGCTGACCGGCCCAGGAGAAGCGCGCGCGCCAGCGCCGATGCGTCCGCCGGTGCGTACGCCAGCGCCGCCGCCGCG
>JANNFK010000046.1:0-9831 GCA_031379735.1 Caulobacteraceae bacterium | reverse complement strand
AGACGGCGCTGGCCGCATGAAGATGCCGGCGAAGGCATCTCGCGACTTCGGAGTCGCGGGGCCAAAGCATGAGACTTGAAAAACGATCCTGCGCCGGTGCTCAGCCGCAGGCAAACCGACTTGTTCAACAGTATTCGCCGACTGCAGCCGTTGGGGGGCCATTCCTAATGGTGAGGAAAACGGACAGCAAGGGTCAAGTATTGCGACGCTTGAAGACTCTCTAGAGCTGCCGGCACTGCTAGGTCGTGCTCACGCATTATGTCAGCAATGAACTGGAGATCTCAACGAATGCTCCCACTGCGCCTACAGGCCCCTCCGCTGCATACACCGGAAGCGCACGGCCGTGCGACACCCAGACAGAAGGCATCGAGGCGCGAGCGGCGCCCACAATGTCCAAATCCCAATCGTCTCCGATCATCAGTGCATGTGCTCCGGTGACGCCCAGCAGGTTTAGCGCGTAACGATGTGCGCTTCCGTCGCGCTTGGTCACATGATGCGTGCTTGTCCCTATGAGCGGAATGTTATCGACCTCTCCCAGCGACCTAAACAGATGACGCTGTGTGTCCTCATAACCCTCGGTCAGGATCACGACCTGATACTTCGCGGAGAGTGCTTTGAGGGTCTCAATGGCGCCTTCGAAAGCCACCACTGCGGCACATAGTCGATCCGATAGAAACTGGACGAGTGCTGCTTCATCTGCCGCAACTCTAAGGCGGCCTAGAGTAGCACCTACCCTGCGCCGCCTCATCGCTAATCCGCTAGCGTCGCGTACATCGGGCTCGACGGCGCAAACGTCAAGATAGGCCCGGAGTACGTCGTTTTCAGGCGCTCCGGTTCGCTCTGCAATCTCACGGGCGAGTTCACGCCGAGCAATGTTCGCGGCAGCCTCGTAGTCGTGAAGTGTGTTGTCGAGATCCACCAGCAGAGTGGTCAAGTTCGGCGGCAGGCGCTCACGCATCGCGCCGGATCAGATACTGAACCGAAACGGATTCGATCAGTTTGGCGGGTGCAAAGAAGCTGCGCGGGCCGTCGGCATAGTCCTGCTTTTGATACGTGGGACCGGCCACCCGAAGTATGCTTTGGTTTCCAGCGAACGCGAAAGCCAACAGATTCTCGAATTGAGTTTGTGAGATGGACAGCCGCCCGTCCGTGGGAGGCTGCCCATCGAACTTCATCTCCAAAAGCATCTCAATAAAAACCGCTCCACCTGGAGCGCTCGCCAATCTGCTCATCAGGCGCAACTTATCCTCTAGCTCGGCAGCGCTCTTACTGTGCTGAAGTACACCAGTAGCGATGACCAGATCGGCATTTTCATACTCATTGAGTGGCTCGCTGGCGAAGTCCGCCACGATTGCGCGCAATCTCCCGGAGTGCGCTCCCCCTTCCTGGGCAAAGGAGTGCAAATCCCCGATCGCGTCCGCGCGTCGGTCGACCGCAACAACGCTGTGGCCTGCGCGAAGCGCGTAAAGCGAATGGCGTCCACGACCAGCGCCGAGGTCAATCACCAGGCTTCCGGCACGCAAACCGTCTATCAGGCGAGCGAGATGGGGCAGTGAGCGTGAGCACAGCGCGTCCACCGGCGTCGCTGACACAGCATCCCCACCCGTGCGCGATTCAAGAGCGCGCAGTCTCACGTGCTCCAGCCAACGCACAACGCGTTTCCTCTCGCCGCCAGTGAAAGCTAGTTCGGCTACATCGTGGGGATTGAACACGGTAATGACTGGCGATGCGTTTTTATCGGGCGCCGGACCTTGCCGATCCAAGAGGTAGATATGCCCAATGTCGGGGCGGGCTGCTAGGCGATTCAGTTCTTCGAGTGCGCCGTCTGCAGCCTCGTGATCGCTCACTGCAGCGAGGATCCCGGATCCCGCAGCGCGATTGTCGAGTTCGTTCGGTGCAATTGACCGACTCCTGCCAAGAGGCTCCCCGCCAAGAAAGACGACGTAACTCAGTCCAACCGAACGCAGAACTTTGCCGCGGCTGAGCTCGAAGGCGTTCGTCAGGACGTCTGCAACGCTGCCGAGCACCGGCGCCGCGCTCCCCGACTTCTTGATATCGAGCCACTCTCGCGCGCCACTCAGCAGGTCGTCTGCGATGGCGAAACGGCCGACGAGGCGCCGGTTGAGGACGATGTAACTGAGAACAACCAGCGCTGTGATTGAAAAGAAGGCAATGCTCAAGAGATTTGACGGCGCGTTGCTCGAAATGGCGGGCCAGGCTGCAAAACTACCTAGCAAACCGAAAACCGGCTGCAACGTCCCAATTCTCATCATGGAGGGAAGCTGGCTGGATAGGTCCGACAACGATTCCCGTTGCGCCATCCCTGTATAAATGAAGCGCCTGCGCAGCCGCGCGGCGTCGAGTGTCCGAGCGGCTGGATCCTCGAGATCGAATGACAACAGCAAAAACGCCATCAGGGCGATCGCAAGCGGAATGTAGAAGATCGCGATCATCGATGGATATTGCATCCATTCCACGGGGTGAGCCGCGCCCCGAAACGCCAGCTCCGGCTGCAAGAGCCGCGCGCCCAGAAGAAACACACCATAGGCCAGGGCAAAACTGCCTATCGCGAGAGGCTCGGTCTTGAATGCGACGCCCTTGCCCATCTGCGCGCGCTCATCAATTGGCAGAACCCTGATCAGAAGCACCAGGAAAATGCCGACAATCGATGCTCCAAGCTTGTCCAGGCCCTCGCGCAAGACATCGCCAATGAGAAGGATCAGCCGGTCCGTGAAGATGTCGCCCTCCCTCCACCCGAACAGTCCAAGCAGCATCTGATAGGTTTCGCCGAATGTCAGCGGGCGGCCCATTGGAGGATAAAGCGCAAGCTTGATGAGAAAGCTCGAGATGCCGCTGATGATCCCGCCGAGCAACGCGTATCCCGTCCCCAGACGCGCGACCGTCACGACGCTCGGGTTCATTGTCAGCTTGATGCGCATCAAGGTGAGGTTCGCGTAGTAACCCCACACCAAACTGCAGATCACGTTGGTGACCGCAAAGGGGAAATAGTTGAAATAGAAATGCGAGTTGATGAGACTGGACAGAATGGCCGCAGTCGCGGCCCACCACGGCCCCAACAGCAGTGCGACATACGCCGCTCCTGCAAGATCCAGAAATAAGATACGAATGAGAAAGATGCTTTCGAGCTGATCGGCGGTGTAGCGCCCAACTAGGTTGAGCAGAATGCCGATAGTGAGCGTCGGCAGCACCTCCGTCATGAAGTCGAACTCTCGTGGGAAACGGGGGATCATGGACGCCATCCAGACATGAGAAGCGCCCCGGCGATGACCAACAGAATGGCGAGTATTCTCATCACGAGGACACGACGACCGCCGTCGTCGGTTTCGCGCTCACTCGCGCCCATCCGGCGATCGAGCCCCAGAAATTCAAGTGCAAGCACCACAAGTGGACTTAGTGCAACGATTGGCTCAACCAACGCCAGTTCTAGGCCGCTCAGGACGAAGAGATACGCAAGCGCGGTAAGCGTTTGAATTGCGCGTCCCAGAACGAACATACGCGTATGGGCGACAGGCGTCGCATGCATGGCGATCCCGCGACGATACAATGCAAAGGTCAAGAGCATCGCCGCTGCCTGAAAGAGCTTCAGGAAGAAGTAGATGGCAAAGAGCGCTAGGCCGGCGTTGAGAAGGTATTTGTACATGATGGCTATCGCCGACATGGACGCCGCGAACACGAGGACGAGCATCGCCGATGTGTTGCTCTTGAGGAACGCCGAGAGGGTTTCACTCGGTCGGTCCAACATCACAACGAACGATCCGAGCACGATTAGCGCACCGCCAATGAAAGCCGATTGAGGCAGTGGTTCGCGCAAGATGAAATAAGCGCCGGCGATCGCCATTATTCCCGAAAAGTGGACGAATGGCGTTAGGCGCGACAACGCGGCTCCGTGCCTGTCGAGCGCCCTGTACCAAAGCATCCTACCGAATGCGCTGAACGCGCCAACACTCGCGCAGAGCCCGATGGCCCACAGAGGGAGCAAGTCAACAAGCCCGACAAAGGGCAAGATTAAAAGAAACTGGATGACCGCGGTCCAAAGCGCCAACAGACGATAGTCGTGGCCGCGCACCGAGACACGGTCCATAAAGTCGACGAGCACATTGAGCAGCACCGCCGCTATCAAAACTGCGTACAACACCAGAGTCCTTCCACCCGCCCGGGCTAGTCAAGACCATGCAGCGGACGGAATTGGAATCCAAGGCGGCGCACGCTCACAGTCGGCGAGTTACCCCTCTTGCGCGAACTGTTGGCGCATCCGACTGCTTCCAAGCATGGCTGGTTGACGACGTGAACGGCCACTGGTCAGGGCGAAGGTTGAGTGACGACTGTCGACCGGTCGGCGTTTGAACTGGCAATGTCCGCTCCGGGCCACGCCGCGTCGCTGGTTGATTTTCGTCGAATGTCGTTCGCGATACAATCGAGCCTTCGGCGCGATAGAACGTAACGTTGAGACCGCGTGCAGCGATCTTCCTCGCCAAAGCGCGGCCCCTCGGCGGCGCGCCCTCGTCGGGCGCCAGATTGAGCACAAGCGATCCGTCTGGACATGCGCGCTTCAGCACATGCACCAGGACCTCTGGATCACCGAAGGGCGCAACGAGGCCATCCGCGTTGCATGCATCAACGACAACGGCTTCAAAGTGGCTGTTGCAGGCTTCGATGAAAGAGAATGGCTCCGTCGTGAGCCAGCGCGCGCGATCATCGAGGCCAAAATAGGTGCGGGCGAGCTCTTCGGCGGCAGGATCGACATCGATGACTGTGACGCGACATCCCTGACGAGCGCTCACGTTCGGCGACTATTTCGATCGCCACCAAATCCGTACCGGACTGATAGCGCGTGAAGACGAGCCGTTTATCTTCGCCTTTAAGAATTTCGATGCGGCAGAACGTGGTGATAGACCTGCGCCTCAACGGCGCGAACGTCCGTACGCCATCCGACATTGGGAACCTTTACGGATGGGGCGCGTGAGGCCGATTCATTGGGTGATCTGGCCCAGGTTCTTGGTGTCAGAGACTTGGCCGCAAATGCACAGATCTGAAAACGCGGCGGCGCCGATCCTAGCGGCGGCATGTTTCCCGCTATCCGACTGATCCAACCATCGAATACCCGCCCTCACGGGAACTTTAGCCCGATCTGTCGGGGATTTTCCTCAATGCACAATTACTTCGGACACCGAGTGCGGACCATGACAGGATGGACGTCAAAGCGGCGACCGATCGTTGCCGAGGAAATTCTCATGGCAGTCATCCTGATCGTGGAAGACGACGTGTTTATTCACGAAGTCGCGAAGCTCACCCTTGAAGACCTTGGTCACACCACCTTCTCGTCAAGCGACGTGGATGAGGCGCTTCTGGTGCTGCGATCGGCTCAACACATCGACGCCCTCTTTACCGACATCCGTCTAAAATCCGCAGTGTTTGGCGGCTACGAACTCGCTCATCAAGCGATGAAACTAAGACCGCAACTGCGTGTGCTCTACGCGTCCGGCAATTCGACAACGGACAGAACGAAAGCCCTGTTCGTCGTAGGCGCGCGCTTTGTCGATAAGCCATATTCGCCAGGGCAGCTTCAAGACGCCATCGAAGCACTCCTGGCCGCGCCAGACGAATTCGCGAGGCCAGCACCATCCCCATAAATGAGACGACGCCCAGCGGCGAGGCCTTAGAGGTCGCCGACACTACTGCGCGCAATCAAGCCGAAGAGACCTTACTCGAGGCGGGCGCACTCCAGAGCGCGATCTTCAACAGCGCCAATTTTTCGAGCATCGCCACCGACGCCAAGGGCGTCATTCAAATCTTCAATGTCGGCGCCGAACGGATGCTGGGCTACGCCGCAGCCGAGGTGATGAACAAGATCACGCCGGCCGACATTTCCGATCCGCAGGAATTGGTGGCGCGCGCCAAGGCATTGAGCGTCGAACTCGAAACGCCGATCACGCCGGGATTCGAGGCCCTGGTGTTCAAGGCCTCGCGCGGCATCGAGGACGTCTACGAACTTACATACATTCGCAAGGATGGCAGCCGCTTCCCCGCTGTCGTGTCAGTCACGGCGCTGCGTGACGCGCAAGAGACGATCATCGGCTATCTGCTGATCGGTACCGAGATCAAGGCTGGAGCGCTCCAGAGCGCCATCTTCAACAGCGCGAACTTCTCGAGCATCGCCACGGACGCCAAGGGAGTCATTCAAATCTTCAATGTCGGCGCCGAACGGATGCTTGGCTACGCCGCAGCCGAGGTGATGAACAAGATCACGCCGGCTGACATTTCCGATCCGCAGGAATTGGTGGCGCGCGCCAAGGCATTGAGCGTCGAACTCGAAACGCCGATCACGCCTGGCTTCGAGGCCCTGGTGTTCAAGGCCTCGCGCGGCATCGAGGACGTCTACGAACTTACATACATTCGCAAGGACGGGAGCAGGTTCCCAGCGGTGGTGTCGGTGACAGCGCTGCGCGACGCGCAAGGGATGATCATCGGCTATCTGCTGATCGGCACCGAACTCAAGGCGGGCGCGCTGCAGAGCGCAATTTTCAATAGCGCGAACTTCTCGAGCATCGCCACAGACGCTAAAGGCGTCATTCAGATCTTCAATGTGGGGGCCGAGCGGATGCTGGGCTACGCCGCCGCCGAAGTGATGAACAAGATCACCCCGGCTGACATATCCGATCCGGAAGAGCTGATCTCACGCGCGAAGGCGCTAAGCGTTGAACTCGGCGCCACGATTGCGCCAGGCTTCGAGGCGCTGGTGTTCAAGGCCTCGCGTGGAATCGAGGACATTTACGAGCTGACCTACATCCGCAAGGATGGCACGCGGTTTCCCGCCGTGGTGTCGGTAACAGCGTTACGCAACGCGCAAAATGTGATCATCGGCTATCTGCTGATCGGCACCGATAACACCGCACGAAAATTGGTGGAAGCGGAACAGCAAAAGCTTGATCAGCGCCTCCGCGATCAACAATTCTATACCCGCTCGCTGATTGAATCGAACATCGATGCGCTAATGACCACAGATCCGGCGGGCATCATCACCGACGTCAATAAGCAGATGGAAGCGCTCACCGGCTGCACTCGTGATGAACTGATCGGCGCCCCGTTCAAGAGCTATTTCACCGAGCCAGAGCGAGCCGAAGCGGCGATCAAGCTGGTGCTGAGCGAAAAGAAAGTCACCGACTACGAACTGACGGCGCGCGCTCGTGACGGGACCAAAACCGTGGTGTCGTACAACGCGACGACGTTCTACGACCGCGACCGCACACTTCAAGGCGTGTTCGCCGCCGCCCGCGATGTGACCGAGCGCAAGCGGTTCGAGATGGAGCTAAAGCAAGCCAAAGCCGCGGCCGAGAGCGCGAGCCGGACCAAATCGGATTTCCTGGCCAGCATGAGCCATGAAATTCGAACGCCGATGAACGCGATCATGGGCATCGCCGACCTGCTTGCGAAAACTTCGCTCACGTCCGAGCAAGACAAATACGTGCAAATCTTTCGCCGCGCCGGCGACAACCTGCTCAATCTCATCAACGACATTCTCGATCTATCCAAAGTCGAGGCGTCGCAGCTGGAGTTGGAACGCACTGGCTTCGCGTTGAACGACCACCTCGAGAAAGTGATCGAGATGGTGTCAGCCCGCGCCCATGAAAAAGCATTGGCGCTAACGTACGAGATCGCGACCGACGTCCCCACCGAACTCCTCGGCGACCCAACACGGCTACGCCAAGTGCTGCTCAATTTGCTCGGCAACGCGATCAAGTTCACCGAATCCGGAGACGTGTGTCTTCGCGTCACGCTCGACCCTGATGCGACCTCCTCCTCACCGCCAATCTTGCGCTTCACCGTATCGGACACGGGCATCGGCATTTCAGGCGAGAAACTAAGCCGGGTGTTTGAGCGCTTCACACAAGCCGATTCTTCCACCACACGCAGGTTCGGCGGCTCCGGCCTGGGGCTCACGATTTGCAGACGCCTAGTCGAGCTCATGGGCGGACGCATCTGGGTCGAGAGCGCCATCGATAAAGGCAGCGTGTTTACTTTCGCAGTGCCGTTCGAGATTTGGGCGGGTGCGGCGGAACGGGCGGCCGTGCCCGTTGGCATCGGTCCAGAAGCGCCGCTGCGGGCGTTGCGTATTCTCCTCGCAGAAGACTCTCCCGACAATTGCACCATCACAATCGCCTATCTTGAGGACACGCCCTACCGCCTCCAGATCGCTGAAACGGGCGCTATCGCCTGCGACATGTTTGAGGCGGGCGACTACGATCTCGTTTTGATGGACCGGCAGATGCCCGTGATGGACGGCCTGACCGCGACGCGGAGAATGCGAGCTTTCGAGCGAGCCAACAACCGACAGCCAATACCGATCATTGCTTTGACTGCCTCGGCCCTGAAGGGCGATCGGGAAACGTGTTTGGCGGCCGGGTGCACGGCCTTTTTGACCAAACCCATCAAACAAGAGGTGCTGCTGCAAGCGATCAAGGAGCATTCTGGACTCGGGTCACATGCATCGAAGCACGCGAGCCCACCCGTCTCCTTCACCGTCAACAAGGCGATCGCTGACCACGTACCTGCCTATCTCCAAAACTGCAGACAGAATGTGATCGCAATGACCGCCGCGTTAGACCGCGCCGACTTTGAAGCCGTGACTTTACTGGGCCACAATATGCGAGGCTCCGGAGGCGCCTACGGTTTCCAGGCTATAACCGACATTGGCGCAGCGCTCGAACTCGCAGCCGAGAACTGCAACACCGACGCCTCGCGCAGGTGGGTTAACGAGCTATCTATCTATCTCGATGGCCTTGAGGCCGTGCCGGCGTAGTCGAAGCCTATCGCGTTTAGATCGCGCCAATACGCGGCGGCGAACGCAGCGATACCGGAGTTGCCGTGTTCCTCCCCAATCAAAACGAACTGATTTTGAGCACCGAGCGCCCTCAGAAAGTCCGCGCCCTTGCCAATAAGGGCGGGCCCGATGCAATCCGGTCAATGGCTTAGCGCCGGCGGCAACGGCCTGACTTTGCCGGAGTGCGTCAGTCGATTGCCCGCGACGTGTTCACACTGCCCGTTACGTGGGTCACTGGGACGACGCCGAACGCTCTCGCCCGGGGATCGGGTTTACGGGTCATGATGTCGGCAACGTGGCCCTGGAATTCAGCGCCGAAGACATATCCGCGCTCCGCCCAGAAAGCCGCGCCCCCAGGTGTGTTGACCAGGTTCATCATCAGCGCCTCCCAGCCTGCCCAAAGGCCATTTGAGAGATGCCCTTCCTTCCACTGATGGAAAGCGTTCTGCGAGTGCGACAGGAACGCCATCATGGTGCAGACAAACTGGGCCTTCTCGGCGGACGTCAAAGAGGTCAGATCTACGAAACCCTTCGCGGAGGTTGCGAGTGCGGGCTCATTGTTCGACAAGCTGATATACCAGCTTGCATAATTGTCGTGGACCGCCTGCGCCGTTGCTGAACGCACCGCGCTGGAATTGTCCCTGATCTGTAAGCCCACAAAGATGAGCGAAGCTATGACGCCGATTGCGCCTGCAATCTGGCTCAGCGAAGCCGCTTGATCCAATGTCATGTCACCCCCTAGGTGGCCTCACTCTACAACGACGCGCCATTCGGGCGTAGCCTGCCGTCCAGGACTGACATTGTTGCTCGTAAAGCGACAGTCAAACTGCGGAAGCCAGCAAGGCAAAGTCTCGTAGAGTCGGGATGTGGCGCGGTGGCGTTAGGCCCAGCATATCCGTTGGCCGCCTCTTTCGTTCGGCGGTGCCTTAGCAGCTCGACCATGGCTCCCGTTTCCACATCCCTCTCATCGAACCGGACTTGCAGATCTCCCG
>JANNFK010000082.1:0-9141 GCA_031379735.1 Caulobacteraceae bacterium | reverse complement strand
GGATTCCAGCCAGCGGTTGCGCGCAACGTCTATGAGCAAGCGCGCGGCAATCAGAGCGCCTTGTTCTGCTACCCGGATGGCGGCGAAAGCAACGCATGCGTAGCGATTGCAGGCACGACGGCGGCACTATTGGGTTCGAAGACGCCCGAACGATCCTAATCGCCGAGCTTCTCGATTACGATAAGCGCTATGGCGCGGTCGGCGGTCAGGTTAGCCCAGCAACCTGCGTACGCGACTTGCGCGCCTGAGCCCTCGCCCCAGCGCGCAACGCGATAGTTGCACTCGGCATCGCCGTATTCGCGCCATTGTTCTTGCGCCGACAAAAGCGCTTCCGTGGTGTCGGGTCGCGCAGTTGCAAGACGTGACTGCGCGGCAGCCATGAGTGATCCCCAAGCTTCGCCTTCGGCGCCGAGGCGCATGACCATGCCAATCGTCGACTCTCCGCTCGGGGCGTCCATGCAAGGTTGCGAGGCCGCGCCTTGGCAAGCATTGAGCGCGCCTTCGTCTCCGCCGGCGGCGCTCACGCATGCAATCACGTGTTCAGCGTAGTTGATCTCTAGCGGATCGGCTGACGCTGATGGCGTGAGGCAGGCGATGACGCACAACGCAAATGCGAAAAACAATTGCCGCAATTTCGCCTCCTGTCGTCAGCGTGCCACGAGAGTTCGCCTTATGCATCTCGTATTAGCCATGGCGCTTGCGAGACGTCGCGAAGCAACTATCTTTATAGTTCTCCGGCGACTTCCGCTGGTTTTGAAGAAAGGAGGTGATCCATGTCTCATTGTCACTCTGTAGGGGCACTGTCGCAGGCTTGGACCACCTCGGGTGGGACCAGCGCTTAAGCTTTGCCCCGCACGGGACAGACAATGGAGGGCCGCATCGGGCAACCGGTGCGGCCCTTTTGTTATTCTAACTCCTGCGCGCGAGGAGTCGGATAGTTTATTTGCGTTTCTGTGCGGCCTTCTTCGCAACGACTTTGCGCTTGGCCGTATTCTTCGCCCGTGTGTTCGCTGCTTTCTTCGCAGCGCGTTTACGAGCGGCCTTTTTCGCCGGGATCGGGCTATCTGACGTGTAGTCGGGTTTGCCTTTGCGTTTGGTTGAGGCGAAATCGTCGAGCTGTTTTTCGCTCATCGAGTCGTACATCTGGCGTGAGGCGCCCTTTAGCTCGGACGGTTTGGCGACGCCGCGTTTGGCCGAGAGTGCGGCCCCGGCGGCCTTTTGTTGCGCTTTGGATTTTGCGGGCATCGAGAGTCTCCTTTCCGCTCAATGCACGGCGCGAAGTCCGCGTTCCGTAAAAAGATGAGGGCGGGATCTCTCCCGCCCTCTGGCTCACCAGCCAAGAGAAAAAGACTTACGGCTCGACGGACACAGGCTTGGGCTGCGGCGCGCGCCACAGACCAAAGGCCGACATAAGCACCGCAGCGATTCCCGGCGTGCCCAGCGCCGCAGCGCCGGCATATTCAGCGAAGTCGCCCGTGCCGGTGATCAAAAGCGAGACGCCGGTGGCGATGAGGCCAAGGCCGAACAGCATGAGCGCGGCGAGGCCAACGTTCTCGAACGACGGAAGCTTCAGCTCGGACGCCTTGCGTATCTTATGAATGCGATCGTCGGCGCCGTTCGGTGCGACCGGCTTCGCGCGGTTGAAAAAGCCTAATTTCTTCGGCTTGGCCTGCTCGCTGCGGCGCGGCGCGACGCGCGGCTCGAAGTCATAGCGTGCGACTGGCTTAGCGTGGGCGGTGGTGATTTCACCGTCACCGCTTACGTCGTCTGTGACGACTTGCGTAAGCAGCAACGCCTCAGTCGCGGGCTCGCTCTTCAGTATCTCAGCGAGGCGCGCGGCCGGTTCCGGCTTGGGTGGCGCCGGGGCGATCGAGCCGACTGCCGGGATTGGCGCGTAAGTCATCGGCGCGCCCAGGATCGATGCGGCATGATCGAGTTGCGGACGCACGAACACGGACGGTGCGGCGACGGTTGGCAACTCTTTCAGGAAGAGCGCTTTTTCGGCCGTGCGCCGGCGCACCAATGCATCGACGATGACGAGTTCGCCACCGACATCGCTCTTGCGCCAGGCATCCATCGCGCAAGCGGCGGAGACATAGTCGTTGGCGTTGACGCGGCGTAGCACTTGGCTCTTGCCGAAGGCTTCAGCGCCGACAGAGAACGCGAACGAGACGAGCGCGTCGAATTGGGTTTGAGTGAGCGGCTGAGTAACAAGCGAATTCACCATGGTTTCGTACGGGATGAGATCGCCTGTCAGCAGTTGCACAGCTTCGTTCTCGTTAACCGCTTCACCGGCGTCGCTGTCGCGGACATGGCTGTAACCAACGACCCAACCACCGGTTGGCAATTGTTTCGGTTCGGCCTGAAAGCCTTCGAGCTCCTGAATCAGGGCGAGGCCGTTGGCTGAAATCGCGTTCGTCATGACGTGTGCCTTTGTATTTCTCGTACCGCCGTCCCGTTTCGACGCTTCGGGAGCGGCAGCTTTCCCCTTTCAGGCAAGTGCGGCGCCACAGGCGCGCGCGCTCGAGGTGAACCAGCGTTAGGGTTGATGCTCAAAGCGTTGCGAGGAAGCGAAGTGTGGGCGCGCAACATTCGGCCCACGGCTTTGCCCCGGCCGGCGGGACGCCGGCGGTTCAAGACAGTGGAGAGCCCGGAGCGCGTGGGACGCGCTTAAGGGTAGTGCCTAGATGCGGCGCTGATTGCTCGAACGCCGCCCGCGTGTCGCCACGCGCTCCGGTGCGGTTTGCTTCATCGGCTCGGCACAAGAAGGTCTTTCACTCCTCTGGCTCGATCGCCGACTTGCGCGCAGGCGGCGCTGTTCAACGCCGTCCCCGGTTTTTCCTCCCACGCTTTTCATCACGTGGGCTTCTGCTCTTTAAGCGCTACGACCGTCTCCACGCCCCATTGGTTTGTTGCGCTTTAACGTTCGCCTTCACGCGAGCAACTCGCGATCGGCCCTCCGAGCTTCACGCTCAACCGCCACGCTTCGCGTTAGTCTAAACAGCTGGCCAACTGCTCTCCGTGCGAAGCGATGGGCGGAGTTTAAATGCGATTTAGCGCGGTCGGATTGAGCGACACCTGTCCCCGGATTTTCCATCCGCGCGGCGAAGAGAGACAGCGACTCGCGCACACCTATTTTTGACGAAAATACGGTCAAGCGTCAGCGCTCTAGCGTTGATGGGGCGTGGTTATGGTCCCGGACCCGATGCCTCGCATCGTCCCGGGAATGGGAGCGTGTATGCGCTGGATAGATCGCGCCTGGATTCCTCAAAGGCCGGGGAAGCGGCGCTTTAACTCAGGAGGATCAGCGTCGCCAGGCCGAGGAATGCCAGAAAGCCAACGACGTCGGTGACGAAGGTGACGAAGACTGAGGAAGAGACGGCGGGGTCGGCGCCGAAGCGGCGTAGCGTCAGCGGGACGAGAATGCCGGCGAGACCTGCGCAGGCGAAATTGATCAGGATCGCGAGCGCAATCGAAAGCGCCAAGAGCGAGCTGCCGAACCAAATCGCAACAACAACGGCGAGCACGATGGCGAAGATGACGCCATTGGACATGGCGGTCATAGCTTCGCGCACGATGTAGCGCGGGGCGTTGGACTCGTTGAGATCGCGCGAGGCAATGGCGCGCACGGCGACGGCCAAGGTTTGGGTGCCGGCGTTGCCGCCCATCGAGGCGACGATTGGCATCAGCACCGCGAGCGCGATGAGTTCGTTGATCGAGCCCTCAAAGCGGGAAATCACCCAGGAGGCCACAATAGCAGTGCCGAGGTTCACCAAGAGCCACGGCGCGCGCGCACGGACGGATTTCAAGACGCTATCGGTTTGCGCGGCTTCGCTAACACCGGCGAGCTTGAGCAAATCTTCCTCACTCTCCTCGGTGATGATGTCGACGATGTCGTCGACGGTGACCATGCCCTTTATGCGCCCCGCTTTGTCGACCACCGGCGCCGAGGCCATGTGATACTTCTGAAAGGTCTGGGCGACCTCTTCTTGGTCCATTTCCTGGCGGATCAGGATCAGTGGCGTGCGCATGATGTCGACGAGCGGCGTCTCGCGGCGGGCGCGCAGCAAACTTGAAACACGCACGGCGCCGATGGGGTGCATACCCGCATCGACGACATAGATTTCAAAAAATTCGTCCGGCAGTTCGGCCGCGCCTTCGCGCAAGCGATCGATCACGTCGCCGACCGAATCCCCTTCGGGTGCTGCGACGTATTCGCGCTGCATGAGACGGCCGGCCGTCTCCTCTTCGAACGAGAGCGCCTCTTCGACGGCGAGACGTGTGTCTTCATCGGCGGCGGCGAGAACGCGGCCGAGCTGTTTTTCGCCGATGTCGGCAGCGACCGCGGCGGCGTCGTCGGTGTCAAGTTGGCCAAGCGCTCGACCGACGTAGTCGTTGGGCAGTTCCGGCAGGATTTCTTCGCGCCGCTCCCAGGAGAGTTCGGCGAGGAATTCCGGCGGCAAGTAGCGGCCCACCATCTTGGCGATGGTGCGCGCGGTCTCGAGCGGTACATGCTCGATGACATCAGCGATGTCGGCGGGATCGAGATTGGCAAGCTGGCGGCGCAGCGCCGGACCGTCATGGTCACCGGCCGCGGCGATGATCGTGACTATGAAGTGGGCGTCTTCGGACGGCGCGTGGCGTTGTTCCGCCGCCGGTTCGGTCTCGGTGTTCATCGGCGGGCCGCTTCACATGGTGGGACGAATGGGTTCGCGCCTTCCAAAACGCCGCGTTGCGCTTCGCGTCAACCCCACGCGTCAATCTCGCGCTAGGAAATTCAGGCCAGAGAGAGTTTATGACAGCACGCGCTCAGAACGAGGACGCCATGAAGCTCTGGATCGCGGCGCCGGCCGCCTGGCTGCTACTCGCCGCGCCTGGCCTGGCGCAAGATCATACTGGTCACGAACATGCGCCCGCCGCCGCTGAACAGCAGGAGCCGGCTGCGCACGATCACGCGCCGCCTGCGGTCGAGACCGCGCCCGCGCAAGATCACAGTCAGATGCAGCATGATGGCGGGGACGCCATGGAGATGGCTGGGGACGACCATGCGTCGATGATGGCGGGGATGCGCGGGATCTATGGTCCGTACGCGATGGGACGCGATGCTTCGGGCACGGCGTGGCAGCCAGATGTGTCGGAACATGGCGGCATTCATGTGCATAGCGGCGACTGGATGGTGATGACGCACGCCCTGCTCAACGGCGTCTATGCGTGGTCCGACGGGCCACGCGGCGATGAGAAGGCGTATCTTGGCGGTATGCTTATGGGTGCGGCGCGCCGCGATATCGGGGAGCGCGGGACCTTGAACCTGCGCGCGATGCTGTCGCCCGATCCGTTCATGGGGGCGAACGGCTATCCGCTGTTGTTTGCGGCGGGCGAAAGCGCTGATGGCGTCGAGCCGCTGGTGGACCGGCAACACCCGCATGATTTGGTCATGGAGCTCTCGGCTTCGTATGCACATCGCATCGGTGAGAATGCATCGGTATTCATCTATGGCGGCTTGCCGGGTGAGCCCGCGTTCGGGCCGCCGCCATTCATGCATCGCTTGTCGGCGATGGATTCGCCCGAGGCGCCGCTAACCCACCATTGGTTTGACTCAACGCACATCACGTTTGGCGTGCTGACCGCAGGCTACATTCGTCGCGACTGGAAGGTCGAAGCTTCGCGCTTCCGTGGCCGCGAACCGGACGAAGAGCGCTTCGATATCGAGAGCGGCGACCTGGATTCGACGGCGCTGCGCGTCAGCTGGAACCCAACAGAGCATGTTTCGCTCCAAGCCTCATGGGCGGACATCACCTCACCCGAAGCGTTGGAGCCGGATGAGGACGAAGAGCGCTGGTCGGTCAGCGGCATCTACACGCGGCCTGTCGGCGCCGATGCGTTTTACTCGGTGACTTTGGCGTTCGCGAACAAGGAGCGCAGCGATGGCGTTTCGCTCGATGCGTGGTTGGCGGAAGCATCCTGGCATCCGAACGATCGCTGGACATGGTTCGCGCGCGGCGAAGCGATCGAGACGGACGAGCTAGGCGCCGTGCATCACGGACCGGTTGAAAACGTGACGCGGCTAAGCGCGGGCGTGATCAGGGATTGGCGGATGAGCGAGCACGCGGTGTTCGGAATCGGCGCCGTGGTGCAGCAACATTTCGCGCCTGACGCGCTTGAGCCGCTTTATGACGGCGACCCGCAAGGCGCGATGGGGTTCGTCCGGTTGAAAATGGGCTAGCGCAAGAAAGTCTGTTGTGCATGTCGGAGACCATCGGGGTGGTTCGTCCTTGAAGCACGAACAAGGAGGCGATCGATGAAGGCCAGTGCATCTATTTGGGTTGGGCGCGTGCTCTCGGGGCTATTTGTGCTCTTCATGCTGGGCGCGTCGGTGGCGCCGAAGTTAATGGGCATGCCGATCGCGGAAGAGATCATGGCCGGGCTCGGCTGGCCACCGGGCTACGTCTTTTATATCGGCATCCTCGAACTGACGCTGACGCTGCTTTATGTGTACCGCCCGACGAGCGTGCTTGGTGCGGTGCTGTTCATGGGGCTATTCGGTGGCGCTATGGCGACAAACCTCCGCGCCGACCAGCCGCTGTTCAGCCACACGCTGTTCAGCGTTTATCTGGCGCTGTTCATGTGGGGCGGCTTGTGGCTGCGCGACGAGAAACTACGCGCGCTGTTCCCGTGGCGGGGCAAGGACACCTAGTCCTTGGCCATGCCAGCGAGGAGAATGTCGATCATCTTGTAGGCGTTCTTCTCCCAGCCCGGCTTGGCGTAGGCGGCGAGGCCGACAACAGCGCGCAGCAGATCCATCGGCTCGACATTGAGCTTGATGTCGCCGCTCTTCTCGGCATTGCGCGCTAGCGTGGTGATGGCGGTTTCGACGTGCGCGCCTGAGGCTTGCAGCTTCGCTTCCGGGCCGACGAGCGTATTGAGCGCGCCGATGACGAGCTGCTTGGTGACGAAGTAGCGCACGAACAGGCGCAGCCATTCGCGCAGCGCTTCTAGCGGCTCTTCGTTGGCGATAAGGCGCCCGGCGGCGGCGGCGAGCTTCTCGGATTCGTCGGCGTAGACTTCCTGGAGCAGCGCTTCGCGGTTCGGAAAGTGACGATAGAGCGTGCCGATGCCGACGCCGGCGGCGCGGGCGATCTCCTCCAGGGGCGCACTGGCTCCCTTCTCGGCAAAAGCGGCTTTCGCGGCTTCCAGCAAAAGCGCGCGGTTCTGCTCAGCATCAGCGCGGGGTTTGCGGGCGGGGGCTTTCTTGGTTGTCACGAAAATCTGATATCGGGGCCTTGCTAAACGGAGGCTTCCTCCGTATATAACCGGAGGCGCCCTCCTCTTATGCCGCAAGAGCGCTGGCCAGGCAATGCGGGAGATGAGGCGGGCAGCCATTGAGATTTCAGATTGGAGATAAGTGATGGCCAAGACATTTGGCGCGACCTCGACCACAGACGACGTGCTCGAAGGGGTGACTCTTTCCGGCAAGCGCGTGCTGGTGACGGGCGTATCGGCGGGGCTCGGTGTTGAAACGGCGCGCACACTGGCGGCGCATGGCGCGTACGTGATCGGCGCGGCGCGCGATTTGAAGAAGGCGGAGCGGGCGACGGCTCAGGTGCGTGATGACGCGCGCAACGGCGGCGGGCTTGAACTCATTGAGCTTGATCTTGCCTCGCTGAAGAGCGCGCGCGCGGCGGCGGATAAGTTGCTCACTGAGGGCAAGCCGCTCGACATAATCATCGCCAATGCGGGTGTGATGGCTGCGCCGTTCGGCAAGACGGAGGACGGCTTCGAAACGCAGTTCGGCACCAACCATCTCGGGCACTTCGTGTTCGTGAACCGGATTGCGCCTTTGCTGCGGTCCGGCGGGCGCTTTGTGAGCTTGGCGTCATCGGGCCACCGCCGCAGCGATGTCGATCTCGACGATCCGAACTTTGAGCGCACGGCGTACGATCCTTGGGTCGCGTACGGCCGGGCGAAGACGGCGAACGTGCTGTTTGCGGTGGAGTTCGACCGGCGCTGGCGTGATCGCGGCATTCGCGCAACGGCGGTGCATCCGGGCGGGATTCGCACCGAGCTTGGCCGTCATATGCAGGCGGGCGACCTCGAGGCGCTCGCGGCGCAGCTGAACAAGCAAGCGGCAGCGCAAGGCAAAGCGGCGTTTGAATTCAAAAGCGTGGCGCAGGGCGCAGCGACTTCGGTTTGGGCCGGAATTGTCGCCAGCAGCGATGAAGTCGGCGGTCGCTATTGCGAGGATTGCCATGTCGCAGCACTGACGGATGCTGGGATGATGGATCTCAGCGCAGGCGTCCGCCCCTACGCCCTCGATGCCGAACGCGCGAAAGCGCTTTGGGCCAAGAGCGAAGAATGGACCGGCGAAAAGTTCTGAAATTACGTCGCTAGGCGCGGAACGGATCAGCCGTTCGCGTGTTTACTCTTAACTTCTGGACGAACCGCGCAAGCGGCAAGATCGGAAGGGAAAGAGGCTTCCGGCAACGGAGGCCTCTTTTTCGTTGGGGGCGTTGGGGGAAAGATCTGCGCAATCCTCAGCGTGGTTACCAAAGGCGCTGTTGGCGAAGGCTTTGCCTGAACCCGACTTCAGATAGCGTTCAAAGGCTCGCACTTTGCGCTCGTCCTCGAAGGCAAGTAGGCGACGATGCGCCATGGTCGGTATTTCGCCGTGTGCGGTGAACCGCCGGAATTATGCGTTTTCAGCCGGGCGTCGATGTCAGTTGTGAACCCTGTGTGTAGCGCTGGCCGGCGTGGGCCTCGCTCCGCAAAAGATAAACGAAGAACATAGGCCGCTCTAAACTAGCGCGGGGCCTAAGCCATCCGAAGCTCGCTGGTGGAGCGCGCAGCCCTCCTTCGCCAAGGCTTCGGAGGGCATCCCACACTCGCTCCGCGAGCGTAGGATGGTGCGCTCGAGAGGACTCGAACCTCCACGATGTTACTCGCTGCCACCTCAAGGCAGTGCGTCTACCAATTCCGCCACGAGCGCATTCAGGCGCGGGGGGTTACCAGACCCGCTGGAAACGAACAAGGCCCAGGTCGCCCCGGGCCTTGTGGATCAGATTTGAGCCCGCAAATTAGTTGCTGGTGAGCTCAGAAATCGAGAGCACTGCTGGGGCGTTGCCCTGGGTGTAGGTGCCGACCCAG
>JANNFK010000090.1:0-5531 GCA_031379735.1 Caulobacteraceae bacterium | reverse complement strand
GCCAAGGTCGGTTTGGTTGTAGCTAAAATCCTGGCCGTGCGCAAAATGCTGTTTGAAGCAGGACCACCCGCACGCCATCGGATGGCGGCGCGCGTCGATGATCTTCGCGTTCGGCAAGGCAAGGTGGATGAGTGCGATATGCATCCAATTGTTCGGCATCTTGTCGATAAAGAATGGCGTGCCCGGCGTGCGACGGCGCGCGGTGGTCCCCAGATAGGCTGCGCCGAGTCGTGAAAGCAATTCCGCATCAGCTGCGCTGAGCGCTTCGAAATGGTTGGCGCCCAGGCTTCGGACGACCTCAGTCAGATCGGGCAGCTCCATCGTGCCTTCAACCAATGAATGCGACGCAAGAATTTGCTCGATCAAGGTTGAGCCCGATCTTGGCAGACCAAGAATGAAAATCGGACCCGGCGTAAGATCGCCGCTTCCGGCGCGCGCGGCGAAGAAAGCGGGATCATGCCGGGCAATACAGTCGGAGACGAACTTTGTGATTGCGTTCGCATCATAGCGATGCGCTTGCAGCCGGACAGCTGCGCCTTCCGCGTAAGCAGCAAACGCGGCCGGGACATCGCGGCGCTGCTCGAGTGCTTTGCCGAGCGTATAGAGCATACTGACGCGGTCTTCGACGCCGAGATCTTTGCGCTCAAGCTGAATGCGTAGGCTCGAAACGTCTTCGTCGTTCAGCCGCACTGTCTTCAAATTGGCCAGGCCCCAATAAGCATCCCCAAGTTGCGGCGCGAGCGCAATGCTGCGGCGGTAGGCGCCAATACTGGCGTCGGTGTTGCCAAGGGTCTTGTGGATATGGCCGACGGTCGCCCAGGTCGGGGCGCGGCTCGGATCTTCTCTGAGCAATTGCTCATAGATCGCGACCGCTTCCGCGTATTCCCCGGCGCCGTTCAACACAGCCGCAAGCGCACGACGCGAGCCTGCGTTCTTTGGGTCGCGGCGCAACAATTCGCGCGCCTCTTTCAGCGCGTCGTCGATGCGACCGAGGCCCGAGAGCATTTGCGTCAGATCATGACGCGTTGGCTGAAACGCCGGCGCGATGGCAAGAAGCCGGCGCATGGTTTGTTCAGCATTGGCGCTGGCGCCCGCACGGGCTTGCGCTTCGGCGAGCATGCGCAGCGCGACGATGTCCGACGGGTGTTGACGCAGCACGCTTTGCAGTTCGGCTTGAGCGGCCTCAAGCTCACCGGCGCGCAGACAAAAGGTGGCCTTGGCGAGAGCCGGATCGAGCACCGTGGAAAATCCGTGACGGACGTATGCCGCCTCGCCGCCGGCGGTATCGCCCGCAAGCGCGAGCTGATCACCCAAATCACGCCAAATCGTCGGATGGGCAGGATTGAGCTCAGCTGCGGCGCGCAACGCGAGTGAAGCAGGTAGCGGCGCCTTGTCGGCGGCGAGGATGATTCCAAATTGCCGTTGCGCTCCGAAATGGCGCGCATTCGCGGCTGCGATCGGCGTGATCACCGCGCGCGCGCCAGCGACGTCGCCTGAAAGGCGCAGTGCTTCACTGAGCAGCAAGCCGGCGTCGAAGTTGTTGGGATCGCTTTGTAGAGCGCTCCGGCAAAGCGCCACAGCGCGAGCGGGCTCGGCCCGCATCGCCTTCATCGCGTCGCTCAACAAGGCGGAGACCGCGCTCATTCGCGGTTCAACGTTCGGCGGCGTTGGCCGCCCGTTCGAGCATCGCTGCAATCGACGGCAGAACCGCTTCAATTTCTTCAGCGCGGCCACGCCATTTATCGGCAGCGGGCCTGGAGACTGTGTGGCGCGCCAGTGGCAATTCTTTGCCGAGTGTGCGATCCCAGTCGAGACCGACATTCTTGCAGATGCGCGCGATTTCCACGTTCGGATCGGCGATTAGCGCACTGTATCGCGCCGTCGAGACGCGATCTGGGGGCAATTGATCTAGGTCATCAAGCATGACCTGCATCGCCGAAGTCCATTGCGCGGCAACGACGCGCTCTAGCGGCAAGGGGCCAAGTTCGCGCCAGCCCGGCGTCAGCAGCAACGACCAAGGACGCTCGCCTGTCCAACCCGGCAATTGCGGATAGGTGACGAAGCGACCGGACTCCCAGGCTTCCATCATCGAGGACAACACTTCGCGTGGGTCGCGATGGAGATAAACGAAGTGCGCTTCGGGGAAGACTTTCGCCAAGAACGGAATCCGGAGTGAGTTCTTCGGCGTTTTTTCAAGCATGCGCACGCGCCCGGCGGGCGGCGGCGCTTCATCGCGATCACGCAGCAATTTATCGAAGCGGTCGCGCAGCAGCGAAATGATTTCCGGCGTGGCGTGTTTTTCATTAAGGCAATTGGAGTGAAAATTGGCGGCGACGACGCCGAGGCCGCGTACGCCTTCGATGACGGCGTGGCTTTCGCCGCCGACAGTGTAGAGGTTCGGCGCCTGGGCGAGCGTTTCGAACAAAAGCGATGAGCCCGAGCGCGGCGGATTGACGACGAAGATTGGGCGATCGAAGCGCGGATCGCCAGCGCCAGTATTGATGTTGGGCGCCGCCACAGGCGCGACGTCGTCGCGGCGCTCGCCGGCCATATCGGCGGGCCGATCGCCGAGCGCCGGCGCGACGACCAGTGCGTTCAAGGTTGAGAAGAGATCCGAGCCATTGCGGAGCTTCACTTCGCCAGCGCGGACGGCGCGGATGCGCGCGCCAAATTCATCCAATGCTTTGCGATAGCGCGGCCAGCCGGCCTTGGACTCGCCATAGGTCGACCAAAGTGCGCGCCAGACGTGGGTGAAGTGCGAGGCGGCGTGAGCGACATGCGGAAATTGCGGATGGTTCTGCTGGGCTTCGCGGAAAAGGAAGTCGACGTGATTTTGGATCTCCCACGGCGTCATCACCGTAGGCATGTTTTCGCGCTCGTATTCAAGCTGGTCGATGGAAACGCCAGCTGGCTCAAACGCGCGCGCTTGCCAGTTCGGATTTTGCTGCTCCGGCAGACGGCCGGCGGCGGCGAGATTCCAGAAGCCCTCCCCGCCGACAGTGTCGGCAACAAGGTGAATGCGCTTGCGCTCGGCGTCATTGACGACGCGGTGGCGTGCGAAGGTGTCGAAAATCCAGCATTCGCCTTCGGCCATGTTCACGGTGATGCCGCCGCAATCAAAACTAACTGTCGGCTGCGTCACGATCGGGACGTGAATGCGCATGCGGTCGCGCCAGTAATAATGGATGTCGACGTGCGGTGTGACTTCAGCGCCGCCAGAGAGACGCATGAGACGCGTGCGGCCGAGCGACGAACCGAAGCTCGCGAGCACCTCGACCAGATACGGGCACTTCTTCAGGTACTCCGTCGGCGCCATCTGGCCTGAGAAAGATTCGTTCTCGGCTTCGCCGTTGATCGAGATGAGCGGCAGAAAGTCATTGCCCACGAAACGCTGCGGGTGCGGCAGCCAAGCCTCTTCGCCGAACTGAGCGACTTCCTTCGCAAGACGTTCAGCATCGAACTGAAGCGGCAACTGGATAAATCTGGCTTGCAGTCTCATCGATGCGTCCGGCTGGGCTCCCCGCGAAGGGTTCGCGGTTCGTTTATCGCCCGGGCAGAGGGCGCGGCAAGGACAAAAGCCCGTTGAGCCGCGCGCGTCGCGGGCCGCCGCACGCGCTGGGCGCGAAACGGCGGCGCAATGTCGCTTAAAGCGTCTTGGCAAGCCCCTCAAGTTGGCGCGCGGTTTGGCCCCAGCCTTCGTGAAAGCCCATCTGTTCGTGCTGTTTCTGCGTTTCCTCGCTCCAGTGGCGGGCGACGGCGCGGTACCTGGTCTTGTCGTTGCCGAGATCCTCAAAGGTGATCTCCGCGACCATGAAGGGTCCTGCGGGTTCGTAGGTGTCCGGTGAGATCGCGTCAGTGGTGACGATACGCTTGTTCGGCTCAGCGGCGAGGACGATGCCGCTGTTTGGATAGTCTTGGCCTTCTGGCGACGCCATCACAAAATTGAAGCGGCCGCCTGGACGAATGTCGGTGTCGACTCTTTTGATCGTCCACGGCTTCGGCGCGAACCATTGCTGCAGCAATTTCGGATCGGTGTAGCAGCGATAGAGTTTGTCAGCGGGCGCATCGAGCGTGAGGTCGAGGGTCAGTTCGTATTTGGACATTTCTCGTTCCTTCCGTGTGGTCTGATCCGAGGACGAGCAGCGCTGCGCGCGGCCGACAGGGTTCAGCTTTCTTCTTTCACCGATCTTGCCAGGGTATCGAGGTGTTGGCGGATGTGGGCGGCTTCCGCCGGCGTGTTGGCGAGCGCGATCGCTTGGTTGAAGGCTTCGCGCGCCTCGGTGTTGCGGTTGAGCTGCATCAGGAATGAGCCGCGTGCGCCGTGAAAGTAGAAGTAGCCGCCAAGACGATCTGCAAGCGGCGCGATGAGATCGAGCCCCGCTTGCGGGCCGTGGAGTTTTGCGACGGCGACGGCGCGGTTGAGGGTCACCACCGGTGACGGCGTGCGGCGCTCTAGTGCTTGGTAGAGCGCGTCGATTTCGGCCCAATCGGTTTCGGCGGCGGTGTCAGCGCGCGCGTGCAGGCCAGCGATGGCGGCCTGGATTTGGTATGAGCCGGGATTGCGCAGGCGCATAGCTTTGTCGATGAGCGCAAGGCCCTCTTGGATGGGCGAGCGCTTCCAAGTCGTGCGATCCTGGTCTTCAAGCAGAATGCCGTGGCCTGCGGCGTCGAAGCGCGCGGCGATGCGGGAATGCTGCAACAGCATGAGCGCGAGCAGGCCCATGATTTCAGGCTCGGACGGATACATCCGCAGCAAGAGGCGCGCGAGACGAATGGCTTCGTCGCAAAGCGAAGCACGGTCGCTGGCGGGATCGGCGGCGGAATAACCTTCGTTGAAG
The DNA here is from genome assembly GCA_031379735.1 of Caulobacteraceae bacterium. Taxonomy (GTDB): domain Bacteria; phylum Pseudomonadota; class Alphaproteobacteria; order Caulobacterales; family Aquidulcibacteraceae; genus Vitreimonas. Next base: position 693 of record JANNFK010000090.1, on the reverse strand, counting down.
ACGAGATACACCATCGCCGCGACCGACGCCAAACGTTCGGCGCGATCAACGGCATTGGGCGCCTCGAACGGCACGCCGGCGCCAGCGACTTTGGCCTTGGCGCGGGTGATGCGCTGCTCCATCGCGCTTTCACCGACCAGAAACGCGTGGGCGATTTGCGGCACGGTGAGCCCAGAGACGATGCGGAGCGCGAGTGCGACTTGTTGGGTCGCGGGAAGATCGGGATGGCAGCAGATGAATAAGAGCCGCAGGACGTCGTCGCGATAATCGGCCTCGTCGAGGCGCCGGACGGCTTCGGTTTCGACGTCGCTCAGATCGGAGATCTGACCTTCATCCGGCAGCGCGGTTTGTTTGGCGCGGTGGCGGGTGACGTCGATGGCGGCGTTGCGGCCGACCATAATGAGCCAGGCGGCGGGATCGCGCGGCGGGCCGTTTTTGGGCCAGTTCTTCAGCGCCCGGAGACAGGCGTCCTGATATGCTTCTTCGGCCAGATCGAGATCGCGGAAGTAACGCAGCAAAGCCGCCACGGCCTGGGGGCGCGCGGAGACGAGCGCCGCGTCGATCCAGGCCAGGTCAATCACTAGCGCGCCTCTAGAGGGGCGCCCGGGTTGTAGATCATGATCGGACGCAGCTCGTAGGCGCCGCCTGGGTTAGCGGCGGTCAACTCGCGGGCGAATTGGAGGCCTTCTTCGA
>JANNFK010000053.1:0-2687 GCA_031379735.1 Caulobacteraceae bacterium | reverse complement strand
CCGGGAAGTCGTAGACGAAGGTTTCGCCGGGACGGATTCCCGGGAAGCTGATGCCGGGAACGCCGTCCATTTGGAATGGCAACAGGATGCCATGCCAGTGAATGGAGGTGTCTTCGTCCAGCGTGTTGGTGACGGAAATGCGCGCGCGTTGCCCTTCACGAAGGCGAAGCAGCGGCGCTGGCAGCGTCCCGTTGACGGTTACAGCGTGTCCTGTGCGGTCGCCGATGCTGAATGGTGAGTGACCAACAGTGAGCGCAATGTCCGGTCCGCCCAGAGTGGTGAGTGTCGGCGCGATGCCACGCGATCCAGTTTGGGCCCACGCGGGGAACAGGGCTTGGGCGCCCGCAAACCCGGCGCCGCCAGCGATCGCTTTCAATAATGTCCGGCGCTGTAGCGACACGATTATCTCCTTGCCGAGGCGGGATGGTTCTGCACCTTCCCATCGCTGGAAGGTCAAGCCCCGGTGGGGTCATCTCGAATACGCATGAGGTCAGCCAATCCCTCATGTCCGCCCGATACTAGGCGCAGGCTGTTCAGTGAGTTCCTAACGCGTCTGCGAGGGCGCGCTTGGCACGGTAGATGCGCACCTCGACCGCTTTGGAGGTAATCCCCAATGCTTTGCCGATCTCGCGGTAGGCCATGTCTTCGGTTAGCGCGAGAAGCAATGGCTCCTTGAGGCCGGGAGGAAGCGCGGCGATGGCGCGGTCCAGGCGGGCCAACTCGTCTTCGTGATCGCTCCCAGTCGGGATTGGTTGTGCAATCTCCAAGCCCGGACGATTGATGTCCTCAGCCCTGTAGAAGAACTGACGCACGGCGCGGCGACGCCGCCAGTCGCGGCATTTGTTAATGGCGATACGCTTCAGCCAAACTCCAAATGGGCGCCGGCCATCATAGCGGGCGAGTGCGTGCCACGCCGCCACGAAAGCTTCCTGCACCAGGTCATATGCCTCGCTGGCGTCGCCGACATAGCCTCGTACGAAGCGATAGAGGCCGTCCTTGTGTCGGCGCATGAGTTGTGTGAACGCGCGTTGATCTCCAGCCAGAACGGCCGCCACGAGCGCGGCGTCGTCGCGCTCGTCTGGGCTGGTCATTGCTGTTCTGGCGTGAGCGCATCCACAACGGTCGTATCGAAGATGGCTTGCTGCTCGGGTGTCAGAACTTCGCGCATTGCGAAGACATGTTGGATCGTTTCTGACTGAAGCTCGCCCATCGCGTGGTGGAAGCGCTCTACGGCTGCAGTCACGCGCGGCCCGTAGCCGTGCTCTTCGCGGATCGCCGCTGCTAGCTCCGCATTAGCCGCTTGCATTTCAATCTCTAAAGCGCGCCGGCGCGTAGCGAACTCAGACTCGATGATTTCGATGCGCGTGGTCTGGTCCGCTGTGAGACTAAGCCGTTCGTGGACAACCTCATGCAGGCCGGGGCGGCCTTGATGCAGGGCGTGCATGCCGGTCATGCCGACCCAGACGCCGCCAACGCCCGCGAGAAAGGCCACGAGCGCAGTGGCGGCGAGCCCCCGCCAGGAAAGCTTCACTTGCCACCTTCAAGCAGGGTCGAAGGGGCGTAGGCCGAGTGCGTTGCGAACGGGGAGACTTCCGGCTCCGCGGTTGCGCTCGCCGCTCCGCCAGCGATGACCCCGATGGTCATTACCGAAGCAACCAGAGCCGCGCGAAAGCCAAGAACGCCGGACGCCGAGGTGTGTTCTTCGACGCTGAGCCGCGCCCACACTTGCGGCTCGATCTGACTTAGATCGGCTCCAACATCGCGTCCTGACCAAGCCGTCAGCATTTTATCGAGATCGGACATGAACTCCTCGGGGGCTACGCCTCGCAGCACAATTACGCGCCTTCTTTTGATTTCCCTCAAGGTTCCCCGCGCGACGAGGGATCTCTTCGGTGGTTGCGTATCTTTACTGATTGCAGCGCAAAGCTGCCCAGGAGAATCACAATGCGTGCTGGAATGATAGCGACGCTTTTGTCGGCGGCGGCTCTCGGTGGTTGTGCCACGGCCCAGGGCACGCAGCACCAGACCATGAGCCATGAAGAGATGATGCGGCATTGCCAAATGATGGAGCAGCATCCGGCTCAGGGCGGTCACGACCCCGCAGAGCATGATCCCGCTCAACATGGCGGCATGAGCCACGAAGAAATGATGCGGCACTGTGCGGAGATGCGTGGGCAACAGACCGGCGAAGAGCCACCCGCCTCTCACCCTCACTGACATGCGTTAGCGGCGCTTGGTGGGGCGTACCGTCGTCCTTCGCGGAGCCGCCAGGTCGTCCAGAATTGGACAGTCTGATCGCTCGTCTCCGTGACAGTGCTGCGCCAGTCCACGAAGTGTCTTCATCACCGCACGCATTTCACGGATACGGCGCTCAAGGTCTGCGATATGGGCTTCGGCAAGACGCTTCACTTCGCGTGACGGCCGCTTCTTGTCGCTCCAAAGTGCGAGCAGCGTCGAAACTTCTTCAAGCGAAAAACCCAGGTCGCGTGTGCGGCGGACGAACTGAAGGACCGCTACTTCTTGGTCGCCGTAGTCGCGATAGCCGTTTGTTCGCCGAGCCGCAGAAGGCAGCAATCCGACGCTTTCATAGTAGCGGATCATCTTCGCCGAGACGCCCGACAGCTCTGAAGCTTCACCTATGTTCATAAGAACGGGCCCGATTCTTTTCTGTTGACCTTCCCATTGTG
>JANNFK010000096.1:0-116342 GCA_031379735.1 Caulobacteraceae bacterium | reverse complement strand
TAGATCAATGCACTAGCACGTGTGCGCGGCGCCTTGCCGAAGCTTAACCCCAAGTCCCGCGTTTACGCGCCGGCGGGCGACCCACGGATTGGCGGTTAGCCTCATCGTTGCACGCCCGGTTTTTGCGTGGTGGGGTGCTAGAGGTTCATGATGGCAGATGACGCTCGACCGCCGCGTAAGCAGACGCCCGAAGCGCAACGCGCGTTGGCGGAAGCGGAAGCGCGCCGCGCCGCCGCAATTGCGCGGGAGCAGGCGAAGGAGGAGGGCGGTCCAACCGGGTTGGAGCCTACGCGATACGGCGATTGGGAGCGCAAAGGCATCGCCACCGATTTTTGATTAACGCGCAACACGCGCAAGCGAACTTCGCGCGCGCATAGCGAAACGCCTTCACCGCGGCGCGCGCGTGCGTAAGACTGCCGCGTTCTATTCCGGAGAAGTTCCATGCGCGTTCGCGCGATCCTTGCGGCCTTTGCGCTCGTTGCAGCGCCTACCATGATCGTCCCGACAGCGGCGTACGCTGACGGCATCGAGCGCCCGCGTCCGCCCCGTCATCGTCCACGCCGCCATCCCGCGCCGCCGCCTGCGCCTGCGCCCGTCCCGCCGCCGGTGGTCGAAACCGGGCCGGAGACCGTCACGCTCTCCAATTCGTTCTTCGCGGGCGGTGGCGGCGTTGGCGCCGACATCGGCACGGGCGGTTATTATTCCAGCTCGACCGTCATAATTCGTGGCGGCTCGGCCTCAGCGTCAGCGTTTGCGTTCGCTTCGGCCCGTTCGAGCGCCCGGAGCGGCAGCTTTGGCGGCGGCCACGGCGGTGGCGGCTGCGGCTGCCGGTAAGTAACCAAACCACAAGTTCCCGAGTTCATGTAGGCGTGGGCGCAAGCATTTGCGCCACTATGTGAAAGAGCGTAAACGCGCGGCCCACCGGGCAACACGTTCCGCCCGGAGGGGATTTCCTTATGGCGCAGGCTCCGGCCGAAGCGCCCCAACCGAAGAGCTCGTCGAACGGCCCCGGAGGCGGCGGCCGCGCGCGCGCAGCTTCGCACGGTGGCTTCTGGGCTCTGCTTATCGGCTCGATTGGCGTCGTTTACGGCGACATCGGCACCAGCCCGCTCTACGCGTTTAAAGAGTCGTTCCACCATGTGCTGCAGGACGGCACGCTGGCGACGCGTGAGGAAGTCCTCGGCATCGTCTCGCTGATCTTCTGGGCGCTGATGATCGTGGTGATGTTGAAATACATCATCATCGTCATGCAGATGGACAACAAGGGCGAGGGCGGCACGCTCTCGCTCATGGCGTTGGCCCAACGTGCGCTGGGCAAACGCACACCGCTTTTGTTTCTGGTCGGCGTCGCGGGCGCTTCGATGTTTTACGGCGATGCGCTGATTACGCCCGCCATCTCGGTGCTTTCGGCCGTTGAAGGTTTGAAGGCGGTGCCCGGGCTCGACGGGCCGATTGATCCGTTCATTTTGCCGATCGCTGTCGGTATTCTTGTTGGCCTGTTCGCGATCCAGTCGCGCGGCACTGGGGTGATGGGGCGCTTCTTTGGGCCGATCACTGCAATCTGGTTTGTCACCATGGGCGTCCTCGGCCTGACGCAGATCACGGCCAACCCGGAGGTCCTCCAAGCCCTTTCACCGGTGCATGCGATCGGCTTCATGATCGACCACCGCTTCTTGACGTTCATCGTGCTCGGATCGGTGTTCTTGGCCGTCACCGGCGCTGAAGCGCTTTACGCGGACATGGGCCATTTCGGACGCCGCCCGATCCGCGTCGCGTGGGTCGGTTTGGTGCTGCCGGCGCTGACTCTCAACTATCTCGGGCAGGGCGCTTTCGTGATCGCCAACCTCGATACGCTAAACGCTGAATACCAATTGGCGATGGACGCCGCGCGTGCTGTCGGCGCGACGACCGTGCAGTTCAATTTCAGCCCGTTCTTTGAAATGGCGCCAGACATGATGCGCTTGCCACTGGTGATCCTGGCGACCGCCGCGACCGTTATCGCCAGCCAAGCGGTGATCTCGGGCGCGTTCTCGCTGACACAACAAGCGATTCAGCTTGGCCTGCTGCCGCGCATGGAGATTAAGCGCACGTCCGAGACGCAAGCCGGGCAGATCTACATGCCGCAGATCAACTGGTTGCTGCTTGCTGGTGTCCTCGTTCTGACGCTCGCATTCGGTTCATCGACACGCCTTGCCGCCGCTTACGGCATCTCGATCACCGGCGAGATGCTGATGAGCACCTGCATGATGTTCATCGTCATCTGGAAGCTGTGGAAGCGCCCGGCGGCGCTGGCTGCGGCGATCGTCGCGCCGTTCGTGCTTATCGAAGTCATCTTTCTCGCGTCCAACCTGCAACGCGTCTGGTCCGGCGGTTTCGTGCCGCTGCTGCTCGCTGGCGGCCTCATCATCCTCATGTGGACGTGGGTGCGTGGCACGCGGCTCCTTGTAGAGACGACGCGGCGGGATGAGCCGCTGTCGAAGCTGTTCGAGACGCTCTCGCACCACCCGCCGCATCGCGTGCGTGGCGCGGCTATCTTCCTGACCGGCGATCCCGATATCGCGCCAGCGGCGCTTATGCACAATTTGAAGCACAATCAGGTGCTGCACGAGCAGATCATCATCCTGACCGTGAAAACGGTGAACGCACCGCGCGCGCCGGAGAGCGAACGCGTGAAGGTTGAAGATTATATGCCCGACGTTCGGCGGGTGACGCTGACCTTCGGCTTCATGGAAACACCGAACGTCGTCAAAGCGCTGACCGAAGCGCGAAAACACGGCCTGAAGTTCGACATTATGAAAACGAGCTTCTTCCTCTCCCGCCGCACCATCGTGCCCAGCGAACGAAGTGGCATGCCGCTCTGGCAGGATCACCTGTTCATCTTCCTCGCGCGCAACGCCACGAACGCCACGGACTTTTTCCACATTCCAAGCGGGCGGGCGGTGGAGCTGGGCAACCAGGTTATGGTGTGAAGCGTGGTTCCTGCTAGCATTCGGAGCGGGGAGGAAGTCATGAAACTCTGGCCTAAGATCGCCATCGCTCTCGGCGTTGGCATCGCCATCGGCGTGATTGGCGCGTTGATTGGCGACGCGTTCGGCATAAACGGCGCTCTTATTGGCGGCGTTTCCGGCGGAATCACCGCGAGTCTGATTGCCACAACTATGCGCGATAAACCGAGAGCTTAGCGATAGAGACAATTCGCGGGTAGGCCGAGGCGCTTGCACGCCTGCGCAGGTGGTGCGTCCTCGATCACAAAGCGATCCGACGCCGCGCCCATCGCACGCACCAGCGATTCATAGCTCGGCTTAAATCCATACTCAGCCCCAAGCCCCAGCCTCTCGCGCGCCCAAAGTGGCGTGATTTCCACCGCGGCGCGGATCATCAAACTCTGAAGCCGCCGCCACGGCAACAAGGGCGCGGCGCGCACGATGTCGAAAAATTCCAGCACGATGTCCGAGCGCTCGAGCTTCGGCGCCATCGCCACAAAGAGCGCATTGAGTTCCGCCGCCGAGCAAGGGGACCCGTCCGCGCCATAAAGCGCTGCAACCGGCGCGCCTTCGGCGTAGAAGCGATCCATCTCTTCTGGCGCCAGCTTATGCACGAAGCGCGAATAGGCCTCCACAAACCCAAACGCCGCCGTCGCGTGCACCCAGGTCAGCAGCTCAGGATCATTGGCGCGGTAGGGCGCGCCCGCAGACGTTCGCCCCTCAACGCGATCATGCGCGCGCGCTACGCCGGCAATCATGGCCCGCGCCGTATCCTCTGGCGCATAGATCGTCACCCATGCCGCGTATCCTGTGCGTCTCATCCGCGTCACCGGATCGCGGCGGAATGTCGTATGCTCCCATACGCCGGTGCGCACGCGCGGTTCGGCCAGTTCGAGGATCACCGCCGCAATGCCGCCGACGACCAGCGCCACCGGGTTTTTCATGACCCGCCAGCTGACCGAGTCCGGCGTAAACAACGCTGGCGCGCCGGCAGGCGCGGCAAAATCCACCGGGCGCATGCCAGGCGGGGGCGCGATGTAATCGCGCAGCAGCCGATCCAAGTTGCGAGGCATCGTCAAACTCTAGCATAAGCAACGATTGAAAGGGCAGTCTGGTGTCAGACGTTTCGTCACTGCAGCAGCGTGCGAACGCAGGCGAAGCGCAGGCGCAATACGACCTCGGCGCGCGCCTGCTGGTGGGCCGTAACGCGCCGTTTGCGCCGCAAGACGCCGCCCGTCTGATCGACGCCGCCACGCGGCAAGAGCACGCCGATGCACTGCAACTCTCGGCCGTGCTCGCAGCCCTTGGTATTGGTCGCGCTCAGGATTGGCCTGGTGCGTTCGATCTGTTGCGCCGTGCGGCTGAGCAGGGTGACACACGCGCTCGCGGCCAGGTCGCCGTTATCGGTGATCGCTTCGGCGATCAGCTCGCCATCCCGGATGCCGTCACCCATTTCGAAGCGCCGCGCATCGCCACTTGCGAGCGTTTCCTCTCGCCGCAATCGTGCGCCTGGATCATCGAACGCGCGCGCCCAAGTCTCGACGCTGCGCGCGTCAAGAACGCCGAAGCCGGCGGCGCCGATGTCCACGCCGTGCGCACCAATACCGGCATGGGTTTTTCGCTCATAGACACCGACCTCGTGATCCAGGTTGCGCACGCGCGCATCGCTGCCGCGATTGATCAGCCGGTGGTCAACCAAGAGCCAACCAACATTCTCCACTACACGCCTGGGCAGGAGTATCGCCCGCACTACGATTTCATCGATCCAGGCGTCGCCCACTTTGCGCGCGAGCTTCAAACCGTCGGCCAGCGCACGACGACGTTCCTGATTTACCTGAATGACGATTATGAGGGCGGCGCCACCACCTTTCCGCGCCTCGACTGGAGCTTCAAAGGCAAGACCGGCGACGCGCTCGCTTTCTGGAATCTGACCGACGGCCAGCCGGACACCCGCACGCTTCACGCTGGCACGCCGACCACCGGCGGCGTAAAATGGCTGCTCTCGAAATGGGTGCGGGATCGCCCGCTGCCGCTGGTGTGACTCGCCATGGTTCTGAATGACCCCAATCATAACCTTGATCCGAAGACCCGTTTGCGCATGGCGCACGCCATGCTGACAGGCCGATCAGTCCCGCGATTTCCGGGAGAGCCGATCCGTTTGGTGGAGGAGGCGTGCGCGCAGCGGTCAGCCGAGGCGCTCATGTATCATGCGGCGCTGGCGGCGCGTGGCCATGGTCGGCCGCAAAATTTCGAGGACGCTCTCAAGTATCTTATCGAGGCCGCTGCCTTGGGTGACACGCGCGCCAAAGGTCAGCTCACGGCGATGGGCGGCAAGTTTGATCACGGTGCGTGGTTTGGCCCGATCCCTCGAAAACAGCATCACGCAGCCCCGCGTGTCTTCACAGTTGAAGGTTTCCTTCCAAAGCCGGTGTGCGCGTGGCTGATCAAACAATCGCGCAAGAACTTGCAGCGCGCACCGGTGCAGCAGGCGGCCAAGAACGGCGAATTTGTCGTCGATGCGGCGCGCTCGAATTCTGTCGCAGGATCGCATGCGCTCCATCCGGACTTAGTGGTGCAGCTTACAAATCTCAGAATCGCGGCGGCGATTGGCGAGCCAATCGGGCATCAGGAGCCAACCAATTTTCTCCACTATGCGCGAAGCGAACAATACCTTCCGCACTTTGATTTCTTCACTCAGGCGGAAGAGGCAGGGTTCGCGCACGAGCTGCGTACGATCGGGCAGCGCGTCGCAACCGTCCTGGTCTATCTGAATGACGGCTATGAAGGCGGCGAGACAGATTTCCCGAAACTTGGCTGGCGCTTTAAAGGCAATGCTGGCGACGCGCTGATTTTTTGGAATTTGTCCGCGAGCGGTGAACGCGAGATGGCCTCGCTCCATGCGGGGCTGCCCGTCACCAAGGGCGAAAAGTGGCTCTTGTCCAAATGGATCCGACAGCGGCCCGTGCCGATGGGATAGCCAAAGCGCGCTAGCGTCCGCGATGGTCTTGCATTGGCGAGGCTAGTCCGCGATTGGTACGCGGCGTTTTTCCGAAGGATTCCTCCTCCCATGGCCAAATCCGGCTCCGTCAAGAAGGTGGTGCTCGCCTATTCGGGCGGTCTCGACACCTCGATCATTCTGAAATGGCTTGAAGAGACCTACGGCTGCGAGATCGTCACCTTCACAGCTGACCTTGGCCAGGGCGAGGAGCTGACGCCCGCGCGCGAAAAAGCACTCGCCATGGGCGTGAAGCCAGAGAACATTTTCATCGACGATCTGCGCGAAGAATTTGTGCGCGATTTTGTGTGGCCGATGTTTCGCGCCAATACTCTGTACGAAGGCCAATACTTGCTCGGCACGTCGATCGCGCGCCCGCTGATCGCCAAGCGCCAGATCGAGATCGCCAATCTCGTTGGCGCCGACGCTGTCTGCCACGGCGCGACCGGCAAAGGTAACGACCAAGTCCGCTTCGAGGTCAGCTATTACGCGCTAAAGCCTGACGTGCGGGTTATCGCGCCGTGGCGTGAGTGGGCGTTCGAGGGCCGCCCTGATCTCATCGCCTACGCCAAGAAGCACGGCATCAACATCGCGCAAGGCAAAGAGCAGGCGGCGCCGTTTTCGATTGACGCCAACTTACTGCACACCTCCAGCGAAGGATTGGCGCTTGAAGATCCGGACGTCGAAGTGCCGGAGATCGTCACCAAGCGCGGTGACCGCCGCACGATCACGCCGGAAGAAGCGCCCGATCAAGCCGAGACGGTTACGCTCAGCTTTGAACGTGGCGATCTCGCCGCCATCAACGGCAAGCCGATGAAGGCGCACGAATTGTTGGCCGAACTTAATCGGCTTGGCTCGAAGCACGGCGTTGGCGGTCTCGATCTGGTCGAGAACCGCTATGTCGGCATGAAGTCGCGCGGCTTTTACGAAACGCCGGGCGGCACGATCCTTTGGTATGGCCACCGCGCGATCGAATCGATCACGCTCGATCGTGGCGCTATGCATCTCAAGGACGAGCTGATGCCGCGCTATGCCAGCATCATCTACAATGGCTTCTGGTGGACGCCCGAGCGCAAGATGTTGCAAGCGGCGATCGACGCGAGCCAAGAGAGCGTCAGCGGCGATGTGAAGCTGAAGCTCTACAAAGGCGGCGTCCGCACCGTCGGCCGCTCCAGCCCGTATTCGCTTTACTCCAAGAAGCTCGTCGGCTTCGACGAGGCCGGCGGCTACAACCAAGCCGACGCCGAAGGCTTCATCAAGCTCAACGCCCTGCGTCTGCGGATCTTGGCTGAGCGCGATAAGAAGCGCGGGAAGAACGAGTAGAGGCCTCGCGTTCAAGTCCGCGTAAACTCCATCCACCAATTCACTTCCCATGTCGCGCCGCCGTCTGCCGAAAACGCTTGCTCCCAGCGCGCTGAATTCGCGGTGATCTCGGACCACTGGAAGTACACGCGGATTGCTTGGCCGTTGAAGGTGTCGTCGCCTTCGAAGCGGCCGACGCCATCGCGAAAACCGCCACGCACCGGCGGATCGATGGTCTGGCTGCGTTCGTCGAACCACCAGATCGACCAGAGCCGCGTTTCCGGATTGAAGGCGCGTATGCCCATGGCGCGATAGGGGCCGGCCGGAAGGTCGAGCCAATTGTCGTCCATGTTGCCGAAGCCGTTCAGCGTCGGAACCATGGTGCAGGCGCCATCAAACTCTTCCCACTCGGTCGAGCCGGCGAGGCGTGCTTTCATGCGATGGTGGCGGACGTTCCAGCTTCCGCTCAGCCAATCCCAATCGTGGCGGTGACGTTCGAGTTCTTCAGGTTCAAGCATATTTCGCGCTCCGGTTTCCGCCCGCGTGACGCCCGGCGCGGCAACGGCCAATGCGAGAGCGAACGTGTTCCGGCGGGCGAGGTCGATCATGACGCGAGGACTTAGCCGCGCTTACCTGACATGGCGTGTCAGGTATTAATCGAGCTCACGAAATTCGTACTGATCGCGAATGCGCCAGTTGAAGAACTGGCCTTGCGACTCCGCGCTCATGAACGCTTCGTAGAGGTCTTTCGAGATGCCGAAATAAAGATAGCTGCGGCCAGCGGTGAACGTGACCGCCAGAGTTTCCCTCGCCGGATCGTAGATCGCGCGCTGAATGAGCGACGATCTAGGCAAAGAACGTGAAGAGCGCGAACACGAGAACGCCAATGAAGAGCGCGCCGAGTACTGGCTTCACCAAGCTTAGCGGACGGTTGCGCGCCGTGTCGGCAAAACGCGCGCGATCTCGTCCTCGTTGGACTTGTCTGCGTTCGGCCGCTGTGCGGCCGTCTCCGTCGCGCCATCCGCTCATCATGCCCTCGTTAAGTGTGATGTAGCATTCGGATAGCGCTCACGCAAAACGCGCCTGCGGTTAGGCAGGCGCGTTCGTGCCGTTCTAGCAAATGCAATCAGGTCCAGTATTGGTCGACTTTGTAGAAAGCGAAGCTTTGGTCGCGATAAGCGAGGCCATCGTCCTTGGTGAGTTCGCCGATGTCATCCGCAGGCGCGCTTTTCAACTCGTCCTTGGTGTAGGGGACGACGTAGGCTTCTTCTTCTTCGTCGTAGTTCAGCGTCGCCCACGGCAACGGGTGAAATTTCTCGCCGACCTTCAACACGCCACCGAAGCCGATTACGGCGAAGAGGATGGTGTTGCTCTGCTTGTCGAGCACGAGATCTTCGACGGTGCCGATTTTTTCACCGCTAGTGTCCTTCACCGTGGTGCCGATGACTTTTTTGGCGCGGATCGCAGTCGTGTGTCCTGTCGCTGTAGGCATTGGGCTCGCTCCTTGTCTGGATTAGGTGCGAGGAGAACAGGGCAGGCGCGCGCGAGTTCCGCGCGGGCAAACTGAATTGCACCAAGCGTTTCGGCTAGCTCAGCACCAGGCCGATCATCACAGCACCGTAGTGTCCCGCTGCGCCGATGATTACGCACGCGTGCCAGAGCGCGCGGCGGAAGGGGATGGCGTGGTTCAAATAGAGCAGCACGCCGCCCGAATAGGTGACGCCAGCGACGATCAGCATGGCGATCGCCAGAGGCGGCAAGCTCGGCACGGCCGGTCCGAGGATCAGCACGGCCAGCCAGCCAAAGGCCAGATAGATAAAGCACCAAGCCCGGTCGGAGAGGCTCGTGGCAAACACTTTGCCCGCAGCGCCAGCAAGGGCGGCGACCCAGATCGCGACCGTAACGGCCACCGCAAAATCCGGCGGCAGCAGCTTTACGGTAAATGGCGTGTAGGAGCCTGCGATCATCAGAAATATCGCGGCTTCATCGATGCGGCGCAGCACACGGCGATAGCGCGACGGCTTTGTGAGATTGTAAATCGCGGAGGCGGCCAACATCGCCATGAGACACATCGCGTAGATGGCGCCAGCGGTCGCCATCGGCACGCCGCGATTAACCAAGGCGACAGCAACCAGAAGTCCGCCGCCAATCAATGCCGCCAGGATGCCCACCGCGTGCACGATGCCGTCCGCCGCATGCTCGGCGCGGTTCGGGTAGTGCTCTGCGAGCTCGTGCTCGTCAGCGGTGAGTAGATCTGAAAAGGCCATACCGCGGTGCGTCTTCTTTCGAGTTCTTCTGAGGGACGCCTCAGATATAGTTGTAGTTCCTCCGGCTTAACGTCAGATGATGGAAACCGCGTTTTTCGTGCAACACAATGGCTTGAGCCTGAGGCGTGCACGCAACGCAAGCTGTGCGCGCGCGGCGTGTTTCCCCAGAGGCGTTAGGTGGCGCGATTTTCGCAGCGCAGCGCTCATGGCTGTTCAACGTCCCAATCCCACCGCCTTGCGCGCCGAGGCGAGACTGCTGACCATCGCCGGCTTTTTCCTGCTAGGCGTCGGCTTTCCGCTGACTTTAATCATGACCGCGATCGCTCTCGGCGCCGGCGATGGCTCGCCGTTCGTGCCCGCCGCCATTGGCGCGCCACCGATCATGTTGGGCTATCTAGCGTGCCATTTTGCGTCGCAACGCATGATGAAAGCTAAGGCGATCGAGTCTAACCGCTAAGCAGCCGCGCATCGCGATTGCTAATGTTCAGCGCTCGCGGTTGTGCGGCGTTGACCAAGAAACCACATCGCTTCAGCCTCGATTAAGCAAACACGCCGCACGCTTGGGCGCAGGTTGCTTTGCGGAGGCGGTATGGAGACCGACGAGTTCGCGCTACGGCTAAAGGGCTGGCGGTTGGCGACCGCCGAGGTGCTCTACTATATGCCGGACCACCCGGCTTTGTTGCAGAGCTTCATCTGGCAAACTCTCGATCTCGCGCCCTCGTACCCGCGTATTCATAAGTTCTTGAATTTCTGGCGCGCCGAGATCGATGCGGTGATCCACTCAGTCCAGCTGGCGACCGGGGAGCAACTGGCGCCCGCCAAGGTTCGCAACGTCGCGACGATCCTCCATCACTAGCCTAGTCCCATCACCAGATTGAGATTGGCGTCCGCCGTCTTCGCTCTACATAAGAGGACTGAGGGATCGAAATTGGAGAAGAGCCGCATGCGAATGCTTGCGCTTGCCGCTGTCGCCGGTCTGTTGGCCGCCTGCGCGACGGCCACGCCTTACCAACCCACTGAAACCGCCGGCTACGGCTTTCAGGAACAGACGATCGAGAGCAATCGTGTCCGGATAACGTTTCGGGGCAACTCGCTGACCGACCGCGAGACTGTGGAGACCTACCTGCTCTATCGCGCCGCCGAGGTGACGCTCCAGAGCGGCAAGGACTATTTCGTCATTGCCGATCGCGACACCGAGGAGCACTCGCGCCTCCAGGAGGATGGCTTCGGCCGTGGCCGCTACGGCTTCGCCTATTACGCCTACCGCCCGCGTTGGGGATGGTCGCCGTGGTACGACCCCTTCTGGGATGAGCCGTCACGCTACCGGGAAGTCACCCGTTACGAGGCCATCGCCGAGATCGCGATGTTCAACGGCCGCAAGCCCGCGAACGACGCCAACGCCTTTGACGCCCGGGAAGTGCAGGCCAATTTGCAGGGCCGCGTGGTGCGTCCCCCGCCAACGCGGTAGGGCTCGCGTTTCCAGCGAAGCTCGGTTAGAGGTGTCGCCCGCTCGGGCCTGGCCCGGGCCAGCACGCACCCGTAGCTCAGCTGGATAGAGCACTGCCCTCCGAAGGCAGGGGTCACAGGTTCGAATCCTGTCGGGTGCGCCATCTTTCCTTTTGGCGCGTTAGCAGCACACACTCGCGAACGGCCATGGCTGAACCAGTCACATACAGCAGGCGCGACAGCGCCATTTCCCGAAGCGAGCGCGAATGGCGCGTCGATGATGACGCGCTTGTCAGTTGCGCCGCTTCCGGCCGCGAGAAGCGCTATCGCTGGTCCGACATCGTCAGTGTCCGTCTGCTGCATGATCCGGTGCGCTCGCGCGCTTGGCGCTACGTGTTTGAGCTGCAGCCGAAACACGATCGCAAGATCGTCATAGACAATGCCCATTATGCGGGCGCTCGTGACTTTGAGGAGCGCTCGGAAAGCTTCACGCCGTTCGTACGCGCCGCTATCGCGCGCTGGGCCGCGACGCACCCTAAGGGCAGCGTTCTGATTGGTGAAACCCCGAAGCGTTACTTCTTTCTTTTGATCGCTGCGTTGATCTTCCTCTGCGTGCTGGCTTATTTCTTGGTCGCGGTGCGCACGCCGCTTGATGCGATGCCTTACGCCAACCTGGTGAAGTTCGGCATCATTCTCCTTATGCTGCCGATTTTCTGGCGTTCGGTGCTGAAGATTGTACCGCGTGGCGTCGCGCCGGATGAAATCCCAGACCGCGCTTTTCCGCCAAATTCGAACCCCGGTTAAGGCAAAGTTTAGACGGGCGCCGGATACGTGTAGCGGAGGTTCTCCGTGCGCCAAAAAGACGGTCGTCGTGACTTATCCCTGATCCGCGCCAGCGGCTCGACCGCGCGCGTGCTCAATCTCGCGCTCGCTTTTGAGCGCTTCGGCGAGACCGAGGACTTTCAGAGCAAGCCTCTTTTCAGGAATCCGCGCCTCAATCGTGCGTTGATCTTGAAGCATGTGGTGCGTCCGCATGAACGTGAACTGTTCACGCGCCCGACCACGACCGCGACCAAAGTCATCCTGCCGTACGCCGCCCAAGAGCTTGAACTCGGCGGCATCAGTTTCATGGTTAACGAAGTCCGCTTTGAGCGTCTGCTGAAAGACGCTGTCGGCGGCTACACCAATGAAGCCGATTTGCTGGCCGACGCCGAGTTACTCAAGGTTTTGGCGGCGCTGCCCTCGTTCGATCCGTTCTTGCTGCGCGAACGTCTACGCGGAATGGGCATTGATCCATCGCGTTCATATTTCGATATCGCCGAGGCCGACATCGCGCGTATGCGCGCCTTCGTCGGCAAGGAAATCGCCCAACTCGTTAGTCTCGCATTTGCGACCGGCGGCGTTGATGCCGGTGGTCTTTCGCAACGTCTCGCTGACAAGTTGATGACGGACGAGACCGCCAAGACACTCGATCCGTTGCGCGAAACGCTGCGTCTCTCCGGCGAGGAATACATTGAGGGCGTCTTCGGCTGGAAGGGCTTCCTCTACTACAAGTGGCTAATGGAAGAGATTCGCCCGAGCCTTGCTGCGTTCAAGCCGCGCTTTGCCGGTCTGCGTATCGTGCGCTCCACCTCCGACGAGCGCCAGATGTTGGCCGAAACCCGACGCGACATTCTCACCAAGATGGGCCTCGCTTTGGCCCGCGTGGACGAGACGCTGCTTGAATACGGCGTGGCTTTCGCGGCGCTCGCGGACGGGCAGCCCTCGGCGTTCCGCAATTTCTTGCTCCGCGCGCCAACGCTTTTCATTCCGATCGGCGAAGCCGTAGGCGTCATCCGTCACATCGACTCGTTCTGGCGCTTCCGCTTCCCCGGCGACGTGACGCCGATGATGGAAGCCGACGAGGCCATTGAAGTGCTGCACGATTTCGAAAGCACCGTCCAAGGCGTCGAGTTCGTGAAGGGCGACAAGAACGAGCATAAGCTCGCCAGCTAGTCAGCGCAGTGTTCGCTCAAAAATGAGATCGCGCGTCAGGCCGCTAAGTTTCGCGCGTCCGCACAGCGCCATCGTCCGCCGTAATTCGCTGTCCATGATTTCAAGCGCACGTTGCACGCCGCGCTCGCCACCGGCGGCGAGCCCGTAGAGATAAGCGCGACCTAATGCGACAGCTGTCGCGCCCGATGCGAGCGCCTTTACGATATCGCTCCCACGCCGGACACCGCCGTCAAAGATGATCTCGGCTCTACCCGCGACCGCATCCGCAATGCCCGGCAGCGTGTCGATCGTTGCCGGCGCGGTATCGAGCTGGCGTCCGCCATGGTTCGACACCCACACCGCATCCGCGCCCACACCAATGCAACGCTGCGCATCCCCCGGCGTCGCGATGCCTTTGATTGCAAGTTTGCCGTCCCAGGTGTCGCGCAGCCAACGCGCATCGTCCCAAGTGACGGTGCGATCGAACTGCGTGTTGATGAACCCGATCAGCCCGCCATCGATGCGCATATGCCCGAAATTCGCCGGCCGGATTTCCGGCGTCGTCACCAGATCCCAGAGATAACTTGGCGCAGCCAGCGCCTGCGTCGCCGTGCGCCAAGTCACTTTCGGCGGGATGGTGAAATTGTTGACGTAGTCCCGCTCTCGATTGCCCGCGACGGGGACGTCCACGGTGAGGAGAATAGCGCTGAAGCCGGCCGCCTTCGCCCGCGCAAGCATGTCCTTCACCAGCTCGCGATCCTTCCAGACATAAACCTGGAACCACTTTGTGCCGGGATTCACCGCGGCGATGTCCTCGACCGCAGCCGACGCCAAGGTCGAGCAGGCGTACGGCACGCCTGCCGCGTGCGCCGCCCGGGCGACCGCAAGTTCGCCCGCCCGTGGATGGAAAAGCCGGGAGGTCGCGGTCGGGCCGATGAAGAAGGGCGAGGCGGAAGGCGCGCCCATGATCGTCGTCGTCGTGTCGATCTCGGCGACATTCGCCAGCGCATCCCAAACAAGCTCGATGTCGCGAAACCGCGACACGCTCCGGCCGAGCGTCAGCTCATCATCGGCGCCGCCATCGATATAATCGAACACCATGCGCGGCAGCCGCGCCCGCGCCATGCGGCGCAGATCGGCGATATTTCGCGCCCTGGCGATGGAAGAGGGCGTGTAGCCCGGCTGAGACATGCCCGGTTTCTGGGGCCCAGCGCCGCACCCTGCAAGCGAAAGCGGCCCGGCCTTGCCTCGCCGCTCGGCTCCGCGTAGGAAACCGCCCTTCGCTGGGGGTCAACCCTCGGAGGGCCGCTTTAGCTCAGCCGGTAGAGCACCGCATTCGTAATGCGGGGGTCGCGTGTTCGAGTCACGCAAGCGGCACCATTCTTTCGCGCTTAGCGAATTTCTTCGACTTCTTCCGCAACATCGTCAGGCGCGCGTTCGGCGCGCAGCTCCGGCTTTGGCGGGGTAAGCACAGCTGTCGGCATCGCCATGACAGGGCCGAGCACATCGTGTCCGCCGCGCTCCATGCGCGGGTGGATCAGCATGCCGCCATCGCCGAACGCATAAACAAGCCGCGCCCAGTCATTGTCGTCGTAGAGAAACGCCGGGCCCTCCGGATCGAGATCCGACCAATCGGCCTCGCGCGGCGCACCCGCAGCCTGCGCCAGCCAGGTGCGCGCGGCGTTCTCATCGCCACGGCCGCGCGCGACTTGCGCGAACAGGATGCAAATGCGTGAGGAGGGGTTCTCGCGATAGGCGTCTTCGAGCGCCGCTTGCGCGCCACCCCAATCGCCGCGCTCCATCGCCAGCTCGGCCAGCACGATTTTGGTCTCGCGTGAGTCGCGGCGGCGCTCGGCGAATGCACGCATGCGCTCGGCGCGCGCTTCGCGGCCTTCGCCCGGCGCCAGATCGCGATAGGCGTGCGCCAACGCTGGGTGCGGACCGTTTTCCCAAGCCTCTTCCAGGATCGCGGCAGCGCGTTCTGTTTTGCCTTCGCCGACCAGCAAACGCGCAGCCAGCGCGCCGGCAGGCGCAAACGCCGGGGCCATGCGGAATGCTTTCTGCGCCATCTCGGCTGCTTTGTCGGGGCGGCGATCGCGCTCGAGCTTCTGCGCTTGCGCGCTCATCAGCACCGCACGGCGGCGCTTGGCGATCTTGTCTTCGATCTGCTTGCGCTTGTCGCCGGCGTCGAGCGTTTCGATGGCGTTTTCCCAATCGCCTTGCTGAACCGCGAGATCGAACGCGTATTGGAAGGGCCACGTCGCCGTCTTTGATGCTTTCAGCGCCGCTTCGGCATGCGCGCGCGCCGCAACCCGGTCGCCGCGCTTTAACGCTGCCGCCATCAGGCCTTTGCGGCCGAGTACTTCGGTATCTTCGTTTTGCAGCATGCCGGCGTATGCCCGTTCCGCAGCCGCTGTGTCGCCGCTGACCTCCGCCGCCCGCGCTTGCAACAGCAAAGCCAAACGGGGCTCGTCGATTAAGTCTTCTGCTTTATCGGCATGGCGTCGCGCGTCTTCGAACTCGCCCGCCTCAGCTGCAATTAGACCAAGCGCCAGTGCTTCTTGGCCGCGCCGCACTTTCGCGCGCTGGCTGGCTTTGCCGACGCGGCCGGGCGCGTCCATGAGGAACATGAGTAAGCGCAGCAGCGGCAACGTCACCGCGACCGCGAGAACAAGCACGAGCAAACCAAACAGCGCGCTGGTTGTCACCTCGGTGCCGAACCAGGTGATCTCGACCGTGCCCTGGTCTGTGCTGATGACCTGCCACGACACTAAGGCCGCGAGCACCGCGATGATAAGCAGGAAGGCTACACGCAACATTAGTCTTTAGCTCCGCGACAGTTCTTGGCGGATGGCCGCGATGCGCGTGTCGATTTCCAACCTGCGCTGCGCGTCATTAATCCAGGTCTGCGCGGCGCGCTTCGGCGCGGCGGGCAGTCGGTTGAGTTCTTGAATGGCGTCGGCCAAACGGTCGGCGGCCAGATATTGCTGCGTCCGTTCGACGATGCCTTCCGGCGTGTCGCCCGCACCGGCGCGGCGGATGACGATCCACTGCGCCAAAGCCGCTTGAATGCGGCCCCAAAAACCCGCGCCAGCTTGGCTTTGCCGCGCCGCGCGAATGATGTCGTTGTCCAGATGTGCGAACTGATCGCGCAATTCGATTCGCGTCGGCGCGCCAGTGCGCGACAAGGGCTCGAGCGCGGCCACGTTCGGATCGTTGGGCAGCAGTGTCGCCAGCGCCGCATGCGCTTGCTCGAATGGCCCAGACGAGCGCGCCGCTTCCGACGCCGCCACGACGGCATATGAAGCCCGCGCCGCGGTTGCCGCCGCGCGCGCTTCCGCCGCCACTGCCGGTAGTTCTTCCTGCAAGCGCCGCACTTCCGTGACCAAGGCTTGCACTTCGCTCGTTGACGGCATCGCCGTCAGGCGTTGCTCGACGCCGCGCAGGCCCGCTTGCAGCGCAAACACGCGCGCCGCCGTGCCGCCGTCGCCGGCTTCCCCAGCCGCAGCGATCGCCAGTGGTGCGTTCATAATCGCTTCGATCGCATCGAGACGCGCATCGAGTGCCGCTGCATCGCCCGACGGCGTCGTCGCGCCAGCGACACCAGAGATCGGCGCAACATTGTTGAGCGCTGTTTGCACAGCCGGAATCCGCGGCGCGACTGCGCCACCCGCGGCGCCCACGCCGGCGGCGGCAAGCGCCAACACGAGCGCCGTGCCAGTACCAATCCCGCGCCCACCTTCTTCGCGGTACGCAGGCTCATACTCAACGTCGATCGGCTCGCCGCGTCCGCGGTCGGCGTCATCGTCGTCTCTGCTCATGCTATTCCCCAAGAGCTGCCCGGCATATTTTCCGAGACTTTTCCGCTATTTCGCATTGGAAACGAGTCGCTAGCCAAGCGAAACTTAGGGCCGCCCGCCTAGCCGCTCAAGCGATTGCGCCAGCAGGGGAGAATTAGCCCCCGAGTGTGGCTGCAAGGAGATCGTCTTCGCCGGGCTTCGGCGCTGTAATGATGCGCTTCCAGGTCGTTGCGCCTGCCGCCTGCGCTATGGCCGGGCTAAGGCAACCCGCGATGAGCGCTGCGGCGTTCGGGGCGCCCAAGGCCGTGAACGTCTCCGCTGCCCGGGCGCTGTGGAAAAGCACGATATCCAGTGGTCCCAGGAGCGTTTCCGGCAATCTGGGCGCCGCGACCGACGCGTAAGCCAACCGCCGTTCGACGCTAAACCCTGCCGCGCGCAGCTCGCCGCCGAGGTCACCGGCGACGTGATCACCGGCGATGTGGATGAGTTTACCCTTCGCGGGATCGAGCGCGGCTTTCGCGAGCGCCGCCAATGAGCGCACATCGCCGTCGGCCGCACGGACATCGGTGAAGCCCGCTTCGCGCGCTGCCTCAGCTGTCACCTCGCCAACCGCCAGCACGGTCCTATGCCGCGGGCCGCGCGCATCCGGAAACGCCCGCACGCCGTTGCTGCTGGTGAAGAGGATTGCTTGAGCGCCTTCGGTGTTGGTGTCGTATCCACACGCCACGATGGTCAGCAGTGGCGCGAGGACCGCCTCCGCACCCATAGCGCGCACTCGATCCGCCGTGCGCGATGCTTCGGGCGCCGCCCGCGTGATGGCGACGCGCAGCGTCATGTATCCAACACGATGGCGTCGCCGGCTTCGTCACGAATTTCGTGACCAAGCTTCGCGCCGAGCGCTTGAGCCAATGCGATTGCAACGCCGTCCAGCGAAATCGTCTCGTCACGCCGCCAGCGTTGCGTCCCATCGGGCCGCAGCGTTTCACCAGTGAACGTCATTTTACCGCCGTTCACACGCGCCAACGCGCCGATAGGCGTGCGGCAGGAGCCATCGAGCGCGTCGAGAAATGCGCGTTCGGCTTCGATCTCAATTCTTGCATGCGCATTTTCGCAGCGCGTCAACGCATCGCGAACCCGTGTATCGTCAGCGCGCGACGTAATCGCGATCGCGCCTTGGCACGCAGCTGGCGGCGACTCAAGCGGATCGACCAAGCTTGCGGCGCGATCTTCCAAGCCCAATCGCTTTAGCCCTGCCAGCGCCAAATACGTCGCATCGGCCTCGCCAGCTTCGAGCTTCAACAAGCGCGTATCGACATTTCCGCGCAGCATCGAAACGCGTAGATCGCGGCGCGCAAAAAGCACTTGCGCCTGGCGCCGCAAGCTTGCAGTGCCGACGTTCGCGCCCGCAGGCAATTCCGCCAGCGTTTTCGCCTTCAAGCTCACAAACGCATCGCGCGGATCTTCGCGTTCCGGCACGCACGCCAGCGCGATCCCATCGGGTAAACGCGTCGGCATATCCTTCAGCGAATGTACGGCGAAATCGATGCGCCCATTGAGCAGCGCTTCATCCAGCTCCTTCGTGAAGAGGCCCTTGCCGCCAGCTTCGATCAGTGTGCGATCCTGAATGCGGTCGCCGCTGGTGACGATCGGCAGGATCTCGAACGCGTCTTCATCAAGCCCAAGGATCGCCGCCAGCCGCATGCGCGTCTGCGCCGTTTGCGCCAGCGACAGTTTCGAGCCGCGCGCGCCGATGCGGAATAGCGGAGCACTCATGAGAGAAGGGAATACGGGAGTAGGAGAGTAGGGCAATAGGCGGCGCAGTCACACCAACCCCTATTGCCTTACTCACCTATTCCCCTACTCCCCTAATCATGAAGCCGCTCACCGTCCTCGGCATCGAAACCAGCTGCGATGAAACCGCGGCCGCGGTGTTGCGGCTGGATGAGAGCGGCCGTCCGCATGTTATTTCCGACATCGTGCTCGGTCAGGCCGCGCAGCACGCGCCCTACAAAGGCGTGGTCCCCGAGATCGCCGCCCGCGCCCATGTTGAGTGGTTAGACGGCACGATCGCCGCCGCCATGCGCGACAGCGGCTTGGACTTTGCCGATCTCGACGGCGTCGCCGCAACCGCAGGGCCTGGCCTCATCGGCGGCGTCATGGTCGGTTTGCTGGCCGGCAAAGCGATCGCGCTCGCGCACAACAAGCCGCTAGTCGCCGTGAACCACCTCGAGGGCCATGCGCTTAGCCCTCGTCTCGCTGAAGGCGGCGCCACGTTTCCCTATCTCTTGCTGCTGGTGTCCGGTGGGCACTGCCAGTTCATCGCCGTCCTCGATGTCGGCGTTTATCGCCGCTACGGCTCGACCATGGACGACGCGCTGGGCGAAGCCTTCGATAAGCTCGCAAAGCTGCTCGATCTTGGCTTTCCGGGAGGGCCGCTTGTTGAAAAAGCTGCGCAGAATGGAGATTCAAGGCGTTTTGCTTTGCCCCGACCGTTGCTTGGGCGCGAGGGCTGCGACTTCTCTTTTGCGGGTTTAAAGACCGCCTGCGCGCGCGAAGTTGAACGCCTTGGCGACCTCACCGACCAAGACAAAGCTGATCTCTGCGCCAGTTTCCAAGCGGCGGTGCTCGACATCATCGCCGACCGCACGACGAACGCGATGCGGATGTTCGATACCGTCTGGGGTGCAAAGGGGAGATTGGTGGCTGCCGGCGGTGTGGCGGCCAACCAGGCGATCCGGGCGAGGCTCGAAGCTCTGGCGGCGGACCGAAACTATGATTTCATCGCCCCGCCTCTGCGGTGGTGCACCGACAATGCGGCGATGATTGCCTTGGCGGGGGCTGAAAGGTTGCGTCTTGGATTCAGTGACGACCTGTCATTTCCAGCCCGGCCGCGTTGGCCGCTGGATAGCGAGGCCGCCCGCTTGCACCCCAGCCACAGGCCGGGGCGCAAGGGAGCTAAAGCTTAGGCGACGACGCGCGCGGCGGTGAACAGCAGCGGTGCGAAGGCGGTTGCGACCAGCGCGATCGCAATCACCACGGCCATTGCGCGGGCGGTCGCCGGAAGGTCTTGAGCAGACATAGTATCGTTCCCCGAGTGGTTTGATGCTGCAGGTGCGAACATCAGTGAGGGTGAGATGGACCCTTTGGTGATCGCATAGAAGGCATATTTCACCAGCTCAGATATGCATTATTGGGGTCCAAAGGTTAATGTCGCTCCGTTAATGCAGACAAAGAACAGGCGCGAAGGGGTTGCCTTCGCGCCTGCAATAGAACCCCGAGACGCGCTGGGAGGCGCCGCTCTGGGAGACTTAAGCGACCACAGAAGCCGCGATCTGCATGAAGGGCGAAGCCGCAGCCGCGAAAAGCGCAAAGGCGGCGAGGACGAAGGTGGCGGTCAGAAAGAGGGAGGGGCGGGTCGTGGTCATTGTGGTCTCCAGGGGTGCTCGCTTTCGATGACCCCTATGTATCAAAGACCTTCGGAGTAATCAATGAATAAAATAGATTTTGTTCAATTATAACGTAATAACAATTACGCATTGGCGTCCTGCTTGGCCCGCGCCTTTTGCGCCGGAGCGTCAGCGTCACGACCGTAGAGGCCCTGAAGGATCAGATTCATGACACCGTCGAACTCGCGTTCGAGTTTCACCAGCGTCAGCCGCGAGATCAGCTGCGGGATGGAAAATTTCACGGTTGCGGCCTGCAGCATCTCCGCCATGAACTCGGCGTCGCCCTTGGCGAAGATGCCGTTTTCCATGCCTTCTTCGATCACGGCGGTAATCCCGACGCGTTCGAGCGCGATCAATTCGTTCATAAAAACCGGACGCTCGCGCGAGAGAACTTCCGCCACTTCCAAGATTTTCGCGTTGTCCGAGAACATCTGGAAGTTGTCGCGCATGCGTTTCAGCAGCATTTCCTTCAGCCGTTTATCGGCTGCCCAATCCTTGCGGCGGCCGACTTGCGCCATCGCCGTGTGTTCCTCCGCGTAGTGCTTGCGCGCCATGGCCTCGGCGATGTCGATCTTGGCTTCGAAGAAGCGATAAATGTTGCCCGGCGACATGTCGCAATCGGCAGCGATCTCGGCCATGGTTGTCTTGCCGTAGCCGTAGTGCTTGATGCGGGTCATCGCGGCCTGAAGAATACGGTCGCGGGTAGCGGATTTCTCGTCCATCCCTACTGGATACGCGGTTTCTACTGAACGTTCAATGAAGGATTCAGCGTTGGCGGAAGCTTTTGTGACGGTGGCCGTCTTGGGTGCGGGGGCCTGGGGCACTGCACTTGCCCAGGTTGCCGCTGCGGCCGGACGGGATGTCACAATCTGGGCCCGCGAGCCGGAGGTGGTGGAAAGCATCAATGCCGGCGCCGAGAACGCGCTTTTTCTGCCTGGAATCAAGCTTCACCCCGCCGTTAGAGCCACCGCAGTCCTTGAGGACGCCGCCAAGGCGCAATTGATCCTGGCCGTTCCACCGGCGCAGCACATGCGCGCGGTGCTGCGCGCCATCCGTCCGAGCCTAAGACCTGGCGCGCCACTGGTGCTGTGCGCCAAAGGGGTCGAGCGCGGTTCGTTGGCCCTGATGACCGGCGTGTTGGCGGAGGAGATCCCCAATGTCGGCCCGGCTGTGCTCTCCGGCCCAGGCTTCGCCAAGGATGTCGCGCGCGGGCTTCCCACCGCAACAACGATCGCTAGCCCCGACCAAGCGCTGGCGCAACGCGTCGTCGCCACCATCGGCCTTCCGACCTTCCGCCCTTACATCGCCGACGATCTGATCGGGGCCGAGATTGGCGGCGCTGTGAAGAACGTTATCGCGATCGCCTGTGGCGTCGCCGAAGGTCGCAAGCTCGGTGACGGCGCTCGCGCCGCGCTCATCACCCGCGGCTTTGCCGAGCTCACGCGGTTGGGACTCGCCATGGGCGCCAAGGCCGAAACCCTGTCCGGCCTCTGTGGCCTTGGCGATCTGGTGCTTACTTGCGCCTCGCTCACCTCGCGCAACACGTCTTTGGGCGCAGCGCTGGGGGAAGGGCGGAAGCTGAAGGACATCTTGTCCGAGCGCCGCTCCGTCGCTGAGGGCATGGAGAGTGCGCCGGCGGTTGTGGCGCTTGCAGCGAAGTACGACGTCGAGATGCCGATCTGCGCGGCGGTCGATGCGATCGTCAATGAGCGCATTGGCATCGATGAAGCCATCACTGCTCTGCTCTCGCGGCCGTTCAAGGCAGAGGGCGTTTGAGCTTCGCTTCAGGCATCATGCTAGCGCGGCTCGAGGCGCTGCCTGATCCTGGCGCCATCGTTGTCACGCCGCACCCGGACGAGCCGTTCGTCTCCATTCTCGTGACGCGCAAGGGCGAAGCGATCTCCGCCTTCCGCAACAAGTGCCCGCATGCTGGCTACCCGCTGCAGCATTCGAGTGGGCGCGTCATCGTGCAGGAGGGGCGCTACATGATTTGCGCTGCGCATGGCGCAAGCTTTGGGCTCGACAACGGCGCTTGCGCCGGCGGGCCGTGCAACGGCGACGCGCTGGAGCGCATCGCCGTTGTCGTTCGCGATGGAATTATAAGCGTCGCTTAGGCTTGTTCGAAGTCTTCGTCGTCTTCGTTGCGGCGGCGCATGAGCAGATAACCAACGCCTGCAAGCACCACGACACCAAGCGCGATCCACGGGAAATATCCTGACAACCCGCCGAACGCTGTTTGGCCCGAGCCGGTGGACGCTGTTTCGACAAGGGTTTGCGGCTCAGCAGCCGGAACGCCAGTCACCAAGCCCGGCACCGAATAGGCGGAGACCTGATCAACCGCCGCCTGGAAGTCGGCGTGGCGTTTGCCTTCTGCGAAGCTGAGCATGCCGCGCAGATCGCCTGCGGCCGCGGCAATGGCCGTCATTTGATCGGCGCTGCCGATCGAGGTCATGCACGCAACACCGTCGCGACCGAGGATCTTTTGCTCGTAGCGCAGGTCCTTACCGGTTGCGCCGCCTGGCGCGGCGACGTTCTCCGCCCATATCAGGTAAGGCATTTCAGTGTTGAACGATGGATCTGTCGCGAAGCTTTCGAAGGCGCGGTTCTGGGTTTGGCGCGCGTCACGCACTTGCGTTTCGAAGTTTGCGTCGCTTAAGCCTGACGCCGTTTCAGGCTGCACATAGCCGATTGCATCGTAGCTCACGACCGTGGCCCAAGTGCCCGGCGCCCGGATGTCTTCGCCAGCGCGTGCAAGCAAGCCGTAGGTGACGCCGCTGGGGAGCTGCTGGTTCGCGCGTTGGAGATACGCGCGCGCTTCGTCGGCGGAGTAGAAGCGATAGCTTGCGGGCACGTTGAGCGAGAGCCCGCCGTTGCCGAGCGGAATGATGCCCGAACGCCCTTCAGGCGCCGCACTCGGTTGCGCGGTTGGCGGCGTCGTCACTGGCGCGGCGCGCACAGGCGGCGCGGCGACGTTCGGCCCCGGATTGCCCGGGCCGTCGGCATAAGCCGGCGCGACCATGAATAGTGCGAGCGCCGCCAGCATGGCGCGCGTCAGGTTCCTGCGCATGGGTTTCTCCCTCGCTCGCCCATCTCGGGCCGCATCCCTAGAAACGAGACTTAGCGACTCGAATTTCGTTTGTCGCGTGTCAGGACGTACAGGCGGCGCGGAGTTCCGCCGCCGCAGCGGCCATGGCGTCACCGATTGCCGTGCGCCAGTCGGCGATATTGGTCGCGCCTTGCGCCGCTGGGGGATACAGGACCGCCCGCGATGAGCTTACGACGCCGCCTTCGCGCATCCGGCCGCCTTGGACGAAGCCTGCCACTGCGTCGGCCGCGCTTGCGCCCTGTGCGCCATAGCCGGGCACCAAAAACAGCGCTTCTGGCATCGCTTCGCGCAGATTGCGGGCCTCATCTGGATAAGTCGCGCCAGCCACCGCCATCAGGCCCGACCAGCCGCTCGCGCCGCGCAGCCGCACGCATTCCGGCGAAAGCATTTCCGCCACGCGCCGCCACAACGGCGCGCCACCGACTTGTAAATCTTGAAAATCGCCGGCGCCCGGATTGGATGTCCGCACTAGCACAGCAACGCCTTTGCCTTCGGCTTGGGCGCGCGTGATGAAAGGCTCGAGCGTGTCCTTGCCCATATACGGGTTCACCGTCACGGCATCGGCGTCAAAACCAGGCGCGGCGCCAATCGTAGCGCGCGCATAACCCTCCGCCGTAGTGCCGATGTCGCCGCGCTTGGCGTCGAGCAGCACCAGCATGCCTTCCTGCTTGGCGTAGGTGCAGAGCATGCGCGCGACCGCGTAACCCATCTCGCCGAACTGCTCGAAAAGGCCGAGTTGCGGCTTCAGCACGCACGCGTGTTGGCGCGCGATGTCGATGATGGCGGTGCCGAATTTCAAAACGGCGGTCGTGTCATCAGCTGCGTTGCCGAACAGCGCCGGGATCTTATCCGGGAAAGGGTCGAGACCAATGCAGAGCGGCGTGTTCTTTGTGCGCACGCCCTCGATCAAGCGGTCGGCGAACGGCGCGGTCATGTCCGAGGCATGTCCTGTGGCGCGACGCAGACAACTTGCGCCACCGCCAGCGTGCGGCGGAGGTCGTCGGAGGCTTGGCCGTAATTGTCTGGCGTCAGCCGCTCCGACGGCGCGCCTTGCGCTTCGATTTGCTCGACGCGCAGTAATCGCATGATCGAGGAGGGCGCCGCCGTATAAATGCGGCCGCGCCGCGCCGATTCCGCAACCGTAATACCGATGACTTGGCCATTCGCGGCAAGCGCCGGCCCGCCGCTAATGCCGGCGAGCGAGCCGCGAAGGCCAGACGTGCGGCCCAATTCCGCCCAAGCCAATACCGGCTCCTCAATGTCGTAGCGTCCGCGCGCGATCAGCGTTTCGCGGCCTATCAGGCGCGAATACGCTTCGCCTGGCCGGCCTTGCGGGAAGCCGACATGGAAAGCGCGTTGGCCGATCTGAAATCGGCGCTCGGATGTATCGATCGCCAGCGCCACCGGCGCGCTATCGGTTTTCAGCAAAGCGATGTCGGCGAACAGCGCACGCTTCACGTCAGTGACGCGCGCCGCTGCGCCACGCGAAACGATAAGCCCAACACCTTCGCAGCCATCGACGACGTGGCGGGCTGTAAGCCACCAGCCGTCCGGCGAGATCGCAAACGCACTGCCCATGCCCGAAGCGACAGGGCCAACCTCAACAAGCACGGCAGGATCATACTGCGACGGCGGCGGCAGGAAGGCGCCAGTCTCCGGCGCATCCGGCAGCGCCTCAGGCGCGTCTTGCCGCTGGTCGACCCTGAAGAGGACGAACACCACCACCGTGATCACCACGATGTAGAGCAGCCAATCCGGGACGAGACGGATCATAAACTAGCCGGCCCGGAAGAGCTGCACGTTCGGATCAGCCACTGCGCCGGCCATGATCAGCGCAAGCCCGATCTTGATGCTCATCAGGAAGATCGCGGCCGCGACATCGCCCTCGGCGATCCGCCGCGGCAGCCCACGCAGAAAGATGTCAGCGAAGCGGAAGGCGAGGAGTTGGATCAGCAGCGTGACCACGCCCCAGATCAGCAAGTCGAACAAGCCGAACGAGTGCGCCAGGCAGGAGCCCAGCGGGATGGCCAGACCAACAATGACGCCGCCATAGGCAAGCGACGCAGAAGGGTTGCCCGCGCGGATCAGCGCCAGTTCTTTGTGTGGCGTCATCACCGTGTAAATGAACAAGGATGCGACGAAGAGTCCGAGCGCCACACCAAGTTGGATGATGAAATCCGGAAACCCGGCCACAAATGCGTTAAGGGGCGCGTTTAAATCCATTAGTCCCTCGCCAGGCCGTCAATCTGTATGACGCTGCGCTAGCGGTTCCGGCGCGTACACGCAAGCAATGAGGAGCAGACAAGCACATGGGTGAACGTAGAGCTGCACTGGTGACGGGTTCGACCAGCGGCATTGGGCTGGGGATTGCCACGGCTTTCGCGAAGGCTGGCATGGATGTGACGCTCAACGGTTTGGGCGACTTGGGCGAAATCGAGAAAATCCGCGCCGGCCTCGCGAGCGAGCCTGGAGTCACTGTTCGTTACGATGGCGCCAATCTTATGCAGCCTGAGGCATGCGTGGCTCTGGTTGATGGTGCGGTCGCCGCGTTCGGCCGCCTCGATGTGCTCGTCAACAACGCCGGCATCCAATATGTGTCGCCGATCGAGGATTTTCCCGTCGACAAGTACAACGCGATCATCGCGCTTAATCTCTCATCGGCGTTTCACACCATCCGCGCCGCGATGCGTCCGATGAAGGCGGCGAAGTATGGCCGCATCATCAACATCGCTTCCGCGCACGGCCATGTCGCGTCACCGTTCAAATCGGCCTACGTAATGGCAAAGCACGGTATTATCGGCCTCACCAAAACCGTGGCGCTCGAAGGCGCGACGTTCAACGTGCGGTGTAACGCCATCTCGCCGGGCTACGTGCTGACCAGCCTGGTCGAGGGCCAAATTCCAGACACGATGAAGGCGCGCAACATGACGCGCGAGCAGGTCATCAATGATGTGCTGTTGGCGGCGCAGCCGACCAAGCAATTCGTCACCGTCGATCAAGTCGCCGGGCTGGCGCTTTTTCTCACTACGCCCGCTGCTGATGAAATGAACGGGTCGGCTGTTAACATCGACGGCGGCTGGACCGCCCAGTGACCAAACCAAAGCGCAAGCGCATTTCGCTGGCGCTGCAAGGCGGCGGCGCGCTCGGCGCCTACACTTGGGGCGCGCTCGATCGCTTGTTGGAGGATGAGCGCATCGAGATCGCCGCGATCTCGGGCGCATCTGCTGGCGCGATGTGCGCCGTTGTCGTGGCTGATGGTCTCTCAGAAGGCGGCGCCGAGGGCGCGCGCAAACAGCTCAGGCAATTCTGGGAAGGGGTGTCGAACGCAGGTCACGCCAACCCATACCGGCGCACGCCCACGATGGCGTTCCTTGGCGCCTTTATGCCTGCCTGGGCGCAAGAGAACATGGCGATCTGGGCTGACGCCACGAGCCGTCTCTCATCGCCGTATGATTTCAATCCGCTCAACGTGAATCCGTTGAAGGAGGTGCTGGAGGAGCTGGTTGATTTCGAGCGCGTGCGAAACTGCAAAGAGCTTGAGATTTTCGTCGGCGCCACAAACGTCGAGACAGGGCGCGTCAAGGTTTTTTCCAGGCCAGAGCTCACGGCCGATCACGTGCTGGCGTCGGCGTGTCTGCCGCAGCTTTTCCAGGCCGTGATCATTGACGGCACGCCGTATTGGGATGGCGGCTACACCGGAAATCCGCCGCTGTTTCCTTTGTTCGATGTCAAGGCCACGTGCGACATCGTCATCGTGCAGATCCATCCGATCGAACGCGATGGCGCTCCGCGTGCGGCGAGCGCCATCAATGCGCGCGCCAACGAGATCAATTTTAACGCTAGCCTGCTCGCTGAGCTTAGGGCGATCGAGTTTGTTGGCCGTTTGCTGGACGAGAGCCGTCTGCCTGAGGGCCGCTATCGCAAGATGCTGATCCACAATCTCAGCGAAGCGCAGGCACTGACGCCGCTTGGCCTTGGCGTTGATTTGAATACCGATCTCAGCTTCTTCAACACGCTCTTCGACACCGGCCGCGCGGCGGCGGAACGCTGGCTCGGTGAACATTTCGATGCGTTGGGTGAGGCTTCCACCGTCGATCTCGCCGCCATGTTTCGCGACGCGCCCAGGGCCGGCGACGCCAAGCCGCTGCGCTAACGCTTCCCTAACCGCATCGGCCCAGGTTCGCGGATTATGCGGCTCTTTTCGCCCCTCCTGGCTCTTGCTTTGTTCGCGTCGCTCGCAGCGCCTGCGTTCGCGTCCGGCGGCGGCTCAAGCCCGCCCGCGCAAGCGCCAGCGACGCGCCAAGAGCGGTTGACCTCTGCGGAAACCTACTTGCCCATGCCGACGCTCTCGGCTGGCGTCCTGCAGCGCAACGACAATCAAGGGACGATCGTCGTCGATATGGGCCTCGATATCCCCGACGCGGACTTTCGCCATCGCGCCTTGCTCAACGCGCCGCGCATTCGTGACGCGCTGCGCACGGCGCTCTCGAACTATTCATCGACATACTATCGCGTGCGCACTGCGCCAGATCCGACTGAGCTCACGCGCCAGATGCAAGTGGCGGTCAATCGCGTGCTCGGCGGACCGGGCGCGCGTGTGCTGCTGGCGAACATCATCTACCAGCGGCCACAACAACAATAAGATCTAAGCGCCGCGGCAGGCGACGGGCAGCATTTGACGGGCGACGCCCGATACGGGGGTTGCGCGATAGATTTGCTGCGGCTCTTCACGTGCGATCACTTGTTCGTTCCCGCCCATGATCTGACGTTCAACGATGATGAAGGTCTCTTCGGCGCAATTGAAACGATAGTGCATGCGCTCGACGTCGTAACGAACGACGCGGTCGGTGCCTTCGTCGCTCGCGTCCCAAGCTTGCTGATGGCCGTACCGAATCTGCAGCCAGATATCGGCCAGGCCGTTCTCGCGCGTGATCGTGCGTTGGTTGAAGTGCACCGTGCCGCCTTCCGTCGTGCGCAGCACAAGGAGCCAATCCGGCATGTTGCGTGTCGTGCCCAGGATCACCGGGCCATCGCTCGGCGCTTCGGTCGCGGGCGCTTGCCCCACGGGCGCGGCTGGTTGGCCGCAGGCGGCGAGGGTGAAGAGGCAGATCAGAGCAGTGAGCTTGCGCATGAGGAAGTTCATACCTTTGATCTTGGGCGGCGCTAAGGCCGCGGCAAATCACATAGCTGAGATGCCGCCATCAACCTTCAGTTCCGCACCAGTAACGAAACGGCTTTCGTCCGAGAGGAGATAGATCGCAGCCGCCGCAATCTCCTCTGGCTTGCCGATCCGCCCGAGCGGGACCTGGCGGCCCAATTTCGCCTCGCCTTCCTCCTTGCCGAACATTTTGCGGATCGGATCAAGTATCGGCGTGTCGATGAAGGTCGGGTGGATCGAGTTGGAGCGGACGTCCAGACCCTTCTTGGCGCAATAGAGCGCGATGTTCTTCGAGAGCAGCCACACCGCCGCTTTCGAAGCGTTGTAGCCGGGGGAGGTGTGGTTGGCGATCAGGCCGGCGATCGAACTGATGTTGACGATCGAGCCAGGCTGGTTCTTCGCCAGATACTTGATGCCGTGCTTGGCGCCGAGGAAAACCGAGTCGACGTTGACGCTCATCAAGCGGCGAAAGCCTTCGAGCGAAAGTTCCTCGACGCTGCCCTCGCGGCTTGAAATGCCGGCATTGTTCACGAGCCCCGAGATGCCGCCCATAGCGGTGTTTGCGCTTTCAAGCGCGGCGATCCATTGTTCCTCGTTGGTGACATCGAGCCCGTAGGCGAACGCCGTGCCCGCGCCGTGTGAATCGTTGATCTCGCGTGTGACACTTTCCGCCCCCGCGGCGTTGATGTCGGTGATCGCCACCTTCGCACCTTCGGCTGCAACGCCCTTTGCCATCGCCGCGCCCAAGCCTTGCGCTGCGCCGGTGATGAAAACTTTTTTGCCCGCCATTCGTCCGGCCATCGCGTCCTCCTTTTATCACCTCAGCATGCGTCGGACTTACGCCCGTTGGAAGCGCGGAGCGTGCGCGTTCGCGCCGCAGCGACTTTGTATGTAAAACGAAATACCGTAGAAAAAATATTGGAATTGCCAAACGCTCGCAACTGGCTTTGCGTAAGGGGAATTGGCGATGGAATGGGACGCGCTGCTGCTCTCGCGTTTGCAGTTCGCATTCACGATCGGCTTTCACATCATCTTCCCGGCGTTCACGATCGGGTTGGCGTCGTTTCTCGCCGTGTTGGAAGGGCTTTGGCTCTTCACCAAGAAGCCGGTTTTCAAAAACCTCTACCTTTTCTGGGTCAAGATCTTCGCGCTCTCGTTCGGCATGGGCGTCGTCTCTGGCGTGGTGATGAGCTATCAGTTCGGCACGAACTGGAGCGTCTTCTCCGCCATCACCGGCAGCGTTATCGGGCCGTTGTTGGCGTACGAAGTGCTGACCGCGTTTTTCCTCGAGGCCTCCTTCCTTGGCATCATGCTGTTCGGCTGGAAGCGTGCTGGGCCTGGCTTGCATTTCTTTTCGACCTGCATGGTGGCGTTTGGCACGCTGTTCTCGGCGTTCTGGATTCTGGCGGCCAATTCCTGGATGCAAACGCCGCAAGGCTGGGCCTGGGCCGAAGACGGCACCATGGTCGCGACCAATTTCATGGAAGTGATCTTCAACCCGTCGCTGCCATCGCGCTTCGCGCACATGGTGCTGGCCGCATTCTTGACGACGGCCATGGTGGTCGCCGGCGCTTCGGCCTTCTCGCTGCTGAAGAATAAGGCGCTGGCCGAGAGCCGCGTTGCGCTGCGTATGGCGGTTTTGATGATGGCGCTGGTGACCCCGTTGCAGATCATGGCTGGCCACGAGAGCGGCATCGTCGCGGGCGAACACCAACCTGCGAAGGTTGCCGCGCTCGAAGGCTGGTGGACGACACGCACAGAGCAACCAACCGTGTTGATCGGTTGGCCAGACGAAAACGCCGAAACCAATCACTTCGAACTCGCCATCCCAGGCCTCGGGTCGACTGTGAACAATGCTGGTCCAGACGTTGTGTTGCCGGGCTTGGATCAATTCGCCGAGGCGGACCGGCCGCCGGTTTGGCTGACCTTCTGGGCCTTCCGCGTGATGGTTGGCATGGGCGTGGTCATGCTCGTGCTTGGCATTTGGGGAGCGGCGGCGTGGGCGCTGAAGCGTCTCGACACCGCGACTTGGTATCATCGCGCACTCGTACTTGCAGGGCCGAGCGGGTTCGTTGCCGTGCTGACGGGTTGGATCACGGCTGAGGTCGGCCGCCAGCCGTACGTCGTCTATGGCGTGTTGCGCACGGCTGATGCGGTGTCGCCGGTGCCTGCGGGATCGGTGGCGACGTCACTACTGTTCTTCATCGTCGTGTACGGAATCGTGTTCAGCGCGGGCGCCCTCTACATCCTGCGCTTGATGGCGAAGGGGCCTGAGAGCGACGAGCCCGTGCCAGAATCCAATCAACCGCCAGGCACGCCGCTCGGCGCCGCTATCGAGGAGGCGCCGTGATGTTTGGGCTCGAACTCTCGATGATTTGGGCGGTGCTGATCGCCGTCGCGGTTTTCCTCTACGTGGCGCTCGATGGCTTCGATCTCGGCGTCGGCATCCTTTTCCCGTTCGCAAAAGATAGCCGCGAGCGCGATCAGATGCAGGCGGCGATCGCGCCAGTGTGGGACGGCAACGAGACCTGGTTGGTGCTCGGCGGCGGCGGCTTGTTTGCGGCTTTTCCGAAAGCTTACGCGGCTCTGATGCCGGCTTTGTACCTGCCGATTTTTCTCATGCTTCTGGCGCTGATCTTTCGCGGCGTGGCGTTTGAGTTTCGCCACCACGGGCGCGAACGCGGCAAACGCTGGTGGACGGTAGCGTTCTCAGGCGGATCGATTTTCGCCGCCATGGCGCAAGGATTGGTGTTGGGCGGTTTCATTCAAGGCGTGGCGATTGACGGCGGCGTGTTCGTTGGCGGGCCGCTCGATTGGCTGACACCGTTTTCGCTGCTGGTCGCGGCTTCTGTCGTGGCTGGCTACGCGCTGCTGGGTGCGGCGTGGATCGTTTTCAAAACCCAGGGCGATCTCGCGGAACGAGCGCGCCGATGGGTGAAGCAATTGGCTTTGCTGACTGGACTAGCGATGGGCGCAGTCAGCTTGGCGACTTTGGGTGTCGATCCGCGCGTCACGGTCCGGTGGGGCCTTACGATGACAAGTGTCGACTGGCCGGTGTTTATCAAACTTGCACCGTTGCCGGTGTTGGCAGGTGTGATCCTGTTTTTGATGTGGCGCGGGATCGAGGAGCGGAAGTTTCTGCGACCGTACCTCTATGCGGTGGCGCTGTTCTTGATCGGTTATGTCGGGCTCGCCGTTTCGTTGTGGCCGTTCATCGTGCCGTTTGCGATGACGCCAGCGGATGCGGCGGCGGCGGACAATGCGCTTGAGCTCATGCTCTATGGCGCGCTGGTGATGTTGCCGATCATTTTGGCTTACACCGCCTATGTGTATTGGCTCTTTCGCGCCAAGGTGGATGACGATGCCACGTATCATTGAGGGCCCACCCGAGGACGGGGAGGCGCTAAGGCCGCTGGGCAAGCGTCTGTTGTGGTTCGTAGCGCTTTGGTTTGCCGGACTGATTGCGGTGGCTGCGGCTGCGTACGCGTTGCGCGCGTTGATCCTCTAGCTAGTTGATTGCGGTGATGGTGCGGAAGGTTTCGTCCATGAAGCGGGCGAGGGCGACGTCCTTGTCACTGACGCCATCGGCGTCGTGCGTGGTGAGCGTGACGTCAACGCGATTATAGACGTTCATCCATTCGGGATGGTGGTCGTTGCGTTCGGCGTGGAGCGCGACGCGGGCCATGAAGCCGAAAGCGGCGTTGAAATCCTTGAACTTGAATTCCTTCTCGATAGCGTCGCGCTCCTCAACGGCGCGCCAGCCTTCGAGGCGGGCGATTGCGGCGGCGGCGCCGATCTTGGCTGTAGGCATGGAGATGCTCCTTCAGGGGAGCAATCTAGGCCGGTTTTACGGCAAGGCAAAAACGGCGTGGCTCCCCAAACAAAAACGCCGCCGTCGAAAGACGGCGGCGTGATTGCAGCAGAGGTTTCACTTATTGGCCCGGTTGAACCGGATTTGGTTGTTCGTGACCCTTCACGATTTCGCCTTTTCCGAGCTTCGAGTTCCACATGCCGTAGGCGAAGTAGAGCAAGAAGCCGCCAGCCAGATAGATCAGGAAGAAGTTGCGCGTGGCATCGTGCGCCATCAGTGACATCAGCAAGAAGATGCACATCAGCGCGCCGAGGATTGGCGTGATTGGGAAAAGCGGCGTCTTGAACGGCCGGTTCATTTTCGGCCGCGCGTAGCGCAGATACACCACGGTGATGCAAACGATCGCGAACGCCGCGAGCGTGCCGACATTGGTGAGGTTTGCCAGCGCGTCGAGACCCATGAAGCCAGCAAAGCCCATGGCGAGCAGGCCGACGAGGATGGTGTTGATCCACGGCGTCTTGAGCTTCGGGTGCACGTTGGCGAACACCGAGGGGATCAAGCCGTCCTTGGCCATCGTGTAGAAGATGCGCGTTTGCCCATAGAGCAGAACAAGCATCACCGACGAGAGACCAGCGAACGCGCCGAGTTTCACAACGAACGCAAACCAGGGCAGGCCGATTTGGTCGACGGCCACCGCGATCGGCGCGGGGTTGTCGAGTTGTTGGTAGGGCACAATGCCGACGAGCACGGCGCAGGTGAGGATGTAGAGAATGGTGCAGATAACGAGCGAACCGAGGATGCCGATCGGCATGTCGCGGCCGGGGTTCTTCGATTCTGCGCCGGCGGTGGAGACCGCTTCAAAGCCGATATAGGCGAAGAAGATGGTCGCCGCGCCGGTAATGAGGCCGGGCACGCCATATTGGCCGGTGTCCGCGCCGGTAAGGACGCCGCCTAAAGCGCGGGTGATCTGCGCCCAGATACTCATGTCGGTTCCGGGCGGTGGCGCTGGAATTTGTTCTGGGATTAATGGTGACCACAGGTCGGTGTTCACGTAACTCGCGCCGATCACGATGAACGCGATGACGACGCCGACTTTGATGAAGACGACGATGTTATTGACAAGCGCAGATTCAGAAATGCCGACCACCAGCAGCGTGCTGACAGCCAAAAGCCCGATGATGGCGGGCAGGTTCACAACGCCAACGCCGGTGACTGCGCCGGTGACGTGGTCAGTGACCTCAACACCAGGCGCGGCGGTAAACTCCGGAGGTATGATGACCCCGAGGTCTGCGAGCAGACTGACGGTGTAGCCCGACCAGCCTACAGCGACGGTCGATGCTGCGAGGCCATATTCGAGAACGAGCAGCAGACCCATGATCCAGGCGACGATCTCGCCCATGGATGCGTAGGAGTAAGAGTAGGCGGAGCCGGAGACCGGAATGGCCGAGGCCAGTTCGGCGTAGGAGAGAGCGACGAGCGCGCAGAGTGTGCCGGTGATCACGAATGAAATCATGATGCCGGGGCCTGCGAACTCGGCGGCGGCGCGGCCGGTCAGCACGAAGATGCCGGTGCCGATGATGCAGCCGATGCCGAGAAGAATGAGATTCAGCGGGCCGAGTGTTTTCTTGAGTTCGCCCTGTTCGTGCTCGGCGTGCATCTGTTCGACGCTCTTGCGAATGAACAGACGGCCGATGCCGCTGGGCTTTTTGGTTTCTGCCACGTTCGTTCCCCTCCCTGGGTCCGTTGTGGGGCGGGAAGCTAACGGGGTGGTTAGGGTGCGGCAAGCGCCGGGGGTCGCTTTTAACCCGCCGCGAGAGCTTCAGGCACAGTCCAACCCCGTCTCGCACACGCAGCGAGCACGGTATTGCGCAACAGGCAGGCGATCGTCATCGGGCCGACGCCGCCGGGCGAGGGGCTGACGGCGCTCGCAACTTGAATCGCCTCCGCAAAGTTCACATCGCCGACCAGCTTTGTTTTGCCCTCGCCCTTCTCGGGCGCGGGCACGCGATTGGTGCCGACATCGATGACGATGGCGCCTGGCCGCACCCAGTCGCCGCGCACCATTTCGGGGCGGCCGACGGCGGCGACAAGAATGTCCGCGCCGCGGCAGACCATTTTGAGGTCGCGCGTTTTCGAGTGGGCGATGGTGACGCTGGCGTTCTGTTCAAGGAAGAGAAGCGCTGCCGGTTTGCCGACCAGGATCGAGCGGCCGATGACGACGACGTTGGCGCCGGAAAGGTCTGGGCGCTCGGTTTTCGCAAGGATGACACAGCCGACTGGCGTGCACGGACGTAAGCCTGGCTTGCCGAGCATGAGCTTGCCGGCGCTGGCTTCGGTGAGGCCGTCGACGTCCTTTAGCGGATCGATGGCCGCGAGCACGGCGGGTTCGCTGATGTGCTTGGGCAGGGGCAGTTGGACGAGAATGCCGTCGATATCGTTGTCGGCGGAGAGCAGCGCGACTTTGGCGATGAGGTCTTCTTGCTTGGTTTCGGCGGGCAGTCGGATCTCGACGGAGCGCATGCCGGCCTCGACCGTCATCTTGGCTTTCGAGGCGACATAGACGTGGGAGGCGGGATCGTCGCCGACCAACACGACCGCAAGCGCTGGTTGGGATGGCAGTTGCTGTACGGCTGCCGCGACATTGGCGCGAACACTGGCTGCGATGGCTTTGCCGTCGATGCTGCGTCCGGTCATGGCTTTTCCTCGTGGCGGGCGATGAAGGCGGCGATCTCGGCGTCGCTCGCGGTTTCTAACTCAAGCACTTTGAGTCGCGCGGTTTGACCACGCGACACGCTGACCTTGCCTTTAGCGACGCCGAAGGCTTTGGCGATGAGCGCTTCAAGTGCGCGGTTGGCTTCGTTGTTCTCGGGGGCTGCTCGGACGCGAGCTTTGAGGTAGGGGCCAGTGTCGTCGCAGGCGCGGCCGTCGATGCGGTCAGCGCCGCCGGAAGGGGTGAGGCGGACGCGCAGCCGGCTCAGAGGACCGGGCCAGTGCCGGTCAGCACCCCGTGCAGCCAGGGCAGCAATTGGCGAAGCAGTTGCAACCCGAGCAACAGGACGAGGACCGAGAGGTCGACGCCGCCGATGGGCGGGATCACCCGCCGCAATGGCTTCAGGATTGGATCGGTCAAGCGGCGGCAGAATTCATAGACCGAAAAGATGATCGAGTTGCGGCGGCTGATGATGTCAAAGGCATAGAGCCAGGAAATGACGACGAAGACGATGAGGATGACGATCACGAGCGCGATGATCGTGTCGATCAGTCCGAAGAGGATGGCGAGGAGACCCATGCCCAGCGTCTAGCCCTTGTGCGCTAGATTCGGCAACTGGAACTACCGTCGCCGGGCCGGTTGACGCTTCAGCCGCTCACGCCCTATACCGCGCCTCCCACTGGACGGGCCCGTAGCTCAGCTGGGAGAGCGCTGCGTTCGCAATGCAGAGGTCAGGAGTTCGATCCTCCTCGGGTCCACCAGTCTTTGCGCTTCGCGCTACGGCTCGGTAAACCAGCACAGATCTTTCGCGCGAAGGGCACCGCGGCAGGGACGTCGCGGCGCTTGGACAGGCACAAGAAGCGACTCCGATTTTGTATAGCATGAGCTAAGCTCGCCCAAACACAAAGGGGCGGGACGTGATCGGACGGTTCTTGAGCGCGTTCGCGACGGCGGCTGATGCGCCGCTCCGCGAGAGCCAAAGCGAGATCGATACGCTCTACAAACGGTATCGCTGGCGCGTGCTGCTGGCGA
Source organism: Caulobacteraceae bacterium (assembly GCA_031379735.1). Lineage (GTDB taxonomy): Bacteria > Pseudomonadota > Alphaproteobacteria > Caulobacterales > Aquidulcibacteraceae > Vitreimonas. Next base: position 80,311 of record JANNFK010000096.1, on the reverse strand, counting down.
TCACGCTGGGCTACGGCTTGATTTATACATGCCGGCTGGCGATCGGGCTGGTGAAACCGTCGATGATCGACGCCGGCATTTTTACGCCCGGCGAGTTCGGGTTGATCGGCTCGGCATTCTTCTACACGTACGCGCTCGGCAAACTGACGAACGGCTTTCTGGCCGATCACGCTAACATGCGCCTGTTCTTGCCCCTCGGCTTTGGGATGTCGGCGCTGTGCAATGTCGGCATGGGGTTCGCGGACACGCTCCTGTTGGCTGCGGTGTTGTGGGGCGTCAATGGTTGGTTTCAAGGATTTGGTGCGCCGGGCAGCGTTGTTGCGCTGGCCTCGTGGTTTTCGAACCGAGAGCGCGGACGTAGCTATGGGCTTTGGATTACGTCGCACTCTTTCGGCGAGGGACTGACGTTCTTTGTGATCGGCTGGGTGGTGGCGACGCTAGGCTGGCAATTCGGCTATTTCGTACCCGCGGTGATCGGCGCTACGGCGGCGATCCTGGTGTGGACGTTGATGTGCGACCGACCGCGCACCATGGGTTTGCCCGCAATTGCCGAGTGGAAGAATGATCATGTGGCCGAGAGCGGCGACAATAAAGCCAGAAGCAAGCTGGCGCTGCAATTTTCAATCCTGCGCTATCCGACAATGTGGATATTGGGACTTTCGAGCGCGGCGAACTACGTGACGCGCTACGCGATCAATTCGTGGGGGCCGCTTTATTTGCAAGAGCAGCGCGGTTTCGATGAAGTTGCATCTGGGACCATGTTGATGATTTCGACATTGGCCGGAATCGTGGGCTCGGTCGCCTATGGCTGGATCAGCGACAAATGGTTTGCGGCGCGACGGCCGCCGGCGAATTTGTTGTTCGCGATCTGCGAGATCATTGGCTTAGTGCTGATCTTCTTTGGACCCGCGAATACGCCAACATTGATTGTCGGCATGGTTTTCTTTGGGCTTGGGCTTGCTGGGTTGGTGGCGTCGCTCGGGGGCTTGTTCGCCGTCGATATCTGCCCGAAGCGCGCCACCGGCGCGGCGATGGGCGTCATCGGCATTTTCTCGTATTTCGGCGCTGCCTTGCAGGAGAACATTTCCGGCGCGCTGCTTGATCAGCATTCGTACATGGTTGGAGCCGATCGCGTTTACGACTTCGAGCCGGCCATCTGGTTTTGGCTCGGTTCGTCTGTCCTTTCGATGCTGCTTGCCGCCATCCTGTGGCGGGCGAAGTTGCGCGACTAGGTCAGCACCGTGCGAAAAGGCTGGAACATCAGGGTGACAAAATGCGCAAATTTATGATTGCGGCGCTGATTTCTTCGGCATTGGCTGGCTGTGCGAGCATCGGCGACGACGGTGGAGGCTGGACGGGCAATGGCGCGCAGCCGTTCGATAATGCTGTCGCCGCGTGTCAGATCGAAACTCAGACGACCGAGGGCGCTCAGTTTGAGGTGTGCATGGCGTCCAAAGGCTGGACCCGGCCGCGGCGTTAGCCGAATGCGCGCGCCAGTGCGCCGATCGCGAGTGACGCGCCGGCTATAATTGAAACGACGCGCCAGGCGGCGGCTTCGTCCTTGAAGCGCTTTTGCAGTGTTGCGGGCGCGACGGGCGCGGCGTCCCATGCTGGCAATTTCTGACCGGTGAGCAAGGCGATGCCCGGGTTTCCGTCGACGAGGCCCAGATTGCGGATCGGCATTTGCAGTTGATTTGAAATGACGCCAGCGGCCTCTTGATAAAATGGCGACGTGAAGCGCCGGTCGGCGCCGAGAACGATGCGCCCGCCATCAGCGAGAACGAGCGCATAAGCGAATTGCAATGCTGTTGTGCCGAGCGCCCGGAAGGATTCGGTGCGCGCTTCGATCGCTTTGATCAATGAAAGCTGCAGTGTGGTTTCGACCTTTTCTTGCGGAACGTAACTGCGTTGCGCGGGCAGCCGGAGTTCAAGGACGCCATTGTTGATGGTGATGCGCGTGAACGAGCGCGCCGCAGCTTCCTGGTAGACGTAGTAGGTGAGACCGATAAAAGGCAGCGCGAATATAATGAGCACGACGCCTGCGGGGTGGCCTTCAGCCATGATGGCGAGGCCGCTCAGCGCCAGCAGCAGCACCGTGAAGGCGACCATACCGACCATGAACCAGATAAAGATTTGATCGCCGCCGCCGCGCTTAAGTTCGATCATTGACGTGCCCCGCCGCGAGGTTTGCGCAGGAGAGCAAGGGGGTGCAAGCGTTGTCGCGTCTCAGGCGGCGTCGCGTCCGTCGAACGCTCCAAATGTGGGCCCAGAAGGTAAGGCGCACGGTTAAGCAGTGCTACATTGCGTCCCGGGCGCTTGCATCGCGGGCGCTGGCCGGGTCTAACCCGCCATCCCCATGCTTGAAATTTCTGACCTCACCTATCGCGTCGGTCCGCGGCCGCTGTTTGAGAATGCGAATGCGTTCATCGCCGAGGGCTGGAAGGTCGGCCTCGTCGGCAAGAACGGCACCGGCAAGTCGACGCTCCTGAAGCTGATTCGCGATGAAGTGGGCAAATCCGGCGCGTCGATCCGCGTGCGCCGCGGCGCGCGCATGGGGTTCGTGGCGCAGGAAGCGCCGCAAGTGGATACGCCGCTGCTTGAACTGGTGATGGCGGCGGATGAAGAGATGACGTCGCTGCTCGCGGAGGCGGAGACAGCGGAAGACCCGCAGCGCATCGCCGACATTCACATGCGGCTGGCGGAGATCGACGGCTATTCCGGCGAGGCGCGCGCGAGCGCCATTATGGTGGGTCTCGGTTTCGAGCAAGATGAACTACGCCGCCCGGCGCGGGAATTCTCCGGCGGTTGGCGCATGCGCGCGGCGTTGGCGGGCGTGTTGTTCTCTGCGCCGGATCTTTTAATCCTCGATGAGCCGACCAACTATCTCGATCTTGAAGGCGCGGCGTGGCTCGAAGAATACTTGCGCGACTATCCGCACACGGTGATCTGCGTCAGCCACGACCGAGAGATGCTAAACCGCTCGGTGACACACATTTTGGCGCTGGACGATAAAAAGCTCGAAGTTTTCGTCGGCGGGTACGATGCGTATCTGAGGAAAAAGGCGGAGCGCATGTCGCTCGCCGTCGGCATGAAGGCCAAGCAGGATGCGCAAAAGGCGCATTTGCAGAAGTTTATCGATCGCTTCCGCGCGAAGGCGTCGAAGGCGGCGCAGGCGCAGAGCCGGATCAAGCAACTCGAGAAGATGCAGGATATCGCCGTGCCGCTGGAAGAGCGCACGATACCCTTTCATTTCGACGATCCAGTCCAGTTGGCGTCACCGCTAGTAGTGCTGGACGAGGCTGATCTTGGCTACGTCGACGGCAAGCCGGTGCTGAAGAAGGTGTCGCTGCGGCTCGATCATGACGATCGCATCGTCGTTATCGGCCCAAATGGGCAGGGCAAGACAACGCTGGTGAAGTCGATCGCAGCGCGATTGGCGTTGCTAAGCGGCAAGCGGGTGGCGTCGGGAAAAGCGGTGATGGGCTATTTCAGCCAGGATCAGCTCGACGAATTGCGCGAAGGCGAAACGGTGCTGGAGCACGTGCGCGATCTGGAGCCAGACTGGACGCCGCCGAAGCTGCGCTCACTTGCGGCGCGGATGGGGTTTGGCGTCGATAAGATCGATACCAAGGTTCAAAATCTGAGCGGCGGCGAAAAAGTGCGTTTGCTGTTGGGCCTGATGGCGCATCAAAAGCCGCACGTCCTGATCCTCGACGAACCGACTTCGCACTTGGACATCGATAGCCGCGAAGCGTTGATCCACGCGATCAATGGCTATGAAGGCGCGGTGTTGTTGATCACGCACGATATCTACTTGGCGGAAGCGTGCGCGGATCGTTTGTGGCTCGTCTATCACGGCCGCGCGCGCCAGTATGACGGCGACCTGGAAGATTATCGCAAGCTCGTCGCCGCTGCCGATCGCCCGGCGGACGAAGGCGAGAAGCATGTCGCGGCTGCTGTCGTGCATGCCGAACCGAAGCCCAAGCACTCCAAGTACACGCTGCAGCGCAAGCTCGAGTCGGCGGAGAAAGAGATAGAGCAAGCGAATGAGGCGCTGACGCGCATTGATACGGCCCTGGCTGATCCGGAGTTGTTCATGAAAGATCAGAAGCGCGGGGAGTCGCTGTTGAAAGAACGCGCGCACGCCGCCACAGCTTTGGCGCGGGCGGAGGCGAGCTGGCTTGAGGCGAGTGAGGCTCTGGAGAGTGCGTGATGACGTTGCGTGGAAGTTGCCTATGCGGAGCGGTGCAGTACGAGGCCGATGCCTTGGCGTCGCCGATTGGGCATTGCCATTGCCGCACGTGCCGAAAGGCCAACGCCAGCGCCTACACCAGCACCGCGCGGGTGGAGCGCGAGTCGTTCCGCGTCGTTTCAGGCGAGGACAAGCTCACAGCGTACGAATCGACACCCGGAAAATTGCGGCGGCGCTGCGCGACCTGTGGAACGGAAATCTTGGCGGAGTGGCTGGATCAACCGCACATCATTCTGCGCGTCGCGACATTGGATGACGACCCCGGCGCGCGGCCCGCGGTCCACATTTGGACCTCCCACGATGTGCCATGGCTGACGGACCAAGTTGCCCTGCCGCATTTGCCTGAAGGTGTGAAGCGATAGCTGCACGTCCTCAGTGATAGCTGAAGTCGAACACCGCGTTTTGCGCAAAGTCGTTGGCGTAGAGCGCGTAGCCGCCGGCATTGTATTGGTTGATGACGAAGATGACTTCGGATTTGCCATCGGCGTCAAAGTCACCGGCATCAAGGAAGCGGTAGCCTTCGCCGAGTAGACGCGCCTCGTTGTCGGGCGAGATCGCGTAAGTTTGCTCGGCGTACGCGCCTTCGAGCGGGCCGTCGCAGCCATAGCCGGTGAGGCGCGCCGTGGCGATGCGCCAGCCGGCAGGAGAGGCATAGTTTTGGCTAAGTTCAACATCGCCCGCGCCGTACGTCCGGGGTTGCGGCGCGGCGCTGGCGTTGGCGCAATGTGAGACGCCCGTGAATTGCGCTTGAAAACTCTGTCGCACCGCTTGCTGCGCTTCGTCGGTAAGTGGCCATTCCATCCAGCCCTCGGGATCAGCGAACGCAGCGGGCGATGTCGCGATGAGCGGACGCTGCAATGGCGTGCCAGCATCTGGCGCGAAGTCGTTCGAGCGCTCGCCAAATGCCGGCGCGGTTACGCCGGCGGCGAGTTCTTGGTGGCCAACGTCCGCATAGAGCGTCCATACGGCCGGCGTGCTGGCGGTGACTTCGCCGAGCGATTGGCCGTGATTGGAAATTGTCCACGTGGTTTCTTCGGGCGCATTGGCGGGCGAAGAACTCAAGCAGGCTTCATCATTGCAGTTGGGATCATATGATTGCCAGCCAGCCGCATCCTTGTGGAAGATGGCGCGGACGACGAAGCGTGGTGCTTCTTCGGTGTTTGCGCCAGGACGCTCTTCAAGCACGCCGATCATCGGCGCCGTGTTGGTAGCGGGCGCAGGCGGCGTGCATGCGGCAAGCGCCGTGAGCGCGGCGATGGTCAAAAGCTTTTGCATTGGGTCCCCTAGAGTCGCGGCGAACCTACACGTGCCGGGCGCGGCGACAAATGCCGATGTGTGTGGAACTTCGTGCAAGCGATGTTGGCTTAGCCGCCGACGGGCGCGAGCGGCTTATCTTTGATGCGATCGAGATTGCCGCTGCCCGGGATGAAGAGACCTTCGATGCGGATGCCGTCAGGATCTTCGAAAAGCGTTGAGTAATAGCCAGGCGCCCACGCGCCGTCCTCGGGCGCGCGGATGATGGTCGCGCCGAAATCGCGCATGGACGTGTGAAGCTCATCCACCTCTTCGCGTGAGCGCAGGCGGAAGCAAAAATGGTGCAGGCCGACGCGCCATTGATCGAACGGAGTGTCTTTGTGTTCAGGCGCCGCGTTGCGGATCAGCACGCCGGTGCGCGCGCCGATGCAGTAAAAGATTTGCGCCGGCACGTCGTACTGGATCGCCATGCCGAAGGTTTCAACAAGCAGGCGGTGGTAGAGCGGACGCGACGCGGCGACGTCGCGGACGGTGAGCTGAATGTGGGCGATGCCGTTTGGTGAGATCATGGCTAGGTGTCCGTAGTGACTTCATCCCAATCGAGATTGCCATATCCGGTGATCCAATTGATCGCTTGATGGCGCTCTTGGATTATCTCGATATTGACCGGAGTTCGAGGTGCCTTGTCGTTCAACGACGCATTGCGCGCTTCCCCATGCAGATCGAGGATATTCCACGCCGCCTCTCGCAGCTCTTCGTCTGATCGAAGGCGCGCCGCTCTGACAAACTCAGTCGCGGATTGCTCGCCATAAGGCGGTAGTACTTGGAACAGCGATGTGTCGAATCGCTTGTCCGGCGCTGGGAGTACATCGATCACATTGAGCGCCCAAAGCAGGACGCCCAAGCGTTCAGCATGCCAGCTGAAGTTGATCACCGCTTGTCGTGGAGGACTTGCGTCCGCGAGGAAGCGGGCTTCATCGGGCGACAGTTCGTCTCGAAGCCCCTCTTCGTCGAGCCACTCACTGACTTTAGTGCGGGTCGGCGATGAGAACCCAGGTGTTAAACAAGATGAGCGCGCGCTTCGCCACCTGCTCTGCGCTGCGAATCTTGTCGTCCGAAAACTGTAGGCTCGCCATGGTCAGAGATTAACACTCCCCGCGTTGCGAACAAAGGCGAAACGCGGCAGCTTCGGCGCATGTCGCGAATCACGAGCGCAGCTTTTGACGATCTCAACGCGGAGCAGCGCGCGGCCGTTGAGCATGGCCTTGAGCCGCTCCTGGTGATTGCCGGCGCGGGGTCGGGGAAGACGAAGACGTTGTCGTGTCGCGTCGCCCATTTGGTGGCGCAGGGGGCTGACCCGTCGCGGATTTTGTTGCTGACGTTTTCGCGGCGCGCGGCGAGTGAGATGATTGCGCGCGTCGGCAAGGTGATGGCCGGCGATGTGCGCATTCCTTGGGCGGGGACGTTTCACGCGATCGGCGCGCGGCTGCTGCGCGAGTTGGCGCCGGTGATCGGCATCGATCCCGAGTTCACGATCCACGATCGTAGCGATAGCGCCGATCTGATGGGCATGGTGCGCCAGGAGCTTGGCGTCGCAACGGGCGCGAAGCGGTTTCCGATGAAGGGGACGTGCCTCGCCATCTATTCGCGCGTGGTGAATGCGGATGAGTCCATTGATGACGCGCTGGTGGCGGCGTTTCCCTGGTGCCGTGAATGGGGCGCGGAGCTGAAGCGTTTGTTTGCGGCGTACGTCGAGGCCAAGCAGAAGCAGAACGTGCTGGATTATGACGACCTGCTTTGGCTTTGGGCCGAAGCGATGAACGAGCCGGCTTTGGCGCGCGAAGTTGGCGCCCGGTTCGACCACGTGCTGGTCGATGAGTATCAAGACACGAACAAGCTGCAGGCGCGGATTTTGTTGGCGATGAAGCCGGACGGGCGCGGCGTGACCGTGGTGGGCGATGACGCGCAGTCGATCTATTCGTTCCGCGCGGCGGATGTGCGCAACATTCTGGAGTTTCCGAAGGCGTTTGAGCCGCACGCGCGGATGGTGACGTTGGAGCAGAATTATCGCTCGACGGCGCCGATCCTGGAAGCGTCGAACGCGGTGATCGATTTTGCTAAGGAGCGCTTCACCAAGAATTTGCGCACCACGCGCGGCGGTGGCACGGCGCCGAAACTGGTGAGCGTGCGCGATGAGGCAGCGCAGGCGGCTTATGTCGCGGAGTCGGTGCTGGAAGCGCGCGAGCGTGGATTGTCGCTGATGCAGCAAGCAGTGCTCTTTCGCGCCGCGGACTTTTCGGCGCCGGTGGAGTTGGAGCTAGCGAAGCGCGACATTCCGTTCGTGAAGTTCGGCGGCTTGAAATTCCTCGAAGCCGCGCATGTGAAAGATTTTCTGTCCATCCTGCGTTGGGCGCAAAATGGCGGCGATCGCATTGCAGGGTTTCGCACCTTGCAGCTTGTGCCAGGCGTTGGACCTGCAAAAGCATCGCGTATTCTGGATGCGGTGGATGAGTTTGGCGCGTACGGCGCGGTGCGCAACACCGCGCCGCCTGCTGGCGCGGCTGAGGCGTGGGACGCGCTGAAGGATTTGTTGGGCGCGATGGAAAAGGCGCCGGCATGGCCGAGCGATCTCGATCTCGCCGCGCGCTGGTACGGGCCGATGATGGCGGAGCGCTACGATGACGCACGCGTGCGCGCGGGCGATATTGATCAGCTGCAGCGCATTGGCGCAACATTTGCTGGCCGCACCAACTTTTTGACGGAGCTGACGCTCGATCCGCCGAACTCAACCAGCGACGAGAGCGGGAAGTCGTCAAAGGACGATGATTATCTGATCTTATCGACGATCCACTCGGCCAAGGGGCAAGAGTGGAGGAATGTATTTGTGTTGAACGTCGTCGATGGCTGCATGCCGTCCGATCTTGGTGCGGGCTCGACGGCGGAGCTGGAGGAAGAGCGTCGGCTTCTCTATGTGGCAATGACGCGTGCCAAGGATGAGCTGCATCTGATTACGCCGCAGCGTTTCTATCACACGCAGCAATCGCGCGGCGGCGATAAGCACGTCTACGCGATCCGCTCCCGGTTCTTGCCGGAATATGTCGCGTCGAAGTTTCAGCAGACGGCGTGGGCGCCTGAGCCGGCGCCGGGCAGCCCTGGTGTCGGCGGGCCGCTGCCGAAGATTGATCTCGCTGCGAAAGCGCGGAGCCGGTTTAGCTGACGCAAACTCGGACAGCCTTCTCCTTAACCAGGAGAAGGGACTCGGTGTTGTCATGCCTTCGGCGGCATCGGAACGAAGCTGCTCGTCCGCTTCTTATACGCCTCATACTCTGGCCGCGTGCGCTGGAGATGCGGCTCGGTGGTGGGTGCGCCGCTGACGCGGGTAAGCAGGAACGTGATGAGCAGTGGGCCGGGCAAGCTCCACAGGCCCATGCCAGCGTCGAGCGCGATCGCCCAGATGCCCCACCAGCAGCACAGTTCGCCGAAATAGTTGGGGTGACGCGAATAGCGCCAGAGGCCGCGGTCCATGATCTTGCCGGCGTTTTCGCTGAGCGACTTGAAGTGTGCGAGTTGCGCGTCGGCGATGCCTTCGTAGATGATGCCAAAGATGGCGAGCCAGAGTCCGATGGTCGCGAAGACCCCGAAGCTCTCGACCTCCGGCACTTGGCCGAGCTGCGCCGGCAGCGACATAATCATCTGCAGCGCAAGTTGCGGCGCGAACACCCAAAGCAGCGAGAACATCGCGAAGTTGAGGCCGTGCTTATCCTTGGCGCGTTGCGCGAGCTTGGCGTAGCGGCGGTCCGCGCCGTGACTGCGCCAACGCCAGAAGAGATAGACGCCGAGACGAAGACCCCAGGCGCTGGCAAGGAAGACAAGCGCTGTCGCGTGCGGGCTTGGGTCGTCGAGCTGCACGTAGGTTGACCACGCCAGCACGACGACGCCGAGACCCCACCAGCTATCGACGTAACTCGGATCCTTCAGTGGAATGCTGGTGAGCCATAGCACCAGGAAGAGTGCGCCGGTGACGGCGAGGTTGGTTAGCAGAATTGGCAAGGATTCGGTCATGTTGACACTATAGCGCGTTCCTTCTCCTGGTTAAGGAGAAGGGACTCAGAGCTACGCGATTTGTTTTAGTGCTGCCCGCACCGTATCCGCAATTTGATCGATCTGCGCCTTCTCGATGATCAGCGGCGGGGAGAAGGCGAGGATGTCGCCGGTGACGCGGATCAGGATTCCAGCGTCGAAGCATTTGCGGAAGGCTTCGAGGGCGCGCTGCGTTGGTGCGCCGGGGCGGGGTTCGAGTTCGACGCCGCCGATGAGGCCGAGATTGCGAATGTCGATGACGTGCGGCGCGTCACGCAAGCTGTGCATCGCGTCTTCCCAATAGGGCGCCAGTTCGGCGGCGCGCTCGAAGAGCCGCTCTTCCTTGAAGGTGTCGAGCGTGGCGATGCCCGCGGCGCAGGCGAGTGGGTGGCCGCTTGTGGTGTAGCCGTGGAAGAGTTCGATCGGCGTGTCGGCGTTGGCGAGGATCGCATCGTAGATTTCGCGGGAGGCCGCGACGGCGCCCATAGGAACAGCGGCGTTGGTGATGGCTTTCGCCATGGTGAGGATATCCGGCTTCACGTCGAAGAAGTCGGCGGCGAACGGCGCGCCGAGACGCCCGAAACCTGTGATGACTTCATCGAAGATGAGCAGGATGTCGTGCTTGGTGCAGAGGTCTCGCAGGCGCTTCAGATAACCCTTTGGCGGCATGATCACGCCGGTGGAGCCGGCGACGGGCTCGACGATGACGGCGGCTATGGTGCTGGCGTCGTGCAATTGCACCAGGCGCTCGAGCGCGTCTGCGAATTCGGCGCCATGTGGGGGCTCGCCGCGTGAGAAGGCGTTTCGGGCGATGTCGAGCGTGTGCGGCAAATGATCGACACCGGCGACCATCGGCCCGTAAGTCATGCGATTGCGGACGATGCCGCCGACGCTGATGCCGCCGAAATTGGTGCCGTGATAACCGCGCTCGCGGCCGATGAGGCGATACTTGCCAGGCTTGCCGCGCGCTTTCTGATAAGCGAGCGCGATTTTCAGGGCGGTGTCGGCGCTCTCACTGCCGCTGTTGGTGAAGAAGATGCGGTCGAGATTCTGCGGCAGGATTTCGCCCAGACGATTGGCGAATTCGAACGCGGCCGGGTGGCCGAGATTGAAGTTGGTGGCGTAGTCGAGTTCGGCGGCGGCGCGCTGGATCGCTTCAACGATGCGGGGGCGGCCATGGCCGGCGGCACAGCACCAGAGGCCAGCCGTGCCGTCGAGGATCGCGCGGCCGTCAGGCGCATAATAGTGCATGCCCTCGGCGCGAACGACCATGCGCGGGTCAGCCTTGAACGCCCGGTTCGGCGTGAACGGCATCCAGAAGGAGTCGAGCGAGTTCGGGCGCGGCGTGTCGGCGGGCATGGCGCCATTGTCTGCTCGCGCCGAACAAATCTCAACACCCATTCCCGGGGCGATGCGCAGCATCGAGCCCGGGACCCATAAACACGACTCGTTCGCAAGGGCGCACTTACGTCCCGTGCTTCACCGGCAAGCAAACGTGTTTATGGGCCCCGGGCTCTCGACTAGCGCCGAGCCCCGGGGATGGGTGTGATGCCGACCGTTCGCCACTCACGTCGCGCAAACATTTCGGATTGGTCGTTGAAGTGCGGGCTGTCGGGGCGGTCGCTTGCGCCCCATTGGCTGATGACGCGGGTGGTCAGTGTGCGGTCTGGCGCCCAATCGATGATCATCATGAATCCGTCGCCGAAATCGGCGTTGGCGCGGCCGTCTGGATCATCGTGCCAGCGGATGGCGCGCAGCACGTCGGGGGCGCCTTCGAGGGGGAGGTCAACGTCGCCGCGGCGCAGGCGCAGCACCTCGCCGAGCGGGGGATCGATGCGGCCAAACGTGGTGCGCAAACGCTGCGCCGCAGCGCGCGCTGTGTCGACCGGCGCGGGCGGCGGCGTGCTGGAACGGCCGGCATTGTAGATGGGTTGATAGATGAGGCCAACGATCGCGGCTGCCGGGCTATCATTGGCGGCGCGGCGGTCCCAGGTGCGGAGCAGGGTTTGAATTTCAACCAACTCAGTGTCGTTGCTCGAGTCGGCGACGAGAATTTCGTTCACCGCCGCCATGGTTTGCGAGCGTTCGCTGGAGGTGAGATCAAACTTCGCCGCCAACAATTGTTCGTCACTGATAGTGCGCAGAGGCGAAAGGATCTCGACGGCGCGGTAGCCGCGATTGGTGATGTAGGTTTCGATCGCGGGCGCGGCGGCGGCAAAATTTTCGGGGCGCAGATCGGCGCTTGAATCGGTCGAGGACCACGGCGCGCCGTTGGTACTGTAGAGCCAGCCTGACGCCGGATCGACCAGGCGCGGCGCTTCGATGCGGTCGTCCATGGCCCAGATGTTGGCGCTGGTGTCGCCTGGCACGCAGCCGGACCAATCATAACCTTCGGCGCGGTTCGGCAAAATGGCGTTGTAGTGAAACGCGATTTGGCCGGAGGAGTCCGCGAACAGGAAGTTGAACGAGGGGATGGCGCGCATGTCCATTGCGTCGCGCCAGTCTTCGTAATTGTGGGCGTGGCCCATGCGATAAAATTGTTCGAGCGCGCGGATTTCGCCGGCGCCCGCGTAGCGCACCGCGACCCAGCCGTCGGCGGTTTCGAACGCGGGGCCGTGTTCGGTGTAGCGAAGCGTGCGTGGAACTGGGATGGTGACTGGTCCCATCTTTACCCAAAGCCAGATTTGACGCGTGCGAAAGCGGCGCCATTCGCCGTCGAAGAAATACTGACCGCGATGTGCATCATCGGTGGTGAGGCGATAGATGTCGGCGAGATCGGGCAAGTTGACGGTGGCCGCGAAGGCGACGTCGCCATTCGTGCCGAGCACGGGGAAGGGCGACCCAGGAAAAAGTCCGCCATACATATTCCAGCCCGTGTCGGACGAAACGCCGGCTTCGTACCACGCGACCGGGCCAGCCCAGGGTTGGTGCGAGTTGACGATGAGCCGGGTGTGGCCGTCACTGGAGCGGCGCGGTGAGACGGCGAATGAGTTGGAGCCGTTGTCGATGGTTTCAGCGGTTGCTTCGCGTGTGGCGCACGGATGGTTGTCTTCGCCGGTGACGGCCCCAAGCGTGCGCTCAAAGCCCCAGAATAAAGGTACGGTCAGCGCTGAGCCTGCGACCACGTCGCGGGCGGTCACGTTGCGCGCGCCCGGAAGAACTTCGTCCGGATGCTCTAAAGCGTAGGCATTGAGACCGTCGGCATAGCCTTGCGCGACAGCGCGAAATTCCTCGGAGAGTCGCGTCTCGAACCCGTCTTCGACGGCCTCACGGATGCCGAGCATGTTCCAGAGGAAATCCGACTTGGCGCCGTCTTCGCCGAGATGCGCGCCAAGGCGGCCGCGTGCTGCCAGAACGACAAGCTGAATGGTGGCGAAATTGTCTTGTGCGTGGGCAAGGCCGATGCCGTAGGCGGCTTCCTGGTCGTCCCGGCCGTGGATGCGCGGCACGCCGTAAGCGTCGCGGGTGATGGTCGGGTTATAGGCGCGCGCGCGCGTCAACGGCGCTGCCGTGCAACTCGCGATCAGCGCAGCGCCGATCAAAAGGCCTATGAACTTCATTTGTCCCCCGTGACAGCGCCGCCTAGCTACCGCATGCAGAACCGGCACGGAAGAAACAATTGCGGACGCGGACGGTTCAGGACCTCGCCCTCGCGCAACACGCCGCAACACGCCGCAAGACGCTTCATGCGCGCGCGCTTCTGCGCTAAGGAGCGGGAATGACGCTTCAAAAAAATGTCGACCGTGCGCGCGGCATCAAGTTTCCCACACACGCGGTGATTGATGGCGCGCTGGTTGCTGCAAAGAGCGGCAAGACCCTTAACAATGTTGGGCCGCGTGATGGTCAGCTCATCAGTAAGGTCGCCGCGTGTGAAGCGGAGGACATCGACGCCGCCGTAAAGACGGCGCGCGCAGCGTTCGAAGATGGCCGCTGGCGCAACAAGCATCCGCGCGAAAAGAAGAAGATCATGTTCAAGCTCGCCGAGCTGATGGAACGTGACCTGGAAGAGCTGGCGTTCCTTGAGACGCTGGATATGGGCAAACCGATCAAGGACACGCTGTCGGTAGATATTCCGACGGCGATAAACTCGATCCGCTGGTACGCGGAAGCCTTGGACAAGGTCTACGGTGAGGTGGCGACGACGCCTTCCGATCGGCTGAGTTTCATCGTGCGCGAGCCTTTAGGCGTCGTCGGCGCGATCGTGCCGTGGAATTTTCCGTTGCATATGGCGTGTTGGAAAGTCGCGCCGGCTTTGGCGACCGGAAACTCGATCGTCCTGAAGCCCGCCGAGCAATCGCCCTCGACGGCGTTGAAGCTTGGCGCGCTGGCGCTTGAAGCGGGCGTGCCGCCCGGTGTGCTCAATGTTGTGCCGGGCTTCGGCGAGACGGCGGGCCAGGCGCTGGCGCGGCACATGGATGTCGATTTGATCGCGTTCACCGGCTCCGGCGAGATTGGCCGTAAGCTCATGATCTACGCGGCCGAGAGCAATCTAAAGCGCGTGGCGTTGGAGCTTGGCGGCAAAAGCCCGCAAATTGTGTTTGCCGACGCCGAAGATTTGGACGCGGCGGCGGATGCTGCGGCGCGGGGAATTTTCTTCAATCAAGGCGAGATCTGCAACGCCGCGTCGCGTCTCTTGGTGGAGGCGTCGATCAAGGATGATTTCCTGGAGCGCGTGCTGAAGCGTTCGAAGCAATACGCGCCCAGCGATCCGCTCGATCCGGCGAGTGTGGCTGGGGCGATCGTCAGTGAAGGCCAGATGAAGCGGGTGCTTTGCTATATCGAGACAGCGCGCAAGGAAGGCGCGACTTTGGCGCTGGGCGGCAAGCGCGTGCGCGAAGACAGCGGCGGCTACTACATCGAGCCCACGGTGTTTCATCGCATGGACAACACCCATACTTTGGCGCGCGAGGAAGTGTTCGGGCCGGTGCTGGGCGTGCTTGGCTTTACGGACGAGGATCACGCCGTGCGCGTTGCCAACGACACCGTGTACGGGCTCGCGTCGGGTTTGTGGACCGCGAACATCTCACGCGCGCACCGCGTGGCGCGCAAGCTGCGGACGGGGCTTGTCTGGATCAATGGTTGGGATGCGTGCGACATAACCGTGCCGTTCGGCGGCGCGAAGCAGTCTGGGTTTGGGCGCGATCGTTCACTGCATGCGCTTGAGAAATACACCGAGCTCAAGGGCATCTCGATTACGTATAAGCCGTGAGTCTGGCAGACCTCCTTGCGCGTGAGACGCAGCGTTATGTCGAGGCGCACCCGAAAGCCGCAGCAGAAGCTGTACGGCTGAAGCAGCACTGGCTGTTTGGCGCGCCGTTTCATTGGATGAACGATTGGGCCACGCCGTCTGCGATGATCGCAGAGGACGGAGAAGGCGCCGTGCTCACCGATATCGACGACAACACCTATGACGATTTTTGCCTGGGCGACACGCCGGGCATGTTTGGTCATGGACGACCAGAGATCGCGCGCGCAATTGCCGAACAGGCGCGGCGCGGCGCGACGTTTATGTTGCCGACGGCCGAGGCCGCTGAAGTTGGCGCGCTACTGGCGGAGCGGTTTGGTTTGCCATTCTGGCAGACAACACTTTCTGCGTCGGATGCGAATCGCGCGGTGATCCGCTGGGCGCGGGCGGTGACGGGCAAGCCCATGATCGTCGTGTTTGACGGTTGCTACCATGGCATGGTCGAGGATTGCTTCGTCGAGTTGCGGCATGGCCGCACGCGGCCGGACGCGGGGCTGATCGGCCAAGTGTTCGATATGACGCGCACAACCCGGGCGGTCCCATTCAACGATATCGGCGCGCTGGAGGCGGCGCTGGCGATGGGGGACGTCGCGGCGGTGTTGGCTGAGCCCGCCATGACGAATTGCGGGATGATTTTGCCGGAAGCGAACTTCTGGAAGCGCGCGCAATCTCTGGTGAAGAAGGCCGGCGCGCTCTTGGTGTTGGACGAGACGCACACGCTTTCGAGTGGACCGGGCGGGGCGACGAAGGCTTGGAGCCTGGCGCCCGATGCGCTGGTGATCGGCAAGGCGATTGCGGGTGGCTTTCCGGCAGCGGTTTGGGGTGTCAACGCGGAGTTGGCCGAGAAGATCGCCGCCGTGCCGCGTGGGCCGGGCCGCTCCGGGATCGGGACGACCTTGGCCGGCAACGCGATGGGGATCGCGGCCATTTGCGCGACGTTGCGTGAGGTGGCGACGCCCGCCGCATATGAGTCGATGCTCAAGGGCGCGGAAGAACTTGTCGCCAAGCTGCGCGTTGTGATCGGCAAGCGCGCTTTGCCTTGGTGTGTGGTGCATGTGGGTGCGCGAGCGGAAATTGTGTTTGCGTCTGAGCCGCCGAAGGACGCCGCAGCGATGCGGCCGACGCTGGCGCAGACTGAGCTTAACGACGCGATACACCTTTATCTGATCAATCGCGGCGTGCTGATTGCGCCGTTTCACATGATGATGCTGGTTTGCCCGGCCACGACCACGCAACAGATTGACCGGCTGGTCGCGGCAGTCGATAGCTTTGCGGAAGAGTACGTCAAAGAAGCAGCTGCATGACCATCGCCGATCCGAAGGAAGTCAAAGCCTTCCTCGACAAGCATCCCGAGATTCAATTTTTCGAGATCGTGTTCACGAACATGGCGGGCGTGCCGCGTGGGAAGCGCCTGCGCCGCCACGAGATCGAGGCCGTGTATGCGAACGGGCGGTTTTTGCCGGGCTCGATCCTGGTGAACGACATTACCGGTCAGGATGTCGAAGCGACGGGGCTGGTCTGGGAGGATGGCGACGCCGATCGCGTGGCGCGGCCGATTGCGGGGCGGTTGACGCCAGCGCCGTGGCTTGGGGCTGATGTCGCGCAGATTCCGATGGCGATGTACGAACTTGACGGCGCGCCACACGATCTCGATCCGCGGCATGTGTTGAAACGGGTGATCGATCGGTTCGCGGCGGATGGGCTCGTGCCGGTCGTGGCGTGCGAGCTCGAATATTACCTCGTCGATGCGCGCCGCACCGCCAACGGCAAAATTCAGTTGCCGCCGTCGCCGCTCACCGGCGATCGGCCGACGCAGCATCAAGTTTACGGCTTGCGCGAAGTGGAGGAGGCGTCGGGCTTTCTGCGCGATCTGTGGGGGACTGCCGACGCAATGGGCATTCCGCTTGAAGGCGCGATCAGCGAATACGCGCCGGGGCAATTGGAATTGACACTGAAGCACCATGCTGATGCGCTGCGGGCTGCAGATGATGCTGTGCTCTACAAGCGTGCGGCCAAGGGCGTGGCGTTGCGGCATGGCTGCGAGGCGACGTTCATGGCCAAGCCCTTCGCCGATCTCGCCGGATCGGGAATGCATTTGCACGTCAGCGTCAACGACAAGGCCGGCAAGAACATCTTCGCGTCCGACAAGCCCGAAGGTGAGCCGGTGCTGGCGCATGCGGTTGGCGGCATGAAGGCTATGCTGGGCGACTCGATGGCGATCTATGCGCCGAACGCGAACTCCTACCGGCGCTTCAAAGCAAACTCCTACGCGCCGGTGGCGCCGACATGGGGCGTCAACAACCGCACCGTGTCCTTCCGCGTGCCTGCGGGCGCACCGAACACGCGCCATATCGAACATCGCGTCGCGGGCGCCGACGCGCATCCGGCTTTGGCGCTCGCCGCGCTTCTTGCTGCGGTGCACCATGGGATCACCAACAAGGTCGATCCGGGGCCAGCGATCGTTGGCGACGGGTACGCGCAAGCCGAAGGCGGCGAGAAAATTCCGACCAATTGGTTCGCGGCCACAGACCGGTTCGCGGAGTCGGCGCTTCTGAAGGATTATTTGGGCGAGCGTTTTGTGCGGATGTACGCAACAGTGAAGCGCGTCGAGCAAGATCGCTTCCAGAGCATGATCCCGGATATTGATTATGACTGGTATTTGCGTGCTTGTTAGCGGCGTGGCGGCAGGCAAGCATGAGTAGTTAGGCACCGTCCGCCAGGGCGGCTGAACGAAGGGCGCAGACTATGGCAAAGGGCAAATATCTCACAGGCGCGTCGCGCCGCTCTCTCCTTCAACAATTCGGCGCCGCGGCGATCGGCATTTCGTTCGCGGGCGGGTTGAGCGCGTGCGGCGGCGGCGCGAGCGGCCCAACGGTCAATTTCTACAACTGGGACACCTATATCGGCCCGACGACGCTCGACGATTTCAAGGCGGCGAGCGGCACAACAGTGAACATGAGTTTGTTCGCGACCAACGACGAGTTGTTCGCGCGCTTGCGCGCCGGCAATCCGGGCTTCGACGTGATCGTGCCGTCGAACGAGTTTGTGACGCGCATGAGCCAGGCGCAGATGATCCAGGAACTGGATCACGCGAAAATCCCGAACATTGCGAACCTGCTGCCGGAATTCCAAGACGCGTCGTTCGATCCGGGCCGCCGCTACTCGATGCCGTACACGTGGTTGGTGCTTGGCATCGGTTACAACAAGGAAGCGGTGCGCGCGAAGGGGCTGACGGTTCCGGATTCGTGGAAGTACCTCTTCGACGATGCGACCTTCAATCAGAAGATTGCGCTGCTTTCGGAGTCGGCTGATCTCATTCGGTTGAGCGCCAAGTATCTCGGCCACTCTGTGAACGGCATTCCACCGGCGATGCTGGCGCAGATCGAGCAAATGCTCATTCGTCAAAAGCCACGCGTAAAGCAATTCCATTCCGACAACGGTCAAGACTTGCTCGCATCGGGCGAAGTGGACATCGTGCTTGAATACAACGGCGACATTGCTCAGCTGATGGCGGGCGAGGGCGGCGACCGGTTCGATTTCGTGGTGCCGAAGGAAGGCACTCTAATCAACTCGGATTGCCTCTGCATTCCCACCGGAGCGCCGAACGTCGACGGGGCGCATGCGTTCATCAACTATTTGCTCGACGGCGAGGCCGGCAAGAAGATCACGGAAGAAATTCTCTATCCGACGCCAAACCGCGCGGCGCGCGATCTGATGCCTGAGAGCTACAGAGCCAATCCTGTGATTTTCCCATCAGCCGACTTGATGGCGAAGAGCGAGTACGGCGCGTTCGAAGGCGACGAGAAGTCGCGTGAATACGAAGAGATCTTCACGCGTATCAGCGCCGCGTAACGCCTAGCAACGAGGTCGAGCCCATGGAACAGACCTGGCGACAAGCGAAGGCGGCATTCGCCGCGATCGCTGTGCCGCCCATCGCCTGGCTGTTCCTTTTCTTCCTTGTGCCACTTGCGGTCGTGTGGGGCTATTCGCTCGGTGAGAACACCGGGCCGATCACCATTGATGTCACCGGCACGTTCGCGAACTACATGCGCGCGGTTGAGCCGCTGTACCTCGAGATTTTCGGAAAGAGCCTCATCATTGCGGGGCTCACCACCGTGCTTTGTCTGATCGTCGGTTTTCCGGTGGCGCTGGCGATCGCGTTTGCTTCGCCAAAGACCAAAGCATGGCTACTGCTGCTAATCATGCTGCCGTTCTGGACGAACCTGCTCATCCGCACGTTCGCCCTGATCGCGGTGTTGCGTGAGAATGGTTACGTCAACGCCATCCTCGAATGGTTTTGGAATAGCGGCAGCGGCGTCATGGCGTTGGTCGGCCTGCAGCCGCTCGGCGACTTTGAACCGCTGACGTTGCTCTACAACAATACCGCAGTGATCATTGGCCTCGTGTACGTGCACTTGCCGTTCATGGTGCTGCCGCTTTATTCGGCGCTTGACCGTATGGATCGCTCACTCATGGAAGCGAGCCTAGACCTGGGCGCTGGCCATCTACGCACGATCTGGTCGGTGGTTGTGCCATTGGCGGCGCCGGGCATCGCGTCGGGCGTCCTGATCACGTTTATTCCGGCGCTGGGCGCTTATCTCACGCCTGACCTTTTGGGCGGCACTGATAGTCAGATGATCGCCAATGTGATCGAGCGCCAATTCAAGCGCGCAAATGATTGGCCGTTTGGCGCGGCGCTCTCATTCCTGCTCATGTACCTAACGTTCATTGCTATTGCCGTTCAGGCCTTTGTGCAGCGTAAGAGCGAGCGGAGGGGCTGATGGCGGACGAAGGTCTCACCACCGTGCCGGCCTTGGGCCTCGGCAAAGGCGAGCCGAAGGAAAAACCGGGCCCGCTTGAATATCTGCGCCGCTGGCCGCTGCGCCTGATTGTCGGCGCGACATTGGTGTTTCTGTATTTGCCGCTGATCACGCTGATGGTGTTCAGCTTCAACTCCAGCCGCCGGAACGTGGTCTGGCAGGGCTTCACGACGGATTGGTACGTGAAGGCGTTCAACAATGAGTCGCTGCTGCAGGCGTTCGTCAATTCGCTGATGATTGCGTTCCTGTGCACCGTGATATCCGTGATCCTCGGTGCGCTGTCGGCGGTTATGCTTTGGCGCTTCCGGTTTCCCGGTAAGACAATCGTTGAAGGCTCGATGGCATTGCCCATCGTCGTGCCCGAGATTTGTATGGGCGTTGCGATGTTGGTGTTCTTCGCCCGCGTGATGCCATGGCCCATGGGCTTGCCGTGGCCGCTGAATTTGGGCGCGATTACGATCGCGCACATTTCGTTCGCGTTTCCGTTCGTGGCGACAGTGGTGCGGGCGCGCCTTTCCTCGTTCAATCGCGAGCTGGAGGAGGCGGCCAAGGATCTTGGCGCCAGTGAGTGGCGAACATTCTGGGACGTCTTGGTGCCGCACATGCAGCCGGGGCTGATCGCAGGCGCTCTGCTGGCGTTCACCTTGTCGCTAGACGACTTCGTGATCACCTTCTTCACCGCCGGCCCTGATACGATCACGTTCCCGGTGAAGGTCTATTCGATGCTGCGCTTCTCGGTGACGCCTGAAGTCAACGCGGCTTCGACCATTCTAATTGTCGTGACTGTGATCCTAACGGCCGTGGGGCTGCAGATGCAGAACAACGAGCCCAAGGATAAGAAAGCCTGATCCGATGACTGATGCTCAAGTCTCAAACGCTCCAACCGCGAAGCCGACGCCGCATTTGAAAGACAATGCAATCATCTCGTTCCAAGGCGTGACCAAGCGCTTCGGCAAAATGGTCGCGGTGGACAACGTGAACCTGGATATTCAGGAAGGTGAGTTCTTCGCGCTGCTCGGGCCATCTGGCTGCGGTAAGACCACATTGCTCCGCATGCTGGCCGGTTTCGAGACGCCGAGCGAAGGCAAAATCTTGATCGACGGCAAGGATGTCGCGGCGCTGCCGCCGAACAAGCGGCCAGTGAATATGGTGTTTCAGTCCTACGCGGTGTTTCCGCACATGAAGGTCACTGACAACGTCGCGTATGGCCTGAAGATGGACCGCGTCGACGGCGATGAAATCAAAAAGCGTGTCGAAGAGGCGCTTGAGCTAGTGAAGCTCGGCGGACTCGGCGATCGCATGCCGGATCAGCTTTCCGGCGGACAACGGCAGCGTGTGGCGTTGGCGCGCGCGTTGGTGAAACGGCCGCGCGTATTGTTGCTGGACGAGCCGCTCTCGGCGCTCGACGCAAAGTTGCGTGACCAGATGCGCTCGGAGCTGACGAGCTTGCAGGAGAAGGTGGGTATCACCTTCATCATGGTGACGCACGATCAGGACGAAGCGTTGGCGATCGCTACGCGCTGCGCCGTGATGAACCGCGGCGTGCTGACGCAAGTGGCGACGCCTTCGGACCTTTACGAATTTCCGAATTCACGCTTCGTCGCGGACTTCGTCGGCAGCGTGAATATGTTTGAAGGGACACTCGCGGAGGATGAGCCGGGGCATGCTTTGGTGCGCACGCCGGAACTCGGCGCTGCGGCCGTATATCTGGATCACGGCGTCACCGGCGCGCGTGGCTCGACGGTTTGGGTCGCGCTGCGGCCCGAGAAGATCGAGATGCACAAGCGCGCGGAGGGCTCGACGGCGATGAAGATGGAAGATGCGCCGCAGGGTACGAATGTGGTGCCCGGCGTGATTCGCGACATCGTCTATCTGGGCAGCGAGACGATTTACGAGGTGGAACTTGAAAGTGGCCGCCGCATTAAGACGTTCCGTTCGAATCTGACCCGCTACGATCAGGAAGATTTTACCTGGGACGAGCCAGTGTGGCTCGCGTGGCACGCCTGTTCGCCCGCAGTGCTCCTATCTTAGAGTCATGACCTTCAAAGACCGTCCCGTACTCGGCGTTATCAGTTGCAACCGCACCGTGGAGACACAGTCGGCGCAGGCGGTGATGACGCGCTATCTGGTGTCCGCGCTGAAATACGCGGACTCCGCGGCGTTGCTGGTGCCGGCGATGCCGGAATTGATGCACGCGAAGGAAGTTGCGCCGCGCCTGGATGGCCTCTTGCTGACGGGCACGCCATCGAACCTCGACCCCAAGCGCTACGGCGTGATCGCGGATGACGCGCCGGGCCCGTTCGATCCCGCGCGCGATGAGATGACCGCGCACTTGATCGAAGCGATGTTAGAGGTTGGCAAGCCCGTGTTCGGCATTTGCCGTGGCTTCCAAGAGTTGAATGTCGCGTTCGGCGGCACGTTGCGCCGCGACATGGCTGAGAATCCCGAACTTATCCCGCACCACGCGCCGAGCCAAAAGACGTTCGCGGAATACTTCGAGCATATCCACCCTGTGAATCTCACAGAAGGCGGCGTGCTTGAGCGCACCTACAAAACAGAGTCGATCGATGTCGTGAGCGTCCACTATCAGGGGGTCGATAAGTTGGGCGCTGGACTGAAGGTAGAGGCGACCGCGCCGGATGGCGTGGTCGAAGCGATTTCAGCCGACGTGAACGGCGCGCAAGTTCTGGCGGTGCAGTGGCACCCGGAATGGAAAGCCCATGAGAACCCGCAGAGCCAAACGTTCTTTAAGCTTTTGGGCAGAGCTCTGCGACGCGAACCGCTCGTCTCCCGCTAGGTTGAGGCGAGGGCAATCAGACTAACGAGGAAACGATCATGGCTGCGCGCAACTACGACATTCCTGAACTGCGCCGATTGGACGTCGCGCACCATCTGCCGGCGCAGGCGAATTACGGCGAGCTGCAAGCGCTCGGCGGCAGCCGCATCATCACGCGCGCTGAAGGTTCGACAATTTACGATGGCGATGGGAACGCGATCCTGGATGGCATGGCGGGCCTGTGGTGCGTGAATGTCGGCTACGGGCGCGATGAATTGGTGCGTGCTGCGGCCGAGCAGATGCAGGAACTTCCGTTCTACAACACGTTTTTCAAGACCGCGACGCCGCCGGCGGTGATGCTGGCGGCGAAGCTTGCGAGTTTGCTCGGCGGCGAACTTCAACACGTCTTTTTCAACTCGTCCGGTTCGGAAGCCAACGACACGGTGATGCGCATGGTGCGTCACTACTGGACTGTGTCGGGCCAGCCGAAGCGCACGGTTTTTATCAGCCGCCGCAACGCCTATCACGGCTCGACCATGGCGGGCGCGAGCCTTGGCGGCATGAAGGCGATGCATCCGATCGGCGGCTTGCCGATCCCGGGCGTTGAGCACGTCGCGCAGCCATACAAGTTCGGTGAAGGTTTCGGCGAAGACGAGGAATCGTTCTACGCGCGTTGTGCCCAAGAGATCGAAGATCGCATTCTCGCCGTTGGGCCGGAGAATGTTGCGGCGTTCATCGGCGAGCCAGTGCAAGGCGCCGGCGGCGTGATCATTCCGACGAAAGGCTATTGGACGCGCGTCGAGGCGATCTGCAAAAAATATGGCATTCTGCTGGTGATTGACGAGGTGATCTGCGGCTTCGGGCGGCTGGGCGAATGGTTTGGCTTCCAGCACTTTGGCGTCACACCGGACCTTGTGCCGATGGCCAAGGGATTATCGTCCGGCTATCTGCCGATTTCGGCGGTCGGGGTGTCTCACAAGATCGTTGAAGTGCTGCGCGAGAAGGGCGGCGACTTTGTCCACGGCTATACCTATTCCGGCCACCCGGTTGCGGCCGCCGTCGCGTTGAAGAATCTTGAGATCATCGAGCGCGAAGGTCTGGTGCAGCGCGTGAAGAACGATATTGGCCCTTATTTCGCGGAGGCCTTGACGCGGCTTCAGAGTGACCCGTTAGTTGGCGAAGTGCGTTCGCTTGGCTTGATCGGCGCGGTGGAGATCGTCTCCACGCCTGGCACAAACGAACGCTTCACCGGCAAGGAAGGCAAAGCCGGGCCAGTCGTGCGCGACGCGTGCATCAAAAACGGCTTGATGGTGCGCGGCATTCGCGACTCGATCGTGATGTGTCCGCCGCTGATCATCACGCGCGCCGAGGTTGACCGCATCGTGGATATTATTGGCCGCTCGTTGCGCGAAGTGGAGCCTGCATTGCGTGCGCTAAAGGCTGACGACTAAGCTTCGTTGGCCGTGAGGCCGGTGCGGCCAAGCAGCCCCATGCCGTCGGCGATGTCGCTTGCAATGGCCGCGCGAAGCGCTGCGCTGTCGCCGGAGCCGATGGCTTTGATCGCCTGCTGATGGCTGTCGTTCAGCTTGGCGCTGGAAACGCGGCCAAACACGACGCGCATATACGGGCCGAACTGCAGCCAGAGCGTCTCGATCAACTGCGTCAGCGTCTTTTGCGGTTGGACGCGATAGAGCGTGAAGTGGAAGTCGTAATTCGACTGCATATATCCGGCGGCGTCACCCTGAGTGATCGCAGTGTCGAGTTGGGAATCGATTTCGCGCAGGCGCTCAATATCTGCAGGCTTTAAAAGCGGAAGCGCCAAGGCGGCGGCCTCGGGTTCAAGAAGAAGACGGCAGCGCAACAGGTCATCGAAGCGCTCGCTCGTCATTTCTGGCACGCGCACGCGTCTCTTGGATCGGATTGAGACCGCGCCTTCCGCCGATAGACGCGAGAGCGCGTCGCGCACGGGTGTCTGGCTGACGCCAAGCTCGCCGGCGAGACCGCGCGTCGAAAGTTCGTGGGCAGGCGATATGTGCCCGGTGACGATGCGTTTGTGCAATTCTGCATAAACGCTGGCGTTGAGGCCTTCGTCCCCGCCTTTAAAGTTTAAGATCATGACGCCCCGGTCTTAACCCTATCAAGATTGGGAAAGCACGCGAAATCAACAGGCAGGCTACGTTCGCGTTGCACCTGTGACAGCTTGACTTGCGGGGGGGCGAGCCGGGATAGTAGCGCTTACAGGTGACTTATGCGCTCCCGCAGCCTTCTCAAGAAGGTGGATGGACGCGGTTCGCGAGCGGCCCTTCGCGGCTGCAATGGCTTTTCAATCGCGCCGCGCCTCATTGAAAGAACTTCGATTGCGGTTCTCGCGCGCCGTCTCGGCGCTACGCTTTGCTGCGTGCGCGATAGCATGTGTGTGTCATGAGCTTTTCAAACTGGATTAAAGAGCGCGGCATCGGCGAGATCGAGTGCCTTATTCCCGATCTCAACGGCGTTATTCGCGGCAAGGTGTTTCCCGCGCAGAAATTTCTTCAAAGCGAGCGCGACGGGTCGTTGCGGATTCCGTCGAGCATTTATCTGCTCACGGTGACGGGCGAATACGCGGATGAGGCGGACGAGGCGATTTCCATGCAGGACCCGGACGTGGTCCTGCGGCCGGACATCGATACGATCTGCGTGGCGCCAGGTTACAAAACGCCGACCGCGTTCGTCTTTGCCGATACTTTCAACACCAATGGCGAGCCTTACGACATAGCGCCGCGTTATGTGCTGAAGCGCGTCCTGAAGCTTTACGACGAGTTGGGCTTGCGCCCGGTCGTGGCGCCGGAGCTCGAGTTCTATTTAACGCAGGTCAACACCGATCCGGATTTGCCGCTGTTGCCGCCGGCTGGCCGATCGGGCCGTTCTGAGACCTCGCCGCAACCCTATGGGCTCGAAGCGATCACCGAATACGAGGATCTGATCGAGACGATTTACGAGCACGCCGAAGCGGCCTCGCTGCATCTCGACACCATGATCCACGAGAGTGGGACCGCGCAGCTTGAGATCAATTTCAACCACGGCGACCCGGTCCACGTCTCGGATCAGGTGTTGGTGTTCAAACGCATCGTCCGCCAAGTCGCGCTGAAGCACGGCGTCTATGCGACGTTCATGGCCAAGCCGATGGAGAACCAGCCGGGTTCTGCCATGCACCTTCACGTTTCGCTGGTCGACGCCAAGAAGGGCAACAACCTCTTCGGCACGGAAGAAGGCGACGGACTAACCGACACGTTCCGCCACTTCGTCGGCGGTTTACAGAAATACCTTGGCGACGTGACTCCATTGTTTGCGCCGAATGTGAACTCGTTCCGCCGGATGCGGCCGGACTTCTCAGCGCCCATCAATCTGCAATGGGGTTACGATAATCGCTCGTGCGGATTGCGTGTGCCGATCTCGCATCCGTCAAACCGCCGGATCGAAAACCGGTTGCCGGGCGCGGATGCAAATCCGTATCTGGCGATCGCCGCGGTGCTAGTGTGCGGATACCTGGGCATTCGCGATAAGATCGCACCGGCCGAGATGGTGCAGGGCAGCGCTTATAAATGGGCGCGGACGCTGCCGCGCACCTTACGTGAAGGGCTCGACCGTTTTGCGAAGTGTGCACCGGTGCGCGAACTGCTCGGCGAGCATTTCTGCGTTGCCTTCCATCAGATCAAGGATCACGAGCTCGGAAATTTCGAGGGCGTAATCTCGTCGTGGGAGCGCGATCACCTGCTGCTCAAGGTCTAAAGTGGGCTTCAACGCCGGCTTGGAGATGGAGCGGTCGTACTATGTCGCGACCGCGAACCCGTTTGCGCCAGCGCCGGAGCTTGAAGGCGAAGCGACGGCGGACGTTGTCGTTATCGGCGGCGGCTACACTGGATTGCACGCGGCGCTGAACGCGGCGGAGCGCGGCTTCTCCGTTGTACTGTTGGAGGCTGGCAGCATCGGTTGGGGCGCCTCCGGCCGCAATGGCGGGCAAATGATCCCTGGCTGGCGCAAGGGCGCGACCGATCTCCTTGCGAAGTATGGGGCCGACCGCGCCAAGACGCTTCTTGATCTCGCGTTGGACGCGCGGGCCTTGACGATTGAGCGGATCGAGAAGCACGCCATCGCGTGCGATCTGCGCCTGAATGGCCACCTAACGCTCGCGGCGAAGCCCCCGGACTTGAATTGGATGCGCGCCGAGACAGCCGAGCTGTTGAAGATGGGCTACGATCGCGCCGCGGTCATCTCTGCCGATGATGCACGTTGGGCCGTCGATGCGCCTGGCTTTCATGGTGGCTTGCTCGATGCAGGCGGCGGGCATCTGCATCCGCTGAACTATGCGCTTGGGCTGGCGGAAGCGGCGCGTGCTGCTGGCGTTCAACTGTTCGAAAATTCACGCGTGACGCACGTTCAGACCGCGAAAGGCGTCGTCGCGCACACTGATGCCGGGATTGTGCGCGCCCGTTTCGGCGTGATGGCATGCGACGCGCTGTTGGGCGATCTTGAGCCGCGTTTGGCCGTGCGCATCATGCCTGTGGCTAATTATCTGGTTGCCACGGCGCCGTTGAGCGAGCGCTTGATCCGCAGCGATCTTGCCGTCAGCGACAGCCGCTTCGTGGTGAACTATTTTCGCTTGAGCGCGGATCGGCGCCTGATCTTCGGTGGTGGCGAGCGCTACACCCCGGCGCCGCCGGCTGATATCGCGGGCTTTGCGCGCAGGCATATGGTCGGCGTGTTTCCGCAACTGGCCAATACACCGATCGATCATGCGTGGGGCGGGATGGTGTCGATTACGATGTCGCGCCTGCCCCATATCGGGCGGATGGGCGATCTCTTCTTTGCGCACGGCTATTCGGGGCAGGGCGTGTTGCTTCCGGCGCTCACCGGCAAGGTGTTGGTCGAAGCGATGAGTGGGACGGCGAAGCGTTTCGACGTACTTAGCAGCATAGCGCCGCCGGAATTCCCGGGCGGTGCTGCGTTGCGGTCGCCGCTATATGTTCTCGCCATGCTTTGGTACGCGCTACGCGACAGGCTTTAGCGCAAGAGCTTGCTTGGCGGCGGCTTCGATGAATGCCCAATCGCTAGCTTTGATTTTATCCGGCGGCGCAATCCACGAGCCGCCGATACACAACACATTCGCTAGCGCCAGATACTCAGGCGCTTTCGCGGCGGTGATCGATCCCGTGGGGCAGAACCGCGCGGCAGCGAGCGGCGCGCCGATCGACTTAACGGCGGCGGCGCCGCCCAGTTGTTCCGCCGGAAAGAACTTGAAGCAGGTATAGCCGAGATCAAGGCCGCGCATGACTTCGCTCGACGTCGCGACGCCCGGCACGAAAGGGATCGCGACTTTGCGCGCGGCCTTCATAAGTTTCGGCGTGCCGCCGGGCGAGAGCGCGTATTTGGCGCCCGCTTCGATAGCGGCGTTGAGATCGCTTTCGTTCAATACGGTGCCTGCGCCGACCACCATCTCCGGCGCTTCGTTTGCAACAGCGCGAATTGCGTCAAGCGCCGCTGGCGTGCGCAGCGTGATCTCGATCGTATTGATTCCGCTCGCCAACAAGACGCGCGCGAGCGGCACGGCGTGAGACGCGTCGTCAATGGTGACGACAGGAATCACCGGCGTGAGCGTCAGTACATGGGTGGCGTCTTGTGGCGTGGTCATGCGTCTTGTTTGAGCTTGCTGGCGAACCCGTTCAAGTGTCGCGCGGGCGTGCGCGGGGCGAGGGTGCTGTACGCCCCGCCATGATCAAGAATGGCTTCCGAACGACGAGGGTGCGGCGCTGAAGACCCCATCACGCCGCCGAGCTGCACGCGGCCACATTTTCCTGCCTGGCGCGACGCTTGGCGCGGCGGAGATCGTCGGTTCAAAGCTCCTCCCGGGGCCGGTTTAGAGCCCGGCGCTTTGGTGTAGGAAGCAAATTGACACCGGTTTCCTAAGCGTGCAATCTTTTGCGTGCGACGGCGTAAGCCGGAGGCGACGGGCTCTGCCCTTCGTCCGTAACGCACGGAAAATACTATAGTATTTGAATGGGTAGGGTCGAAACGTGCCGGTCTCCACCGCTTTAGCGGCCCCAATCGCCCAAAGCTTCGTGGACGCGCGCCGCAGCGCCGCGTCGCTGCGCGAATATCCGGGCCGGATGCCCGTTGATCTCGCCGCTGCGTACGAGATTCAGGATGCGGCGATCGATCTTTGGGGTGACGACATCGCGGGTTGGAAGATCGGCATGGTGCCAGCCGACCTGCGAGGAAAATTGGGCGTCGACCGCATCGCCGGCCCGATTTTCGCGCGCCAGGTCGTCCGCGCCGCCGGCGATGAACGGGTCGATCTCGCAGTGTTGCGCGGCGGCTTCGCGGCGGTGGAAGCCGAATTCATCCTGAAAGTCGGGCGTGACCAAGATCCGTCGCAAGGCGTGTGGAGCACCGTCGACGCAGCTGAGATGGTTGGCGCGGTGCATATCGGTATCGAACTCGCCGGCAGCCCTTTTGCTGGCATCAACGATCACGGCCCAGCGGTCACTGTCTCGGACTTTGGCAACAATTCCGGGCTCGTTGTTGGCGCCGAGGTGAAAGATTGGCGCGCGACCGATTGGGAGCGCGCGTCCGCAAAGACATCGATAGACGCAACGCAAGTCGGTGAAGGCAATGCGGCGATGCTGCCTGGCGGCCCACTCGCTGCGCTCGCGTTCCTGCTGACCCATTGCGCGAAGCGTGGACGGCCTTTGCGCAAGGGACAATTGATTTCGAGCGGCGCGGTGACGGGCGTCCACCAGATCGAGGTCGGGCAATCGGCAGAGCTTTCGTTCGGCGACCTCGGCGTGTTGCGTTGCCGGGCCGTGCCGGCGCGCGGCGAACAGACTCCCGCCGCAGCGGGCGCTGGGCTTTAATGGGCGCGGGAGAAACGCCATGACCACGCGCCGTTCATTGCTCGCAGGCGGCGCCGTGCTTGGGCTTGGCGCGTGCACGCCGCATATCGACACTGACGTGTTGACCGCCGTCGATGTTCACCCAACGGATTATCCAACCGTTGAAGCGGTGCGTTGGATCGGCGCGGAGCTGGAGCGCGAAACCAGTGGGCGCTTGTCGATCCGTGAATATCCCGGTGGTCAGCTCGGTAGCGAGAATGACACTGTTGCGCTGACGCACTTTAACGTTCTGAACTTCTGCCGCGTGACAGCGGCGGCGCTGAACAACACGTTTCCGCTGACCAAAGCGCTCGTCGTGCCTTACACGTTCCATAGCGAAGAACACATGCGCCGCTCGGTCGATGGCGATGTCGGTCGCGAAATTCTAGCGAGTTTCGAGTCAAAGGGCCTGATCGGACTGGCGCTCTATGATGGCGGCGCACGATCGATGTATAGCGCGCGCCGGCCGGTGCATGAGCCCCACGACATGCATGGCCTCAAGGTGCGGGTGCCGCGCTCTGATATTTTTCTCGAGATGCTGGAAGTGATGGGCGCCAATCCGACGCCGATCCCGTTCGGCGAAGTTTTCACCGGTCTGCAGACGCATTTGATCGACGCGGCCGAGAACAATTGGTCGACGTTTCAGTCGACGCGTCAATACGAGGTGGCGCGCTATTGGTCGCAGACCGAGCACTGCCATTCGCCGGATGTGCTGCTGTTCTCCAAGATTCGCTACGATGCGATGGCGCCCGCGGATCGGGATTTGCTGCGGGCAAAGGCGCGCGAGTCCGTCACGGTTATGCGCGGGCTTTGGGACGAGAAGCAGGCGCGCGCCCGTCAGATCGTTCTCGATGCCGGCGTTGAAGCAAACACCGTTGAGCGCGCTGCGTTCATGACCGCAGTTCAACCGGTACGGCGGCGTTACGCGAATGATCCTGTTATCGGCAACTTGATGCGCCGGATTGAAAACGAAGCCTGAGCATACAGGCGGGGGAGGAGTTGTGGCTGCGAAGCGATCGGTCCTGACCGGCGCGTTCGATGTGTTGGCAAGCATCACCATGGCGATTGCGGCGACTGCGTTGTCGTCGCTCGTGCTGGTGTTGGCGTGGCAAGTGATCGGCCGCTACGTGTTGAACGATTCTCCAAGCTGGACGGAGCCGGTGGCGTTGACGCTGATGAGCGTCTCGGCGCTGTTTGGCGCCGCGATCGCGGTGCGAGCGGAGTCGCATTTTAGTTTTCCGACTTTGGTGGAATCCTCGCCGCCGGCCGTGCGCGCAGTGCTGCGCTCGCTGGCGAGACTGATAGCGGTGGTGTTTGGCGCCGCGCTGGCCTGGTTTGGCTTCTTTTTGATGATCGACAGCTGGGACACTCCCATGGCCGGGGCGCCTGCGCCTGAAGGACTGAGCTATGCGGGCCTCGCGTTCGGTGGCGCGCTGATTGGGCTGTTTGCGCTCGAGCGCTTGCTGACAGGCCCGCCTGAAAAACCCGTGCACGAGGGCGCGTAACATGGAAATCGCGATCCTCTTTGGTGTGTTTGCGCTGCTGTTGATTCTCGGCGTGCCGATTGCGTTTGCGATCTCAGCGGCGACGTTAGCGACGGTGACGTATCTCGGGCTGCCTGCCGTCGTGGTGGTTCAACAAGTGTCGTCGGGCTTCAACAAGATTTCATTGCTCGCAATCCCACTTTTTATCTTCACCGGCGAGCTAATGATGCGCGGCGGAATTTCCGACCGGCTGATCTCGCTCGCCTCATCCTTGGTCGGCCATTTGCGCGGCGGCTTGGGGCAGGTGAGCGTTGTTGCTTCCACTTTGTTTGGCGGCGTCTCGGGCTCCGCGCTCGCGGATGTTTCCGCCATCGGTCCGACGATCATTCCACAAATGGCAAAGCGCGGGTTCAGCAAGGACTACGCGGTTGACGTGACTGTCGCCGCGTCGCTGGTGGCGTTGTTGCTGCCGCCGTCTCACAACTTGATTTTGTTCTCCGCGGTCGCGGGCGGCGGCGTTTCGATCGCCGATCTATTTGCGGCGGGTATCGTTCCCGCGCTGATGCTAGCGGTTGGTGTGATGGGCGCCGCGTACTGGCTTGCGCGCGTGCGCGGCTATCCGACCGAAGCGTTTCCAGGTTTCGCCGAAGTGCTGAAGCGCCTAGTCGCGGCGATTCCCGGCTTGCTGATGATCTTCGTGATCTTTGGCGGCATTCGCGCTGGCATCTTCACCGCCGTCGAAAGCAGCGCCGTTGCAGTGCTCTACGCGATCGTTGTTTGCTTGCTTATCTATCGAGCGCTGGGTTGGAAGGACTTCGCTGCTGCTGCGGCGCATGCGGCGCGATCCTCGGGCGCGGTCTTGTTTGTGATCGGTGCGGCAGGCGCCTTTGGATGGCTGATCGCTTACCTGCAGATACCAGGCGCGGTGGTTGAATCCTTGAACGCGCTGACGGACGATAGAAATGTCGCGCTGCTGCTCATGCTGATCGCATTTTTGATCATGGGCACGTTTCTCGATCTCGCGCCGAAGATCATCATCGTGACGCCAATCTTTCTCCCGGTGGCGCGAGCCTATGGCATCGAGCCGATGCACTTTGGTGTGATTATGGTGATGGCGGGTGGCTTGGGTCTGATGATGCCACCGATTGGGTCGGTGCTGTTTGTCGGCTCGGCAATTGGCGGGATCACGATTACCGAAGCGATGCGTTCGATCTGGCCGTTCTTCTTTGCGGCGCTGGCTGTGCTTTTGCTGGTGACGTTTATCCCGGCCTTGTCGCTAACGCTGCCGGCGTTGTGGCGCTAGCGGCGGACGCTGAGGTCGGCGGCGAGAAACGCTTCAATGTCGGCGATTGAAGCCAGATTGAAATCGCCCGCGATCGTGTGCTTGATGCACGCGGCGCCCAATGCGAAGCGGATCGCTGCCGGATTGTCGGCGCCTGTCCGAAGTGCGTGGATCAGGCCCGCAGCGAAAGCATCGCCGGCGCCGATGCGGTCAACGATGTGCGTGACCTCGATCGCAGGCGCTTCAGCAGAGTCTTCACGCGTGTGAAGCGCTGCGGCCAGCGCGTGGTGATTGACACTGTGTTGCACGCGTTGCGTTGCGGCCATCATTTTCAAATGTGGGAAGGCCACGAACGCAACATCCGCCACTTCGCGTGCATTGGCTGGTGCTCCGCCGAGGATGAGTGCGATGTCACGCTCATTGCCGAAAACCAGGTCGGCTTGCGCGAGTATCTGGCGCAGGATTGCCGGCGCGTCGCCATTCCAGGCTTGCCAGAGTTTAGCGCGGTAGTTGCAGTCGAATGAAACGGTGAGGCCAAGCTTGCGTGCTTCGGTGACCGCGCGAATGGCTGCGTCAGCCACGTTCGCACCGAGTGCGGCGGTGACGCCGGAGACGTGCAGCCAGCCCGCGCCACGAAGAACTTCGGACCAATTGGCTTTGCCGTGATCCGCTGCGGCGAACGAAGATTGCGCGCGATCGTAAATGACTTCTGCGGCGCGCCCGCCTGCGCCAGGGCTCAGAAGATAGAGTCCCATGCGACCGGGTGTGAAGGCAACGCGTGTTGTGTCGACGCCGTAGCGGCGCAGCTCGTTGCGCGCAGCTTGGCCGAGGGCATTGTCGGGCAGGGTTGAGAATACTGAGACGTTGTGGCCGAGTATCGCCAGTGACACCGCGACATTGGCCTCCGCGCCACCAACACAAACATTGAGTTGCGGTGTTTGCAGTAGCAATTCCGCCCCGGGCGCGGAGAGGCGCAGCAATACTTCGCCGAAGCAGACGATGCCGCCGTCGGTGCGGAAGCCGGTCATCGCGCCAGCCAGCCGCCGTCAACGGGGATGATGGCGCCATGCACGTAGTCCGACGCGCGTGATGAGAGGAAGACGGCTGCGCCGCCAATGTCGGTCGCGTCGCCCCAACGGCCGGCGGGAATGCGTGACAGAATTTCGGCGTTGCGCTTGGCGTCTTCGCGCAGCAGCGTTGTGTTGTCGGTGGTCATGTAACCGGGCGCGATCGCGTTCACGTTCACGCCTTTCGCCGCCCACTCGTTTGCGAGCAGGCGCGTCAATCCGGCCAGGCCGCTCTTTGATGCGGTGTACGAAGGCACGCGGATGCCGCCTTGAAACGAGAGCATCGATGCGACGTTTATGATCTTTCCGCTGCCGCTGGCGATCATGTGGCGCCCCGCAGCTTGCGCCAGAAAGAACACGGACTTCAAATTCGTATCGATCACCGCATCCCAATCGGCTTCGGTGAACTCGACGGAGTCAGCGCGGCGGATGATGCCAGCGTTGTTCACCAAAATGTTGAGACCGCCGAGCTCGGCGATGGTTTGCTCGACGATGCCTGCGATTGGCTTGATCGAAGCTAGGTCGGCTTCGATGCCGACAAAGCGGCGGCCTAGCGCCTTCACGCGCGCTGCGGTTTCCGGCGCGGCGCGGCGGCTGACGCTCGCAATGTCGGTGCCGGCCCCGGCGAGCGCGAGCGCGATGGCTTGTCCCAAGCCGACATTAGCGCCGGTGACGAGCGCGACTTTGCCGCTCAGATCAAACGGATTGCCGCTCATCTCGGCCTCACTTGAGTTGGCAGATATCGAGCACGGTCATATCGGTGTAGTCCAGGTTTTCCCCGCCCATGGCCCAAATGAACGTGTAGTTCGATGTGCCTGAACCCATGTGGATCGACCACGGTGGCGAGATCACGGCTTGTTCGTTTTCGATCACGATATGACGCGCCGCATTGGGTTCGCCCATGAAATGGAAGACGCGCTGTTCTGGCTCAAGGCCGAAATAGAAATACACTTCCGAGCGGCGGTCGTGCAGGTGAGGCGGCATCGTGTTCCAGACGCTGCCCGGCTTGAGAATGGTGAGGCCAAGCAGCAGCTGCGCCGACTGGCACACGCCAGGAATGATGTACTGATAGATGGTGCGCTCGTTCGAAGTTTCGAGCGCGCCGCGTTCAAGCGGTGTGGCTTCCGCGATCGAAATCTTCTTCAGCTCATAACTCGCGTGCGCTGGCGTGCTGACCAGATAAAAGCGCGCTGGAGTCTTCGGGTCGAGCGATTCAAATCGCACGTCCTTCGAACCCATTGGCACGTAGAGGCCGTCGCGCGCACCAAGTTCGATGCGCTTGCCATCAACGGTCACAAGTCCTGCGCCGTTCGCAACGTTGATGACACCTAGCTCGCGCCGCTCGAGGAAAGGCTTGTCCTTCGCCGATGCTGGCTCTGTTTGCGGCGGCAACGCGATTGCTTTGTCGGTTGGCGCCGCGCCGCCAAGTACGAAGCGCTCGTTGTGAGAATAGCAAAGCGTGACCTCGCCGGCTTTGAACAAGCCATCGACAAGATAGCGATCGCGCAGATCATCATTGCTTGCGCCTTCCATCATGTCGGGATGCGTGGCGTGAAATGTTTTTTCAAACACGGGCTATGTCTCCGCTAAGTCTCCATGGTAACCGGTGTCATACCAGCGCGCAACCGAGCGCGTTATTTCGGTGCAGCGGCCGTGGACTCACGCTCAACGAGAAACGCGGGAAACACGGCGTTGTCGGCATCTGGCGGCTGGTCTGATGTGGCGCGCAGTAAGTGCTGCGCAGCGGCGCGTCCCATGTCGTGGATCGGCCAGCGCACAGTCGTGAGGGGTGGCCACAAGCGGCGCGAGACTGGCGTATCGTCGAAGCCAACCACCGAGAGATCGCCGGGAATGGAGAGACCGAGCTGACGCGCGGCGTGATAGACGCCCGCCGCCATTTCGTCATTGCTGGCGAAGATGGCCGTTGGGCGTGGCGTGAGTTTCAGCAATTTCTCTGCGGCGGCGATGCCGGATTCGTATGTGTAAGCGCCATCCACGCTGTTGCGCGCCGGCAGATCGATGCCGCGATCTTTGAGGCCGGCGAAAAAGCCGTTGCGCCGTTCTTCACGTGAACGAAAGCCAGGCGGGCCGGCGATGAAGCCAATGTGCGTGTGGCCGAGGTCGGCGAGGTGCTTTGCCGCCTCCGCCGTGGCAAGGCTGTCGTTCGAGGCGACGAGGTTGCCCGGTTCATCGATCACAGCTGACGCCATTCGCACATAGTGGCAGCCGCGATCTTTCAGTATTTCTACCAACGCGTTGTTCTCTGAAATCGGCGGCAACAGGATTACGCCGAAAAGCTTCTGACGCTCCACGAACGCCGCGACCTCTGGAAGAAAGTCTGCCGCGTTGCGATCGCAGGCGTGCACAACGAGTTCAAAGCCGCTGCCCTTCAATCCGGCGAGCACGCCTTCCTGCATCGTTACGACCATTTGTGCGTTCGGATTGTCGAACACCATGCCGATGAGGAATGAGCGGCGGAAGGCCAGACCGCGCGCTTGCGGATCTGGCGTGTAGCCGAGCTCTTGCATCAGGTTGTTCACGCGCAGGCGCGTCTCTTCGCGCACGAACGGCGAATTGTTGAGCACGCGCGAAACCGTCTTCTTCGAGACGCCGGCGAGGCGTGCGATATCGTTGATCGTCGGCCGGCGATTGTTTTCGCCGCGCGACGCACCTGCGCCAGGACGGCGGCCGGACGTTGATGAACTCACGCTGAGCTGGCTCGCTGATGCTCTCTTCCGCTCGTTATGAGCACATCGCCGCCTGTGGCGCCAGAGAGAGCGCCCAAAAAGAAAGGGCGGCTCGCAGGAGGAGCCGCCCCGAAAGTCAAATTGCTCTAGGAGAGTTAGTAAGTGAAACGGATGCCGGCCGAGAATTGACGGCCATAGTGGTGATAGAAGGAGAGGCGATCGTCCGGTGACAGGTACTGATCGTTGACTTCGTCGGTCAGGTTCAGGCCTTCGAACGTGAAGCGCAGACGTTCACTGAGCGCGTATGAGCCTGCGAAGTCGACATTCAGCGAACCGGCAGTGCTCTCAGATGTGTTGCCGTTGCGGCCCGGAATGGTGGTCAGATAGTCACTGCGATACGCGCCGGAGATGCGCGCCGAGAGGCGTTCGTCTTCGTAGTAGAAAGTGGCGTTCCACGATTCATCTGAAAGGCCGGTGAGCGGGGCGGTTACCGCAATCGTGCCGTTCGCACTCCGGTAGTCGATGTCGGACGACACGTTGGTGTAGTTTCCGATGAAGCCGAAGTTCGAGAGCCAGGAATCGCCGAGGAAGTAGAACGGCAGCTGCAGGCTGACTTCAAAACCTTCGACCGGTCCGCCAGGCGTATTTTGAGGAAGGCTGAACGCCCACAAGGCAGCGGCGTTGCAACCAGCGATCGCGCCGCACGCAGCGACCGCGACCGAGTCGGCAATGCCGAACGGGTTGCCGGTGAACGCAATGTCTTGGCGCGTGGTTTGGATGAAGCTGTCGATGTCCTTGTAGAAATAGGCGACCGACAAGAGCGCTTCATCGTGGAAGTACCACTCAAGCGCGAGATCGTAGGCGCGCGCCTGGAATGGATCGAGGTCTGGGTTGCCGATCGTAACCGTACGGTTCGAACCGGACACTGCAACGGCTGCGCCTGGGCTCAATTGCGCGAGGTTTGGACGCGACATCACGTCGGCGGCGCCGAAGCGAATGAGCACATCCTCTACCGGCTCGAGCACGAGGTTCAGCGACGGCAGCGTATCTGCATAGCTTCGCTCCGAGCGAAGTTGGGCGGCGGATACGCCAGAGTTTGTATAGCCTAACGAGGCTTGATCGGTTTCAACGTAGCGCACGCCAATATTGCCGCGGAACGGCATGCCGGCGATCTCGGTATTCCAATCAGCCTGTATGTAGGCGCCCCGATCTTCTTCTTCGATTGTGAAGTTGTTGCCGAGAGCGGGCTCGATGCCCAACGGGAAGATGGAGGTGTTGTAGAGCCCCCAAAGCGCGGCGGCTTGATTGACGTTCGGCGCCGCCCAACTGGTGGCAAGGCCGGCCGGCAGGTCGAGGCCGGCGCCGCTCAGTGCAACGATTTGCGCGTATGCACTATTCGCCGTGCCAGACGCAAAGCCCGGGATCGAGCCTTCGAGGTTGGCGGTTGTGCCGTTCGAACGGCGGAATTCGCGCGAGATGAATTCGTAGTTCTTGAAGTTGAGACCGGCAGTAAGGGTCAGCCAATCATTGGCTTCGAATTCAAGGTCGCCATAGGCGGTCTCGAAGACGTTATCGACATACTGCGGACGCAAACGGATCTGCGACAGCGTCCATGCGCTTGGATCGTTCACATTGACTGCGCCGTAGGTGATCAACGGCAAACGATTGTCGGCGCGGAAGTCGTAAACGTAGCCATCAACGTTGTTGCGATCCCACAGCAGCGTGGTCTGAACAGGGTTCGAGTGATCCGATTCAGAGCGGCCGACGAAGAGGCGTCCTTCGAGGCTGTCGCTGAACTGATGTTCCATCGTCAACGATGTTTGGCGAAGGATCGTGTTGAGCTCGTCCTGGCGGAACTCCGAGCGGATATCGACATCGTCGAATCGGCCAAAGACGAGCGTATTCCCCTGAATTTCATGGGCAAGAACGTCGACGTCCTGGAGGCCCGCGGCGCCGTTGGTGCTGAACACCGCAGATTCGAGGAAGGATTCCGAGCGCGTCGCATTGTGTTCGGCATAGAGCACGTCGAGCGTGATGTCGGTCGCGTCGCTTGGGCGAAACTGGAGTGTGAACGTCGCGCCGAGCCGGTCTTGGTTGTGCGCGTACACGTCATAGCGCGGAATGCGCGGGTGGAACGCTTGGTTTACGTCGTCGAACGTGGCGCCGGACGTCAGCCCGCCGACGCTGCCGAAGCGGCTGGCGGTGGAGCAGGGCGCGGCGCAGCCATTGGCGGCGAAATTCGTGGTGCCGTCATTCTGCCAGCGCACGGTGCTGGCGCCTTCTTCGAGGGATTCACGGTCGGAGAACGCAACCGAAAGCAGCGCGCCCATACGGCCATCGAACCACGTGTCGCTGATCAGGAAAGCGACGCGCGGGTCGTAGCTTTCAGAGAGATCATTGTAGCCCCATTGCAACGAAGTCGCGAGCGTGAAGCCGTCATAGTCGAAGGGCCGCGATGTGCGCAGATCTACGGTCGCGCCAAGCGAGCCTTCCTCAACTTCGGCTTCCGCGGTCTTGCGGACGGTGATGTTGTTGAAGAGTTCGGATGCGAAGATGTTGAAGTCAAAGTTGCGGCCGCGATTGGTGCCGCCCTCCGCGTCTGTCGAACCCATCGACGACATTGCTTCCATGCCGTTCAGGCGCACGCGCGTAAATTGCGGGCCAAGACCGCGCACGGAAATGTTGCGGCCTTCGCCGTTCGAGCGGGTGATCGAAACGCCAGGTATGCGTTGGATGGACTCGGAAAGGTTGTTGTCGGGAAAATCGGCGATGTCTTCGGCGACGATCGCGTCAACTGACGATGTCTCTTCGCGCTTAATGTCGATGGCTGCGGCCAAACTGGCGCGGAAGCCTGTAACGACGATTTCTTCTTCTTCGACAATATCTTGTGCGACCGCTTGGCCCGATAGGCCTGCGGCGAACGCTGCGAGCGATGCGCCAAGCGCCAGCGACAGCTTTGGACGCATGTGTCCCTTACGACTCATTAGTATTCCTCCCCGACTTGACCCCGAGTGCGCCCGGCTTGTCGACCGCCGCCTGGAATTCTTCTGACACCGGTGTCATTTATGTGTATGATACCGGTGTCAGTCAACCTTATCAGCGAAGAATGGTTTGACAAGCCAAAGACGCCAGAAACGCGATAGGTGTCGCACGGAAGTAACTCTCGCACCTGCGAGATAGATCGCGCGCGGGCCTTTTGCGTGCGGCGGCAAACACTAGTTTGGTGCGTACATGGCCGAGTTTATTCCCGTCCCGCCGTTTGATCTCGTCGTCTTCGGCGCAACGGGCGATCTCTCGCTGCGCAAACTTTTTCCCTCGCTCCTGCATCGCTTTCTCGACGGTCAGATCCCGCCGCAGTCGCGCATCGTCGGCGTCGCGCGCTCGGAGATGGATACTGAGGGCTTCAGAAACATGGTGCACGAAGCGCACCTCAAGTTCGATCCAAAGGCGAATATCGACGAAGCCAAGTGCGCCGCATTCTTACAGCACGTCGAATATGCGCGCGTTGACGCGACCGCTTCCGCTTCGGAGTGGGGCGCTCTGAGCGACGCTCTAGCGAACGGCAACGGCAATGTCCGCATCTTCTATCTCTCAACCGCGCCGTCGCTCTTCGTCACCATAGCGCAACGCCTGGCCGAAACCGCGCTTGCGACGCCGACATCACGCATCGTTCTTGAAAAGCCGATCGGCCGCGATCTCGCATCATCGCGCGCGATCAATGACGGCGTGGGTGCTGTATTCGATGAGCAGCGCACGTTCCGCATCGATCACTATCTCGGCAAAGAGACAGTGCAAAACCTCTTGGTCCTGCGCTTCGCCAACATGCTGATCGAGCCTGTTTGGTCGCGTGCAACAATTGATCACGTGCAGATCACTGTGGCTGAGGAACTCGGTGTCGAGGGGCGCGCGGACTATTACGACAAATCCGGCGCGTTGCGGGACATGGTGCAAAACCACATGCTGCAGCTCTTGTGTCTGGTTGCGCTTGAGTCGCCAAACTCGATGGAGGCGGATGCGATCCGCACCGAGAAGCTCAAAGTGTTGTCGGCGCTGCGCCGCATAGGTCCGGGCGATGTAGCCGCGAAGACTGTACGCGGGCAGTACAAAGCGGGCCTCGTAGGCGGCGCAAAAGCGCCCGCTTATGCGGATGAAGTCGGCAAAGCTTCGCG
The DNA here is from genome assembly GCA_031379735.1 of Caulobacteraceae bacterium. Taxonomy (GTDB): domain Bacteria; phylum Pseudomonadota; class Alphaproteobacteria; order Caulobacterales; family Aquidulcibacteraceae; genus Vitreimonas. Next base: position 40,287 of record JANNFK010000096.1, on the reverse strand, counting down.
CACCGAGACATTCGTCGCGATTAAAGCTGAAGTGGATAATTGGCGCTGGGCGGGCGTGCCGTTTTATCTGCGTACCGGCAAACGCATGGGTGCACGCCGCTCAGAGATCGTCGTGCAGTTCAAGGATACGCCAGTGCCGATCTTTGGCGCCGGCGCCGGCGCGCCGAACAAATTGGTCTTGCGCCTGCAGCCTGATGAGGGCGTGCGTCTGTGGTTGAACATGAAGGAGCCAGGCCCCGGTGGTTTGCGTGTGAAGACTGCGCCGCTCGATCTCTCTTTCGCTGAAGAGTTCAACGTCCGTTATCCTGACGCTTATGAGCGCCTGTTGATGGATGTGGTGCGAGGCAATCTCTCGCTGTTCATGCGCCGCGACGAAGTCGACGCGGCTTGGACATGGGCGGATGCGTTGCTTGCAGCATGGGATGGAAGCGGCGCAGAGCCTTACGGCTACGCCGCTGGCTCCAATGGACCAACGCAGTCGGCGCTGCTGATGGATCGCGACGGCCGCGCTTGGTGGGATCCAGAGTAATGGCGCATGCAACTGTCGAAGCTGTCACCAAACGCATCATTGAACGCAGCGCAGCGCGACGCCGGCGATACCTCGATCTGATCGACGGCTACGATTCGACCAAGCCAGCGCGCGTGAAAATATCGGAGGCCAATCGCGCGCACGCCGCCGCGGGCTGTGCGGTGCAGGATAAGATCGATCTGCTCGGCGGCAATTGGCCCGCGATTGGCATCGTCACCGCTTATAACGATATGCTCTCGGCGCACGCGCCTTACGAGCACTATCCCGAAATTATTCGCAAAGCTGCGCGTGATGTTGGCGCGATCGCGCAAGTCGCCGGCGGCGTACCGGCAATGTGTGACGGTGTCACGCAAGGCTTCGAAGGCATGGAGCTTTCGCTGTTTTCGCGTGATGTCATCGCGCTCAGCACAGCGGTGTCACTCTCACACGCGACGTTCGATGCAGCGCTGCTCTTGGGCATTTGCGACAAGATCGTGCCTGGCTTGCTGATCGGCGCGCTGCGCTTTCCGTGGCTGCCCGCGATCTTCGTGCCAGGTGGGCCGATGCCGTCAGGCTTGCCCAACAAAGAAAAGGCGGCGCGGCGTCAATTGTTCGCCGAAGGGAAAATCGGCCGCGAAGAATTGCTACAGGTTGAGGCGGAATCGTATCACGCGCCGGGCACGTGCACGTTCTATGGTACTGCCAATTCCAATCAAATGATGATGGAGGTGATGGGTCTTCACCTGCCAGGCGCCGCGTTCGTCAATCCGAATACGCCTTTGCGCGAAGCGCTGACCGTTGCGGCGGTTCAACGCGCGGCGAAGATCACAGGCCTCGGTGACGAGTACCGCCCGATCGGGCGCGTCATCGATGAAAAGGCGATCGTGAATGCGATGGTCGGCTTGATGGCGACGGGCGGCTCGACCAACCACTTCATCCATTTGCCGGCGATTGCGTTGGCGGCGGGCATTGAGATCACCTGGGATGATTTTGCAGAACTCTCGCATGCGACGCCACTGCTGGCGCGGATTTATCCGAATGGTTCGGCGGATGTGAATCATTTTCACGCCGCGGGCGGCATGGGTTTTCTGATGCGCGAATTGCTTGATGCCGGTCTCCTGCATGGTGACATCGCAACCGTCGGCGGCGATGACCTCCGCGCCTACGCGCAAGAGCCGATGCTCAGCGATGGAACGCTCGTGTGGCGTGATGCGCCGGCGGTGAGCGGCGACGACAGTGTACTGCGCACCGTCAGCACGCCATTCTCCGCTGACGGCGGCTTGCGTTTGCTAAGCGGCGGCTTGGGACGCGCGTGCGTGAAAGTGTCTGCGGTCGCCGATGACAAGCGCGTCGTCGAAGCGCCAGCGCTCGTTTTCGATACGCAGGCCGATGTGCAATCGGCGTTCAAACGTGGCGATCTCGATCGCAATTGCATCATTGTTGTGCGCGGGCAGGGTCCACGCGCCAATGGCATGCCGGAGTTGCACAAATTGATGCCTCTTATGGGCGCGCTGCAAGATCGCGGTTTCCACGTGGCGCTCGCCACCGACGGGCGGATGTCTGGCGCCAGCGGCAAGGTATTGGCCGCGATACATATCACGCCCGAGGCGGCAGAAGGTGGTCCGCTGGCGAAGCTTCGCGACGGTGACGTGCTACGCATTGATGCTGAAAGCGGGACGCTGGATGTTGTCTCGCCCGCGGATTGGCGCGAGCGCGCCCCGGCGCAGCTTGATCTTGGCCGCAACATGCGCGGTGTCGGGCGCGAGCTTTTCTCGCTCTTCCGCGCTAACGCGTGTTCGGCCGAGCGCGGCGGTTCGTCGTTCCCGGACTACGACCCGATTTAGTCCATGCCCATTTGCTGGCGGAAGCGCGCTTCGAAGGCTTCATCGCGCGGCAGCGGCGCAAAGCCTTCGCCGATCGAAATTTCCAGTTCGCGATTGAGTCCGCCGCCGAGCGGCACAGTTAAGTGCTCCACCGTGCGGAACGAGGTGAAGTCCGTTGCGATCAGCGGCAGATAGGCTGGCGTCAGATGCACAACGAGAACGCGACCGCCTTCCTCCGCGCGCATCGGATCGTTGGCTTCGGCTGAGTTGTTTGCGCTTCCATGTAGCAGCCACATGCGTACTGGCGGCAAAGGCGCGCCGGCACGCCGTGCCTCGCGCCAATAATAGCTGAGCTCAAAATAGGTCGCGCGGTCATCGACCATGACGGTCGAGAAGGGCAGCTCGCCCGGCTGCACGGCCGCGCGCCTCGCGATCTCGTTGGCAGTCTCCTCCCAGTTTCGTGCGGTGCGCACGCCCTTGAATTGGTTCGCCAGTGCCGGGCTGTAAGCGATGATGCCAACAAGGGCCGCGCCGATGGTGACGTTGAACGCAGTCGCAAGCATCAATGTGCGCCGTCCGGCGCGCGACGAAAAAAGCGTGCCCGTCACCAACAAGAGCAGCGCAGGGTATGCAACCGCGGCCCAATTGGCGTTCGCGCGCGAGATAAAGGCGATGGCGCTGATAATGATGAAAGGCGGCAGGATATAAGCGATGAGGAATTTCTCTTCGGTCGATAGTCCCCCGCTGCGCCGCCAAGCGCGCCACAGCGCCCAGATCAGCACGAAGAAGATGACTGGCCCTACGACGCCAATCTGCCCGAAGGTGAATTCGAACAGTTCGTCGAGATTGAAGAGCTGAGCGGCGTCGAAGTGCGCGTTCGAGGCCGTGTGCTGGGCGGTGACGAATCCGTTCTGCGCGTTCCAGATCAGATTCGGCGAGAGCACGATCAAGGCGATCAAAGTCGCGAGCAATCCGCGTCCTTTGGCCAGCGCGGCACGCACCGGCTCAAGCCACCAAGCGGCAAGCGCGGTGCAGAGGAAGAAGTAGAACATCGCGTACTTGGCTTGCACGCCGACGCCGATGGCGAGGCCGAGCACGACCGCCCATCCCCAGGCTCGCGTGTTTACCAGCCGCCACATGGCGAGCAGCGCGAGCGTCCAGAGCGGTAAGAGCAGCGCATCGGTTGAGATCAGGCTCGACGAGAACCAAACCCCTGGCAACATCAGCCAACCGAATCCCGCCCAAAAACCAGGCCATGCGCCGTACATCGAGCGGCCAAGAACAAAGAGCGCGCTAGCGGCGAAAAAATGCGCGATCGGCGCGCCGAGCCGTACCGCCCATTCCGCATCGGTGCCGGCAAGGAACGTTGTCGAACCTATCACCCAGGCGATCAGCGGTGGTTTGGTGAAATAGCCCCACTCGAACGTGCGCGACCACATCCAGTATTGAGCCTCGTCGAAATAGAGGCCGAGCGGGATGTAAAAGAGCGCGACGATGCGCGCGGCTGTGACCACGATGAGCACGAACAGAAAGGCGAGCGTCGCGCGATCGAAGGCGGCCCGGTTTGCGGTCATCGGCGTCTCAGATTGTCCCCCAGGCGTCTTAGCGGACGAAGAAGCCCGGCGCCAGAACGCTGGCGCACTTGTGTAGGGGGCAAACGTGCCTATCTGGCGTCGTTCTGATGCGCTAAGGAGCCGCCATGACGACGATTCCTGCTGAATGGGGACCGCACAAGGCGATCTGGACCGGCTGGCCCTCGGCAGCTGAGCTTTGGGGCGAGGATTTGGAGCCAGCGCGCGCCGAGGTGTCGGCGATGATCCGCGCGCTCTGGGATGGCGGCAAGGGCGACAAGATCCGCGTGCTGGCGCATGGGCGCGAGGCGGAAGCAACGGCGAAGCTGGCGTTGGGCCAGGCTGCCGAGGTTATTTCAGGCGCGTTCGGCGATATTTGGTTTCGCGACACCGGCCCGATCTTCGATTCCGCGGGCGTGGCGCACGGCTTTCAGTTCAATGGCTGGGGCGGCAAGTATCAGCTGGCGCACGACGACGAAGTCGGCGCGCGCATCGCGTTGCTGTCGAAGTCTGACTATCGCCGCCATGATTTCATTCTCGAAGGCGGCGCCATCGAAATGGACGGTGAGGGCACGCTGCTGACGACGCGCCAGTGTTTGCTCAATCCGAATCGCAATGCGCACTGGACTGAAGAGGGCGCTGAAGTCTCTCTGAAGCGCGCGCTTGGGGTTGAGAAAGTGCTGTGGCTGGATGAGGGCCTGCTGAACGATCACACGGATGGTCACATCGACAATCTCGCGCGCTTCGTCGCGCCTGGAAAAGTCGTGTGCCAAGCGCCGGCCAATCGTGATGACCCGAACCACGACGTGTTGGAAGAGATTGCGCTCTCGCTTGGCGCCATGCGCGACGCCAAAGGCCGCAAGCTTGAGGTGATCCGCATTCCTTCGGTTGGTTTGGTTGAGGATGAAGATGGCGACGCGATGCCGGCGAGCCACATGAATTTCCTAATCGGCAACTCAACGGTTGTGGCGCCGATCTATTCGGGGAGCGGCGATGACGCGGTTACTGCGCTCGGCGCTCTGTTTCCGGACCGCAGAGTGATTGGCCTATCCTCTAACGCCATTTTGACCGGTGGAGGTTCGTTCCACTGCATCACGCAGCAAGAGCCGGTTTAGTGAAGACGATAAAAGTCGCCGCGATCCAAACCTCGTACGGCGAGGACATGGCCGCCAACATCGCCAAGACCGAACGCTTCGTGCGCGAAGCAGCTGGCAAAGGCGCGCAGGTCATTTTGCCGTCGGAGCTGTTTCAGGGGCCGTATTTTTGCACGACGCAGGAAGAGAAGTGGTTCGCGACCGCCTATGAGGCGAAGACGCATCCGTGCGTTGTCGCGATGGCGCCGTTGGCGAAAGAGCTTGGCGTCGTTATTCCCGTTTCGATCTTCGAGCGCGACGGGCCGGCATATTACAACTCGGTCGTCATCGTCGATGCGGATGGCAAGCAGCTTGGCGTTTATCGCAAGAGCCACATTCCTGACGGTCCCGGCTATCAGGAAAAATACTATTTCCGGCCTGGCGACACCGGCTTCAAAGTCTGGCACACATCGTTTGGCCGCATCGGCGTCGGCATTTGCTGGGATCAGTGGTTTCCAGAAGCCGCGCGCGCTATGGCGCTGCAAGGCGCGCAGGTGCTGTTCTACCCAACCGCGATCGGCAGCGAACCGCACGATAGCTCGCTGGACACACGCGATCCGTGGCAACGCGCGATGCAGGGCCACGCCGTGTCGAACGTGATCCCGGTTGTTGCAAGCAATCGCATTGGCACGGAGGCGAGCGGACAAAAGTTTTATGGCTCCAGCTTCATCGCCGATCATCGCGGCGATCTGGTGCAAAAGTTTGAGCGCACCGACGAAGGCGTACTCGTCCACGAGTTCGATCTGGATTTCCTCGATCGCCATCGCGCTGCGTGGGGCTTTTTCCGGGACCGGCGGACGGAGTTTTATCGGTGATGGCTGAGACATTGCGCATCGACTTCATTTCCGACGTTGCCTGCCCTTGGTGCGTTGTTGGTCTGCGCTCGTTGCAAAAGGCGCTTGAAGTTGTTGGCGCTCAGGTGAAGGCCGAAATTCACTTTCACCCGTTCGAGCTCAATCCGCATATGGCGCCTGAAGGCGAAAACACGGCTGAGCATGTGCAAAAGAAATACGGTTCGTCGCCTGAACGCTCGGCCGCGGCGCGCCAAGCGATCAAGGAAAGTGGTGAACGGCTTGGCTTCACTTTCAACTATGGCCCCGATAGCCGCATCTGGAACACCTTTGACGCGCACCGGTTGCTGCATTGGGCTGGCCTCGAAGGCAAACAGCTTGCGCTCAAAGAAGCGCTGTTCAAATCCAATTTCACCGATCAACGCCCGGCGAACGATCCGGACGCGCTCGTGGATGCGGCGCGTGAAGCAGGCCTGGACGTTGAACGCGCGCGCTCGATCTTAGCGTCGGACGAGTTCACCGCGGAAGTTCGGCGTGACGAGGATATGTGGCGCGCCAATGGCATCAACGCCGTGCCGTCTGTCATTCTCAATAATCGCTGGCTAATCCAAGGCGGGCAGCCACCCGAAGTGTTCGCGCAAGCGATCCGCGATATTGTCAGCGGTCAGGCGAAAGAAGCTTAAGCGTTTCATCTCGCACTCGCACATCTCCAAACGCTAACACACGCCCACCTTGGCTCGCGTCGCCGCCGTCCCAAGCACACACGCCGCCGCCGCCGCCGGTGATGATTGGGATGAGGGCGGCGATGTCGAAAGGTTTGAGGTTGCTTTCGATGACGACGTCGATGTGGCCTGCGCCGATCATCGCATAAGCATAGCAATCGCAGCCGTAGCGCGTGAGCTTCGCTTGGCTTCGTACGCGTTCGAAAACGTCAGCCTCGGCGCCGCGGAAGAGATATGGATCGGTTGTCGAGAGCGTGGCTTCGCTGAGTGAGGCGCAGGGCCGCGTTTTGAGTGCGCGTGTCCGGCCGCGCGCGGTGACATTGGCGCCATCCATCCAGCCGCGATAGCGCTCCTCAATGTAGGGCTGATCCATGATGCCGATCAGCGGACGGCCCTCGTAGTAAAGCCCGATCAGCACGCCCCATGTGGGCAGGCCGGAGATGAAGGCGCGGGTGCCGTCGATTGGGTCGAGAACCCATTGGTAGCCGCTCGTGCTTTCGCGCTCGCCGTACTCTTCACCGAGCACGCCGTGCGTTGGATTTTCGCGCTCGATCAGCGCGAGCATTGCGCGTTCGGCGGCCTGGTCGGCGTCGGTGACCGGATCGAAGCGCCCCGCTTTGTCCTTGTTGGTGATGCTGTGCGCGGCGCGAAAGTAGGGGAGGATGGCCCCCCGGGCGGCGTCGGCCAGCGTGTCGGCGAAGGCGAGGAGGCGGGGTGTGTCGTGCGATGTCGGCATGACGCCGACTATAACCGCGTTCGCGCGCTGTGGGATTGATTTGCGCAAACGAATACGGGCCCGGCAATCGCCGAGCCCGTCCCCGTTTCCCCCAATCGAGGCGGCGCTTTAGGCCGCGTCGGTGGATTCGTCTTGCAGCGCCTTCGCGAGATCGAGGAGGCGGCGGCGCGGACGTTCGCCGAGCTTGTAGTAAGCGCGGATCAATTCCAGCGTTTCTTTCTGCGAAAGGACATCGGCCGCGATCAGGTCGCGGTCGTTGGCCGGCGCGCCAGGGGTCGCCGGATTTGCGACTTGCTGGAGGCCTTCGAAGAAGTAGTTCACGGGCACGTTCAGAGCGACGGCGAGTTCGTAAAGACGGCTCGCGGTCACGCGGTTGGCGCCGCATTCGTACTTCTGGATTTGTTGAAAGCGAATGCCGATGGACTCAGCCAGCTGTTGCTGGGTGAGGCCCAGGAGACGGCGACGGCGGCGGAGCCGCTTGCCGACATGAAGGTCAATGGCGTTAGCCATAGGTGTGCGCCCTTGTTCATGGCGGTGTCCCCCATGGGCCCGCCTTATGCGCAGTTTGGAGAGCACGCATCGTGCCACGTCCTATCGGCGCGAATTGCGCCGCGGTAAGCTTCTGTTGAGCATGCGAGGCGCGCGCCAGGCGAGTTCTGAGCCGTTTCGGCGCCACGGTTTTTGGTAAATGCGGGCGGGTCACGGTTTGGTCATGGGCCTGCCCTTTATGGCGCATCTTCCGACGGGACTTATTCGTCTCACACGGAGTCGAAGATGAAGCTGCGCGCATTCTTATTGGTTGCTTTGTTCGCGCTGGGTGCGTGCGCCTCGACGCAGCGCACCTTGAGCTACAATGCCGGTATGCCGGACGCCGACGTCTATGTCGGCGATCAGCGCTACCAGGTTTGGTTTCATGACCGCGATCAGACGGTGTTGGTGTTGCGCGGCGATCCGCGGGCGTTGGGGTTGTTGATGGCGGAGAACATGACCGTTTACGCTAACGATCGCTCGCCGGGCATTCTGTGGTGGGGCGCGGCGGCGAACGCGGTGCTGACGCCGATCGGCTGCTACGGGACTGAGGTGACCGGTTCGGATCAGATGCGCGAGATACAGTACACATGCCCGCAGCCGGTGGATGTCGGCGCGCAAGTGGCGCAGCGGCGCGAAGAATGGCGGCGCGGCGTGCGCGTGCCACCACCGGCAGAGCAGCGTTAACCAGCTTCCTTCGCGCGCGATGCGCGCTTGCGCTCGTTCGGATCGAGGTGGGCTTTGCGGATGCGGATAGCGGCTGGCGTCACTTCCACCAGCTCATCGTCTTCGATCCACGCCATGGCTTGCTCGAGCGTCAAACGGCGCGGCGGCGTCAGGCGGATGGATTCATCCTTTCCCGAGGCGCGGACGTTGGTGAGCTTCTTGCCCTTCAGCGGGTTTACATCAAGATCGTCGCTGCGGCTATTCTCGCCGATAACCATGCCCTCATAGACGTCCTCGCCATCGGCGATGAACATCTGACCGCGTTCTTCAAGATTCCAGAGCGCGTAGGCGGAGGACTGGCCTTTGTCGTTGGAGACAAGCGCGCCGTTGCGGCGGCCGGGGATTTCGCCCTTCCACGGCGCCCACGCGTGGAAGAGGCGGTTCATGACGCCCGAGCCGCGGGTGTCGGTGAGGAATTCGCCGTGATAGCCGACCATGCCGCGCGAGGGTGCGTACATCACCATGCGGGTCTTGCCGCCGCCGGAGGGGCGCATGTCCTGCAATTCGGCTTTGCGGATGCTCATCTTTTCGATGACGACGCCGGTGTATTCGTCGTCGACGTCGATGACGACTTCTTCGACCGGCTCAAGCGTTTGTCCGTTTTCGCTACGCGTCAGCACCTTCGGGCGCGAGAGCGACAGTTCGAAGCCTTCGCGGCGCATGGTTTCAACGAGCACGCCGAGTTGCAGTTCGCCGCGGCCAGCGACTTCGTAAGCGTCCTTGTTGGCCGTTTCGGTAACGCGGATGGCGACGTTGGATTCAGCTTCAGCCAGTAGGCGCGCGCGGATGACGCGGCTTTGCACTTTATCGCCGGCACGGCCGGCGAGAGGGCTGTCGTTGATCGAAACGGTGATCGCGAGTGTCGGCGGATCGATTGGTGTCGAGGGGATCGCTGTCGCGAGGTCGGGTGAGCCGATCGTATCGGCGACCGTAGTTTCAACGAGACCAGCAATGGCGATGATGTCGCCGGCTTCGGCGCTCTCGACGGGCACGCGCTTTAAGCCGCGGAATGAGAGCAGCTTGGTAAGGCGCCCGCGCTCGATTTCTTTGCCTTCACGCGTGATCGCGCGCACCGGATCGCCGACCTTCACGCGGCCCGATTCAACACGGCCGGTCAGCATGCGGCCGAGGAACGGATCGGAATCGATCATGGTGACGAGGAATGCGAAGGGTTCGCTGCGCCGGTGGATTGGCTCGGGATCGGGCACGTGGCGCACGATCAGCTCGAACAGCGGTGTCAGATCCTTGTTCTCGCTCGCCATATCCGTCTTCGCCCAGCCTTCTTTGCCTGAGGCGTAGAGGATCGGGAAATCGGCTTGCTCGTCGCTGGCGCCGAGCGCGAGAAAGAGTTCGAAGATCTCGTTCAGCGCTTTGTCGGGATCGGCGCTGGCGCGATCGACTTTGTTGAGCACGACCATCGGGCGCAAACCGCGCTTCAGGGCTTTCGACAGCACGAACTTGGTTTGCGGCATCACGCCTTCGGAGGCGTCGACGAGGATCACGCAGCCATCGACCATGCCGAGAATACGTTCGACTTCGCCGCCGAAGTCAGCGTGGCCGGGCGTGTCGACGATGTTGAGCCGATAGTCTTCGCCGCCCTTGTCCCAGAGAATCGAGGTGCACTTGGCGAGAATGGTGATGCCACGCTCGCGCTCCTGATCGTTTGAATCCATGGCGCGCTCGGCGTGCGCCTCGTTGGCGCGGAAGGCGCCGCCTTGGACGAGCATTTGGTCAACGAGCGTGGTCTTGCCGTGGTCGACGTGGGCGATGATCGCGAGGTTGCGGAGGCGCTCGGCCATAATTCGGGGCTTTCAGACGGAAGGGCAGGCTTCTGCCCGCGTTAGGCGCCTGCTTCAACGGCAGACCTGGAGAATCCTTATGCACAACCCATCCGGGTACGCATGTGTGCATGTGCAATACGGCATGGGAGCATAAAATATCAAGCAAATACCGTGCTGTAGCAGAACTTACAAAAACGTGACGCTGCGTTCACCTTGAAAATTGCTGCAGTGCGGAATAAGTTCGTTGCGTTGCGGGGTTTCGCGATCCCGCACACGCCCTTTCGGGCGTTTCCTCCCTATTTTACCTTTTACCGCCGGGTTTGCGCCCGGCGGTTTTTTCTTGGCCACCGGTGCGTGGCGTCGTGCTTCGACAGGCTCAGCATGACGCCAACTTTTACGGGCGAGCCCAAAACCCACAGGCGTCAGCCTGAGCTTGTCGAAGGCGGGCAAGCGTCTTCGCCTCCGCCGGCGCCGCCGCCTGCAGTCCAATAAAGTGGAGAGCCCGGAGCGCGTGGGACGCGCTCAAGGGTAGTGCCTAGATGCGGCGCTGATTGCTCGAACGCCGCCGCGTGTCGCCACGCGCTCCGGTGCGGTTTGCTTCAACTGTAGAGGATGGCGCGATCGGCGCCACTGCGACGCCCGCGCGCAACGCGCCCAAGAATGCGCACGCATACTCGATCGACGTGCCCGCGCAGATCGCAACACTCTCGCCCGGCTTCACACCGTCGCGCTGCAACGCCGCCGCAATTCGATCCATTACCTTGTCGAGATCGCCGTAGGCGAGCTGCCGCTCATCCTGGATCAACGCAATCTTCTTGGGTGCGGCTTCGGCAATCGCACAAATCATCTCCGGCAGCGGCGTGAAGGTTTCGGTGCTCAAGCTCAAATCTCCCGGCGCGGCGCCGCTGTCGCGGCATCGCCCGTGTTCGGCGTCCCCTTCGGCTCGATCAACAGAACATGCGTTTCTTCTTCCGCAAACGGAGCATGCTCGACGCCCTTTGGCACAACGAAAATCTCGCCCGCCTTCAGCGTCACGTCGCCGTCGCGCAGGCGGATGATTAATTCGCCCTGGAGCACTTGGAAGAAATCGTCAGTGTCGGGGTGCGTGTGCCAAGGGAATTGCCCCTTCACCTTCACCACCATCAAATCATGGCCATTGAAGGCGCCGACGACGCGCGGCTGCCAATGGCCTTCGAATTGAGAGAGCTTGTCGGCGAGGTTGATCTTGCTCATGCGTGCGCGAAGATATCCGTGTCTTCCCAACCTGCAAGGTCAAGCGCTGCACGCGTTGGCAGAAAATCGAAGCATGATTGTGCGATCTCGGTGCGGCCCTCGCGCGCCAGCATCATATCGAGCCGCTCCTTCAGCGCATGCAAATGCAACACGTCCGAGGCAGCATAGGCGAGCTGTGCGTCGCTCAACTCCGGCGCGCCCCAATCGCTGGATTGCTGATCCTTCGAGATGTCGCGGCCGAGCACTTCTTTGGTCAGGTCCTTCAGGCCGTGACGATCCGTGTAGGTGCGCACCAGTTTTGAAGCGATCTTGGTGCAATAGAGCGGCGTCGTGACGATCGAGAGATCGCGCATGAACATGGCGATGTCGAAGCGCGCAAAATGGAAGAGCTTGAGGTGGCTCGGGTCGGTGAGCACGCGCTTCAGGTTCGGCGCGTCATAGGTCGAGCGATCGAGCTGCACCAGATGCGCTTCCGGGCCGCCATCTGAAATTTGCACCAGGCAAAGCGGGTCGCGGACCAGCGACAGGCCCAGCGTTTCGCTATCGACCGCCACCGGGCCATTGAATGTCACGCTATCGGGCAGGTCGCCCTTGTGCAGATGCACCGCAACGTTCTTGCCATCGACTGTGAGAGAGAGTTTTCGTGTCATGGGCGCGGAATAATCGAATTTGTCGCGCGGCGCCAGTCCAACGCAACTCGGGCTCACCGCCGCAGCACGATCCCGACGCGAAACGCCCGGGGCGGGCCGAGGCTTTCGATGCCATCAACCGTTTCAGCGGTCTCGACATCGGCGCCGAGCGCGTTGTCCAAAGCTGCGTACGCTGAGACACCCTGTAGCAGACGCTGCTCGGCGCGAAGGTCGAGCACGGTCGCCGCACCAAGCTCGCGCGTATTCTGGTCATCCTCAAAGCGTTCGCTTTCATGGACCACAGCCGCAGAGAGTGTTGTGGCGTCGGCGATACGCCAATCCAATCCGGCGCTCACGCTCCACGCCGGCGATTGCGCCGGGCGAAGGTTCGCGAGCGGGCCGCTGCCAAATTGAGCGTCCGTGTAGTTCAGCGCTGCCCGCCAACTAAAGTGTTCGCCCACGTCGCCCCGCGCTTCTGCTTCGACCCCGGCCGCCTCTATCGCACCTGCATTCTGTCGCTGCCGATAAGCGCCGCCTGCCGGCACGAACACGCCCGGCGGAAACGTGCCAGGCCCCGCGCCAAGCGTGACGTTGACGATTGCGTCCTCAAGCCGCGTCGCGAACACGCCGGCCTCCCATGACCAAGCGCCGTGCTCACCGCCAATTCCGAAGTCGATACCGGCGATGCGCTCCGGCGCCAGCGCCGCGTTCGCTTCGGTGACGTCATTACCGACGCGAAAGGGGCGATGGAGCTCGTTTAAAGTCGGCGGCCGGAAACCGGCGTACGCGGCGCCGCGCATATGCAGATCGCCAAACGTACGCCGCACGCCGAACCGCGCAGTCGGCGCAACCGTCTCACTATCCTCCGGCGCAAACTGCAGCACCGGCGCACCGGTCGCGATCAGCCGCTCGACCCGGCTGCCATCCCACGCGCGGTACACGTCTGCGCGCGCGCCGCCGGTGAACAGCCAGTCGCCAAGCTCGCGCCAACTTTCGATATACGCGCCGGCCGTCAGCGTACGCCCGCCAGCAATGCGTGAGCGTGTGAACTGGCCGCCAATGAACGAAAACCGCTCCTGCGTCTCGCCGTCAGCGGTTCGCAGATCGGCGCCGATTTCCAGGCCAGAGCTTTCGCCGCTCCAACGCAACGCCGCATTGGCGCCCCAGCCGAACGCCGGCGTTGCATACTGTTCGTTGGCTGGTGTCGTTGTGCTGCGGTCCGGCGCCGTCGCCACTGATGTGTTGTAGAGATCTGACGTCATCGCCCAAGCTTGAACGCGCCAGGCCAGATCACCGGCGGGCGCCGCCAACGTCACGCTCAGGCTCGCGCCATCCGACGTAGACTCAGCGCCAACCAAGCCCGCGCCGCGGCTTTCGGAATAGCCGCCAAGCCGGGCTGAGAATATGCGCTCGCCATCGCGCCACTCGACGCGCGCCACGCCCGCGGCAGAGTCAGACCAGAGGCGCGCATCCGCCGCACCAGCGCCAACGCGCACCGGTATCCAGCCATCATCCTGTTGCGTGCTCGCGCCAAGCATCAGCGACCACGCATCGCCGCGCACTTCGCCGACAGCGGCGGCGCGCACATAGCCGCGCTCGCCGCCTTCAAGAGACAACACCGCGCCTTCCGCGCGCCGTTCATCCAATTGCACCGTCCCGGTGAGCGCGCCTGCGCCGTAGGGCCCGGCGCCCGCGCCACGCAACACCGTTGCGCCTTCAATCGTCTCCGGCGGCACAGCCCCCCAAATCACCCAGCCTCCGAACGGATCATTCAACGGCTGCCCATCGAGCGTCACTAACGCACGCCCGGCGCCCGATGGCGCCGATGCGCGAATTGATAAACCCTGGATTGTTGGGTTGGCGGCGCCGCTATCGTTGCGCCGGAATGTCGACACGCCTGGCGCCGCGCGCAGCGCTTCATCCAATCGCGTCGCGGCCGCGATCACCGCCGGATCGATCTCATAAGCGGAGTAGGCGGCCTCGCCCGCCGCTTCTGGCAAGCGCGGCGCAACGATGACGATATCGTCGCTCGCCGCTTGGCAATCCATGCCGTCCCCCAAAAGCGCGTCGGTTAGCGCGGCCCGTCCAGCGCCTCATATGTTACGAGGCTAAAGCGCGTACGCTCGCTCTCACGCATACGTTGCGCGATCGCTTCATGTAGCTCGGGCCGCCACGTTGTCCAGTGTTCAACAAAGGCATTGGCGGCGGCGCGATCGCCATTGCGCTGCAGCGCCAGCACTTCGCGTAGCAAACTCGTCACCGCTTCCGGATAGCGCTGATAATCGATACGCAGGCGCCCGCCCTCGAAGCGCAACGCTCCATGCTCCATGAACCAGTTCCATTGGATCAGCTGCATGGTCTGATACGCCTGCTCGCGGCGCGGCCGGTTCTTCTGCAGAACGCGGCGAATGCCGGACGCATAAATGCCGCGCAGTTGCGCCTCTGTGAGTTGACCACGCTGTTGCAGGATGCGCGCCGATGTCAGCGACACGAGATCGGCCTTCATTTCCTCAAGCAGGTCGGCGGTATCTTCCAGCGCCGCATCCAGATCGCGGCCATCGGCGGTTTGATCGACGCCGAGATAGTGCCCAATCTCATGCCAGAGCGTGCGATAAAATCCGCCCTCCGGAGTCAAATCCCCGGCCTGAGCATCGATCACCGCCGCCGCGAACGCGCGCTGCGTTTCGGCAAAAATTTCCTCATTCAAAAGGATGTTGCCGCGCATCAAAATCGTGCGGCCGTATTGGCGCGCGAGATACGCTTCGTTCGGGAGAATCGTCGCCGTATTGGTTCCGCGTGCTTGGCCGAAATCGGCGACCACATTATAGACGCCGACAGGGATATCGCTCCGCACCTCGCGGTGGTGGTCATGCGGCAGCGCGTTCTCAACGACTTGAATGTCCGCGAGCGCCGCCTGCAACTCATCGCTGCGCGGGCGATCGCGCACCAGGATCGAGAGCGAAAAGAACGCCTTCACGCCATAGAGCGCATCGTCATAAGTTTCGTAGCTACCGATCTGCGCGTTGAGATTGCCGGTGAAGTCCCCTGTCACCCAGGCCGCATCGCCGCCTTCATAATCGTCCGCCAACAAATCGCGCGCCCGCAACCGCAAATAACGCGCAAACGCCGGATCGCCGCTCTCGACAGCGTCTGCCGCCGCATTCAGCCGCTCGCTGCTGAACAGAAGGTCGTGCGCGTAGGCGATCGAATACGGCAGCGCTAAATAGGTCTGCTCTGTCTGTAAGCGCGCCCGCAGACCAGGGTGCAGTGTGTCGAGCACCGGATGGTGATCGAGCACCATCAGCGCATGCGCGCGGTTCTCCGCCGTCGCGTCGACGACGACAGTGCGGTCATCCAGCACCGTCGCGCGCCGTTCTGGGTTCGCCGCGATGAACGCATCCATGGTCTCGCGCGTCATGCCTGCAGGATACATATTCCGCGCCGGCGTCTCGGGCGAAACAGTGAGGAATGGCTCGCGTGTATTGTCCAAGGTCGACGCGATCGGCCCAGCATTCATGCGGAAGAGGTCGTTCTCGCCCCTGAGTTCCGGGTGCGCCGCCAGATACGCCGCCGCAGCAGCAGCCTGCGGATGACGCTGGCGCATGTAGAGCACATGCATGCGCGCGCCCGCCTGCAGCAGCTCGGCCATCGCCACGCGCTCGCCCGCGCTTAACGCCGACAAATCCGGCGCCAGATGAATGCGCTGCGTGCGCTGCAGGATCGCGTCGATCCGCGCTGCGTCCCATGCTGGCGCTATGCTGGCGGTCGAAATGGCGGGGTGCGGCGTAGCGCAGGCGGCGAGCCCAAAGGTGAAGGCCAAGACAAAGCTGAGATTTCGCATGCCGACCGCCTAGCACGCGTCAGCGACCCGCCAAAGCGCACGACGACCGATGAGCGATTTTTCAGCGACTAGCCGGTGTCCGCGCTCGTACAGTCGCGCCCATGGATGGAACGATTGCACGTACTGGCCTCCCGCCCGAAGCGCCGGCCTTCATCGCCGCCAACCTCCCCGTGCTCGAAGTCCCAACCGTGCCGGAGATCCGCCTTCACAAAGCGAGTCCGGCAAGCGGCCTTTGGCGTCTCGCGCGGGCCGACGACGCTTTCGACGCGCCATACTGGGCGCACTATTGGGGCGGGGGCTTAGCGCTCGCGCGTCATGTTCTTGATCATCCTGAAACCGCCGCGGGCCGTCGCGTTCTCGATCTTGGCTGCGGCTCAGGCATTGTCGGCATCGCCGCCGCGCTCGCCGGCGCCGGCGAGGTCACCTGCGTCGATATCGATCCATACGCGATCGCGGCGACCGAGCTCAACGCCGTGCTCAACAACGTCTCGCTCTCAACTCTACTCGGCGACATTTTGGACGGCCCGCCGCCCGCGGTAGACATCGTCCTCGTCGGCGATCTCTTCTACGAGCAGACGCTGGCCGGCCGCGTCACTGTTTTTCTCGATCAATGCCTCGCTGCAAACATAGACATTCTCGTCGGCGACCCCGGTCGCGCAACACGGCCGCGCACGCGCTTGCGCCTCCTGGCCGAATACCCAGGCGCAGATTTCGGCGCCGCCGCTGATTTTCAGAAGAGCAACGCCGTGTTCGCGTTCGCGGCGCCGGCGTGATGAACAAGCCCGCCATCTCGCGCGTACATGTGCTCACTCTTGCGCGGGCGGTAGCTCGTTTTGAATCGATTGCAGATAGGCGACGACTGCGCTGACGTCTTCGGACGCAAAGGCGAACTGAGGCATGGCAGGATGGCCGACACTGATGCCCTCGGCCAGCGCCTCCTCGAGCGCGTCGACCCGGTAGTTGTGGGACAATGTGCGAAACGCCGGCGCTTCGGGCGCGGGGCTGTCCCCGGAACGGCCGGTCGCGTGGCACGTGCTGCAATGCTGCTCCACGATTGCTTGACCGCGCTGTTCACGGTTCTGCTGCGCAGTTGTCGACGCATGTGAAGCGCATGCCGACGTGAGAGCCAGCGCAATGAGCGCAAGGACGAGTTTCATAATGCAGTTCCTTCAGGCAGCCGCGAAAGGCGCGAGGACGCAACGGTCTCGCACAACGATGTGGCGCGGGCTAGGCAATGCGAGTCGTTGGAGTGGGGACGCCAGCGCCGCGAAGGCCGGAGGACACCCGCGAGCGTAGGATGGTGCCCGGAAGAGGACTCGAACCTCCACGCCCTTGCGAGCGCCAGCACCTGAAGCTGGTGCGTCTACCAATTCCGCCATCCGGGCACGGATTTAGTCCGGTAGAAGACGGCGGGGTTTAAGGGAGGCCGGAACACGCGTCAATGCATCGCCGCCCCGTGTAAGCTGGTCGTTGGCCGATTGCGCCGCGCCGGAACCGGGCGACCTTTGCGCCCTGAAAGGTGGAGCGCCTATGATCCTCGAAACGAGCCGCCGCCAGGCGCTATTATTGGCCGGCGCGGCCTTGACGCTGCCCTCTGCCGCGTGCGCCACGCCGCAATCCGCCGCCCCGCCTGGCGAGCTTCGCTTGATCACCCGGCCGCAGCGCGTGTTCAAGGCGAGCGACTTGCCGCGCGAACGTACCGAAGCGTGGTTCGTGTTCGTGATCGCCGAAGCGGCGCGCGCGGTGAGCGCAACGCCTTCGCGGCTCACGCTCTCATACGCCTCCGGCGCGACCGAGACAGCGCGCAGCGAACATTGGGGCGCGGCGCTCAACGCCATGCTCGTGCGCGGCCTGCCTACGCCGCCAAACACGTTCTGGCCGTTCGGCCTTCGCATCGTCGCGCGCCAGCCCGCCGCCGCCAACATCGACCGCATGCGCGTCAGCGTGGCGTTTGAAGACGCGACGCCGCCACTCGAAGCCGACATCGCCATCAACACCTACACGCAACTCACCGATCTCATCTTCCCATTCCGTGGCAACGGAATCGTCACTCAAGCCAGCGCCGCAAATGGAGGACATCGCAACGGCAGCGGTCAGTTCGCTATCGACGCTATGGGCGTCAGCGAAAGTTATGCCTTGCAAACCAGCGCCGCGTTCGCAGTGAACACTGATCTCATTGGATTCGGCCGCGAGATCATCGCGCCCGGCGCTGGCATAATTGTCGTCGCGCGCGGCGATCGTCCCGATCAGCCCGTGCCTGGCGAGAGCAGTGAAGATTTTCACGTGCCGGAATTCCGCGGCGCCGGGGACCCAGGCAACCATGTCATTATCGATCACGGCAATGGCGAGTTCAGCCTAGTGGCGCACTTTATGGCCGGCTCACTCGCGGTGCGGGAAGGGGAGCGCGTGACACAAGGCCAGCGCCTCGGCCGGCTCGGCAATTCCGGTGACAGCTTCGCGCCGCACGTTCATCACCAGCTGCAAGACGGCGCCGCGTGGCAAAGCGCCAGCGGTCTACCGTGCCGTTACACTAACATCGCTAGCCAAAGGCTCGACCGCGGCGAGTTTTTTGCGGCAAGCTGATGCTCCGACTCGGAGCAACACGTGGCTCGGCTCAAACGCAATGCGCTCGACGTGGCCGCCTTCATCTGGGGTGTCGCCGAGGCGACCTTGTTCTTTTTCGTCCCCGATGTGCTGCTGAGTTACATCGGCCTGAAGCACGGCGTGAAAGTGGCGATGCGCGCATCGGTGATCGCCACGCTTGGCGCCGTGACCGGCGGCGTCATCATGTACCTCTGGAGCACGAGCGATCCCACCGCGGCGCACGCGGCGGTGCTTGCCGTTCCGGCCATCAGTGACGCCATGTTTTCGCGCGCGGCCGATGCAATGCGCGGCGACTGGTTTGCCGCCACCATGCTCGGGCCGCTCAGCTCTACGCCTTACAAAGTCTATGCGGTCCTTGCGCCCCATGCGGGCGAAGCGCCGCTCCCGGCTTTTGCGCTCGCCTCCATCGTCGCGCGCCTCCCGCGCTTCCTTGTCGTCTCCGTCGGCGCCGCATTGATCGGCCGCCGATTGAGCCGCTGGCTGAGCCCACGCCAGCTTCTCTGGGTCCTCATCGGCGCATGGCTCTTATTCTACGCGGTATTTTTCGCCCTAATGCCGAACTGACGCAGCCCCCGCGCTTGGCGCCTCGCTCGGGCGCCTATACGTAGCGGCCACAAATGACGTCCCGAGACCGCATCCGCAATTTCTCCATCGTGGCCCATATCGACCACGGCAAGAGCACGCTCTCCGACCGGCTGATTCAGCAGACGGGCGGCCTCACGGCGCGTGAGATGACGGAGCAGGTCCTGGACTCGATGGACATCGAGAAGGAGCGGGGGATCACCATCAAGGCGCAAACCGTGCGTCTCGATTACAAAGCCGCCGACGGCCTCGACTACGTGCTGAACCTCATGGACACGCCGGGGCATGTGGACTTTGCGTATGAGGTGAGCCGCTCGCTCGCCGCATGCGAAGGCGCGCTGCTGATCGTGGACGCGAGCCAAGGCGTCGAAGCGCAAACCCTCGCCAACGTCTATCAAGCGCTCGACCTCGATCTTGAGATCGTGCCGGTCATCAACAAGATCGATCTGCCCGCCGCCGAGCCCGAGCGCGTGAAGCAGCAGATCGAAGACGTCATCGGCCTCGATGCGAGCCACGCCATCCTCGCCTCCGGCAAGACCGGCGAGGGCATCACCGATTTGCTCGAAGCCATCGTCACCCGCCTGCCGCCGCCGAAATCCGGCGACCGCAATGCGCCGCTCAAAGCCATGCTGGTCGACGCCTGGTACGATGCCTATCTGGGCGTCGTCGTGCTCTTCCGCGTCATCGACGGCGTGGTGAAGAAGGGCATGCGCATCAAGCTCATGCAGACCGGCGCCGATTACAACATCGACACGCTCGGCGTGCTGCGGCCGAAGCGCGAAGAGGTGGCCGAACTCGGCCCCGGCGAGATCGGCACGTTCACCGGCAGCATCAAGGAAGTCGCGGACGCGCGCGTCGGCGACACCATCACCGACTATCGCCGCGAAACCGCGCAGGCGCTGCCGGGTTTCAAGCCGGCGCAGCCTGTCGTCTTCTGCGGTCTCTTCCCGACCGACGCGGCCGACTTCGAAGATCTCCGCGCCGCTATGTCGAAGCTCAGGCTGAACGATGCGAGCTTCAGCTTCGAAATGGAAACCTCAGCCGCGCTCGGCTTCGGCTTCCGCTGCGGCTTTCTTGGGCTGTTGCACCTGGAAATCATCCAAGAGCGCCTCAGCCGAGAGTTCGATCTCGATCTGATCGCGACGGCGCCAAGTGTCGTCTACAAAGTTCACATGAACGACGGCGAAGTGAAGGAGCTACACAACCCCGCCGATCTGCCGGACCCGACTTACATCAAGGAAATCGAAGAGCCGTGGATCAAAGCCACGCTGCTGACGCCGGATGAATATCTGGGCTCGATCATCAAGCTTTGCCAGGATCGCCGCGGCATTCAGAAAGAGCTGAACTATGTCGGCTCGCGCGCGATGCTGGTTTATGAGCTGCCGCTCAACGAAGTCGTGTTCGATTTCTACGATCGCTTGAAGAGCGTCTCGAAGGGCTATGCCAGCTTCGACTATTCGATCATCGATCACCGCGCCGGCGATCTGGTGAAGATGTCGATCCTGGTGAACGACGATCCGGTCGACGCGCTCTCAATGCTCGTGCACGCTGGCCGCGCCGAAGGCCGTGGCCGCTCGATGGTGGAAAAGCTCAAAGAGCTGATCCCGCAGCACATGTTCAAGATCCCGATCCAAGCCGCGATCGGCGGCCGCATCATCGCCCGCGAAACGCTCTCGGCGCTGCGCAAAGACGTGACGGCAAAGTGCTACGGCGGCGACGCGAGCCGGAAACGCAAGCTGCTGGACAAGCAGAAGGCGGGTAAGAAAAAGATGCGCCAGTTCGGCAAGGTCGACATTCCGCAGGAAGCGTTCATCGCGGCGCTGAAGATGGATAGCGATTGAGCCGTGACCAAGCGGATCGTGTTCACCGATCACGCGAACGTCGCGCTGAGAGAGCGCCTATTGGACATCGCGTGGGTTGAGCGCACCGCCCGCGAGCCGGAATGGACTGAGCCGGACCCGACAGATCCTACGCTGGAGCGCCGTTTTCGCGCCGTCCCAGAGCGGGACGGCCGCATTCTCCGCGTGGTTTGCGGCGAAGATGATGCTACAATTGTTATTGTGAGCGCCTTCCTAGACAGGCGCGCGCGGAGACCGACATGAGCGTACGCCTCCACTACGACGCAAAGACCAATGCAGCGTATCTGCGCTTCTCCGGCGAAGCCGTCGTCGAGAGCGAAGAAGTCGCGCCCGGTGTTGTTCTGGATTACGACTCCGAAGGGCGCATGGTCGGCATGGAAGTGCTGCGGGCGCGCGATCACCTTCCCGCCGATGCGTTGGTCGCGGCGGAGTAGTTACAGCGGCGACGCCTCGCGCAAACGCAAGCTGCTGGATAAGCAGAAGGCGGGTAAGAAAAAGATGCGCCAGTTCGGCAAGGTGGATATTCCGCAGGAAGCGTTCATTGCGGCGATGGATGGGGACTAGGCGAGGGAAATTCGGCGGGGTTCGGGCACGGCTCATTTTGTCTTTGTCGATGCGAACATCTTTCTGCGTATGTACGACTACACAGATGATGACCTAGCGAAGCTTCAAAAGTTTGCAGACGTCGTAACGTCTGGCGCGGTGGTTGTTTGTCTCACCGGCCAAGTGATCGATGAGTACGAACGAAATCGCGAGAAGAAGATCGCGGATGTTTTGAAACAGCTTGAAGCCAAAGTGCTCCATGTTGGTTCGCTGCCGAGAATATGCGACGGATACGAGGAGGCGACGGCGATATCGAAGCTGTCGCAGGAGTTGGTGCTCGCGAAGAAAGAACTGTTGGCGAAGGTCAGGTCTCATGCGGAAGATAAAACTCTGGCCGCTGATCAGCTCATCCAGAAGATCATGAAGGTGTCGAAGACCGTAGAGTTCGATGAGCAGTCCTATGAGCGCGCGGTACGGCGCCAGCAATTGGGCAATCCGCCGGGCAAACGTGAATCTCTCGGGGACCAACTCAATTGGGAACTGTTGTTATCAAACTTGGCTGAGTCACTGCCGCTGCACGTCCTTTCCAGCGACCGCGACTGGGCTTCGGAGTTGGCACCGGGGACCATCAAACCGGTCTTGGCCGCGGAATGGCAGGATAAGAAAAAGGCAACGGTTACGCTGCTCGACGGCCTCAACAAATTCTTGGATCTGCTGGCAATTGACGTCCATGTTTTGGAGGAGCCGGACAAGGACGCCGACGTGCAAGACTTGGCCGAGAGCAAGTCGTTCAATAGAACGCACACCGCCATCGCGCGACTGGCGCAACACGAGACCTTAAATCCTTCCCAACTGAAAATACTCGTCGCGGCCCTGAATCAGAACGATCAAATTTATCTCATAGCGAAAGACGCCGACGTTAGCGCGTTCTACGCCCGCTTGGTCGTCGCCCATTCCAATCAACTGAGTACGGAAGAGATCTCTGAGATCTTAGGACACTTGAATGTCAAAGTCGCTTCGGACGTTTGGCTGTGAGTTCGCCGTGGGCGTAAGGTAGCGCTAAATTCTCGTCATCTACTGAGCTGTTACCCTGATCCGTCTCGGCGCTTTGCGCCGATCCACCTTCTCTCATCCGTCTCGACGCCGTGCGTCGAGACACCTTCTCCCACAAGGGGAGAAGGGCGAGGGTGCGTGTTACGATTTTTCGTGGAGGGCGTTCCAGATTTGGGTCATCGCGGCTTCGCGGTCTTTGAAGAGATCGCTGCACCAGATGCGCGCGACGCGGAAGCCGGCGGCTTCGAGGTGCTGGGTGCGGATGGCGTCGAACTTTGCTTGTTCGGGGTTGGCGTGTTGTGAGCCGTCGAGTTCGAGAACGAGTTTGGCGCCGTAGCAGACGAAATCGACGACGTAGTCGCCGAGCGGCACTTGGCGGCGGAATTTGAAATCGGCGAAGCGGCGATCGCGCAGCAGCATCCAGAGGATGCGCTCTTCGTCGCTCATTTCGGCGCGTAGTTTTCTGGCGCGGGTGAGTGTGCGGTCGGATTTGACTAAGCGCTTCATCGGCTTGCCCCCTCATCCGTCCAGCCTTCGTCAAGGCTTCGGCTGGCCACCTTCTCCCACGAGGGGAGAAGGACGAGAAGCGAGGACAAACTGGTTTGCCCGGGTTCTCGCCTATCGCCGAGAGTCCCGGGGCGGTCGTGCAGTTCGGGTAACGAGCAACGCCATCGCGAAGTGGTCGTGACGGGGGGCACAGCGATATCCGCCCTGGCGCTGCACACAGGTTTCGCGTCGGCTCCGCAAGGGCGGGACGTGGACAGCCGCGGCCGCCGGGTTTAGGCGGGTTTGGCGAACGGAGGAGGGAATAGATGCGTCAGCTTTGGGTGGCCGGAGTAGTGGCCTTGATGCTCGCTGCGTGCGGGCAAGGTGCGGATGGTCCGGCGCTGCCGCCGGTGAAGGCGGGCGCGACACCGCCGTCAACACAGTCGCCAGCGTCGGGCACTGAACAGACACAAGTTACTGATGAAGTGCGTCAGCAACTGATCACGATGATCGGTCAGCAGCTCGGTCAGCTGCAAAGCGCCAACGCGCCCAATTATGCGCCGGTCGGCAACGACACGATCGTGCCGATGCAGCCCGGTCGCGATCATCGCTTTGTCGTCGATCTAACGGGCGGCACTGAATACGGCTTCATCGGCGCGTGCGATGGCGATTGCACCAATGTTGATCTCGAGCTGATCGATATGAGCACGGGCGGCGTTGTCGCGAACGACATGCTGCCGGACGATTATCCGATCTTCGGCTTCACGCCCCCGGCGAACGCGCAGTACATGGTCCGCTTGCTGATGCAGGCGTGCACGCGCGCGCCTTGCTACGCTGGCGCGCGGGTTGTCAGCAACGGCGCAGGCGCGCCGCCGCCGCAAGCGCCAACAACGGGTGGTGGCGACACGACGACTGGCGGCGCGACGCCGGGCAAGCCGTAACGCTCAGGCGTACGGGAAGCATTCCTCGCGCGGCAGGTCGAGTTTGAAATGCCGCGCGAGAGCTTCGATCGCCGCATCGTGGTTCTCGTAGGGGTCGGCGTTTGCCGGCCCCACGATCACGATCCGGAAGTTCGCTTGGTTGCGCCCTTGCGGCGGCAGCATGGCGGTCGCCAGCCCTTCGCCATCGGCGGCGCGGAGGGTCAAGAACAGCGGCATTGCTTTGGCGATGTGGTCTTTCAGGCCAATCGCTTGCTCGAACGTCGCAGCGCCCTTCGGCGCCCGATAGGCCTCGCGCGCCGCGCCCTCGTACCGGCGGAAATACTTGTCGACGACATGGCGCATCAGCGCCGCCTCGGCTTCCGCCTCGGCCTCGGTCTCAAATCTGAACCAGGTTGCGCCGCCGGGCGCATCGCACACGTACCGCATACAACGGAGCGTAACGCAGGCTTCGGCGGAAATTATGGAGAAGACTGCGCCGATATGCGCGAGGGCGCACCCTGTGGTCCACAGGGCACGCCTTCACTTAAGTCCGCTCAAAAGTTCAGCAGGGAACGTCGACGATGACGTAACGCCCGGCGCGCCGATCCCAGCGCCGCACTTGCTGCGTGCATTGGGGGGCGTAGTAGCCGTCGTCGCCACGATAGTCGCGGTCATCGCTATTGCTGTAATAGCCATCGTTCTGGCGACTGTTGTTGCCGCTCGCGACAGCTGAGGCAATCACGGCGCCGAGTACGAGGCCGATGACGCCGGCGGCGACTGCGTCGTCGTTGTCGTCGTCGCGACGGTCGTAGCAGTGGTTCCGGCCCTGGCGGTCGTAGCATTCCGGGCGGTTGTAATAGCCGTTGCCGCGCCCGCGCCGGTCATTGTCGTAGGCACCGTGGCGATTGCTAGAATAATCTCCGCGATCACGATCGCGGTAGCGCTGCGCGCTGGCAGGCGTGGCGGTGAAGGTGGCCATTGCGAACGCTATTGTTGCGAAAATGGCGATGAATTTGCGCATTGTGGTCAGTGCTCCGATACGGACAATGGCGCGTTGCGGCTGAACAGCGGCTGAATCCTTAGCGCCGCGCACAATCAGCCGGATTTTTTGAGGTAAGGGCATGTCGGACAAGAAGATTATCGCCGTCGCCGGTGCGACGGGCGCGCAGGGCGGTGGTTTGGTGCGCGCCATTCAGGCGGACGCGAGCGGCGCGTTCACCGCGCGTGCGATCACCAGAAACCCGGACTCTGAGGCGGCCCAGAAGCTCAGGGCCGTCGGCGCCCAAGTGGTGCAGGGCGATCTGGAAGATCCCACCAGCATTGAGCGCGCGTTCCACGGCGCGCATGGCGCTTACTGCGTCACCTTTTACTGGGCTCACATGTCGCCCGACCGCGAGCTCGCCGAAGCGCGCACCCTGGCCAACGCCGCGCAGCGCGAGGGAGTGAAGCACGTTGTCTGGTCAACGTTGGAAGACAC
This sequence comes from Caulobacteraceae bacterium, assembly GCA_031379735.1. GTDB lineage: Bacteria > Pseudomonadota > Alphaproteobacteria > Caulobacterales > Aquidulcibacteraceae > Vitreimonas. Next base: position 14,741 of record JANNFK010000096.1, on the reverse strand, counting down.
GCGCCGATGGGTGCCGATCGAGAGCGAGCAAATGCCGACGATTCACAAGCGCTACAAAGTTCCGCATTTCGATGTGAAGGGCGAAGCCGACGCATTCTTTGCCGGACTTCCGACGACGTTCCTGCTGACCTCGTTCTATTGGGACAATCTCATTGGCTTTGGCATGAACCCGAAACCCGATGGGCAAGGTGGGTACGCGTTCACGCTGCCGACAGGTGACGCGAAGATGCCGGGGATCGCCGCCGAAGATATCGGCAAGTGCGCCTATGGCGTCTTCAAGCAGGGTGCGAGCGCGATTGGAAAGCACATCGGCATTGCTGGCGAACACGTGTCAGGCGCCGAAATGGCGGCGACCTTGAGTGATGTACTAGGCATTGACGTGCGCCATCACGCAGCGTCGCCGGAGGAGTTCCGCAACTACGGATTTCCCGGCGCCGACGATCTCGGCAATATGTTTCAATTCAAACGCGATTTCGAAACCGCGTTCCGCTCGGCGCGTAGTATCGAGACATCGCGAGAGCTCAATCCGGAGCTTCTGACCTTCCGTCAATGGGTGGAACAAAACAAAGAGCGCATCCCACTGACGTAACCATCTTCCGGGCATTGTCGGATCGCCATCGCGCGATACGTCCTTTGATAAGTTCAACACAAAGGAGACGGCTCATGCCTTACGTAGATGGTTTCGTACTCGCGGTTCCGAAGCAGAATCTCGACGCTTACAAGGAGATGGCGCGCACGGCGGGCCAAGTCTGGAAGGAACATGGCGCGCTCGATTACGTGGAGTGCATCGGCGACGATGTGCCATACGGTGAACTGACGTCGTTTCCGCGCGCCGTGCAGGCAAAGGACGATGAGATCGTCGTGTTCTCGTGGGCGACCTACAAGGATCGCGAAACCCGCGACGCCGTGATGAAGAAGGTCATGGATGACCCGCGCCTGAAGGACAGCATGGCCAACGCGCCTTTCGACGGCAAACGCATGATCTTCGGCGGCTTCAAGAGCTTCCTCGAATTGCATTGACCCATTGGTGCAAACAAAAAGGGCGCGGACATTGCTGTCCGCGCCCTTCGTGTGCGTTGCGGCTGGCTTAGTTGCCGGTGCTCCCGCTGCCGGCCGGGGGTTCGCCGGTCGGGAAGCCGCGGGTGCGGAGGAGAGCGTTGACGTCCGGATCGCGGCCGCGGAATTGGCGGTACGCCTCAGCGCGGTCGGTCATGTTGCCTGGCGCGAGGATGATGTTGCGCATGCCGGCGGCGACGGTCGGATCGAACACGTTGCCGGTGGCTTCGAACATTTCCCAGGTGTCGGCGTCCATCGTCTCGGACCAGAGGTACGAGTAGTAACCGGCCGAGTACGCATCGCTTGAGAACAAGTGACCGAATTGCGGCAGGCGGTGACGCATGGCGATTTCGTGCGGCATGCCAAGCGTGGTGAGTGTTTCACGCTCGAATGCGTCCACATCCGTTATCGGCTGCGCGCGGTTATGCAGCGACATGTCGACGAGTGCGGAGGAGAGATACTCCACCGTCGTGTAGCCTTGGTTGAAGGTCGAGGCGTTGTGAACGCGATCGACCAAGGCTTGCGGCATCGGGGCGTTTGTTTGGTAGTGGCGCGCGAACTGATCGAGGATCGGACGCGTCAGCACCCAGTGTTCGTGCACTTGGCTTGGATACTCGACGTAGTCGCGCGGGACGTTGCCGAGGCCGGGATAATCCACTTCCGACACCAGATAGTGAATGGCGTGGCCGAATTCGTGGAAGAGCGTTTCGGCGTCATCGAGCGAAATCAGCACCGGTTCACCCGGCGCGCCGCGCACGAAGTTGTTATTGTTCGACGCGATCGGCGTGATCTCCGTACCGGTGAATGTCTCGTGCGAGCGATATGTGTTCATCCAGGCGCCTGAGCGCTTGCCTGCGCGGGCGAAATAATCGCCGTAGAAGAGGCCTTGGTACGAGCCGTCACGATCGGTGACTTCCCATACGCGCACGCTCGGCTCGAACACCGGCACCGTGCCGGTGATTTCGCGGAACGATAGGCCGTAGAGTTGGTTGGCCATGAACATCGACGCGTTGATCATGTTGTTGAGCTCGAAGTACGGGCGGAGCTCGTTCTGATCGAGGTTGTAGCGGTCGCGGCGGACTTGCTCGGCGTAGTAATTGTAGTCCCACGGCTCGATTGTGATGTTGGCGCGCTGACGGTTTGCAATCGCCTGCATGTCGGCGACTTCTTCGTGCACCCGGGCCACGGCGGCAGGCCAGACGCGCATCATCAGGTCCTGAGCGCGTTCCGGCGTCAGCGCCATCGTATCGGCCATGCGCAGGTGCGCGTGGGTCGGGAAGCCGAGGATTTGCGCGCGTTCGGCGCGGAGGTTGAGGATTTCAGCAATCACCTGGTTGGTGTCGTTGGCGTCGCCATTGTCGCCGCGGTTCTTGAACGTGGTCCAGACGCGTTCGCGCAACGGGCGGTTGGACGAAAACTGAAGGAACGGATCGACGCTCGAACGCGTGTTGACGATCGCCCACTGGCCTTCGTGCCCGCGCTCGGTGGCGGCGGCGGCGAGCTGCTGAACGATGTTCGGCGGCAGGCCCGCGAGTTCGCGGCGATTGGTGATGACGATCGCGGTGTTTTCGTCCGCGAGTAGGCGGCGGCCGAAATCGGCGTACTTCGAAGAGAGTTCTTCGTTGATGGCGCCGAGGCGCGCTTGTTGCTCCGGCGTTGCTGCGGCGCCGGCGCGCACGAACTGATCGTGCGTGCGTTCAAGCAGGCGCAGTTGGTGCGGGTTGAGGTCGAGCGATGCGCGGTTCTGGAACAACGTATCAATGCGGTTGTAGAGCGCGCGGTTGAAGGTGATGGCGTTGTAGGCCGCAGTGATGCGGGGCGACCATTCAGCTTCGACAGCTTGCACTTGCTCGTTGCTGACGTTGTCGGTCATCACGCCGAAGATCGTGGTGGCGCGATCGACGTGGCGGCCGCTGTCCTGCATGGCGCCGATGGTGTTGTCGAACGTGGGCGCGGCCGGGTTGTTGGCGATCGCCTGAACTTCGGCTTCTTGCAAAGCGAGGCCGAGTTCAAGCGATGGCGCGAGCAGTTCGACGCGAGCTTGATTCCAGGGCGGCACGCCGCCATGCACGCCGGTCCACGGCTTCAGAAGCGGATCTTGGTTGGCTTGAGCGGTGAGGCGCTGCACGTCGGTCTGAGCCTGTTGATAAGCGGCGGCGTTGCCGAAGGTGGATGCGGTCTCTGCGCCGGTCGTGGCGCAGGCGGCGAGGAACGGCACGCTCGCCGCAAGGCAAACGGCTAGAAGCTGCTTTTTCATGGAACCCCCAAAAAACGATGTGCGCCCGGCGTAGACACGCCCGGGCAGCGTTGGGCTGATTTTGGCCGGTTAGGGCGTGCCGTAGCAAGGGCGACCGGCGCCAAGCGGGTTCCCTCGCCCGGCTTTGCGACGAATAGCTGGCTTGGGCTTACGAGTGGAAGGTCGTCCTGCTAGTAAGGCCGCTTCGAATTTCAGGGAGTATCCTCATGCGCACGTTCGCGTTGGCTTTGGTTTCCGTCTGCGCGCTGGCCGCTTGTGGACAAAACGCGGAGACGGCGTCGACGGCGGACGCCGGTGCAGGTGGCGGCGCCTTTCCGGATCTGAACGGCGCAGCCTACCGCTCAGAAGCGACGCTCACGAACCCCGATGGCGAAGCGACGCCAGTCGTGATGGTGCGCGATGGCGGCAAGATGAGGCTGGAACTGAATGCTGGCGAGGGCGCGACCACCATCATCACCAATGGTGAAACGGGCGAGAGCTTCGTGATCACGAACCAAGCCGGGCGGACCATGGCGATCCGCGCGTCAGGCTTGGATCAAGGGGTGACCAATCCGATCGACGATTGGCAGGGCCAGCTTGCGGATCAAAACGCCACGCGTACCGGCTCGTGCTCAGTCGCCGGTGAGAGTGGCGCTGAGTGGACGAAAACCACAGCCGAGGACGGCACCGATACGGTGTGCGTAACCGAGGACGGCATCATCCTGCGTGCGACGGATGATGGGCGCGTCGTTTGGGAAACCACCAGCGTTCAGCGCGGTGCGCAGAGCGCTGCGTTGTTCACACTGCCAGAGGGCGTTGAGGCGGTGGATTTGGGCAACATGGGGGCGATGATGAACCAGGCCTTGGAAGCCGCTAAGCAACGGGGCAACTGAGCATTTTCGCGATTGTGGGGAGGGCTGCTTTGTGGCGCCGCAAGGCGCCGCTAGCCGTTGTGCGTTGCGGCGCGCCGGGCTAATGCTCTTGGCCTGGGCAGGGACTGACGGACGCTAAATGGTTAATTTTGCAGCAGCCGCAGCGATCGCGCCTGAGTTGGCGTCCCGCGTCATGCGGCTCTTGCCTCGTGAATTCCAAGACGCGTTCGTGCAGCAGCCGAACGTCTTCATGTTCTTCACCTCGATCTTCCTCGCCGGCGTTCTTGTCGCTGCATTCTGGATGCTCACCGGCATGGGCAAGGCCAGCGGCATGGCGCGCGTGGCGCTGCGCGGCCAAGCGCTGAAGCGCACGAAGGATCACCGCGCGCTGGTGTTGATTGCCGAAATCGAAGGCGGCGGCGGCTTGCTGCGCCAAGAGATGAAGGAAGCGATCGAAGACAATTTCGGCATGTTCTCGTTCGAGCAGGACGTGCAGGTCGATCTCTTCCCGCTCAAACTCAAAACCGTTTCGCCGCGCGCGCATCCTGAAACGCGCCGTCGCATCGCTGTTGAAGCTGGTGAAGCGCTTGAGCGCTCGGCCGCAGATGTCATCGTCTGGGGCAAGCGCAACATGATGGGCAAAATCGATCTGCGCATCACGACGCTGCCGGGTTATGGCCGCACGCACGAGGTTCAGGATTTCTCGCTTGGCTGGAAAGTCGGCCGCCCCGATGAAGCCGTGCAACGTGCACTGGCGTTCTCGCTCGCACGCAAGGCGCGCCCGGTGCTGCACCGTCCGCAAGACTATAAGCCTGAGCGTCTGCAGCCGATCGTTGAATCTCTCGACAAGATGGTCGAGGCGCGGCCGACTGAAATCAGTCAGAACCTGCAGCTCGATATTCTATCGGACTTCGCCTCTGGCGCGTTGAGCCTTGGCGAGCGCGGCGGCCATATCAAATGGCTCTCGAAGGCGCTCGATGCGCGGCAGCGTTATCTCGATGCAGTCGATCGCACGACGGATCCGATCTCGTGGGGCGCGGCGCAGCAAGAGATTGGCCGCGCGCTGACGGCGCTCGGTGAGCGCGAAGGCGCGCGCGACAAGCTGGAAGAGGGCGCCTCGCGCTTGCGCCTGGCGATGGATGCGCTGCGTTCAACGGATTCGCTGCAACAAGCAGAAGTGGCGCTGCGGGCGCTGCAACGCGCCGAGCAAACGCTGCAGCAACGCCGCCGCGTCGGCTTGCGCTGGCCGGGCTAATCAATCGGACTTCCGATCGGCCAGAACGCGCTCGATCAGCGCCGCCAATTGGCGCGCGCGAAACGGCTTGATCAAGGTCGCGTCCGCGCCAAGCGCGCGTGCGACCTCATCTGTGTTACGTCCATCGATGACAGCAGAGCCAGAGATGGCGATGATCGGCATGTCTGGCCAGCGCGCGCGCGCTTCGGGAATGAATTGCGCGCCGCCCGTGCCAGGCATGTTCATGTCGGTGACGATCGCGTCCAGCGGTTCGCGGCTCGCGATGTCGAAGCCAGCTGCAGCGCCAGGCGCCGTGATCACCTCGTAGCCAGCGTCGCCAAGGCCAATCGCCATCGCGTCGCGGACGAAGATGTCATCGTCAATCAAACAGATACGGGCGCGTTCGGTCATCGGCGCTGTGGGCATCGCAAACGTGTAGCATCAGTTACCACAGCGCCGATGAGCCCGTCTTGTTCTTTATTTCCTTTGAGGAAACGCAGGTAAATTGACCCTACTGAACATTGAGTCCGATAGGACAAGTCACGCCTGTGCCGCCGATCCCGCAATATCCGTTCGGATTTTTCGCAAGATATTGCTGATGATAATCTTCGGCGTAAAAATACTCAGGCGCGTCGCGAAGTTCCGTCGTGATTTGTCCGAACCCGGATGCGCGAAGCTTCTCGCCGTACGCCTTAAGCGCGGCTTCAGCGGTGCGCTTTTGCACATCTGACGTCGTGTAGATCGCTGAGCGATATTGTGTGCCGACGTCGCCGCCTTGGCGCATGCCTTGGGTCGGATCGTGGCTCTCAAAGAAGACTTTGAGCAATTGCTCGTAGCTGATCTGCGCCGGGTCGAAGATTACGCGCACGACTTCAGTGTGCCCGGTGCGGCCGGAGCAGACTTCCTCGTAAGTCGGGTTCGGGGTCGCGCCGCCTGCGTAGCCGGCTGACGTGCTCCAGACGCCCGGCGTCTGCCAGAACTTGCGCTCTGCGCCCCAGAAGCAGCCGAGCCCGAACACCGCGTCTTCGAAACCGGCCGGGAAGGGCGGCTTCAGCGCGTTGCCGTTCACGAAATGCGTCGCGGCCGTTGGGATCGCCGCGGGACGGCCAGGCAGGATTTGGTCGCTGCCGGGCATGGTTGTGGATCGGGCCATGAGAACCTCGCTTGGTGTTGGCTGACACGTAGGCCACCGGTGGCCATTTCGCATCCCCGCGAACGCCATTGGATTGGCTCGTTAACGGTGTCGCGGCGGAAATGGGTGGCGGACTGGTGAATACGCAGCCGCCGCGGCGCCGGTTACGACGTCTCTCAGGTTGCGCACCAGAGCGGCGACAGCCATAACGCGCCCGCCGGATGGACAGGTGGCCGAGTGGCTGAAGGCGCACGCTTGGAAAGCGTGTTTAGGTGCAAGCCTAACGAGGGTTCGAATCCCTCTCTGTCCGCCAGATTGCCCTTCATCGCTTCAGCCTGATCCAAGTTGAGACGCCAGAGCTTATTGATTTTCCTGCGTTTTGTAAGTCAGGCTGGATCGTCCCGTGTCGGACCATCTCAGCAACGCAGGGGTACTTTTGGGGCACATACCCCAACATACCCCACAATGTACCCCACTGACGAAAATGCCTCTTTCAGAACCACAACTGCGATCAGCAAAACCTGCAGCGAGCGCTTACAAGCTCTTCGACTCCGCAGGATTGTTTCTTGTCGTCACGCCGAGTGGCGGAAAGCTTTGGCGCTTTCGCTTCAAACTCGACGGCAAGGAAAAGCTGCTGACGTTGGGCGCTTATCCGAGGATAGGGCTGACGGCCGCGCGTAAAAAACGCAACGACGCGATCGAAAAAGTTCAAGCCGGAGAGGATCCTGCCGCAGAGCGCGCAGCCGAAAAACTCAAGCGCAAACGCGCGCCGATTTATACGTTCAAGTCCGTAGCGCTTGAATGGCACCAATTGCATGAGCACGAATGGACGCCAGCCTACGCCAAGCAGGTCATGAACCGATTGGAGGCCGACATCTTCCCATCCCTGGGTGGTATAGAAGTGTCGGAGATCAAGCCGGCGATGATGCTCGAAGTGTTGAAGGTGGTGGAAGCGCGCGGGGTGCTCGAAACCAATCGTCGCTTGAAGCAATATTGCTCGGGAATTTTTCGATACGGCATTGCCAGCCAATATTGTGAACACGATCCCGCTGCGCCACTGAAAGGCGCGCTCAAATCACCGCCACGCGCCAAGCACCACAAGGCTCTCGCGCGCGGCGAAGTCGGCGACTTCTTAATTCGTCTCGCTGCGTACGACGGCGAGGAAGAAACGCGCATCGCCATCAATCTCGCGGTTCTGATGGCGCCGCGGACGACTGAGCTGCGCGCCGCGCGTTGGCTCGAGTTCGACGGCATGGATCGCGAAGACGGGCTTTGGCGCATTCCGGCCGAACGCATGAAGATGAATACGCCGCATCTCGTGCCCTTGGCGCGGCAATCGCGTGCGTTGTTGGCGAGGCTCCAGCAGATTACCGGGAAAAAGGAGTTTCTTTTCCCGAGCGCCGCGCCGGAGGGCTTCATGTCCAACAACACCATGCTGTTTGCGCTCTATCGCATGGGTTTCCACGGTCGGACGACCACGCACGGTTTCAGGTCGCTGTTCTCAACCGAAGCCAATGAGCATGGTTGGGACGAGGATTGGGTCGAGCGACAGCTCGCGCACGATGAACGCAACAAGGTGCGTGCGGCTTACAATGCGGCGCAATACCTGAAGCAGCGGCGCGAAATGATGCAATGGTGGGCGGATCACTTGGACGCTCTGCGCGATGCTGAATTAGTGAAACGCGCAGCCGATTGAACGTTGACCCTCTTTGATGTGACGGCGCTCGAGTACGATGCTTTATAAGCCCAGAGCCAATGGGAGACGTCGATCCCCTGGCGCCGACTGCGAGAGGCCCGCGAGTGTTCGCTCGACCTGGCGCAGGCGTGTCTGCAAGAGCGTCCTTCGACTATCGAGATGATCGGCCATAAGCTTCAGCGTGTCGCGCCAGCCGACTTCGAACCGGAGCAGGTTTCGGCGCTCTTTTTGTGCGAGGCCCAGGTTTCTCAACTCGCGGGCGCGCGTTTTCAGGGCGTCGGTCATCTCCACCGAGCCATTCGGCGCGGTGAGCGTGGCGATACGAATGCGTCCGTTGTCATCAAGCTGGGCGGCAATCAGCGCATCCAGTCGTGTCGGCGCGTGGGTCAGGGCCTCGCGTTGAAGCGCGCGCCGCCCGTCATCTCTGGTGCGTTCGCCTAGGCGCTCGGTGGCGGCGTCTCGAGCTGCGTTCCGAAATCCGTGCTGGATGAAGTCTCTCGGGATCAACAGATCCCGGCCATCGTCACGCACGCCGCGCAGAACGATGTGCGAATGGGCATTATCCGTGTCGAAATGGTCGACGGCGAACCATTGCAATTTGGTGGCGAGGGAAACTTCCGCGCGCGCCATCACGTCACGCGTGAAGGCGCGTGGATCTCGAAACCCGCCGCCAAGTTCCGCCGACAGGACGATCCTGAAATGGCGCTTGTCGGTGTTAGCCCAGAGTTCGACGAGCCGCGTGGCGGAAACGCTGTCTCCGTCGCCGTCATAAAACGATCGATCACTTTGCCGGACGGGCTGGCGCTCTTTGGCGATCTGGTCGGCCAGATTGTCGCGACCGGATGTCTCGTTAGGGACGTCACAAGATGGCTGCTGAGCGCGAGCGGCGCTATCGCGCGCAAGATAGCGAGCATGCTGCTTCAGGGTGGCGCGCCCACCGCTTGCGTGGGTGTAGTAACGGATCTTCACAACAGCACGCTGGCGGCTATCGAACGTGACAGCAAGGCGACCGCGCGGACGCGCGTTTATCTTCGCAATCCTTTGCGCGCTGCCAACCCTTTTGTTGAGGCGCGACGAGAGAGCCCCATCGTCGCCATTCATCGAATGCGCGCTTCCTTCGTGTCGGCCAATGAGATTGTCGTCATCAAGGCGACGTGAGATGCGAAGCCGCGCGCCAGGTTTGATCACATCCTTGCGCATTGCGTCGCGCAACAATTTGCTGGCGCGAAATATGTGTTTGGAATTCGTTGACTCTGACATGCGCACGAATCCGGCTGGCTAGGGTGTGAGTGAGGTGCGAACCCGCACGCTTCACCCTGTGCTCATGCCTCACACCTTGTGATTGCTTCAGCCATTTCAAGGGCGTTGCAATGCAAGTGACTCGCTTCTTTATCTAGCCCCAGCGCACGCATCTTCTGTCGAGCATCTCAGCCTGTCTCAGCCTGTGTCATGCAACATCAAGCCTCGTCGCACGTCGCACCCGATCCGCAGCGTCATGAACGCGTTGAGACCACGCACCCCGCAATTAGCGCTGACGCTTTCCAAGCGTAGATGCGACAGAAAGAGCGTGGCCGTAGACGCGACTGCTCATTCTCGTTCATCGGGAGTGCAGCAAAATGGCCGCCATACGCCTTCTATCTGAACTCGACGCAGCGGACCCCAATAGCGGCCGTCAAAGGAGAGCTCTGTCTCACCGAGGAGCAGCACTTCGTCCTCCAACAACACGCGGCATCCGGCCCAAAGTGGAAGCCCCAGGCCCGCCTGATCATGTGTTCGACGGCTGATCCTTGCGCCAAAATTGATCTGGAGCTCATTTCCGTGAGCGCAAACATGATCGCCGCCGAGGGCGGCGACGCGCTTGATGAAGCGGTCTCTTGGGTCTTCAAATGCGTGAGCATGCGCGGCGGCGGGCGCCACGTCGCGCGCGCGCACCGTCACGAACGCCCCGTGGACGATCGGCGCGTTTGTTCGGACATAGAGGCCGACGGGAACCGACGGTGTGTGATTGTAGAGGAGGCCGTCGCGCGCCGCCGGTAGCGCGACGCCAACGGACGCTGCACCGGCGGCGAGGACGGTGAGCAGCAAAACGGGCCAGCGGCGAAACGGTGTCACGTCTGCGATGCTGCGCGGACGAACCGGGGCGCCAAGCTAATGCACCTGGCCGGCGCGCCGCACCGACGTCAATATTCGCTGGGTAGGAAGATCACGTTGTGTTGCAGCCAGAGCGTCATCTGAGGCAGCGGAAAATCGGTGAAGCCGATCGATTGGCATGCCACCGGATTGTGGTTGCCGTCTTCACCGATCAGCATAGCAGAGCGATCGTCGGCGACGCGGAGCGTCCACACTTGGAAATCTTCGGCGCGCACGCGTGCATTGCGCTGGTGAGAGACGATGGCGTCTAAGAGCCAATAGGCGCCGCCGGCCTCGGCGATACAAGCGGCGCCGTCCGTGTAGGTGATCGACGGCCAAAGCGGGTGCGGGCGCCAAATTTCGCTGCCCGTGAATTGCGCGAGGTCGCTCGCGCGCAAGGTCTTGGAAGACATATTTGCCTCCTCTTGCGATGTGATGGAAAGGAAAGAGCGCCGCTTGGGCGGCGGCGCTCTTTGCGGGGTTATGCCGCTTGCGCGGTGTCGGCCAAGCCAAGCGAGCGGATCTTGCCTTCGCCGGGATCGAGGGCGACGAAGACCTTGCCGATCCAATGGCCCGTGCTCTTGTCCTTCCAGCGATCGTGGCGGAGGACGCCGGTGATTTCGACAAGGACGCCTTTGCGCATTGCCTCGGCGGCTTGTTGCTGGGCAGGGCAGTGGATCTCGATCGTGAACCGATCGGCGCGCTCACCGCTCATCACTTCAAGCCAGAGCGAGACGATGGTGTTGGAGGCGCCGCGAAATTCGAGTGTTCGGGTTTTTGGATCGTCGAGCAATTTGCCTTTAAGGGTGACGCGATTGTTCATGACCATCTCCTTGGTGGCCCGCTTAAGAGCGGGGCCGCGGGAGCTCGCCCGCGACGGCGCGTTTCGCGCCCGGCCATGAGGCGGCGGCTGCAAGGAGAAAATGGTGGGGCCCGCGTCCGCAGGACCGAAGGCGGCGTGAGCCGCGCGGGGAGACGGTTTTGTCCTTGCGGGCGGCGACGGCCGGGCGGAGATGGCGACGGCGTCGGTGAGGTCGTGCGGCGCGACGCAGAGGGGCGCCGAGATGATCATGACGTTCGACCTGCCCTGCAAAAGAGCGCCATGACGCAAAACCTCATCGCACACCGATGCGGGCCCAATCGTTCCAGTCCAAAAGGCCATCAGGTGCGAGCGCAATTCTACACGCAATAGCGGCGCCCACGCGGGCCTTTAGCCGCTCTGCTGCGGCAAGGCCGGTCTCGTCGTGATCTGCGGCGATGATGAGCGTATCGATGACTGGCGGCGGCACGAACTGGGCGAGGTTCTCTGCACTCAAAAAGGCCCAAGCGCCGGCGCCCAAAGCGCGCCGCGCCGAGAGTGCGGTCTCCAAGCCTTCGGCAACGATCAATGTGTCGGTCGGCGCATCAATGCGCACGTAATTGCCCATCAATCGGCCAATCGTTCGCCGCGGCGTCGCTAGCGCCGCTTTCGCGGCGCCATGAGGCGATAGCAGCGTCACCTGGATGCCCTGAAGCGCGCTGTCACGGTCGACGAGTGCTGTGACCAAGGCCGGGCGCCGCTCGCGATCTTCTAGACTGGTCATGCGGGGATGGAAGCGCAGCACATCGTGTTGCGGCAGTTCCCCTTCGATGGCGCGCGCGCGCAGATAGCGTTCTCCGATCGTGCCGGCGATCGGCAGCGCTTCGTCCCAGAGCCGCTGTACGCGCGCCTGGCGGTCATCGTCGTGCGGGTCGCTTTGCACCTGCACATAGGCCTCGCCAGTGTGCTGGTCAGATCCGTGTTCGTCCAAGAGCCCGAGGTCAGCCAGTTCCGCGCGCACAGCGCGCCAATCGTCGCGTGGGCTGAAGCAATGGATGAGGACCCGGCCATCGTTGGTTTCGAAGAGCGAAACCGACCGGTCCGCAGGCCCATGACCAGGGCCACGAATGAGGGCGCGACGACCCCCGTCAAGGAGTGCGCCGCCCATGGCGTCGACGATGCGCTTAAGCTTTGACATGGGCGCACGCGGGCGGTGGAGATTTGTCGAGCAACCAATCGACCGCCGCTTGCGCTTGGTCTGCGGCGTGGAAGAAGGCGCGTTTGTCAGATCGCAGAATGCTCATCCAGCTTTCAATATAGGACGCATGGTCGGCAATGTGGTCTGGCGGCAGCTTTAAATGTGCGCCGAGTATGGCCGCGCCAATCTCCGCAATCATTTCTTCGACGGCTAATGCGTGCTTGTCATAGCGTTTGGAAAGATCGCGGCCGACCCGATGTGGAGCGCTAGTCGCGTGCACCGTCTCATGATAGGCGCCGCGTAGATCGCGTAATTTCTGTCCTCCTTTACACGCACACGAGGACAGTCTCGACAGACGATCATGATCTCTCTGCGCTGGCCGGGGCGGCCCCGAGGGGCCGTCCCGGCCAGCGTCAAATCGGCGATTGTAATGCCCCAGCTTCTGTTCACGACAGCGGCCTTTAGGCCGCACGGCGCAGCGTTGCCTGATGTGCCGATGCTGATCGACGACGACATGGCGTTGATCGAGCCGGCGTGCGCGTGGCTGATGCATATCGCGCTGGTGCGTGGGCGCACCCGCAGTATCGCGACTTGGCGCACGTACGGCGAGGCGCTTTACGATTGGTGGCAGACGCTCACCGCCAATGATTGGGCGTGGGATCGGGTGGGCGCGCGCGAGCTGGCTGCTTGTCGCGGCAGCATGCTCAATGGCGCGCGCGCGGCGCCTGGCCCCAAGCATGCTCGCCCACGTCGATGCGAGCGGCGGCAAGCGTCCCGCCATCGTGAGGCTGCGCGCAAGCATGCTGGTGAGAAGCGCGCGCTGGCGACGGAGAATCTGGCGCTGCTTCACCGGGCGCTCGCGGCGGAGGACACGGTCAAGGCGCGGGATCGCCTCATAGCCCGGCTTGAGGCTATGCTGCGCCGGAATCGCTTGTCTTAAACAATTAGATCGCCATGGCCGAGGCTTCCCAACACGTCTCTAAGCGCGCCGCGATCCCACGCACAGTGTGGGCGCTTGGGTTCGTCAGCATGTTCATGGACATCTCCTCGGAGACGATCCACGCGCTGTTGCCGCTCTTCCTTACCACGACGTTGGGCGCGAGCGTCATCCTGGTCGGGATCATAGACGGCGTCGCGGAGTCCACTGCCGCGATCGCAAAGATGTTTTCCGGTTATCTGTCCGACCGCATGGGCCGCCGCAAGCCGCTCATCCTGTTGGGCTACGGTCTGGGCGCGATCTCGAAACCGCTCTTCGCCATCGCCGGCACCCCGGCGCTCGTGTTCGGCGCGCGCTTTGCCGACCGCATCGGCAAGGGCCTGCGCGGCGCGCCGCGTGACGCACTGGTCGCCGACGTAACCCCGCCCGAAATTCGCGGCCGCGCCTACGGGCTTCGTCAGGCGCTCGACACCGTCGGCGCCTTCGCCGGTCCGCTGATCGCCATCGGCCTGATGGCGCTCTTTGCCAACAATATGCGCGCCGTGTTCTGGGTGGCGCTGATGCCGGCCGTCATTTCAGTCCTCCTCGTTGTCATCGGCGTCGAGGATCGTGCCGCCGGGCCGGAGCGCACGCGCGCGCCGATCCGCCTGCCTGATCTGAAGCGGCTTTCGGCATCGTTCTGGGGCGTTGTCACCCTGGGCGTCGTGTTTACGCTGGCGCGCTTCAGCGAGGCGTTTCTGGTGCTGCGCGCCTTCGATCAAGGCCTTCCGCTGATGTGGGCGCCGCTCGTGCTCGTCGTGATGAACGTGGTCTATGCCATGGGCGCCTATCCCGCCGGGGCGCTGTCGGATCGCGTCTCAGCGCGGACGCTGTTTCTCTGGGGTGTCGCGGCTCTGATCGCGGCCGACCTCTTGCTGGCCTTCGGCGCCGGATTGGTCGGCGTGTTCGCCGGGATCGCTCTGTGGGGCGTGCACATGGCGCTGACTCAAGGGTTGCTCGCCAAGCTGGTCGCCGATAGTGCGCCGCCCGAGCTGCGTGGCTCGGCGTTCGGCTTCTCCAATCTGGCCTGGGGCGTTGCGCTCTTAGGCGCCAGCGTCGCGGCGGGCGTGCTTTGGGATGTCGCCGGACCGCAAGCCACGTTCCTCGGCGGGAGCGTGTTCGCGCTCGCGGCCGCGGCGATGCTTGTCATCGTCAAGCGACCTCTGCCGCAGGCGCGCTGACCGCGGTTGATTGCTGGTCGTGCATCCAATCGGCGATGGCCTGCGCCTTTGAGGCGGCGGTGAAGATGGCGCGCGGGTCGGACTTTAGAATCTCCAGCCAGCTTGCAATGTAGGCGGCGTGATCCTCGCGTGGATTATGGGTGATGCCGAGATCGGCAAGGACGAATCCGCTCGCCAATTCCACGCAGATTTCTTCGGCGGCATAGGATTCCGTGCCGAAACGGCCGGAGA
>JANNFK010000067.1:0-4667 GCA_031379735.1 Caulobacteraceae bacterium | reverse complement strand
GTTTCTGCAGGCCCAACCCGCTCTTTTCGGAGCTGCCGCACCGGCCGCTCCCGCCGCGTCAGCGCCCGACGCCGGTGATCAGCGCTCCTTGTCACGTCTCGAGGAGGTAATGGGCAAGGGTGAGGCTTGGCGCCGAGAGGGCCTGACAATCGGTTCGCTGGCGGAAGAAGTCGGCGTGCCGGAGCACCGGTTGCGGCGGCTGATCAATGACCATTTGGGCCATCGCAACTTCGCGGCCTTCGTGAACGTCTATAGGATCGGGGCGGCCAAACAGCGCTTGGCGGACCCCGCCACCGCGCGCACGCCGATTTCCGCGATCGTCTTCGAATTGGGATTTGCCTCGCTCGGTCCATTCAACCGGGCTTTCAAAGAGGCGACGGGTCAGACACCCAGCGAATGGCGCAAGGCGCAGCTCGGCGGAGCCGCTCCGATTCCGGAAAATCCTGGCTGATTTTGAAATCGGATGGGCTTTTTCGGCCCCAGCGAGACGCGACAGTGCGATCCGTGACGATGTCGGCTTCCTTGAAGGAGGACCGCCGCATGAATGCCGACCTGGCCGCTTTCGCCGAACGCTGGATACTGAGCTTGACCAGCGACCTCTCCGATTACGCCGTGTTCGCGATCGGGTTCTGGTTGGTCGTTTGGGTCCTGCTTGGTTCGATCCTAGCGAGCCGCAAGATCCGGATCGAAAAGCCGCCTGCGCGGCAGCTCGCCCTGGAGTTCGCCGTATCGCTCCGCTCGCTCGCGATCTTTTCCACAATCGGCGCGCTGCTCTTCATGGTCGAGCGGGCAGGGTATTTGCCCGGACCTGCGATCGCGGCGAACTGGGGTTTGGGATGGGCGATCGGCTCGTTCATTCTTATGGTCATCGGACACGATGCCTATTTCTACTGGACGCATCGGCTGGTGCATGACCCGCGGCTCTTCCGGACGTTCCATCGCCGTCATCACCGCTCTCACAATCCGTCACCGTTCACCGCCTACAGTTTCGACCTCGCCGAAGCGGCGATGCAGGCCTTCTTCGTACCGATCTGGATGTTCGTCGTGCCGACGGATTGGGGCGTGCTTGGCTTCTTCATGTTGCATCAAATCGTCCGCAACACGATGGGGCACTCGGGCTACGAACTCTTTCCCGCACGCCGGGACGGCAAACCAATGTTCGATTTCCTAACGACAGTGACCCATCATGACATGCACCACGCAGAGGCGCGCTGGAACTACGGGCTCTATTTCACGTGGTGGGACCGCCTGATGAACACCGAGCACCCGGACTACTACGCACGCTTCGAAACAGCCACGCGCCGCATGTGCAAACTGCCGGCAGCGGGCGTTAAGTCGACCGTTGCGGCGCTCCTGATCGCGCTTTGCCTGAGCCCAACCCAAGCTCGTGCACAACAACGTGTGCATGATGATTGGGCGACGCCCGGCATCGGGGGCGTGGTGCGGCTGTCGCCGTGCGGAAATGCGGCGCTGCTTTGCGGGCGTCTCGTTTGGGTTTGGGATCCTCCGGACGGCCGCACGTATCGCGGCACAATCAACCTCGATGGCGATCTGTTGCGCTTGCGCGGATGCGCCGGCCCTTTCTGCCAGAATCAGGTTTGGCGCCGCTTGAGCTCAGTTCCACGGCGATGACATTGCAGGACCAAACACGAGAACCCACGTCCCACTCAGCCGGCGAAGAGAGCGGATCGATGACGGATCAAAACGCCCACTGGGATCGCGTCTATAATGAAAAACGCGCTGAGGACGTGAGCTGGCGTCAGGACGAGCCCACGCTCTCGCTCAAGCTCGTTCGGCGCACTGGTGTGGGGCACGACGCCCAACTCGTCGATGTGGGTGGCGGCGCGTCGACATTGGTCGATCATCTGCTCGCAACCGGTTTTTGCAATCTCACTGTGCTCGACATTGCCGCGTCCGGTCTTGAACAAACGAAAGCGAGACTTGGACAGCAAGCCGAAAAGGTCAACTGGGTCGTGAGCGATGTCAGAGCCTGGCGGCCGGCGCGGCGCTTTCGTCTTTGGCATGATCGCGCTGTGCTCCACTTCCTCACCGAGCCCGCTGACCAAGCGGCGTATGTGGATACATTGCGGTCAGCTGTCGATGGCGATGGGTGGGCGATCATCGCCGGATTTGCGCCGGGCGGTCCGGCAAAATGCAACGGCCTTGAGATCGTTCAACACGATGGCGTCAGTCTCGCGCGCTTACTTGGCGACGGGTTTCAACTGCTGGAAACGCACGGCGAGATCCACGTCACGCCTTGGGGCGCCGAGCAGGCGTTTCGGTATCATCTGTTTCGCCGCAATGCGTCGAGCGATGCGTCATGAACTTCTACGAGCGCTTCATTCTGCCGGCGGTGATTACGACCTCGTGTTCATGCTCCCCAGTCGACAAGCAACGGCAGAAGGTGGCGCCCGGCGCGGAGGGTGTGGTGCTCGAACTGGGTTTCGGCGCCGGCCTCAACCTTCCACACTACGATCCATCTAAGGTCCGCAAGCTCTACGCACTCGAGCCAGCGCCGGGCATGGTGAAGCGCGCGCGCAAAGCCTTGCAAGGCGCGCCTTTCGAAGTCGAGATACTACAAGAAACAGCGGAGGCGATGTCCCTCGCGCCCCGAAGCGTCGACACGGTGCTCGTCACCTATTCGTTGTGCACGATACCAGGCGCGGTTGCCGCCCTTGAAAGTGCGCGGCGCGCGTTGAAACCAGGAGGGCGCCTTTTGTTTTGCGAGCACGGTCTCGCGCCCGACGAAGGCGTGCGGCGCTGGCAGCGCCGCATTGAACCGGTATGGAAGGTGATCGGCGGCGGCTGTCACCTGTCGCGGGACATTCCAGCGCTGATCGGGGCAGCCGGCTTCACCGTGGAGAAGCTCGAGACGATGTATCTGCCGAAGACGCCGAAATGGGCGAGTTTCAATTACTGGGGCTCAGCGCGGGGCGCCTAATCGCGACGCTTGTGATCGCGCTTCAGCGCCACTTGCGCCAATGCCGAAAGACCTCCCAGTGCGCCCGAACGCTGGTCAGACCACGGCAACCGCTCCTCAGAGAAGAATTCTCCGGCCGGCGTCAGTTCGGCGGCGCGTTCAAAGGCGCCGATGTGGAAATGGGTTTCGTTCGGCAGTTTTACGTTGCTGCAGGTAAGCGTGGACCCGCAACGCGAACAGAAACCGCGTTCGACGCCGGGCGAGGAGATGTATTTGGCGATGGAGCCTTGCGTCAAAGAGACGGCGTCGTCGGGAAACGAAACAAAGACGGACGCCGGCGCGCCGCTGTGCCTGCGGCAGCTATTGCAATGACACCAGAGCACCCACTTTGGCTTGCCGAGCGCTGCAAAGCGCACATCGCCACACAAGCATCGTCCTTCGAACGCGTCGTCCATGTCAGCCTCGTCGAAGGAAACTTAGCATGCCGACATTCCGCGCGGGTTCAAATGTTTGGTGCGTGTGAGTTCAGCCGCTGGTGAGACGCCCTGCAGGGCTCTTATTCTCTCGGCTATGTGCAACCGTTACGCTTCTGACATCCGTAAAGCCGGCAAAGAAAAAGACTATTACGGCTTCGAGGAATGGAGCGAGACGCGCATCACGCCGTTGCTTGGCAATGCCCTGCTTGAAGTGTTTCCCAAAAGCATTGGCCCCGTCCTGAAGCTGGGCGACAGCGGCAATCTCGAATGGATGAAGATGCGCTGGGGGCTGCCCGGCCCGCCTCAATTCGGTTCCGCGTCGGTGACCAACATTCGCAATGTGAAGAGCGCACATTGGCGCGCGCTGCTGCAATCTCAGAACCGCTGTCTGGTCCCGTTCACGGCCTTCAGCGAATACGAGGACGCTTCGCCGAAGGGGAAGAAGGTGATCCGCTGGTTCGCACCGCCCGACCGCCACGTGCTCTTCTTTGCCGGCATTTGCGGCGAGTGGTACGGCGACTACGGCTCCAAGAAGGAGCCCAATGTCGGCACGCATCGGCTCTTCAGTTTCTTGACCACCGAACCCAACGATCTTGTTCGGCCGGTGCACGCGAAAGCGATGCCGGTGGTTTTGCAAAGCGAAGCCGACCAACGCGAATGGCTGACAACGCCTCCCGATCAGATCGAGTCGATCCAGGCGCGCCTGCTGCCGGCCGATGCGCTGGAGATCGTCCCCGATGACGAAGCCGCGGAATTTGTAGGCGGCTATATAAAGTAGTCGTCGTAGCGCCCTCGGCGAAGCATCAGATGGCGCACGAGCAAACACGCCAGGAATCCCAAGCCCATTGCTTCAAGGGCCGCGAAGCCATGACGGTTGGCAAGCCAGCACGCAAACACTCCTGCCGCGAGCACCGGCATCCAGCGCGTCAGGGTGAGTGCGATCCAGTCCCGCCTCTAGAAGCACGATAACGGCCAAAGCGAAGAGGGCGACGATCAACGCTTCCATGGCATCCGCTTACGACGATGCTGTCACCACTGGCGTCAAGCGCCAGCGCGACGTGACCGAGATCCTCGCTGATCTCATCAAGGCCGAGGGCGCCGAGCGGCGCATGCGCTCGATCCGCTACCGGCTCGGAGCGGCCAAGCTACCGATCGCCAGGGATCTTGCCGGCTTTGTCTTCGACGGCACGCCGATCAACGCCGAACTGGTGCGCACGCTGCACGCTGGGAGCTTTCTGGCCGAGAAGCGCAATGTCATCCTGGTCGGCGGC
>JANNFK010000061.1:0-60007 GCA_031379735.1 Caulobacteraceae bacterium | reverse complement strand
GTTTTCGCAGTGCTGTCCAAACAAAAGCGCGGACCTTGATGTTCAAGATCCGCGCTTTCGCCCGCATCGCCGCTCGAGAGGGAATGCTACAAGCAGCGATCTCTGCGGGCTCGTTGCCCATTTGTGAGATGCGTGCGTCGTCGTGTGCGGACGCATGGGCGCAAACGAAAAGCGCGGAGCTGGGGGCTCTGCGCTTCGGCGTTTTGCGCAAAGGAAAAGCCGCGAACCTCTAGGGGTGGTTCGCGGCTTCCTTAATTGACCGTCGCTGGCGGGTTTGGGGGATCAGGCGACGATCAAAGCAGCTTGGTTGATGGTGGCGAACGCAACCGGTGCGAAGAAAGCCAGCGCGGCGGCGATGCAGAAAAACTTGGTCATGTTTGGCTCCCTGACTTGGCCCGATCTGGGCGTTGCGGTTCGTCTGAAACTTTGATGCAGCCAAGATATTGTTTGGATGCAGAGGGTGCTGTGACTCTTGTCACAGTCTCGATTTAGGCTCCCGGCCGGGGCGGATGAACCCCGGCCGGGCCCGATCCTCAGCGGCGACGCGGAGGTTCGGGTGGAGCAGGCGGCGCCGGCGGCTGTGGTGGGGCGGGCGGCTCTTCGAACCGCACCCGGCCGTCGCCATTGGCGTCGCTGGCGTCAAAGAAGCGGAGATGCTGGTTGCGGAATTCTTCGAGGCTCAAGGCGCCATCGCCGTTGAGATCAGCCTCTTCGGAGTTCGCAATCAGCAGCATGAACGGCGCAATCGGCGGAACCGGCGGCACCGGCGGCACAGGCGCGACCATGTCGAAGTCGCCGCCTTCCAATGACGTCCACTCGCCGCCGTCGCCGTTGGTGCGGATGATGACCACATGGCGCTCGCCGTCGTCGTCGGAGCGGAGGTGGCGGGTGTGGCGCTCGGCGCGCTCGGATTCGCGTTCCGCGCGTTCGATTTGGACTTCGGCGCGGCTCACGGCCTCTTCGACTTCGCGTTCGATCCGCGCTTGGGTTTCTTCGTCCAGGTCGCCGGTGATGACGCGCACGTCGCGCTCGCCGCCGCCGTGGCGGGACACATGCACGTCTGGCGCTTCGCCGCGAATGTGGATTTGCCGGCGGTCGGCGTCGTTGAGCCGGCCATCGTCGTTGGTGTCGAGGTCGGCGAAGATGCGCTCGTAGGCTGATGACGCTTCAGCCCGCGTGATCCAGCCATCTTCGTTGGCGTCGATATCGATGTCGCTTCCGCCGCTATGGCTGATGAAGACGTGACGGCTGTTAGACTGGGCGCTAGCGCCCACCACCGTGAGGGCGGCAAGCACGACGCCCAGCGCGATCGGTAGTTTCATGGCATTTCCCCTCTTGGCCCGGGCTCCGGGCTGAATGACGAGGCGGACCATGGGACGCCCAGGTTTCCTCAGTACGTCAGCGCTGAAACATTGCCGAAACAGAGCGCCCGTATCTGTAACGCCGGACTGAGGCAGGGTCGGAGCGCTGGAAATGGCTAATAAATTCGCGGCTTTGGCGCTGGGCTTTGCGCTTGTTGCGGGGCCGGCCATGGCGCAGGACGACGGCCCGCCGCGTCCGCAGCTGCCGCCGTTGGCGTTGAATGCGCAGATGAGTGACGCCGAGATTGGCGCAGCGCTCGATCCGTGGCTGGCCGGTTTGCAGAGCGCCGATGTGTTTAACGGCGCGTTCTTGGTGGCTCGTGACGGGCAGGAGATTGTCGCTCGCGCCTACGGCGCCCGCGATATCGCGACCAATACGCCGCTCAGTGTCGATGACCGGTTTCCGATCGCGTCCATCGGCAAGGCGTTCACGCATGTCGCGATCGCGCAGTTGATTCAGGCGGGCAGGCTTACGCCAACCACCACGATCGCTGATGTCATTCCGGACTATCCGAACGCCGCCTCGCGCACGGCGACGATCCAGCAGCTGCTCGGGCACGAAGGCGGCATCGCTGATATTTTTGGCCCGGCGTTTCGCGCCTTGCCGAAAGAGCAGCTCGTGAACAATCACGCCTATTATGCCTTCGTCTCGCAACAGCCGCCGATGTTCGCGCCGGGCGAGCGCAACGAATACTGCAACGGCTGCTACGTCGTGCTTGGCGAGATCATCGAGCGCGTCACCGGTCAGCCGTATGAGCAATACGTCGCTGAACATGTTTTCGCGCAGGCCGGCATGACGCGCAGCGCGTTCTTGCGCAGCGACCAATTACCTGCCGATGCGGCGCGCTTCACTGGCCATCCGCGCGGACCAGAGGGACCGGCGGAAGACGTGACGCGTTTCCACGGCGTCGCGGGCAGCGCCGCCGGAAACGCCTATTCTACGGTTCGCGACATGCTGGCGTTTGACAACGCGCTGCGTGAATATCGTTTGCTCAATGGCGAACTCACCGCGCAGGTGCTGCGCGGCCAGCCAGAGGTCGGGCGCGCAACCGCGCGGATCGGGTTCGCGGGCGGTGGGCCGGGCGTGAATACGTTGGCGATGGGCAATGGCGCCTGGACGGTGGTGGTGCTCAGCAATCGTGAACCCCCAGCAGGCGAGACCATCGGTTCTGCAGTGTTTCCTCTGTTGGCCGGACCGAGGCCGCAATAACATGGCGCTCATGAATGAGATTGCTCAGCCGCCGCGCGTGCTCATCGTCGATGACGACGCCGCCATCCGCGAAGGATTGGTGGAGGTATTTCAACGCGCCGGCTTTGCGGCGTCCTCCGCTGGCGACGTGCCGGGCATGGAAAAGGTGCTCAACGCCAAGGGCGCGGATGTGATCGTGCTGGATGTGATGATGCCGGGCGAAGACGGCCTGTCGGCGTGCAAGCGCCTGTCCGGCAAGGGGCGTCCGGCGATCATTATGTTGTCGGCGTTGGGCGATGACGCGGATCGCATCGTTGGCCTTGAGATTGGCGCCGACGATTACATGGCAAAGCCATGCAATCCGCGCGAACTGGTGGCGCGCGTCAAGGCGGTGCTGCGCCGTCGTGACAATGAAGGCTCGGCGCCAGGTGAGGGCGTGCGCTTCGCCGGCTTCCGCATCGACATCGCGCGCCGCGAATTGGTCGATCCGGATGATGTCGTGATCCCGCTCTCGGCTGGTGAGTTTCGGTTGCTGCGCGCGTTTGTCGAGCGGCCACAGCGTGTACTCTCGCGTGAGCAACTTTTGGATTATGCGTTCGACAATGACAGCGACGTGTTCGACCGCGCGGTGGACGTGCAGGTTTCGCGGCTGCGCCGCAAGCTTGAGCGCCCGGGCGGGATCGACATCATCCGCACGGTGCGGGGCGAGGGCTATTTGTTCTCGGTGAAGCCGACGTCCTGATGCGCGAAACCCGTGGCCTCCCGATCGCAGCCTATCTCGGCATGCTGGTGGCGCTCGCCCTGGCGGCGGCTTTTGTCGCGACTTTGGCGATCGTCATTTTTTTGCCGCCGCGCCCGCCAGACGTGATGCGGGCCGATGTGGTCGCCGACAATTTCCAGGCCGGTTACGACCACATGATCGCGCTCGACCGGCCGCTGAACGAACGCGGCATGGTCTGGGTCGTACGTGGCGATCCGCCGGAAGAGATCGACTCGCCCGCAATGGCCGGTACGCGCATTCAGCTCGCGGAGGCAATCGACCTGCGTCCGGATCAAGTCCGCATCCAGGCGTCGAACGTCGTGCAAAGCGATACGTTCGTGTTTCGCGTGGCCGAACTTGAGGATTGGACTGAGCAATCGCAGCAAGCGGCGCAAGATGCGTGGGAGGCAGCGGAAGATGCTCAACGCGCGCACCAGGAGGCGACCGAGAGGCTCCAAGCAGCGCAAGAGCGGATCAACGACCTTGAGCAGGACGAGCATGCCTTTGACGAGCGCAGGCACGCGATGGAGATTGGCCGCGAACGCGAGATCGCGCGGGCGGAAGCGCGCGCCGAAGCTTTGGCGGAACGTCAGGCGGCAGCTGCCGAGCGTTTGGCTGAGCGTATTGAGCAGCGCGTTCAGGTCGAAGGCGGACGCGTGATCATCCGCCGCCGCGATGGCGAGACCGAAACAGTCGAGATTCACGGAGCAGGCCGCGCGCCGGACTTCGAGTTCAACGTTGATGCGCCCACCGCAATTGCGCCGCCAGCGCCGCCTGCCGCACCTACGGCCCCTACGCCTTCCGTTGGCCGGACGCATACGCCGACGCCGCAAGGAGGAGGGGCGGCATCACCAGCGCCGGCGCGCGCCGCTACACCGCCGGCGCCGCCGCATCCGCCAATGTTTGCGCCGGCGCCCGCAGGCGTGGTGTTGATCTCGGGCTTTGAGATCGGCGCGCAATTGCCGGATGGCCGTTGGTTGGTCATGCGCCAGGGGCGCAATTGGGCCGAGCTCAGCTGGATCGCGCGCGCCGCAGGCATCATGGGCGGCACTTTGCTCCTGCTCTCGATTTTGGCGCTGCTGTTTGCGCGTTATCTGACGCGGCCGATCCGCAACTTCTCGGACGCTGTGCAAGCCGTGGGCGTCAACCCGCAGAGCGAGCCAGTGACGGAGGATGGTCCGCGTGAATTGCGTGGCGCGGCGCGTGCTGTGAACACCATGCAGGCGCGCCTGCGGGCGCTCATCGCGGATCGCACCAAAACGCTCGCGGCCGTCGCGCATGACATGCGGACGCCGTTGATGCGTCTCCGGCTCGCCGCCGAGAATGCGCCGCCTGAACAGCGCGATCGCATGGCCAAGGAAATCGGCGAAGTCGAAGCCCTGGTGGCGAGCTTCATTGCTTTCGCGCGTGACGATCCGGCGGAAGAGGCGCGCGTGCGTATCGATGTTGCGTCGTTGCTGCAGAGCATCGCCGACGACCATGCCGAGCACAGCCGCAATGTGACGTTCGATGGTGATGAGCGCGTGGTCATCACCGGCCAATCGTTGGGACTGAAACGGCTCTTTGCCAACCTCGTCGAGAACGCGCTGAAGTATGGGGATTCCGCGCGCATCAAGTTGCGCAGCGAGGAAGGCGCGGTCGTCATCGACGTCGAGGACGATGGGCCGGGCATCCCGGCGGATCAACGCCAAATGGTGTTCGAGCCGTTCGTGCGGTTGAACGAAGAAGGCACCCGTGGGGCCGGTCTCGGCCTTGCCGCTGCGCAATCGATTGCCCGGGCGCACGGCGGTGAGATCGCTATTCTGGATGCGGAAAAAGGCGCTCTGATCCGCGTTACGCTGCCCGCCTAGCGGATTATTCTCCCGCCACGCGAGCGAAGGCGCCAGCCCACACGCGCCGGACGCGTGCGGATGCCGGGCAAGATTAACCAAGCCTACGCTGCCTCAGAGCCGGTGCTGACATCGCCGGCGGGGAGGTTTTCATGTCGCCTGGCCGCAAGCGTTTGCTGAGCACATCAGTGCTGCGTCCGATCATGTCTGCGTTGGTTCTTGGCGTCGTCGCATTGAGCGCCGCGCCCGCTTACGCGCAGGATGCGGATGAAGAAGACACGATCGTTGTTACGGGCACGCGAATTCGTTCGCCGCTGTCGCAGAACGAGCCGATCGTAAATATCGGACAAGATGAAATCGCGCGGACGGGTCTTTCGTCCACCGCTGACATTCTGCAGCGCACGCCGATCTCAGGCGGTGGTCTCAACACCCGCTTCAATTCATCGGGCAATTTCGGCAACCCGCCAGACGGCGGCGGCGTCGGCGCCGGCGCCGCCGAAGTCGATCTTCGCTATCTCGGTGGCGCGCGCACGTTGGTGCTTGTCGATGGTCTGCGTTGGGTGAACGGCGCCTCGGCGTCGGGCGTGCCCGGCTCGGTCGACTTGAACACGATCCCGTCGGGCATGATCGATCGCATCGAAGTGCTGCAACAGGGCGCCTCGTCGATCTATGGTTCTGACGCTATTGCCGGCGTCGTGAACATCATCACACGCGACGAGCAAGATGGTCTGATCGCTTCGGCTCAGTACGGTGGCTACACCGAATACAGCGACGGCATCACGCAAGAGTATAACGCCTCGTTCGGTCTGAACTCTGGCGGCACGCACATCATCGTTGGCGCGGGCTATGTCGACCAAGGCGACGTGCTTGCTGCCGATCGTGACGTCTCGCAATTCCCGCAACCGGGCGCGACATCGTGCTTGGCCGGTGGGTGCAGCTCGGGCACGCCGCTCGGGCGCTTCATCCTCACCGACCCGAACACGCTGCAAGATCTGGACGTGACGCTCGCTGCGGGCTTCCCGCCCGGCGGCTTCCCGAACTACGATCCGGCGCTGGCTAACGGTGGCCCAGACTTTGTCGGCTTCACGGACGCCGCTCGCTTCAACTTCCAGCCGTTCAACTACGTCGTAACACCGTCCGAACGGGCGAGCCTGTTCGGTCAGCTGGTGCAGGAATTTGGCAACGGCGTCGAATTCCGGCTGCGTGCGACGTACGTCAATCGCCAATCGGCAAACCAAGCCGCACCGCTGCCGCTCTTCGTCGGCCCCGATGCCGGCAACGGCAATCTGCTCGATACGGTCTCGATCGCGGCGGACAATCCTTACAATCCGTTTGGCTTCGACCTCGGCGCGGGCACGCTCGTGTTCGTTGGCCGGCGTCTCGTCGAAGGCGGTCCGCGCCACTACGAGCAAGACGTCGACACGTTCAACGTCACGGGTACGTTAAATGGCCCCGCCCAGCTTTTCGGCAATACGTGGGATTGGGACTTCAACGTCGTCTATTCGGAAAACAAGGCCGAGCAGACCTTCACAGGCAATGTCAACGCTCAACGCGTCGTGCAAGCGCTTGGCCCGTTGGCTGGTTGCGCTGCACCGTGCGTGCCGTTGAACATCTTCGGTGGACCGGGCACGATCACGCCGGACATGCTGAGCTATATCAGCTTCACCCAGCGCGACCGCTCCGAGCAAAAACTGCTCGACTTCAGCTACAACATCACTGGCGACCTCATGCGTCTGCCGGCGGGTCCGTTGAGCGCGGCGTTCGGTGTCGAGAACCGTCACAACGAAGGCTCGTTTGATCCTGATCCGATCGTTGCCGCCGGCTTCTCGTCCGACATTCCGGCACAGCCGGCGAGCGGCGAAATTGAGGTCCGCGAAGCGTATGCGGAATTCCGTATCCCGCTGCTGACCGACGCCGTGTTTGCCCGTGAACTCACGGCGACTGTTGCCGCGCGTATCTTCGACTATTCGACCTCCGGCCAAGACTCGACCTTCCAGGCCGGCCTCAACTGGCGGCCGACGGAAGACGTGCTCGTTCGTTTCAATTGGGGCGAGGGTTTCCGCGCTCCATCGATCGGCGAACTCTACGGCACGGCTTCGCGCTTCGACCAAGAAGTGACTGATCCGTGCTCGAACCTGTTGGCTCAACCCGCCAACGTGCAGACCAACTGCATCAATAACGGCGTGCCGGCGAACGGTTCGTACACGCAGCTCAACCCGCAGCTGCCGGTCATCACCAGCGGCAACCCGAACCTCCAGCCAGAGACCAGCGAAGGCTACAATCTCGGCGTCGTATGGCAGCCGTCCTTCTGGGCGGATACCGCGTGGTCGGATCGCATCTCGTTTGAGGTCAACTATTCGAACATCGAACTCGACGGCGCCATCAAAGCGCAAGACGGCCAGTCGCTGCTCGACCGGTGCGCTGAAACCGGTGACGCGCTCGCGTGCGCCACCATCACGCGCACGGCCACAGGTACGGTGTCGGCGATTTCCAATCCGCTGATCAACATCGGCGGCATCGAGACCAGCGCCATCGATCTGACGATCAACTGGACTTCGCCGGAATGGGCGATGGGTACGTTCTCGCTGCGCTCGTCGACGAACTTCTTGCTGGAGTTCAACGAATTGGTGCCGACCTCAACCGGCATCGTGGCGATCGCTCGCGAAGGCACCGAGCGCGGCAGCCCCGACCAAGCCTATCCCGAAATGAAATCCACGCTGACGCTGGATTGGGATTGGCGCCAGTTCGGCGCAACCGCCACCGCCCGTCACATCTCGCAAGTGGATGAAGCAGGCGCACCGAACGCGCTCGATGCAGTCACCTACCTTGACCTGCAGGCGCGCTGGACGCCGGCTGCCCTCCAGGACCGCGTTACGCTGGCCCTGGGCGTCAACAACGTGACGGACGAAGACCCGCCGGGCTGCTTCACCTGCGGCCTGAACAACTTCGATCCGACGACCTATGACGCGCCGGGACGCTTCGGCTACATCCGGCTCAGCTTCCGCCAATAAGTGGAACGCAGAGCTAAACTTCGGCGGCGCCGGTGAGCAGTCACCGGCGCCGTTTTGTTTTGGCTATTCGCTTCCCCTGAAACGTCCGTCGCCTTCTTCGGTGACGAGCAAGACGTTGGGATTTTCCGGCGCTTGGTTTTCGAAGAGGCCGATGTCGAGATCGGCTTGTGGGGCGGGGCCACGCATGGGCGCTGCAACACGTTCGGCAAGTTCGATGCGTTCGACGGGCGCGAGTGGCGCTGCGATCCCGGGCGCATGCATTGGGCGCCAATAGGTGATGGCAAGAGCGAACTTGCCTTCGCGTTCCACGATCTCGCCGAGTCCGCTCCGCACGACGTCGCCCCAACGCTTCATCAGCTTTTTGTGGTCGGCGTAGAGATTGGGAAGCACATCGGTTGCGAGTTCGGCCGGCGCGCCGAGCAATGCGCGCGCTTCGTCCGGCGTGCGCGCGCGACCGAGCGGCTTCTTCGACGCTGCATCGCCAGTGCGCGCGACAGGCGCCGGCGGGGCGGGGCGCCAGTAGCGCATCACCACGCGCCAAGCGCCGTCGCGCCAAATCAGTTCGTAGAGCCCGGTACCGTATAATTCGGGCACCGCGTCTTCCGCCGCTGCCGGCGTTTCAAACGTTTCAGGCAGTTCCTCCACGGCGAGGAACACCGGCGCACCGGCAAGGGTGGTTGCCTCGTCCTCTGTCCGTACACGCGGCGCATCCGGTTGGCGCGCCGCGGCGAGGTTCGCCGCTAGGGGGAAAATGCTCATTTTGTACCGGTTAGGGCTTTCTCCACGAGCGGCCTCCGACATCGCCTTGTCATCGGGGGCCGCCAAGCTAACGTTTCAGTGTCCTAGAATTTAGGTGGGGAGTTCAAGCGATGTCGCAACGCCGGTGGAGTCTGGCAGCCCTCGCATTCGCGCCAATTTTGGCGTTGGGGGCGTGCGACCAGCTGAGCGACGTCTGGGAACGCATGACGGGAGGCGCTGGTGTCGAACAACCGGGCCCGGCGCCGCTAGATGATGTGCCGCTGGATGCGCGGGCGCTCTCGGGCGCGGTGCAGCCGCAAGCGGAGATGGCGGCGGTGCTGGCGCCGGACCCGGTGTTGATCGCGCCGGGGCAGATTCTGGTCGGCGCGCAGGTCGATCGCCAGCTCTCGGAAACCGCCACCGATATGGGCATCGCCAGCAGCCTCACCCGCGCGCTGCGCAATGACGGCGTGGAAGCGCTGGAGCAATTGCCGGACAACATCGCCACGCAATTGCGGAGTCGCGCCGAGACTACGGCCTCGGCGGTTGCAAGCAATGCGGCGCAGGACACGCTGCGCCGTCTCGGCATCAGCGGCGAAATTCGCGTGCGCCCCGGCGGCGTTGTTACGGTCGATCTCACATCGGGTGTCAGCCCGACGTCGTATCGCCGTAACAAGCAGCAGCAGGGCGGCGAGAGCGTCGCTGGCGATGACATTCCGGACTCCATCGAATATAGCCCGGCTGATCGTTGCCCGCGAATAGTCAGCCAAGCGCAGCTTGAGAACGACATCGCGCTTGCGACGCGTTGCGCCATTCAGCGTCTCGCGCAATCGGGCGACTTCGAATACGTCGAGCCGAACTACATTGCCGATAGCGGCTTTACGCGTCCGCCGCGGCGCGACCAGCCCTCGACGCAAACGCCACCGCCATCGCAACCAACACCGCAGCCGCCCGCGACGACAACGCCGGCGCCGCAGGCGATCGGCGGCGTGCCGAACGATCCGCTCTACTCGCTGCAATGGAATTATCGCGCCAGCACCGGCGCTAATACATCGCCGGGTGGAGCGGGCTTCGTCGCTTTCTGGGAAGCGCATCAAGTTGGCGCGCGCAACGTGCGTGTTGCCGTGATCGATACGGGTCTTGATCTTTCGCACCCGGATATCCGTGGCGCGGCGAACGTCACCACCGGCATTGATCTCATCAATAACCCCGAACGCGGCGGAGATGGCGACGGCATTGACGCGGACGCTAACGATTCAGGCGATCGCTGCGGCGCAACGGCGGAGAACTCGTATCACGGCACGCACGTTGCCGGCACCATTGGCGCCGCGGCGACCAATGACCGTGTCGGCGTTGCCGGCGGTGCGTGGAATGTGACCGTGATCCCGGTGCGGGTGCTCGGCCGCTGCGGCGGCGAACTTGCCGACATCGTCTCGGGAATCCGCTGGGCGGCAGGCATCGCGCCGGCGATCACGGCCGGCAGTCAGCAGCTCGCCAACAGCACACAGGCCGACATCATCAATATGAGCTTGACCATCCAGGCCCCGTGCCCAGCTTCGATGCAGGCAGCGATTGATGCGGCCGTCGCGCGCAATGTCGTGATCGTGGTGGCGGCCGGCAACAAGGCGAACCGCACCGCGCTCTACGCCCCTGCGAACTGCAACAACGTCATCGTCGTCGGGGCCAACGATGCCCGCGGCGGCGTGGCGTTCTATTCGAACTTCGGTCCCGAAGTGGATATCCTAGCGCCCGGCGGCGATGTCTTTGCCGATAGCGACAATGATGGACGCCCCGACGGCGTGCTCTCGACACGCGCGACGCAAAGCGGTTGCTACGATCCGCTGAACTCGAACTCCACCGAGCGCTGCTATTATTCCTTCCTGCAAGGCACCTCGATGGCGGCGCCGCATGTTTCGGCGGCGTTGGCGCTGATCGCGGCGCAAACGGGCTTGCGCGGTTCGCAGCTGGAGAACGCGCTGTTCACGCGCGCCGTTTCGCCATTTGCAGCAAACTTCGGTGAGATCGAGTGCGCACGCTCCGCCAACGCATCGCCAATCTCAACAGGCTCGCCCACGTGTGCACGCCCTAGCGGGCGCGGGCGGCTCGATCTGGCGCTGGCGGCGCGCACGATCGCGGCGTCGCCGTAGGCGAGAGGGGTTTACCGCGCGTATGAGGCAGCCCAAGGTCGCGCCATGGACGTGAACGCTTTGCGCATCTGGGGCATCGCTGTGACCGGCGCGCTGATGGCCGGCGCGTTGGCGATTGCGTTTCAGCCGCAAACGCGCGCGCAAGCACAACCGCGGGCCGTGGCGCAATTGGCGCAGATGGAAGCGCGCGCTGCTCATGTTGGGTTTATCGTGCGGTTCCGCGGCGCAGGGCCGATCGCGCGCGCGCAAGGGCAAGCTGCGCGCGGGCAAATCGCGCAAGCGCAGCGTCAAGTCGAAGCGCAACTCGGGCGCCAACGGGCTTTCGCGGGACTTTGCTTTGACCGCTTCACGGTGGGTGGCGCCGAAATCGTGCTGAAGACCTGTGAAACCGTTGCGGCGAGTGAACGTGCCGGCGTGCAACAAAGCTGGGGCGCGCGGTTGCAGGCGATGCGCGCGGTTGAGTATGTCGACGCCAACGCAACGGTGACGCAAGAGCGCGCGCCAGGCTGACGGAGAAGAGCATGGATGCGGGCGCGCCAATCGGAATCGGTGGATACGAAGAGCGCGTGATCGCGACCGTTGACGGCCTTGCGCTCTATACGCGCGACTATCCGCCGCTCGCCCCGGAAACCGGCGCGCCGGTGATTTGTCTTCACGGACTCACACGCAATTCCAAGGATTTCGAAGTCGTAGCGCCGCGCATCGCAGCGCTCGGCCGTCGTGTCATCGTGCCTGATATGCGTGGTCGCGGCCAAAGCGCCAACGATCCAGATCCGGCGCACTATGTTCCGGCGGTGTATGCGCAAGACGTACTGAAGCTCATGGATGCGTTGGGCGTAGAAAAGGCCGTATTCGTCGGCACCTCCATGGGCGCCTTAATTACGATGGTGTTGGCGACGATAGCGCCCGGCCGAATCGCGGCGTCAGTGGTCAACGACACCGGCCCGCAGCTCGATCCCGCTGGACTGTCGCGCATTGCAGGGTATGTCGGCCGCACCGTGCTGATGGCGGATTTACCGGCCGCTGCCGAAGCCGTGCAGTCGATTAACGGCTGGGCTTTTCCCGAGCGCGTTGATGACGACGCGTTCTGGCTCGCGGTTGCGCGGCGCACCATGCGACAGCGCGAAGACGGCCAGTACGAGTTCGATTACGATCCTCACATCGCGCTCGCGTTTGCCGATTTCGATCCCGAGCAAGCACCTTTGCCTGATCTGATGCCGCTGTTTCAGGCGCTCGCTGCACAACCGGTGCTAATCGTCCGCGGTGAGCTCTCCGATGTCCTGAGCGCCGAAGCAGCTGAACGCATGTGTGCTGTGAATGATCGTGTTGAGACGGTGACGATTGAAGGCATCGGCCACGCGCCGATGCTGGATGAGCCGGACGCGTGGGATGCAGTGCTGGGATTCCTCGCGAAAGTTGATTGAGGTTTACGGCGCCGCTAGTGCGCGCGTCAGTTGCGCGAGCGCCGTCTGCATCTGCGTCCGCTGTGCATCTCCGCATGCGCCGCTGCATAAATTCACGCTCTGTTGTAGCGCCGCCTGCTGCTCGGTCGCGGTCTCGCGATCACCGAGCGAGAGCGCGACGAGACCAAGCTGGAGACGCGCGGGGATCGGCGCATTCGGTGCACGGACGGCGCGTTCGAGCGAGGTCTTGGCTTCCTCTTTGTCGCCATTGGCATTGTAGGCGATGCCGAGAGCGTAGTTGATCGCGCCGTCGTTTGGCCGGGCCCGGCAAGCCTCGCGCAATTGCCTGATGGCTTCAGGGTAGTCGGCGGCGTTGAACACTGCGACGCCAGCTTGATAAGCCGCCGCGGGATCGCGCTGTGGCATCGAGGAAGATGGCGCCATGCCACCCATCTGTGCGAATGCGCTTGAGGCCATGAACGCGCACGCTAGAGCGGCGACACTGATCGACTTCATTTGAACAACTCCATACCGTCCCTCGTGTGAGTGAACGCGAATGGGGTGGGCGCGTCTTGGGCTATGTTGGGCGTTTCGATAAAGTGCTCGCTACGATCCAGGCGGCGCCGGACAACAGCAGCGCCGTCGCGAGCATGTGCCACTCGGCGCGATTTCCGGCGTCTCCGATGACGCGCGGCGCATGCAGGAAGAGTACAAAGCCGCTGAACATCGCGGCCAGCAACATCGCGCCTATGCGGGGAATGACGCCGAGCAGTATCGAAAGCCCCGCAGCAACGTGGCCAACGCCAGTGAACCACGCCCAGAATATGTGCCATGGAATCCAGGCCGGGATCATTGAGGCGGTGAAGTCGATATAGAGAAAGTGCGCGACGCCGAAGACGGGGAGCGTCAGCGCGAAGGAGTGTACACCGAGGCGAACAGCGGTGGTCCGGAACTCATTTTCCGCAGCGCCGAGCCAATACAAGGTCCAAGCGCCCGCAGCGACCGCGAGGATTTCCGCGGGCGCGAGCCACGCAGCCTCTTCGCCTGCGAGAACGCGCGGCGCTTGCAGCACGATGCCCCAGAAGGTGAGGAACGCGGCCAGAAACGCCGCAGCAATCCGCGCGCCGCGACTAATGATCAGCGCTGCACCAGACGCCGCGAGCAGACTGCCGCTTGCGTAGGCGAGCGCGCTTCGCGCTGGGATCAAGTCCGGCACGGGCTGCCAGGTGATCGCGAAGTCGGCATAAAGGAGGCTGATGACGCCCAAGCCCAGTGCGCCGGCGCCCAGCACAAAGCGTCCGGCGGCTTCCGTATAGTTCAAAGTAAAACTCCCTCCCCTATGAGCGCGAGGGAGGGAAGATGGTCTTGGGCGATGTTGCTAGGCGCGTAGGCGCCACTGGCGCGGCGTGCACCCGAACGCGTCGCGGAAGCAGGCGTAGAAATGCGAAATGTCGTTGAAGCCGACTTCAAAGGCAATTTGTGTGATTGGTGTCTTGCTGGTTTGCAGACGATCTGAAGCGGCGCGCATGCGTGTGTTGATCAGGTATTGGTTGGGGCTTTGACCGACGACGGCGCCGAACATGCGCACGAAGTGAAAGCGGCTCAAACCGGCGATGTCGGCGAGCGTTTGAAGTGCGCACGGCTCACCGAAGTGCGCCTCGATATGGCTGACGGCTTCTTGCACGCGGCGCCGATCGCGTGCGGAGATGCGCTCTTGCGTACGCGCTTGCGGCGCCGTCAATGCAGCATGGGCAAGTGTGTAGAGCATGTCTTCGCCGCCGGGCCGCGAAACCGCGCGAATTAGGCCAAAAACGCGGGTTGCGGCTTGGCTCGGCGGCAACGCAATCGATTCAAATCGCGGGCTGACATTGGCCTCGTTCGCGACGTCTTCAAGCAAGCTTTGCTCGAACGTGACGACTAAGCGCTTGTTGCCGCGTGTGTCGACATGACGAACGCTGAATGGCTCGCCGGCGTTGCCGAGGATGAGTGAGCCGGGCGTCGCGAGCGTGGTCTGATCCTCGCTCGCATATTCAAACCAGCCCGACATAACAAAGCGGATAGCGGCGTCGTCATAGGCCCATTTGGCGGCGGGGCCGGCCGGGTCGGCGGCGCAGCTGTCTTCGTTGACCGCGCAGGTGCGATCGGTGCGGCTCGGCGGCCAGGCGGCGACATGGAGTGCTTCAAGCGACATGGGCGGAAATTGCGCTCACGCTCGGCGCGCGGCAAGCACGCGCGCCGCTTGTGCGCATCACTTCGTCGCGATTACGCGAAGGCGGCGTCAAACTCGGTGGCCAGGCCGAGGAAGCGATTGCCCCAACCGCTGCTGAGAGCCAGCTCCTGCATCGGGCCCGTCGGCGCGAACAGGATCGACATGTTGAATTTGTGCGGTACGTCGCCCGCTTGCAGTTGGCCGAGGATGCCGTCGATCTCTTCGAGTGCATCGTCAATGTCGCGCCAACTCGACCAGGAGAAATCGTTCTCCGGCCGGGCGACCAGATCGCGGGCGCGCTGAAAGATGTCGAGCAAAGCAGCCGCGTTCGTCACGATGCTCAGAGCGCCCGCTTGAACAGCTCACGGTATTTGTCGCCGTCGAACGGCACAGCGTTGGAAAGTGTGGCGAGGTCGGCCATCGCGTAGTCTATGGCGCCGTCGCCGTGCTCGGTCTTAACGCCCATGGCGCTCAAGCTTGGCGGCAGACCGATACGGGCGTTGAGGTCGGCGATGTATTGCGCGAGGTCGGCGTTTGGCGCGAGGCCGAGCGCGCGGCGCAGGCGCGCGAACTTCTTCTCGGCATTGTTGCCGATCATGGCGAGCGAGTGGGGCAGGATGACCGCGTTCAGCGTGCCGTGGTGCAGCTTCAATTCGTGAATGCGGCCGAGCGCGTGGCTGAGACCGTGAACGGCGCCGAGGCCCTTGGCGAACGCCAGTGCGCCTTCGAACGAGCCCATCATCATGTGCCAGCGCGCGTCGCGATTGCTGCCATCTTTCACGGCGACTTCGAGCCATTTTCCGATGCGTTCAGCGCCGTCGATGCCAATGGCTTCAGCGGGTGGATGTACAACGGGCGTCAGCACGGCCTCGATGCAGTGCGTCATCGCGTCCATACCAGTGGCGGCGGTGAGCATTGGCGGCAGACCGAGAGTGAGTTCTGGATCGCAGACAGCGGCGACCGGGACGAGATACGCGGAGACGAACGTCTCTTTCATGCCGTTGTCGAGAATGACAACCGCACCGGGCGAAACTTCGCTGCCGGTGCCAGCCGTCGTCGGCACAGCGATCAGCGGCGGTATCTTGGTGATGAATTTCATGCCGCGCTTAGAGCCGCCGAGGCGCTCGAACGGGCCATCGTGCGTCGCCATCAGGCCCATCGCCTTCGCGAGATCCATCGATGAGCCGCCGCCGAAGGCGATGATGCCGTCGGCGCCTGATGCGCGGTAGGCCTCAGCTGCGGCGCGCGATGCGGATTCTGTGGGGTTCGCCGGTGTGTCGGTGAAGAGTCCTGCCGGCGGTTCGCCCAGCGCCGAGAGGAGCGTGTCCAGGAGGCCGTTAGCCTTCAAGCCGGCGTCGGTAACAACGAAGGGCCGAGTGACGCCGTTGGCTTTTAACACTCTCGGTATCTGCGTGAGCGCGCCGAAATCGAATGTGCATTGGGTGAGGAAGTTCATCTGGGCCATGAATGGCTCCGTTGCGAAAACTTTGCGTAGCGAGACAACTACTCAATCTTCAATCTATAACTGACGACACTAACCTAGTTCGGCGACGCCCCCAACTATTGCAGCGGGCGCGGCGAAGCAGAACAGCACTAAGCTAGCAACCAACAAAAACCTTCGTCGCGCCATTCTGATCCGGTTCCGCTTGATGGCTCGATCGTAGTGCAAAGCCGTTTCCGCCATCGTGCGCTTTAAGCTCTTCTTCTGCGCCAGGTCTTCCAACCAGTTAGCAGGGTCGTTGCCGGCGACCCCCAGCTTGTCCGGAAAGCAGGCTGCCACCGACACCAACGCCGCAAAGAAACACAACGTGCTCGCCGATCCGGCAGCGAGCGCAAGCCTTTCAAGGCCAGCCGGCCACGCCTGCAGGGCTATCGGAAATCCAAGTGAGGCAAGTGTGCCGAAGAGGACGGTAACTTGCACTGCTTTCTGTTCGCCGGCCCGCGATACTTCGCCCTGCTCGGCTAGGCGCAGCTCCGCCTGGCGAACTATTTCCGAGAGCATGCGGTCATCGCTGCCCTCAAATAGGCCGATGGTAGACTCTTGTGTTTCCATTTCCTTCCCCTCTTGCCATACAGCGAACGGCGCAGGATTCCACCGCCGGAGAGACTATGCCCAAACCTGGTGAGGACGAAGGAATCCAGCCGAATGAGGGCGCTGGGGAAGCCGTTCTCGAAATTTCCAATCTTGCGGTCACCTTCGACACGCCGGACGGCGACGTGGAGGCGGTGAAGGGCGTATCGCTCAGCATCAACAGGGGCGAGTGCCTGGGCATCGTAGGGGAAAGCGGTTCAGGCAAGAGCCAAACCTTCCTTTCCGCCTTCGGATTGACCGCGGATAATGCGCGCGTGACCGGCCAAGTGAAGTTTCAGGGTCGCGACGTATTGGGTTTGCCGCGCCGCGATCTCGATCAAGTGCGCGGTCGCCATGTCGCCTTTGTGTTTCAGGATCCGCTCACGGCGCTGACGCCGCATCTTAATATCGAGACGCAGTTGAGCGAGGTGCTTGCGCATCATTTCAAAATCACCGGCGAAGCGGCGCGTCAGCGCTGCGTCGAGTGGCTGGAGCGGGTCCGTATCCCCGAAGCCGCGCGCCGCCTTGGGCAGTATCCGCATGAGCTTTCCGGCGGCATGCGTCAGCGCGTGATGATCGCGATGGCGATGATGGCCGAGCCGGCGCTGCTGGTGGCGGATGAGCCGACAACGGCGCTTGACGCTACCGTGCAAGCGCAGGTGCTCGATCTCATCGAGGATCTCCGTAAGGACACAAACGCTGCTGTCGCTCTCATTACCCACGATATGGGCGTAATCGCGCGGATGGCGCAGCATGTTGCGGTGATGCGCCGCGGTGAGGTGGTCGAAACCGGACTGGTCGAGGATATTTATTCGGCGCCAAAGGCTGAGTACACCAAAATGCTACTGAAGGCGGTGCCGCGCATCGATGGCGAGCGTTACGTGCCGTTGGAGCCGCACGATACCGGCGCGCCCATTCTCAAGGTTGACGATATGCGCGTGAGCTTTCCGGTGAAGGTGAAGTCTCGTGCGCTGTTCGGTGGCAGCAAGCCGTTGCGCGCCGTTGACGGGGTCAGTTTCCAGCTCCGTGTCGGTGAAACGCTTGGCATTGTCGGTGAAAGCGGCTGCGGCAAGTCCACGCTGGCGCGCGCGGTCGTGCAATTGCTGCCGCGCAATGCCGGCGAGGTGACGTTCCTTGGCCGCAACCTGCTGCCGAGCGAGCGTGAGGCGATCCGACAGTCGCGCAAGGATTTGCAGATCGTATTCCAGGATCCGCTCGCCAGTCTCGATCCGCGCATGACGCTTGGCGCTTCGATCGCCGAACCCTTGATCGCCTTCGAGCCGCTGTTGGACCGCGCGCAGCGCGAGGAGCGCGTGAAGGACATGATGAAGCAGGTCGGGCTCGATCCCGATCTCATCAACCGTTACCCGCACGAACTCTCCGGCGGGCAGAACCAGCGGGTCGGTGTGGCGCGTGCCATGATCCTTCGGCCAAAATTGGTTGTGTGCGATGAGGCGGTCTCGGCGCTCGACGTTTCGATCCAAGCGCAAATATTGCGGCTGCTCGCTGATCTGCAGCGCGAGTACAAGACGAGCTTCCTCTTCATCAGTCACGACCTCGCTGTCGTGCGCGAGGTTTCTCACAACGTACTTGTGCTCTATCTCGGCCGCGCGGTTGAGTATGGACCTGCGGAGGTGATCCTTCGCGATCCGCGTCATCCCTATACCAGGGCGTTGTTGGCGGCAGCCCCAACTCCCGATCCAGATATCGCGCGCAACAAGCCGCGCGTGCGTCTCGTGGGAGATTTGCCGAGTCCGCTTGATACACGCGCGCCGCTACGCTTCTTAAAGTCTCGTGTGATCGACGATCCGGACGCGGTGCAATATCGTCCGCAATGGATGGAAGTCGGCCCCGGCCATTTTGTGGCCGAGCACGACCCGGTTTCCGCCGCAGCTTAGTTTTGCTGACGCAGTAGCTCGGTCAGACGTTCACGCAATTTCGGCGCTGACTCGCCAAGCAAGTCTTTCGAGGCGTCAGCGCGAATGCGTGACTTTGCAGCAGCTGGCAACAAGTCTCGCAGCAGCCCCAACGCACGTGGCGGCGCGACGATAATCAGGTGATCGAACTGTTTTTGCTTTTCCGCCTCGCCAACGCGGTCAGCGACGCGCTTTAAAAATTTCTCTTCTTCCATTTCATGCAGGCTGCGTCCGCCGTCCATGGCGTGACGACCTGCGCCGACGCGATCGAAGCTGCGCGGTGGCCGATCTTGAATGTCATAGAGTTCGTCTTCGCTGATCTCCATGCCGAGATCTGAAGGTTCTTCGAGGCTGGCGCCGCGGCGTTGTTCTACCAACACGCGAGCGCGGCGGCCGTCGGCGACAAGCATCCAGGCGGTTCCGTCTTGCAACATCTTTGGTCTCCTCTCTATTCGCAACGCGAGTGGAGAGGGGCCGTTCCGCAATAAAATCAAAGCTCCGCACACCATCACAGTGCGCATCTTGTTAAGCGTGCAGCGCGCGCATGAGGTCGAGCCGGCGCATTGCTTTGCCGGGCAGTTCCGCAAAACGTGTTTGCGGAAACTTTTCCACATAGGCGCGCACGGCGTGTTCGCTGCGACGGACTACCGCTGACCAGGAATTACCAGCAACGACGCCGCGCTCGAGCATGCGTTGACCGGTCGAGAGCTGGCGCTTGTATTGATAGTCGCCTGGACCGAAATCAATTTCAGCAAATCCGTTGTCTCCGGCCCAGCCGGCGATCCAACGCGCCAACTGCACGCCAGGCGAGCAATTGTCGTAGGCGTTGTCGTGGGCGACGATCCAGAAGTGCAGCACTTTGGCGCTGCGCAAGCAGAACGCACCGGCGACCAGCTTGCCATCGATCGAGAGTGTGAACATCACGCCGCCGAATTGCGTGTCACGCGTTTCGAAGCAAGCGTTGAGCGTTTGCGAAATCCACGGCGCCGCCCAGATTGCCGGCTGACCGCTGCGCTTCAATTGCGCGTTCTTCCAGGTGAGCAGAGTATCGAAGTCGGCGCGCTCAGTTGATTGCGCGCGGAATTCGACGTGGCCGTGGTCGCGCTCAAGCTTGCGGCGCTTCTTGTCGGTCTGCCGGACGAACTCGCCGCGGCGTTCCTTCAGCGCGGCTTCATAAAGATCGCGGCCGCCGGCGACGTTGGCGATCCACGACCCCTCTTGGCCGGCGACGGCGCCTTTTAGCAGGTTCTGGCCGGCGGGTGCGTGTGTGATGTCGATGCGGCCGACATTGAGCGCACGGCAGAGGTCGCCTCGATTGATGGGCAAGCCAGGTAAGCCGACGACGCCCTGATAATCGGTGATTGGCGCGCCCAAGCCCATGGCGGCGAAGCGTGAGAGACGCTGGACGCCGAAGAAGCCTGCGCCATCCTGGATCACGCAGACGCGCGCTTCATCGCGAACCGCGCCCATCAGTTTTGCCCATTCCGGCGTCAGATAGGGGCTCTGCAGCGCGGGATCAGCGTTTTGATGCGCGCGCCAGAGCGCGGCATCGTCAACACCAAGTTCACGTGGATGTATCGTTTCGAGACGCACGAATTTTCCTCACGCTGTTCGCGCGTGAGGCGACGCAAGCCCCGGGCCTAGTTACCGGCCTTGAAGCGCTCATTGCGGCCAAAATGACAGCCGCTGCGGCTTGATCTCCCCGGCAGGCTCTGAAACAAGCCCCAGATCATGACGCGCCCCGTCCTTTATATCGGCAACAAGAACTATTCTTCATGGTCGATGCGGCCTTGGCTGGCTCTGAAATGGGGCGCCATAGCGTTTGATGAAAAGGTCATTCCGCTCGGCGGAGAAGGCTATGGCCAGTCGCAAATCAAAGAAGTGCGCGAGGTTTCGCCAAGTGGCCGCGTGCCAGCGCTGCATCTCGGCGATCTGGTGATTTATGAGAGCTTGGCGATTTGCGAATGGGCCGCCGAACAGGCGCCGTCGCTGTGGCCGGCTGAAGCCTTGGCGCGGGCAGATGCGCGGGCCGCGTCGAGCGAGATGCACGCGGGCTTCGCCTCGGTGCGGCGCGATCTCTCGTGCAATATTCGCCGCCGCTTGCCCGTCGCGCCGGATTGGCCGGAAGACACGCGCGCAGACCTGCAGCAATTGTTCGCGCTTTGGGAGCGGGTGCTGAACCGTAATGGCGGGCCGTTTCTGTTTGGCACACAGTCGATTGCGGACGCGATGTTCGCTCCAGTGTGCACGCGTCTGCGCACATATGCGGTCTCGATGCCGGATTTTGCGCAAACCTATTGCGATACGATTTTTGCCGATTCCGCTTTCCAGGACTGGGAACGCGCTGCTGAGGCAGAACCTTGGGCCATTGAACAATCGGAAGCGCTTTACAGATGATCAAAACACTCTTCTTCGTCGCGACATTGGCTTTGGCGGCGTGTGGCAACAATAGTGGCGTGATGGACGAGATCGATCGCGCCGAAAAACAAGACGCAAGCGCTTCGGCGCCGTCGATTCCAGGGTTGGGAGCCGAAGTGCAAGAACCAGCGCAAACGTTGCCGTCCGGCCTTGAGCTGCAATTCATGCGTCGAGGCGCGAACCAATCGTTGCCGACGCCGACAATGAACGCCAGCACGCTGGTGCATTATCAGGGCACTTTCGTTGATGGCGGCGCCGAGTTTGATTCTTCATTCGGTGGCGATCCGGTTGAGTTTCCGCTGCAGGCCGTGGTGCCGGGCTTCTCTGAAGCCATCACCCACATGCGCCCAGGCGATGAAGTGATTGCGACGTTCCCGGGTTCGCTTGGCTATGGCCCGTCCGGCCGCGGTCCGATCCCGCCTAGTGCTGCGCTGCGCTTCCGCATCGTACTGCTGGCGTTCCAAGAGCCGGGCGGCCAACCGGTGCAAGCGCCGCAGTGAGCGAGATCAGCGCGACGCTCGATATTCTAACGCGGCTCATTGCGTTCGATACGACGTCCCGCAACTCGAACCTGGAATTGATCGCGTGGGTGGAGGATTTCCTCAACCAACGCGGTATCGCGTCGCGCCGTGTTGCGAATGCGGACGGCACGAAGGCCAATCTTTTTGCGTCGATCGGGCCTGACGTCGCTGGCGGCGTCGTGCTCTCGGGTCATACCGATGTTGTGCCTGTCGATGGTCAACCGTGGAACTCCGATCCGTGGGTGCTGAGCGAGCGTGGCGGCAAACTCTACGGACGCGGTGCGGCGGATATGAAGGCGTTCATTGCTTTGGCGTTGGCGCACGTTGATGCGGCGCACTCCGCGGCGTTGAAACGGCCGATCGTGCTGGCGCTCTCGTACGATGAAGAAATCGGCTGCCTTGGCGCGCCGTCGATGATTGCGGAATTGGCGGCGCAGACAAACAAACCGTCGGCGGTCATCGTTGGTGAGCCGACAAGCATGAAGGTGGTTTCCGCCCATAAGGGCGTACGGACCTTCGTCGTTGATGTGGTTGGGCGTGAGGGCCACTCGAGCTTGCCGGATCAGGGTGTCTCCGCGGTGATGGAGGCGCTGAAGCTGATGTCGCTGGTGGCGGAGATGGGGGTCGAAGCGCGGGCGGAGACGCACGCGCATTTCAATCCGCCGGGGCCAACGATGACGATTGGCAAGGTCGACGGCGGCACGGCGAGCAATATTTTGGCGCGCCGCTGTTCGTTCATCTGGGATTGCCGTTGTCCGGAGCAGGCGCAAGGCGATGCGATTGAACGGCGGTTTCGCGCTGTCGCGGCGGAGGTCGATGCAAGCATCAAGGCGCGCGCGCCCGAAGGTGGGGTAACTATCACGCGACGGACGAACACGCCCGGTTTGGCGATTG
The DNA here is from genome assembly GCA_031379735.1 of Caulobacteraceae bacterium. GTDB lineage: Bacteria > Pseudomonadota > Alphaproteobacteria > Caulobacterales > Aquidulcibacteraceae > Vitreimonas. Next base: position 37,540 of record JANNFK010000061.1, on the reverse strand, counting down.
AGCCGGACAGTGCGGCAGAGACTCTGGCGCGTGCCTTGACCGGCGATAATGAGACGCGCGCCGTTGCCTACGCGGCGGAGGCGGGGCTGTTTCAGCGCGCTGGTATTCCAGCGATTGTTTGCGGGCCGGGTTCGATCGAGCAGGCGCACCAACCTGACGAGTGGATCGAGCGCACGCAGATCGAGGAAGGCGCGCAGTTCATGCGGCGCTTGATTGCGCGACTTAGCGCGTAAGCGCGTTGCGCGCTGCAATGGCGGCGGCCTCGCCTGAATAGGCGACGAAACCATGAATCAGGAAATCGCCTTGTTTGCCGCCGTATCGCAGAGGCGATCCATCGAGCCGCATGATGTCGCCGCCGGCGGCTTTGAGGATCGCGTGACCGGCAGCGGCGTCCCATTCGCTGACATTGCCAAAGCGCGGATAAAGATCTGCGGCGCCTTCGGCGACGCGGCAGAATTTGATCGAGGAGCTGGCATGTGTGATGACGCCGTTGAGAGCGGCGATGAAGTCGCCGGTGCGTTGGTTGCGGCCTGAGAAATCGGACGCGACGATGCGCGGTTGTTGCGGCAATGTTGGCTGCGCCTTGATGGGGATCATTGGCGCCAGCAATTGCGATGTTTGCGGGTGGCACTTGCCGGCGAGTGCTTGGCCGGGCGCGCCAGCGTAGAGTTCGCCCGTCGCTGGCGCGTACACGACTCCAACGATCGGCGTGGTGTTTTCAATAAGCGCGATGTTGACGGTGAATTCATCGCTGCCTTTGGCGAAGCCGCGCGTGCCGTCGAGTGGGTCGACGCAATAGAAGCGTGCGCCGCATTCGGGAATGCGGCCGGCAGCGACCGCTTCTTCGCCGAGCATCGGCACGCCGGGTTCGAGTTGGGCGAGGCCCGCCTCGATGATCGCTTCAGCGCGCTGATCAGCAATGGTGACAAGCGAGCCATCGTTTTTCGTCTGTGCGTCGAAGCCCGCGGCGCGCACTGACATGATCTCGCGGCCAGCGGCGAGGGCGAGTGCGATCAGGTCTTCGAGTTTCGGCATCGTCGGCGGATGAAGCACGTGGGCCGCTTCTCAGTCCAGCGCTTCGGGCGTGTTGTTGCGCAGTTCGGCTAGCCAAACCGCCGCGCTGGCGTCACTCGGCATGCGCCAATCGCCACGCGGAGACAAAGCGCCGCCGGAAACGATTTTCGGGCCGTTCGGAACGGCGCTGCGTTTATATTGGTTGGCGAAGAAGCGTGTGATGAAAACGCCGAGCCATTTCTTCAGCGTGCCGTAGTCATATTTTTCGCGCCACGCGCTCCAGGCCAGGAAGAGTATCTTGCTCGGCTTCAGGCCATAGCGCGTAAGGTAAAAGAGGTTGAAGTCCTGCAGTTCGTAAGGGCCGACGACAGCTTGCGTGCTTTGCGGCTTGGCGCCCGGGATGAGTTCTGGGCTGATCTCACCTTCGAGAACTTTGATCAGCGTTGCTGAGGTGTTGGCGTCGAAGAGTTTCGAGTCGGAGACCCAGCGGATCAAATATTGGATCAACGTTTTCGGCGCGCCGCCGTTGACGTTGTAGTGGCTCATGTGATCGCCGACACCGTACGTGCACCAGCCGAGCGCGAGTTCGCTGAGATCGCCGGTGCCGACGACGAAGCCACCTTCTTTGTTGGCGAGGCGGAAGAGGTAGTCGGTACGCAGGCCCGCTTGCACGTTTTCGTAGGCGACGTCGTAAACCGGCTCACCACGCGCCGCAGGGTGATCCAGGTCTTCGAGCATGCGCTGCGCCAGCGGCTCGATGGAGACTTCACGGCCATCGACGCCGAGCGCCTTCATCAACGCCCAGGCATTTGCCTTAGTGGGTCCGCTGGTCGCAAAGCCCGGCATAGTGACGCCAATTATGTTCTCGCGCGGCAGCCCAAGGAGATCAAAGGCGCGGGCGATGACGATGAGCGCATGCGTGGAGTCAATGCCGCCAGAGACGCCGATGACGACGCGCTTGGTGTTCGTCGCCTCGATGCGCTTAGCGAGGCCTGAGACCTGGATGTTGTAAGCTTCGAAGCAATCGCGGTCGCGTTTGGTCAGATCGTCCGGCACGAAGGGCAGGCGGTCGATCTTGCGTCGAAGCGGAAGCTCTTCGGCGGGGGCGCCGAGATCAAAGCTGATGTGGCGCCACTTGGTGAGCTCGTCTTTCACGCGCGCCTGAGCATCATGAAAGGTGCTGACGCGGCGGCGTTCTTGTGCGATGCGGGCAACGTCAATGTCGGCGATGACCAATTTGGGGTCGCGGGCGAAGCGTTCGCCTTCGGCAAGTTTCTCGCCCATCTGGTAGGCGATGATTTGGCCGTCCCAGGCGACGTCGGTTGTGCTTTCGCCATGTCCGGCTGCTGCGAATACGTAGGCTGCGATGGCGCGGCGCGATTGCGAGTCACAGAGTACCGCGCGGTCTTCGGCTTTACCGATGACGATGTTCGACGCAGAGAGGTTCAGTAGAATGTTGGCGCCGGCGAGTGCGCCGAGCGTTGATGGCGGCTGTGGCGCCCAGAAGTCTTCGCATATCTCCACGTGGAAGGCGAAGTCGGGGATGTCAGTTGCTGTGAAGACAACGTGCGCGCCGAAATCGACCCAGTCGCCCGCGATGGAGATGATATCGTCTTCGGTGTCGCTGGCGACGCTGAAATAGCGCTTCTCGTAGAACTCGCGATAATTCGGCAGGAAGCTCTTCGGGACGACGCCGAGGATGGCGCCGCGATGGATGACGACGGCGCAGTTGAAGATGGCGCCGCGCGAACGGACCGGCGCGCCGACGACGAGGATCGGAAAAAGGTCTTCGCTGGCGGCGACCAGCTTGGCGATCGCGGCTTCGACGGCGTCGAGTAGCGGCTCTTGCAGTAGCAGGTCGTCGATGGCGTAGCCGGAGAGCGAAAGCTCGGGCGTCAGCAGCAGGGCGGCGCGTTCGGCGTCGGCCTCGCGCCAGAAATTGAGGATGGCCTCGGCATTGGCGGCGGGGTCCGCAGGGGCGACCACGGGCGCGGCGGCGGCCACGCGGACGAAGCCGTGGCTGTAAAGCGACTTGAACCGCGTCGCCGCGTCGTTCTGGGCTTTCCGGGAGGCCATGGCGTCAGCTTATCACATTATGCTCTGACTGACCATAAGGGGGTCAGTCCTGATCGGGCGGCACGTCGACGTCGATGCGGTCGTCGTAGCCTTTGCGGGCTGAGTAGAACGTCAAAGCCATTAACCCGCCGCCAAGCCCCAGCGACAGGAACGTGCCGAGGCCGAGGGCGATCCAGCCATGGATGCTCATGGCGGAGCTGTCCCAGCCGGCGAGCGCGAACACGAGCGCAGCAGCCAGGATGCCGCTCAGGCTAACCACGAGCAGGACGATTTTCATGTTCAATCATGTGCGCCCGGCCGCGCGCGGTTTCCAGAGTCACGGCGCCGCGCTTAAGCGTCGCGCATCACTCGCCGCAGAAGCTCGGCACGTCGACGGTCTCGCCAGCGGAACGCGTGCGCCATTGGCCAGCTTCGGTGCGATACTTTTCGCCGATTGCAATGCGCGGACGCTGAAAGACTTCGCAGGCGACGGCGGCGGCCATCTCGTTGACGGACACGCTGCGTTCAGTGGCGCGGCGCGTGTAGAGCTGGCGGCGTTGAATGTTATTTTGCTCAACGCGTCCGCGGAGATCGGCAGAGATCGAGGCGCCTGGGACGAAGCCTAAGTAGCCATCCGCCTGTTCCCCAATCAGGCCGCTGGAACGGGCCGTGGTCAGCGCTGAATCCGTCGCTTGCGCTAAGGCCGCCGTAGCGGTCAGCGCCAAACCGATGGCGGCGATACCGGCGAGAACAAAGTGACGCTTCATGGCGTGGTGCCTCCGAAGAGATCAGAATTCTGATCCAGTAGTTCAGCAGCGTCGCGCTCGAGCCGCACAATGACTTCCTGGCGGATGTTGACGTTGAGATTGATCTCAATCGGTTCGTCCGGAGCTTGGATCTGCACCGGGATGCAACCAGCGGCGAAGATCGCCGCTCCCAAGCCAGTCAAAAGGTGTGCCCGCATACGCGAAACTCCAAGGCCACTCTCGTAGCCGCCTCTAGCTGAATACGCTCTGAAGCTGGACTTTATCTTGGCGAGGGGGTGTCCGGGTCAACCGGTTCTTGCGCCTCATTCTGCCGGCTTTGCTCCAGCAGGGCGCCAGGGTCGGTAATTGTAGCGGCGGTTTGCGCCAGACGGCGGAAGGGGGCGGTCACGCGGACGTTGAAATCGAACGGCACGCCGCGAACGGTGACACGGCCCAGACCCGGGATCGGCGCAATCGGTCCAAGGTCGACCGCTTCGCCGGAATTGCGGCCGCTGAACTCGATTGAGGAAACAACGTCGCCGTTCAAGTCGCCGTCGAGCGTGAGTGACAGCGCATCGTAGCGGAAACTGCGCAATGCGTCGAAGGCGATACGTGAGACGCCGGTTGCGCTTTCCCCGGCTTGGCCGGTGTAGGCGAGCACGCCGCCGACGTTGGATGCGCGCAATACGCCGCCCTGTACGAAAGCGCTCTGGCGTGTGAGCAACAGCGGGAAGGTGCCTTCGAGTTGGCCGGTTGCCGTCAGGTCGGGGACGTTCAGCGTGCGCAAGAGATCGGCCGCGTCGACGCCGCGCAGCGTGAGTTCGAAGCGGGTCTCGTCAGCGCCAAGCGCGATGGTTGTCGGCGACATGGCGAGTACGCCAGACGCGAAGTCAAATTCAGCACGCTCAATCGCAACCCGCTCCTGCGGCAATAATTGGAAGCGGATGCGACCGTTGGTGACAGCGATGCCGGGATTGAGTTCGCCCACCGTGATTTGTTGGCCGGGCGTCGTTGTCAGCTGCCAGAGATCATCGAAGTACACTTCGCCGCGCACGTCATTGACGATCGGAATGGTGGCGGTGGCGAGCGAGACGCCTTGCAGATTTACGCGCGCTGCGCCGAGCAGGGTGTCAGGACCCCAGCTAATCTCGGCGGCGACGGAAATCGGACCCGTCACACCTTCGACCATGCCGCGCGCTTGCTCGGTGATTTCGTATGGTTGCAATTGCGGGCCGAAGACGATCTGCTCGGCATTGATGGTCGCCGCGCCTGTACCCGCGTCGATGTCATGATGAGCGCTGAAGCGCGCCAGCTGGCGGGCGCGATCTTCAAGAACAATCGCGCCCGACGCATCGATCTGGCCGTTGGCGAGAATGGCGTCGGCCTCGATAATGCGCAGCGGGTTGAAGAGCGGGCGATCGTCTTCGCTGTCGGGCCGATTGGCGATCAACAGGGCTTCGCCGGCATTCACGCGAATGACGGGTTTGTTGTCGACGGGCTCAGCAGTCCACGTGCCTTCGATGGCGGAGACTGAGCCTGGCAGCGTTGGATCGGTCAGCGAGCCGGCGTCGAACGAACCGGTGATGCTCCAGCTGTCCGTGATGTGTGCGTCGGCAGTGACTCGCTGGAGGTTGATGCTGAGCGTGCGATCCTCCGCCATTTCGATGGCAAGGCGCGGTGTTTCGGCTTCGAGCGCCAGGGTGAAATTGCCGCTGCGGCCACTGAAGAGGCCCACGACATTGGCTGCGCTCAAGCGCGCGACTTGGCGTTCGGGGCCGGACATATGGCCATTGAGGCCAAGACCACGAATGGCGAAGCCGCCGGAGAGGTTTTCGCTGGCGTCAGCGGCGATCAGCGCGCCGTTGAGGGGGCAGAGTGAAAAATTGCCGTTCGAGAAGGACAGACCGGCGGCATCGATGCCGCCAAGCCGAATAGGCAGACAGCCGCTGTTCGGCGTCACGCGCCAACCGCTGCCCCATTGGATGCCGAGATCGAGCGTGGCGACAAGATCGCGCACTTCGCCGTCGCCAAGCGGTCCGGTGATGCGTGCCGGGCCGCGTAGATCGATGCGTCCGCCGCCTTGCGGCTGAACGACGATGCCAATGCCAAGTTCATCCGTTGCGATGCTGGCATTCCCGGCGCGCCAGTTTGCGAGCGTGAGCGTGCCGTCTGCTTCGAACGGCGCGTCCGGCGTCCAATCGACGGTGTCGAACAGGAGCGCTGCATTGGGCGCGCCGCCGCCGGAGAGTTCAATCGCGATCGAACCTGAGAGAGAGGGGCCGGGCCATTGAAGTACGAGCGCGGGACTGTCCTGGCGCAACGGTGAAAGCATAAGGCGCGCGCCTGACGTTGAGCGCACTTCGGCAGGCGCGGAGACTTGAAGGCGCATGCCGCTTTCGGTTGCGTTCATTGAAATCGGAATGGAGAGATCGAAGCGATCGGCCGCGCGATCGAGCGCTGCTTCAGCTTGCGCGAACGTGGGGCCGACGGGGGCGTCTGGAATGTCAGGGAAAGCGGCGCGCAAATCCTGCTGCGCGGCATCGTTTAAGCGCGATTGTGCGAGCACAATGCGTGCGTCGCCGTTGAGTGTTTCGTCGCCCTGCAATTCGAACCGGAAGACGCCGTTGGCGCTCGGTTGATCGGAAATAACCGAGAGTCCGTCGAAGCGTCCGGCTGTAACCGACCACCGGCCGCGTCCGCGCACTTCAGCGCCGTCGACGCGGCCTTCGAGACGCGCGTGCTGCAGCAAATTTTTGCCAAAGCGAAGTTCGCCCGCGCCGCCGCGCACTTCACCGGCCCAAGTTTCAGGTGCGAGTTGAGTGTCGCGCGCGATGCCTTCGAAGCTGAACGCTGCGGTGACGCCTGACGCCGTCATGCCTTCTGCGCGATAGGCGCTGGCGCGGCTACTCACTTCGACGTCGTAGCGGCCGAGATCGAGTGGCGCGCGCCCAAGGATGCGCACTTGCGGGCCTGTGACTCGGGCGCCGGCCCAGGTGAGGGCGTTGGCGCTGGCGCTAAGGCGGAAGGCGACATTGTTGTCGCGCGAAAGGATGACAAGCTCGGCGGCCCCGTTGTCGAGCGCGTAGTTTTGGCCGGGGCGGCTGGTGCGGACGACTTGGCCGGAGGCGGAAAAGTCCTCGCCCAAGGTTCCCGAACTTTGCAGCGTTGCAGTCAGCGGCCCAAAAGGCGTGTCGATGAGCGCCTGGCCTTCGAGGATTTCGAGTTCCAGAGCCGGGATGCTGGGCCGGCGGCGGCCAGGGGCGCCTCGGCCCAGGTGCTCCAGCGAGCCGACAGACACCCGGCCACCTTCGTCCATGCGGATATGAAGGCGAGGGCGGACCACTCTGACAAAATGCAGTTGCGGGCTGAGGCCGTTCCAATGCCAGCGGAGCTCGACCAACGGGATTGTCGCGTCCGGTGATGTTTCTGATCCGAAACGGACGTTGGCGAGCGCCGCGCCGTTGAGATCGAGGTTAACGAACTCGAAATCGGCATCCGCTCCGCGCTCTGAAAGAGCTGCGCCCAGCATAAAGGAGGCGATCGAGTAGCGGACAAACCAGATGCCGCCGCCAAGCAAAATAAGGCTTATCCCCAGTGCGCCGAGCGCCATGGACCAGCCTGCGATGACGCGGCTTGGGGGCGGCGGGTCTTCCGGAGGCTCTTTCGGCTCTCGTTCTTGACTCGCAACGGCCTGGTTAGACCTATGTGCCATACTCTTCTGCTTGGCTCTGTCCCTGCTGGTTCTGAGGCTCTCTTTTGGGGTCCTTAGGCTAACTGGATGAAGCCAATAGGGTTTCTGGCTGAATAACCACACGGCGGAAAACACTTGTCGATAGTGCGTTTTATGCCGATGGCAGCTATTGGAGCATGAATTGAGAGCAGAATTCGCTCATCGGCTCATGAAGGCTCGTAAAGGAATGGCCGCTGCTGGCCTTATGGCGGCGGCTTCCATTGTGGGTCTGGGGCTAGCCTGGAATGCAGGCTTATTTAGCGGCGCGGCTGATGCAGCGGCTGCTGAAACCCTTGCGCTGCGCGAAGCCGCGGCCCAACGCGCCGAGCTAACGGCGTTTACAGAAGTTTACCTTCGCCACGAAACGAAGGAGATGCGGGTCGCCAATGGCGAGACGCTCGCCGGTGTCCTGACGCGCGCCGGCGCGTCTTCCTCAGATGCCTCCGCGGCGCTGACCTCGATTGCCGACGTCTATAACCCGCGCCGTCTGCGGCCGGGGCAGGCGATCAGCCTCTATTTTCAACGTGACGGCGCCGACGCGCAGTTGACCGGGGTGGCGTTTCGCTCGGAGCCTGGCGCTTCGGTGACCGCCAACCGCACCACGTCCGGTGGTTTCGAAGCGCGCGAAGTGCAGATGCCGCTCACGTTCGAGATCGCCCGCATCGCAGCGGCGGTCGAGACCAGCCTTTATTCGAGCGCACTGCAGCTTGGCGCGACCGACCGCGAAGTCGCGGCGCTGGCCGATGCGTTCTCGTATGATGTCGACTTCCAACGCGACGTCCGTCCAGGCGATGACTTCGAACTAGTGTTTGAGCGCTTCTACGATGACGAAGGCAACACGGTGCGCACGGGCGACCTGTTATTTGTCTCGCTCGAGTCGAGCCGTGGCTCGCGCGAGTTCTATCAGTTCATGGCGCCGGGCGACTCTCGTCCGGATTGGTACGATGCTGACGGTAAGAGTGCGCGGCGCTTTCTGATGAAGACGCCGATCAACGGTGCGCGCCTGTCCTCAGGTTTTGGCATGCGCCGTCACCCGATCCTTGGCTATTCGCGCATGCACCGCGGCACCGATTTCGCTGCACCGACCGGCACACCGATTTTGGCTGCGGGCGATGGCGTGGTTGAGCGCGCGGGACCTTTCAGCTCTTTCGGGAACTATGTTCGCCTTCGTCACGCCAATGGCTACGAAACCGCGTACGCGCACATGTCGCGCTTTGCGCGCGGCGTGCGTTCGGGCGCGCGTGTTCGCCAAGGCCAAGTAATTGGCTATGTGGGAACGACCGGCCGCTCCACTGGGCCACACTTGCATTACGAGGTGCTGCGCCGTGGCCAGCAGATAAACCCGATCAATCTGCGCGTCGCAAACGGACGGAACCTCACGGGTCGCGCACTGGAACTCTTCATGATCGAGCGCGAGCGCATCAACACGCTCCGTCAAGTTCGCGCGCGCGAGAATCCGGCGCAAGAGGCAGTTGCCCGGCCGATCAATGCCCGTGGCGCTGGTTCGCCTTAAGCGCCGATTCCAGGCTTGAGTGGATAAGAAATTAGTCGCAAGGTCCCTGGCGCGCGAAAACGCGCCTGGGAGTATGGCGACCGATCATGGCGATTACAGCTTTGATTGCCGACGACCACGAACTGTTTCGCAGCGGCATGAGGCAGCTCCTAGTAGATGTGCTTCATGCCGAAGAAGTGCGCGAAGCAGAAAGCATGGATCGCGCCCTCGAAATCTTGACCAACGAAGGTGCGGGCGATCTCGTGCTCGTCGACTGGCGTATGCCGGGAATGTCAGGCGCTGAATCGCTTGCGGCGCTGCGCGATGGTTTTCCGGAAGCCAAGGTCGCGGTCATTTCGGCCTGGGAAGATCGTTCTGACATCCTCGCGGCCCTGGGCGCGGGTGTGCACGGCTATATTCCAAAGTCGTTGTCGTCGACGCAGATTGCTGCGGCGCTGCAGGGCATCCTTGAGGGGCGCATTTTCGTGCCGCCGGCAATGGGCAAGCGCGAAGGTATGGGCGACGGCGGCGGCAGCGGTGTCTCGAAGCTCGACCAAGACAAGCTCACGCTCCGCCAGCGCGACGTGTTGCAGGAATTGTTGAAGGGGCAGGCGAGCAAAGAGATCGCGCGCACGCTCGACATTGCGGAAGGCACTGTGAAGATTCACTTGGCAGCGATCTATCGTGCGCTGGGCGTGCGCACCCGCGCTGAAGCGATCGCGAAAATGAGCAAGAATAGTTAAGCGCTTTCGGCGCGGATGACGAACGCCGCGCCCTCGCCGGGCGCTGAGCGCACGTGGATCTTATGGCCAAGAACGGTGGCGAGCTTGCGCGCGACTGTTAGCCCGATGCCGAGGCCGCTGGTAGGCGCACCTTCGAGGCGGATGAACTCAGCGAAGATGCGCTCTTGGTCTTCAGGTGCGATCCCAGGGCCGCTGTCTCGCACTGTGATTTCCACATCCTGCCCCACCTTGGTGGCGCTTACGTGCGCCGCGCCGCCGCCATGCCGTGCGGCATTGGATATGAGCTGCTGCATGATGGAGTCCAGCAGGACGGGGTCCGACTTAACGTAGAGGGGCGTGGCGTCGGCAGTTGCGTACGGGGCGTTTGCGACGAGAGCGTCAAATATACCCTGCAGAGGCACGCGCTCAACGTCGGCTTCGACTCGATCAGCATCCAGCCGCGCGAGCTGGATCAACGCCTCGATCATCGACGCGAGTGATTGTGCGGCACGATCGGCCTTGCCGAGAATCTCGCGGGTTTCCTCGTCTTTGACGCGGCGATCGAGGGCGCTCAGATACAGCAGCAAAGCATGCAGCGGCTGGCGCATGTCATGGCCAATCGCTGTCAGGAAGCGGGTCTTTGAACTATCGCCTTCCATCGGTGCTTTCTCGCTTGCGGCGACGACGCGCGCAAGCGGCTATTCGGCTGTGGCGTATGCGCGTTCAAGCCAAGCAATGATGTCGCGCGGTGGCGCTGGTTTCGGCATGAATGCGTAGCCGGCGCCTTTCGCAGCGCGCCTGGCGTCGTTGTTGAGGGAACCGGAGAGCACGAGCACGCGCGCACCAGTCGCACGCTTGCGCAATTGCTTGGCTGCTGACACGCCGTCGGCGACCGGAAGATGGAAATCAGTAATAATTACGAGCGCCGATGACGTGCGCGAACCGGCGGTTGATGCGACGATCTCAGCATCGGCGCCATGCACAACGTCAGCGCCCCAATCACGCAAAACAATTTGCATCGCTTCCGCCGAAGCATCGTCGTCTTCAAGCAGCAGAATGAGAGGACGGGCGCCGGACATCGCTGTGCAGATCATCACACAACTGGAGTTTACGGCAGCCGAACGCGTGACATAGGCCGAAGGGCATAGGCTGATGTCTAGCGCTTCAACCAAGCCGTTTGGGCAATTCCCCGGGCACGTGTGCTCGTGCATATTTTTGCACAGCAAAGGGATTGACAGAATGCTCATGAACAGCAGCACAGCCGAACGCTATGACGTCGAAAGCTCAGGCGATGGCGATTACTTCACTTCTGCTCATTCGGCCGCTGGTGAATCAGATTTTTGTTCTCGCGCGGGCGCGCACGCTTTGAAGGCCAAGATCGAGGCCTACTGGCTCGAGCGCGGCCAGAGCGTGCAGGTGATGCTGCACAATGTTGGTTTCCATCCCGCGATCCGCGCCGCACGCTTTGATGTGCGCAGCGACATGGTCAACGGCATGCCGCGTGCGGTTGGCTCGACGAAGCGTTCGGCGCCGGTGGCTGAAGCCTTCGTCGAGGACTTCGACATTGCGGATGACGATCTCGTTTTCGAATAAATCCTATCAGTTGACCCTGGGCGGGTCTCGGTAGCGAAGGGCGCGGCCTCCTCCTCCGGGAGCCGCGCCCTTCGTGCGTCTGGCGCTTGGTTTTGGCTTGCATCGGAGCGGACTGCGCGGAATGGATGCAGGCCATGTCAGACGATATCTCTCCGCCGCAGTTTGAAGTTCCTGAGGGCTATGCCGCGCTCGAATGGCGGCGCGGTTTCGTTCGCCAGATTGGCCCGCTCTACCGGCGCGCTAGCGGTAGCGCCTACGCGATGGGGTTCCGGGTCGAGGAGCACCACACCAACGGCATGACCAATGCCCACGGCGGCATGCTGATGAGCTTCGCCGACATGGCTTGGGGCCATGTCGTTTCAGTTGAGACGTCCTCGTATTGGGTAACCGTGCGGCTGACGCTCGACTTCCTGTCCAGCGCTCACTTGGGTGATTGGGTTGAGGGCTCAAGCGAAGTTTTATCCACCGCTGATGAGCTTTACGTTGTGCGTGGGCGAATTTGGTCCGGCGACCGCACGCTGATTACCGGCACTGGTGTGTTCAAGCCAATCCAGCGCCGCGACCCTCGGCCGGGGGAGAAGGCGTTTCAAGCCGCGACGAGCTAACCCGCGACGCGCGCGTGCTGGACGGCCTCGGTGCGTCAGCGCAAAATGCGCGGATGCACGTTTCCCGCAGATCCATCCTTGCCGCCATCCCACTCATGGGATGCGCCGGCGAAGCGCGGGCGCGCGTCAACGTTATCCACGTGGCGCCCGACGGCGAAGGCGATGGCTCGTCCTGGACGACGCCCGCCGGCTTCTACGCGATTGCGGACTTGCTGGAGTACCTGGAGCCCGGCGGCGAAATTCTCGTCGCGGCGGATCGTGGTGAATATGCGCTGACTGGGCCGTTAGAATTTTCGCGCGGCGGGCGGGCAAGTCAAGAGATACGCCTTCATGGTGTGAACAGTCAGACCGGCACGCCGATGGCGGCGTTGCTGCGTGGAAACCGCACAGCGGAAGAAGAGGGCGCGGAGGTGTTCAAGCTTTTGCGCGGCGCGAATCATCTCAAGTTCTCGCACTTCGATTTTCGCGATATTGGCAACGGCGCGTTTCGTGCGGCTGGCGCGATATCGAACGTGACGATCGAGGACTGCGCGTTCGAGAACATTTATCGGTTCTTTGAAAATACGGCGGGCAATGGCGAAGGTCACGCAAGCATAGATGGGTTTACCCTGCGCCGTTGCCGTGGGTCGCGGGTCCAGCGCGGGTTTCTGCGCATTCGCTACAATTCACGCAACGGCTTGATTGAGGATTGCACTGCGGAAGGTCAGGCCAACGAAGGTGGCCTCATTCCGGCCGGCTGTGCGCTTGATGATCGCGCGTCCAGTATCACCTACCGCCGGGTGGTGATGGAGAGCTTTCAACAACTGAACGGTGGTGAGTATTGGAACGGTGACGGCTTCTCGGATGAGCCGGATAATAGCGCCATCCGTTACGAGGCCTGTGAAGCGCGCGGCTCGACCGATGGCGGCTTCGACTGCAAGAGCCGCGACGTTGTTCTGGAAAATTGTGTCGCCGAGGACAACAAGCGCAACTTCCGGCTTTGGGGCGATCACGCGACAATGACCAATTGCGTCAGTCGCGATCCGAATTTCCGCGGCCGAGAGGCTAACGAGAACGCCAGTTCCTCTCACATCTGGATTGGCGGTGAGGAAAACATCGACATCGATATCGCTAACCTTACGATCGAAGATCACGACGCGACGCCGATCATTGAATTCAACCATGATGTCGGGCGCGTCGAAATTCGCGGCGTGACCATTAACAGTCCGCGGGTAAATTGGGGCAACGATGAAGGCCGCATCCGATCGAGCATGTTGATCGGTGAGCCGCGCTTCCACCAAAATATAGCTAACGAGACACCTTAAGCGCGCGACGCGACGCGAAGCGATAGCGCCGCAGGTGAGAACCGTTGCGCTCGCACTTCACTGAGGCATAAACAGATGCTGCGTTGAGGTGTGTTTCCTCGCGCTGCTTAACCGCCCGCGAGAGATGTCCATCACGCCAGACAACAGACCCGGCGCTGAAGCCCCGCTGATCTTTGTAGTCGGCGCGCGAGGCGTGCCTGATGTCGAGGGCGGCGCGGAGAAGAACGCGGAAATGTTGTTTCCGCTTGTGGTTGCGAGCGGCGCCTATCGCGTGACGCTGGTTGGCCTTGCGGACAACATAAAATCTGACACGTTCAGAGGCGTGCGTCTGCTGAAGGCGCCGCGCTCCAACTTCATGAAGACCGACAAGCTGCTTTACTATGTTGCGGCAATCTTCATGGCGCTAAGGTTGAAGCCGCGTATCGTTCACTTCCAAGGGCTAGGTTCGGCGATCTTCCTGTGGGCGTATAAGCTCATGGGTGCAAAGACGGTCGTACGTTACGGGTCGGCCGATTATCTAGTCGGCAAGTGGGGCATGCTGGGAAAGCTGGGCTTTCTGCTGGCAGAGTACCAATTGCGCTTCGCAGACGCTGTGATCTCGGTGACGCCGGCTTTGGCCGATCGCCTGGCGCGCCGTGGCATTAAGGACAATGTGCACGTCATTTCGAACGCCGCTGATCCATTGCCGCCGGTCGAGCCGAGCGCGCAGCAACCGGCGGGTGACTACATACTCACGGTTGGCCGCGTCACGGCGCAGAAGAACGTCGCGAATTTGATCCGCGGCTATGAGCTCTTCGCCAAGGACGCCGCAAACCCGCCGAAGCTGGTTGTGGCCGGTGGTTTGGATGAGGCGGACTACGTCGAAGGGCTACGGCCCTTGTTGACCGAACGCACGATGCTCGCCGGCAAGTTTACGCGCAGCGCCATGGCGCCGCTTTATCGCGGCTCGAAAATCTACATTAACGCGTCGCTGCACGAAGGCAGTTCGAATGCCGTGCTGGAAGCCATCGGCGCGGGTTGCTCAATCTTGCTGAGTGACATCCCCGAGAACCGCGACTTCGGCATGCCGCTGCAGAACTACTTCGATCCGAACTCACCAGAGTCGATCGCGGACGCGCTGAAGCGCGCGCTGGCCGATCCCCAAGCTTACGTCGCCGACGCCGGTCGTTACCTGACTTGGAATAAGGTCGCCGAGCGTACGCTTGACATCTACCGGGGCATCGCGCCTTTCCACGGCTCCGAGGCTGAGCGGCCGAACGCGCTCGTCTCGGTCTCCTGACGGGGCGCTGTATGTGCGGAATTTTGGGCGTTGTTGAAGGCCGTGGCTTCGAAGTCCCGCGCGCTCAGGTCGAAGCGGCGCTAACAGCGATCCGGTATCGCGGCCCTGACGATCAAGGTATCTGGTCCGAAGAGGCCGTGACGTTCGGCCATTTGCGGCTTTCGATCGTTGATCTCTCGCCTGCCGGTCACCAGCCGATGTTCTCGGCCGATGAGCGCTACGTCATAACTTATAACGGCGAGATCTATAATCACAACGAGCTGCGCGCCGAACTTGAAGCGGAGTCGCCGCATAACTGGCGCGGTAGTTCTGACACGGAAGTCCTTCTCGAACTGATCTCGCGCCGCGGCGTCGAAGCGGCGTTGAAGAAGGTGGACGGTATGTTCGCTTTCGCGCTCTGGGACCGGCGCGAGAAGCGCATCTTTTTGGCGCGAGATCGATTTGGCGAAAAGCCACTTTTCTATGCGCTGCGCGGCGAGGGCCTGGCGTTCGCATCGGAGTTGGCGGCGCTTGAGCAATTCAAGGCGCTCGACCTCAAAGTCAGCCGCGAAAGCGTCGCGCGCTACTTCACCTGCGGCTATGTGCCTGCGCCGTTCAGCATCTACAATAACGTCTTCAAGCTGCCGCCTGCGTCGCTGCTGACCTGGAAGGCGGGCGAGCAGGCGAAGGTCAAGGAATACTGGTCGATTGACGAAATGGCCCGCGGGGCGATTGCCGAGCGCCGGCCGATGCGCATGGAAGAGGCGGTCGATGAACTCGATCGGCTGCTTCAGGCTTCAGTGGCGGAGCGGATGTCGGCGGACGTGCCGGTCGGCGTGTTTTTGTCGGGCGGCATCGATTCATCTCTGGTAACCGCGGCCATGCAGAGGTGCGCAACGCGGCCAGTGACGACGCTGACGCTTGGCTTCGAAGACCCGCGCTTTAACGAAGCTGACCATGCGCGTGCGATCGCCAAGCATCTCGGCACGAACCATATTGAAGAGGTCGTAACCGCGGACCAAGCACGCTCTGTAGTGACGCGGCTGGGTCGTATGTACGATGAGCCGCTGGCGGATTCCTCGCAGATCCCCACCTATCTGGTTTCGGAAATGGCGCGAAAGCACGTGACGGTCGCGCTCTCGGGCGATGGCGGTGATGAGGGTTTTGCCGGGTATCGCCGCCACTTCGCAACGCCGAAGCTGTGGCATCGCATGCGTAAAATGCCAATGCGCGGCGCCGCTGGCGCGGTGATCAATGCCACGCCGGTATCGGCGCTGAACCTTGGTCTCGGCTTTCTAAAGGGTTTCACTGATCGCTACGGCGCCGGCGGTGATGTTGGACCAACGCTGAAGCGCGTGGCGCCGTGGCTTGGCGCAACGTCGCTGATTAATCTGCATGAGCTCAGCCTGGAGAAATGGCCGAGCAACGAACAGGTGGTGCCGGGCGCCGGTCATTTGAATGGCCGCGACCATGGCTTCTTGCCGGAGAGCGAGATCGATCAGCTCTGCCTGCACGACATGCGCAATTATCTGCCGGGCGACATTCTGGCGAAAGTCGATCGCGCTTCGATGGCGGTTAGCCTTGAGACGCGCATTCCGCTTCTGGACCCCGACGTCGTGCGCTTTGCGATGACGTTGCCGGAAGAGCTGCGAATGAAGGACGCAAAGGGCAAGCTCATCCTGCGCGAGGCGCTGAAGCGTCATGTGCCTGAGGAGATGTTCGACAGGCCGAAAACCGGTTTTACGCCGCCCCTGGAAAGCTGGCTCTTGGGACCGCTTCGCGGATGGGCTGAGGACTTGCTCTCACCGGCGCAACTCTCAAGTCATGGCTTGCTCGACGTTCAGCGCGTCCGCGATTTTTGGGCGCGCTATCAGCGCGGCGGCACGATGGAAGACGCGCGTCTCTGGTCGGTGCTGCAACTCCAAAGTTGGATGACGGCGCGCGGCCTCTAAGCGGTTGCGGCTTGGCGCTTCTGCAGTGAGAGCAGGTAGAGCGTGTAGCCGCAGATCAAGCCGTAGAGAATATTTCCTTCCACCATCCACATCGGCATCGTCGCCATGTTGAGCACGATGAAACTTAAGTGCGCGCCCACCAGCACGCCGCCCTGCGGATGCCGCACGCGCAATGCCGACACCAGCATTGAGCCCCACACCCAAAGGAGCACGACGACGCCGATGACGCCGTACTCGTAAAGATAGTTGACGAGCGTGTTGTGAGCGTAAAGCGGAAAGGTGTCGTTCCAGGATTCTGGGCCGAAACCGATGACCCATTCGGTTAAATCGCCGTCGAGCCAGGCGAAAAAGTACGAACTCCAGATGTACGGACGGCCGGAGAGGAGACGGCCTTCATCGACGGTATATTCCGCTGGGCGCTTGAAGAAGTTGACGTCGCCCGAGGCGACGGCGGTGACGTCGTTAAAGCGCTCGGCGAACAGCAAGCCCAGCACGCCTAGAGCGATAGCGCCGACGACGATGAGCGAAGCGACGACAAACGGCCGGTCGCGCAGCGGGAAGCGGCCGAGCGATGACGACGAAAAATACATCAAGAGAATGGGAACGATGGCGACCAGAGTGGTTCGGTAGTTTGCCAGCACGATGCCGGCGACGCACACGACTATGATTCCAAATTTCAGCGTGCGGTTCATGCCGGTGGAGAAACACGCGACGGTCAGGCACGTGGCCAAAATCACTGAGAACGCGGCTTCATGGTTGTAGCCGCCGATATAGCTCATGGCGGTGACGTCGGTTTCGGTGAGCTTTCCGTAGCCAAAGGCGATCGAAATGAATTGCCAGATGAACACCGGCAGAAACGACCACAGTATTGCGCTCATGAAGTCGCCGCCGCGGCCGCGCGTCATGGCCCCGTACGTCGCCAGAATTATCACGATCAGATAGCCGTGCTTGGTGATGACGGTGATGAGTCCTGAGGTGAAGCCGCCATTGCCGAAGGCGCTTATAATCGCCAGCGCTATCAGGACGTAGAAGGGCATCAAGAACCTGAGGGTGAGATGCCGAAGGTTGATGTTCATCAGGCCAATAATGAAAAGGCCGATCGATGCGAGTGCGTTCGCGGACATACCGGCCGCGAGCGGCCGGTAGGTGATCTGGTGAAAGGCCGACATGACGTAACGCAGCCATGCCGCACCGATGACGAATGCGCCGGCACGGTCGCGGACACGCGCCATCACGAGCAGAATGATTAACAGGCTCAGCAGCGCGACCGGGTACAAGAAGTACGCCGGAAGCGTTGGCGATCCTGCGCCGAGCTCGTTGGACATCATGACCGGTTACTCAGCCCACTAGACGTTGCGCCGCACTGTATTTCAGTTCTGGGGCGCCTCGCTCACGGTAAGCAAGACTTGTGCGGCGCGCGTGGATCGGCTCTTGCTTGCCGGAGGCGGTCGTCGGCGGAAATAGGGGGAGCAGCGGCATGACAAAGCGCAAGCGCGCTCTCTTCTTGATTAACTCGCTGGCCGGCGGCGGCGCTGAGCGCGTGATGTGCACCTTGTTGCGCCATTCCGAGCCTGAGCGGGCGGAGTTCGACATTTCGTTGGCCGTGCTGGATACCGAGCCTGCCGGCAATGTCGCGCCAGATTGGGTCGATCTGCGCCAGTTCGATTGCCGGTTTTCGATGGCGCGCAGCGTTATGGCTGTGCGGCAGCTTTATGCAGAGCTGAAGCCGGATGTTTCGCTGAGTTTTCTAACCCGCGCCAATATCGCCAATGTGATTAACGCGCAAACGCCGTGCGTGATCAGCGAGCGGGCGCACACTTCGCACCATTTCAGCAAGGGCCTGCGCGGCGCAGTGTCGCGCACCATGGTACGACTGGTCTATCCGCGCGCCTCGCGCATCATTGCTGTGTCTGGCGGGGTCGAGCGCGATCTGCGGGAAAACTTTGGCGTGCCCGAGATAAAGCTGATCAGCATCCCGAACCCCGTCGACACCGAGGCGATCCGGGCTAAGGCCCGGGACGCCGCGCCAGTCGACATCGACGGGCCGTTCATCATGTCGGCTGGGCGGCTAGTGTCGGTGAAGAATTTTGCCATGCTGATCCGCGCGTTCGCAGCGGCAGGCGGCGATCGCAAACTGGTTATCGCTGGCGAGGGCGAGGAGCGCGGGGCCCTCGAGCAATTGGCGCGTGAACTTGGCGTCGCCGATCGTATCATCCTGCCTGGCTACATGGCGAACCCTTATCCGCTTATGGCGGCCGCGGACATTTTCATTCTGTCCTCTGATTCAGAGGGTTATCCGAACGCGTTAATCGAGGGCATGGCGGTTGGCCGGCCGGTGATCGCGACAAACTGCAACTCAGGCCCGTCTGAAATTCTTGCGGATCTGCCGCGCCATGCTGTGAGCGGGATCAGCTACGCCGAACACGGCGTGCTCGTGCCGGTCGATGATGAAGGCGCCATGGCGGAGGCAATCCGTGGGCTGGATGATCCGCAGAAGCGCGCTGCCTACGGCGCGAAGGCGGCGGCGCGTGCGGGATCGTTCAGCGCCGCTGCGATCAAGGATCGTTATTGGAACGTGTTGCGCGACGCGATGAGCGCGGCGCAAGTGCGGCAGCGTTGAGCTTGGAGGACCGATGCTGACCGACGCTCGGGAAGCCGCTGCGACGCAGACGCCGGCCGCGCGCGCCCGTGCGCCGCGCATCGGAATTTTTGGCGGCTACGGCACTGGAAACTTTGGGAACGACGCCTCGTTTGAAGCGCTTTACAATTTCCTGCGGTCTGAACATCCAGACGCAGATATTTCCGCGATTTGCAGCAAGCCAGATGTAGTCGCCACGCGCTTTGGCGTGAAAGCCGTCGGCATCGCTGCGCCCCGCCCGAACGGTATTTGGCGCAAGCTCGATACATTGATGCTGCGCCAGCCGAGCACGTGGAGAAATTGGGCGCTCTGCCTGAAGGCGCTACGCGACTATGATGTGATCCTCTCCGGAGGCACCGGTGTGTTCGATGATTTCCGTGACACGCCGATCGGATGGCCCAGCGTGCTTTTGCGTTGGTGCTTGGCGGCGCGGCTAAGCGGCGTGAAATGGACATTCGTGAGCGTTGGCGCGGGACCGATTGTGAACCCGATCAGCCGCGCCATGATGAAACGCGCCGGTGCGATGGCCCAGCAGCGCCTCTATCGCGACGAAGATTCCTACCAGTTCATGCAAGGGATCGGTGTCGACGGTCCGAAGGATGGTGTCGTCCCGGACTTGGCGTTCCTGTTGGGGTCGCCGCCAATGGCGGAAAAGCCCTTGGGCGAGCCGCTGGTCGTTGGCGTTGGCATGATGACCTATCACGGCTGGAGCACTCGTGGCGGCATGTACGAGGTCTATGTCGATCTGCACGTCCGCTTGATCGAATGGCTGTTCGCGCAAGGCCATGACGTGCGGATGGTGATTGGCCAGGCGCCGACCGATCTGACGGCCGCGCGGGACGTCGAGCAACGCCTGGGCCGTAAAATGCTAACGCCGCGCGACGAGCAGATGAGTTCAATTCATGATGCGATGGCGGCAATTGCCGAGACCGATCTGGTTATCGCGTCGCGCTATCACGTCCAGATCGCGGCGTTGAAGATGGACAGGCCGCTGATCTCGCTAAGCTACGGGCCGAAGAATGATGCGTTGATGGCTGATGTCGGCCTCAGCGAGTTCGCGCAGAACGTCGACGATGTCGACTTCGAGCGTCTCAAGCAGCAGATCAACACGATGATCGCCGAACGTCCGCGCTATGCGGCGCAGGTGAGTGAGAAAGTCGGCGCGATGAAGGAGAAGCTGCGCGCTGCTCTGAAGGCGCTGGACCTCGGCGTTTAGTCGACCGAGGTGAGCGCGTCCGGCTGCCAAGGGCGCGGCGCGTATGGTCTGCTGAACCGCTTTGCGAAGAGATAATAAGGCCACACGGCGACGCACTCGACAAAGTCCCAAGCGTTGGGAGCATGGCCGCGGGCCTTGAGCCTCTTATAGTCCCGCATCGCGATCTTCATCGAGCCGGCAAGCGCCCAATAGAGCAAACGCCTGTAGAACACGCGCAGGAAGCGGCGGAGTACGCGCCGGTATTCGGTGTTCGAGAGGTGCGCCGGGCCGTAGCGCTCGATGTAGAGCAGCTTCTCCCAAATCACCGCTTTGACCTTAGGCGCGAGCGTGAAGACCAGCGAGCCGGACTCAGCGTAGCGGCTCGTGTCGGCGAGGTATTTGTGCACGAAGCCTGCGCGACCGCCACGCGAGAGCACGCGGCAGACGCAGGCGATGTAACACTCGATGATATCGTTGGCGTAGAAGTCCTCGCCGGCGCGCATAGCGTCGGTGCGGAAGAGGACATGGGCGGTCGGGATGTGTGCTTCATCTGACAGGAAGCGCGCCAGCATATTGCTGGCCTCATAGATTGTGCATTCCGGCGGGAAGTAGTGAGCGCGCAGGACGCCGTTCATCTTCTCGATGCCGGCTACCATCACGACGGTGTCGTCGCTTAACGCAACGTCCATCATGTCGGCGATTGCGGTGGGGGGCATGCTGTCGTCGGCGTGCAGCATGCGGAAATGCGTCGCCTCCGGCGGGATGAGGGTGGCGACCTTGTTTGAGTTCTGTTGGAAGGTAATCGTCTCGGGGTTCCGGATGGTGATGATCGGCACGTCCGCGTTGGCGTAGCGGGCGATGATCTCCGGGGTGGTGTCGGTGCTGGCGTTATCGACGATGCAGTGCACCAGCGGCCGATAGGTCTGGGCCTGTACCGCCTTGATCGCCGCCTCGACGTGTTTTGCCCCATTGTAGCAGGGCGTGATGATCGCCACGAGCGGCTTGGTCGAGGAGGGGGCGGTGGTCATAAAACAGGCAGCCAAATCGTCCCGCTGATCGGGACGTTATGTATGAGTGCTGCCAGAGCAATAGTCGGGCCGTCAAAGCCGCCCGAACGCTTATCCAGACGCTTTAGGTAAAGAGGCCCAAGAACGCGAGGATGATCCAGCCGATCCCGGCCCACAGCGCGAGGCTGACGCTGACTGCACCCAGGATCGAAAATGCCATCGGCCAACGCTTCTGACTTGCGCGCGGCGCCAGCTTCGGACTGACGCCCACTTCGGCCTTAGAGATGGCCGCTTGGGAGACCATGTACGCCAACTTGTTTGCCCGCTTGCTCAATCCATAACCGCCAGAATTGGCGAACTCGACGCTAGTACCCAGGAGTTATCCCGAACGTTGATGAGCCAGAATGATCGGTTTTAGTCAGTTAAATTTCGGACAATTTTCAGTCGATCCTGTGGGTAACGCAGTCCGCAGCCTTCAGTTCCCGCCGTTCTCGCCGGCCAATTTCGCGCGAGTTCCATCGACGTCTCGCACGAATGGCCACACTAGCGGAAATTCCCCAACCAGGCGAATTTAATCCACAGCGAGTGCGCTCACTCACCTAAACTCGCGGCGCGCAACTCAGGTCGCGGCGCGCGACAACTTGCAACTGCGTTTGTGACTCTCGCCGCGGGTGAAAACTATTTCGCGCGCGGCGCGCGCTGCTGTCTTTACAGCGTGCATTGTTGAAGCGAATTTTCCGCGACAAAGGCGACACGAGCGACGTTTTCACCAAGCGCGAGCGCTGAATTCTTAACTGCGCGCTTTGTGCCAACTTAAGACGTGCTAAGCCGTTGCGTGCTGGCTGAGTAATTGCTTCCAACAGCACAAGGTCCGTCGAGAAACGCGCGGACAGGGAACACCGAAGATGAACGTGATCGCCATTCGCAAACCCACGGGTGAGATGAATCTCCCACCCGAGGAAGGGGGCGAACTGGGTACGTTCAGCCTCAAGTGGATCTTCGAATTCCTTATGCGGCGCTGGATGCTGATCGCAGCCGTAGGCGCGGTCGCATTCGCCCTGGCATTCACCGTCTTTATGATCCAACCGCCGCAATACGGCGCGACGGCGTTGGTGATGATGAGCGGCGGCGGCGAGCAGATGCCCGGTCCGCAAACGCCGACCGGCCGCGCCGATGCGCCCCCAAGCGCCCCGGTCGTGGACTCGCAACTTGAAGTGCTGCGCTCGGACATGCTGACCGGCCGCCTGGTCGATGCCCTCGGTCTGATGGATGACCCGGAATGGAACGCCGCGCTCGATGATCGGGATGCGCCGGCCGCCACCGATCAGAGCCCTGCTGCTCAAGCTTACCGCGCCGAAGTGCGCCAAGCTGTTGTGAAGGCGGTTGGCGGGGCGATCAGCGTTCGCCGTCGCGGCCTTACCTATGCCGCCGAAGTGTCAGCGATGTCGCAAAGCCCCGAGCGCGCGGCTGAACTCGCGAACCACTTGGTCGAACAATTCCAACGTTATCAAATCGAAGCGCGCATCGAGAGCGCCGCTCGGGCCAATACCTGGCTGTCGACCCGCCTCCAAGAACTGCGTTCCGACGTCCAGACCAAGGAAAGTGAAGTCGAGCAATACCGCGCCTCGACGGGCCTTGTGTCCACGCAGGGCGCGTTCCTGATCGAGCAACAGATCACCGACGCTCAGACCTCGCTCGCACAGGCGCGTGGGGAACTGTCTGAGCGGCAAGCCCGTTATTCTCAGCTTCAAGATCTCGTCAATCAGGGTGGCTCGCCCGATACGCTGGCGACGGTATTGAACTCCGTGGTGATCTCACAGCTGCGGTCGCAAGAGGCGACTGTGGCGCGCCAGTTGGCTGACTACCAGACCCGCTACGGCGAAGCACACCCGGCTATCGCTAACGTGCGCGCCGAACTTGCCGACGTACGCATTCAACTCGCCGCCGAAACGCGCCGTATTCAAGCGGGCATGCGCAACGATGTGGATATCGCCAATGCGCGCGTCATCCAGGCTCAGGCCTCGCTCGACAGCCTGCGCATCCAGATGACCGGTGGCGGCCCGGAAATGGTTCGCCTGCGGGAACTCGAACGGGAAGCCGCGGCGGCACGGACCGTCTATGAGTCCTTTCTTCAGCGCGCCCACGAGCTCGCCGATCAAGGCACCATCAACTCGGCTCCAGCCGAACTGATCTCGGCTGCCGCGATCCCAAATGAAAAAAGTTCGCCGCGCCTGTCGATCTCGTTCGTGATGTCTTTCGCGCTCGGCCTCGGCCTTGGTCTCGCGGCGGCTTTCCTCGCGGAAGCCCTAGACGACGGCTTCGCCAGCTCCGACGACGTTGAACGCAAAACCGGCGCGCCGGCGCTCGCCAGCATTCCGCAAGTCCGCCGTAGCGAGCTGCGCCAGTCTCCGACGACCGCGCAGCATCCTGCCGCCTACATGATCCAGAAACAGATGTCGGCGTTCACGGAGGCCTTCCGGGTCCTGCGTACGACCATTCTGTTCGCCGCCGGACAGCCAAAAACGCAAGTTGTTGCAGTGACTTCGGCGCTCCCGAACGAAGGCAAGACGACGACGTCGCTCTGCCTGGCGCGGGTTTCGGCGCTGTCCGGTCAGCGCGTCCTGTTGATCGATTGCGACCTCCGCCGCCGGTCGGTGAAGGATGTGCTCGATATCGAGCCGGACATCGGCTTGCTCCAAGTGCTCTCGGGCGAAGCGACCTGGCGCCAAGCCATCTACCTGGACGAAGCTAGCGGTATGTGCGTGCTGCCAGTGAGCGGTTCGGGATTCACGCCTAAGGAAATCTTTGGCGCCGAGGACATGAGCCGTCTGCTCGCGGAACTCCGCGGGTCGTTCGATCTCATCATCCTCGACTGCGCGCCGGTGCTGGCTGTGGCAGAGACCCGCGTAGCGGCCGCAAAGGCTGACGCTGTAGTGCTGGTTTCGCGTTGGCAGAAAACGCCGATGCGCGCGGTAAGGGCAGCGCTGCAGCAATTGCACGACGCCGGCGCGAACGTGCGCGGAGTCGCGCTCAACGGCGTTGATCGCCGCGTGTCAGGTTACTACTCCTACCCGACCTACGATTTCAGCAAGAGCTGAGACAGTTTTCGTCGGTTGCGTGTTTTCCACAGCCGTCGCGCGAATTGTTTGCTTCAGCGCTTGCTTCGCGCACCGGGCGAGCAATGTTGAGTTTCGGTACTGAGATATCAGTGAGCGCTTGCAATAAGCGCACCCGATGTCTTTAAGTGAAAATGCTGAGAAGCTCGCCACAGAAGGAGGCGGGCCACGCGGGGTTGCTATGCAGGAAAAGTCTAAGGCTAGCGAAGAAAACGCTAGCGCAGCAGCACCAGTTCGCGCGCCTGCGTCGTCGCGCGCGCAGCCGCGCCTCTCTGCCCTTGCGCCCCAAGCTCCATCGACTTTTGCGCCGCCGCAGGCTCAAGTTGAAGTCGTCCGCAAGCACGCCACCGAAGCTGTCGCTGGCCAGAAGCTCGCGCCCGTCGGCGGCTGGACCAAGCGCGTATTTGATATCTGCGCGTCATCCTCAGCGCTGGTTGTGCTCGCGCCGCTCCTGGTCGCGACCGCGATTGCTGTAAAGATGGATAGTCCGGGCGACGCGATGTTCCTCCAAGAGCGCGGCGGCCTCGGCGGCAAGACGTTTCGCATCTGGAAATTCCGCACGATGTCAGTCATGGAAAACCGTGGCGTCGTGCAGGCTCGCCATCATGACGCGCGCATCACCCGGCTGGGCGCCTTCCTGCGCCGTTCGAGCTGGGATGAACTGCCGCAACTGTTCAACGTGCTGATCGGCGATATGTCGATCATCGGCCCGCGCCCGCACGCGCTTGAGCACGATATTCACTTCCATAAGGTCGACGCGACCTATCCGGAACGTTTCGTTGCGCGCCCGGGCGTCACTGGCCTCGCGCAAGTGAACGGCTGCCGTGGCCCAACGGAAACCGAAGAGAAGATCAAAGCGCGCACCAGCTACGACGTCGAGTACGTCCGCAACTGGACCTGGTCGCGTGAGATCGAGATCATCGCCGCGACGGTGGCGCTGCTGTTCTGGAAGAAAGATCCCGGCGCACTTTGAACCGGAATTAGCGCGGGACGCGAGCGGCGCTTTTTGCATGTAAAAAGATTAGAACGCAGACGCGTCCAGCCTTGGGGCAGGACGCGCTCGCGGCATAGAATAGAAGCGCCCAAACACTCTGATGTGTGCGGGCTTGAGAGAGGCGAGTGGTTCTATGAAGGTGCTGTTGACGGGTTCACGCGGCTATATCGGCACGGTGATGACGCCCATGCTGCAAAAGGCTGGGCACGAAGTCGTCGGCCTGGATGCAGATCTCTATTCGCGCTGCACCTTCTCGGACGGGGGCGAAATCGTCGACATCCCGACCATCATCCGCGATACGCGTGATGTGCGCCTGGAGGATGTCCAGGGCTTCGACGCTATCATCCATTTCGCGGCGCTTTCGAACGATCCACTTTCGAACCTCAATCCGAACCTCACCTATGACGTGAACCACAAGGCGAGCGTTCGTATCGCTGAGTTGGCCAGACAAGCTGGCGTGCCGAAATTCATCTTCGCGTCGTCATGCTCGAACTACGGCAAGACCGAAGGCGACGAGATGATCGACGAAACCGGCAAGCTCGCCCCGGTCTCAGCCTACGGTGAATCGAAGGTCCTCGTTGAGCGCGACGTGAAGCCGATGGCAGACGAAAAGTTCTGCCCGGTCTTCATCCGTCCGGCGACGGCGTACGGCGTGTCACCGCGCCAGCGTTTCGACATCGTGCTGAACAACCTCGTCGCTTGGGGCATGACCAAGGGCGTCATCCTGCTGAAGTCGGACGGCACGCCGATCCGCCCAATCGTGCACATCGAAGACATCTCGCGCGCCTTCATCGCAGCGCTCGAAGCGCCGGCCGATCTGGTCCGCGGCGAAGCGTTCAACGTCGGCCAGACCGCGCACAACTATACCGTGCGCCAAATCGCTGAGATCGTGCGCGACATCGTGCCGAACACGACGATCGAACTCACCAGCGAAGCCGGTCCAGATCCGCGTTCGTATCGCGTCAGCTTCGAGAAGATCAAAAACACGCTGCCGGGCTTCCAGCCGCAGTGGGACGCCGTGAAGGGCGCTGAGCAATTGTACGCCGCGTACAAGAAGTCGGGCATTACGGTCGATGAGTTCGAAGGCACGCGCTACAACCGTATCGCGCATATTAAGAAGCTCTTGGCCGACAAGTTGCTCAACAACGAACTGCGCCCGGGCACTGAAGCGGTGGCTGCGGAATGAAGTTCCACAAGACCACCCTGCAGGACGTCGTCTTGATCGAGATGACGCCCTTTGGCGACAATCGCGGTTGGTTCGCGCGTTCTTTCTGCATGAAGGAATTCGCCGAGAACAATCTCGAGATCAGCTACCCGCAGCACAATACCGGCTACTCGAAGACGAAGGGCACCGTTCGCGGCATGCACTTCCAGGTCGACCCACACTATGAAGTGAAGGTCGTCCGCGTGCTGCAGGGCGCCGTGCACGACATCATCGTCGATATGCGGCCGCATTCGAGCACGTACCTGAGGTGGGAGGGTTTCGACCTCTCGTTCGAGAACGGCCGCCAGCTCTACGTCCCGCGCGGCTTCGCCCATGGCTACCAAACGCTGATGGACGACACGCAGGTGAGCTATCTCTGCTCCGCCATGTACGTGCCAGATTCAAACGGCGGCTATCGCCATGACGACCCGGCCTTCGGCCTGAAGTGGCCGCTGCCTGTCAGCGAAATGTCCGACAAGGACAAAGCTTGGCCGGATTTCGTCGCGCCGGAAAAGAGCGGCGTGAAGTCAAGCTCGATGCCGGTGCGCTTCTAGGCAGCGCCCACGAACTGAGCCAGCTTCACGCTGTGATCGCGCGCGATCATCTCGGCCGCTTTTTCGCCGATCATGATCGACGCCGCGTTGGTGTTGCCGCTGACGATTTCCGGCATGATGCTGGCGTCAGCGACGCGCAGGTTTTTCACGCCGAACACCTTTAGTCGCGGATCGACGACATCGCCGATGCGGCAGGTACAGGTGAGGTGATACACCGTCGTGCAGAAGTGCAGTGCGATGTTCTCCAGGAGCGCATCGCTGGGCGTATCTCCGGGCCTGTAACCGTGCTTCTTCGCGAGTTCGGGCGGCACTTGCCAGACGGGCTTGGTTGGGCCTGGCCAATTGTCGGCGATGGCCAGCGCCTTGCGCATCACAGCGACCATCACTTTGAGATCGTACGGGTCGCCGAAGTAATTCATCAGGATCGCCGGCGGCGTCATTGGATCGGCGCTCTCGAGCACGATCTCGCCTTCGCTGTGCGGTAGCACCGGATTGGCGAGGATAATCATGTTCTCGCGATCGACAGCGAGGTGTGGTGCGCCTTCGCCGAAATAGCGCGTGGTATCGACGTTCAGCGGACCTTCGAAAAAGGCCTGATCGAAGCCAACGGGCAGGAAGCCGATTTGGCCGTCGTGACTATGCGCGTCGCCGAGGCCGGTCGAGAAGAACGCGATGCCATCGTAGAGCGATGAAGAGATAAGGCTTGAACCTGTCTCCATCCATTCGGCGATGCGCCGTTCGGCTTCAGCTTTGAGCGCCGCGAGTTCGGGTGAGAGTTTTGCGTCGTCGACGGGATCGGCCGGCAACGGGCCGGCGGGCGCGCGCAAGGCATCGGGCCCAGCGGAGACACCGACATCGGCCATGGTGAGGCCGTGACCCGGCGCGTGGAAGGCGAGGGCGGTGTGTATGTGATCCTTCAAGTGTTTGCCGACGGATGGCAGATCGTGCCGGCACACGACGTCGGCGGCTTCCAGGTCGCGGCGCGGGCCGATGCCGGATAGCATCAGCAGGTGCGGCGAGCCGACGGCGCCGGCGCTCAAGATCACATCGCGCGTCGCGCGCACGCTGCGGGTTTCGCCGTTCGCGTCTCTGTATTCGACACCGCCGGCTTTGAGATCGCCGTTCGCGCCATCGAGCAGGATACGCGTCGCGTGTGCCTTGGTGATGATCGTGAAGTTAGGCCGTACCTCGGCTTCGCCTTCGAGAAAGCCGCGATAGGTGCCGCAACGAACGCCTTTGCGCGTGTTGGTTTGCACGAGCGAGGCGACGCCGCCCGCGCCGCCGCGATCGCGGCCATTATAGTCGCCGCGTGGAATGCCGGCTTTGCCGGCGGCTTCGACGAAGGCGCGCGAAGCGGGAATGACGGGCGAGCGCACGCCGACGCTTATAGGCCCGTCGTCGCCATGTGCCTCGCGGTCAACGGTGATCTCGTTGCTGGCGTTAAAGCTTTCAATCTTGCGGAAATAGGGGAGCACGTCGGCGTAGCTCCAGCCTTCGGCGCCGCGTGCAGCCCAATTGTCGAAGTCGCCGGGATGGCCGCGGACATAGACCATGTAGTTGATGCCGGAGGAGCCGCCGAGCATCTTGCCGCGCGGCACAGGCATGCGCTTGTTGTGCAGGCCGCGCCCCGCCTTGCCGGCGTCGGCGGTGTACATCCAATCGGTCTCGGAGTTGAGCTGCATGCTCGCACACGCGGCCGGCATCGCTTCCGCTGGCGGCGGGCGGTCCCCCGCTTCGAGCAAGGCGACGCGGCAGCTAGGATCCTCGCTCAAGCGCGATGCGATCACCGCACCTGCCGAGCCGCCGCCGACGATGATGAAGTCGAACGCGTCAGGCATGTCTTCCTCCCTGTCACGTCCGCCGTGAAATCTGCGTTTCACTTGGTTGCGGCGCGCGGAGAGACTAAGCCTCTGAAGTAGGAACAATGCAATTGCGCGAGTTGGCGGCGCAAACAAAAAGGCCGCGACGCCTTGGCGCCGCGGCCCTTTGTTTCGCTACCCCGCTGGCTCTTAGTTGCTTTCGAGAACTTCGAGCAGGTTGTTTTCGCTCAGCACCTTCGCCGCATCGTGGATGCGTTCGTAGGGGAGCTAGGCGCGCTGGGCGATGTCGAGCAGGGAGTGCTCGCCGTCCGATTGGTTCAGCATCCAGAACACCGGCAGGTTGGCGTCGTAGGCTTTCTTGTCGCCGCCGATGGCGCCGTAGAGGCCGCGTTTGCCGAGGTTCGGCTCGCCGTGCGGCGCCAGGTTCACCGTCTTGTACTCGTTTTCGAGGATGTCGATGATCTGCAGCGTGTTCTTGTAGGACTTCTCAAGTGCGTCCGGCTTGATGAATTCCATGTTGTCGGCCGAGGTGTGATACTCGGGGAAGAGGCCGAAGCGCGACCGTAGCAAGAGGCCAACGTTCAAGCGGAACGCCGGCGAGTTGTACTGGCGCTCGTCATAGCCGTAGGGCCAGAAGTCGACGATGTTCGGGTTGGCCTCTTCTTCACGCAGGATCTTTTCGACGGCGCGATCGACGATGGCGTCGCCGGCTTGGCTGCGCTTGTAGGTCGGGCCGCCCGGATCGCCGACGCATGACAGGATCAGGCCGTTCTTGATGCGTTTGATCTTCTCTTCGTTGCGCGACAGCCAGGTGATCGAGCCGATCGTGCCCGGCGCAAAGATGAACTGGTACGAATAACGGGTCTTGCCTTGGAGCGAGGTCAGCGCCTGCGCCAAGTGCGTGTTGACGCTCATGCCCGAGCAATTGTCGTTGGCGAGCGAGGGGTGGCAGCAATGCGCTGAGAAAAGGAAGATTTCGTCGCTCTCGCCCTGGAGGAAGTATTCGCCGTAGGTCAGCGAACCCTTCGGGTCGTGGTCGGAGTCAATGAACGCCTCGTACTCACCGTCCGGCAGGCTCATCATCTGGTCGTGGCTCATGCAGAAGCCCCAGTTGATGTTGTAATAGCTGGTCCGGTACGGGATCAGATCAGGCTGATCCGGCATGGTGAAGATGTGCTTCTTCAGGTCCGCGAGCTGGAACTTGCCATTGATCGGACCCGAATAATTCAGCACGTGCAGATTGTGCTTCTTGAAGTCGATGATCTTGTTGCCTTGCGGATCCTTGATCCAGGCGTCGCGGATATTCCACTCAGGGGCGATCGTCCAATCGAACGCCTGCGTGCCTGACGGCACTTCGTGGATTTCCAGATCGATCTTCGATTTTATGTGGCCGAGCGTCTCGCGGACGCCGTTGCCAGAGATCGAGCGGCAGATTGGGTAAATGCCGTTGGCGAAGTCCCACAGGTCCTGGCCGATGCCGGGCTTGTAAAGTTTCTGGACAAGTGACTCACGAATGACCGGCATTGGACTGGTTTCCTAAAACGCGACGAGGAGCGCCTCTCACCGGGCGTGAAAGCAGGTATCGGGCCGCACTCACGTGCGCCTCAGCCGCTGTCGCGCCGGTGGTGACTTCCAAATTTTTTCGGGATTTTCCAAGTGCCGTCAGGCGCCCCGTTTTGTCAAGCAAAACGCCCGCAAACGTGTGCTTTCCGCCTGTGAGACGAAGCCGTTGACGGGGACTGATTTTGGTGCGCGTAACAGCGCGCAGGCGGCATGAAGGTTGCAGCCTTAATAGCTGGCGCAAAAACCGCGCGAAGCCCGGCGAGTAGGGGTCATGAAAGTCGTTCTATTTTGCGGCGGTCTCGGTACGCGCATCCGCGAGTATTCCGAAAGTGTGCCAAAACCCATGATCCCGATCGGCCACCAGCCGATCCTCTGGCATGTGATGAATTACTACAGCCAGTATGGTCACAAGGATTTCGTGCTCTGCCTTGGCTATAAGGCCAACACGGTAAAGGACTTCTTTCTTAACTATAAAACCCAGACCTACGGCGATTGCATCGTCGAAGGGTCGAAGATCGAGATGCTTGGCGCCCGCGAAGAAGATTGGCGCGTGGCGATGATCGATACTGGCGTGTGGCGCAATATCGGCAGCCGCCTCTGGGCCGTCCGCGACCACGTCAAGAACGAAGAGATGTTTCTGGCAAACTACAGCGACGGTCTGTCGAACGTGAATCTCGATGACATGATCGAGAAGTTCAGGGAGAGCGACAAGGTCGCGTGCTTTCTCGCGGTTCACCCGCCGGTGACGTACCACATTGCCGACATCGCCGAGGACGGCCGCGTCAATCACTTCATGACGTCGGATCGCTCCGAAATCTGGATCAATGGCGGCTTCTTCCTGCTGAAGCCGGAGATCTTCGATTATATGAGCGATGGCGAAGAGCTGGTGGTCGAGCCGTTCGAACGGCTGATCAAAGAGAACAAGCTGATGGCATATAAGCACACTGGCTTCTGGCGCTCGATGGATACGCTGCGCGACCGTCAAGTGCTCGAAGACATGATGGAAAAGGGCGATATGCCCTGGCGCGTTCACAGCAACGGCAACGACAAGAAGCCGGCTTAGGATGCTGTCGCTCGACCTCGCACGGCCGGGCAAGGCGCTGCGCGTGCTGGCGCTCGGCGCTCATTCCGACGACATTGAGATCGGCGCGGGCGGGGCGATTCTTTCTTGGATTGCTTCCGGCGCGGAGGTTAGCGTCGATTGGTGCGCGCTTTCAGCGCCAGGCGAGCGCGCGGACGAAGCGCGCGCCAGCGCGATGGAATTTCTCGCTGGAGCGAAGCACGCCGAAATTCACCTCGGTGGTTTTCGTGACGGCTACTTTCCTGCTGAACGTACCGCGGTGAAAGATTGGGTCGAGGGGCTGAAGCGCCTGGACAAGCCGGACGTTGTGCTTTGTCACCAACGTAACGATGCCCACCAGGATCATCGTATGGTGTGCGAATTGGCGTGGAATACGTTTCGCGACCACCTGATCCTCGAATACGAGATTCCCAAGTGGGATGGCGATCTGGGCCAACCGAACATCTACGTGCCGCTCTCGGAAGAGGTTCTCGCGCGCAAGATCGAGCTTCTACATAAGCACTTCGGTACGCAGCGTTCTAAAGCCTGGTTCGACGATGAGACCTTTCGCGGCCTCGCGCGCCTGCGCGGCATTGAGTGCCGCGAACGCTACGCCGAGGCGTTCTTCGCGCGCAAACTTCTGCTGAAATAGGACGACGACGATGGCTCATCGCGGCTTCGAAAAATCCAATGCGCTCCGCGAGCGCGCACAAGCGCTGATCCCCGGCGGCGCGCACACCTATGCCAAGGGCGATGACCAGTACCCAAGGTTAGCGCCGGGCCACATCGTGCGCGGCAAAGGTTGCCGTGGTTGGGACGCTGACGGCAATGAGTATATTGAGTTCGGCATGGGCAACCGCGCTGTTACGCTCGGCCACGCTTATGAGCCTGTGCTCGCGGCGGTGCGGGCGGAGTTGGAGAACGGCGTGAATTTCACGCGCCCGGCGGCGATTGAAGTCGCGGCGGCCGAGAAATTCCTCTCGATGATCCCGAACGCTGAAATGGTGAAGTTCTCGAAGGACGGTTCCGACGCGACTTCTGGCGCTGTGAAGATCGCACGCGCCTATACCGGCCGCGACATCATTGCGATCTGCGGCGATCACCCGTTCTTTGCGGTCGATGATTGGTTCATCGGAACTACGCCGATCAATGGCGGCGTCCCGCAGGCGGTCACCGATCTCACGGTGAAGTTCAAGTATAACGACATTGAGAGCGTCAAGGCGCTGCTGGCGAAATATCCTAATCAAATCGCGGGCTTCATCCTCGAGCCGACGCGCGGCGCCGATCCGAAGGACAACTTTCTCCACGAGTTGAAGCGTCTGGCCCACGAAGACGGCGCGCTCTTCATTCTCGACGAGATGATTTCAGGCTTCCGGCTGCACAAGTACGGCGCGCAGCATATGTACGATATCGACCCCGACCTCTCGACCTGGGGCAAGGCCATTGCCAACGGCTTTTCGGTGTCGGCGCTCGCCGGCAAGCGCGAATACATGCGCCTCGGCGACCTGGTGCAGTGGGACAAGCCGCGCGTGTTCCTGATGTCGACCACGCACGGCGGCGAGACCCACGGTCTGG
Source organism: Caulobacteraceae bacterium (assembly GCA_031379735.1). Lineage (GTDB taxonomy): Bacteria > Pseudomonadota > Alphaproteobacteria > Caulobacterales > Aquidulcibacteraceae > Vitreimonas. Next base: position 4,343 of record JANNFK010000061.1, on the reverse strand, counting down.
CGGCAATGATGGCGACGATGGACGTCTATAAGAACGAGCCGGTGATCGAGCACATGATCCACGCAGGCAAGCGCTTGATGACGGGCATTGAGCAAGCGGCCCGTGCGCGTGGCGTCCACGAGCACATCACCGTCATGGGCATGCCATCGAACGCCGTCTTCGGCACCACCGGCCCCGACAAAAAGCCAAGCCAAGCTTATCGCTGCGTCCTGCTTCAGGAACTGATCAAACGCGGCGTCATCGCACCGTCGATTGTGGTCTCCTACGCACACAAGGATGCCGACATCGATCAAGCAATTGATGCGTTCGATGGCGCCATGGAGGTCTATGCGCGTGCACTTAGCGACGGCGCGGAGAAATTCCTGGTCGGGCCGCCATCGGACATGGTCTATCGCGCTTACAACAAAAAGCCGGATGGGACGGCGGCGTCAGCGTAACCGGCGCGTTAACGAAGCCTATGAAATTAGCGGACTTTTGTCGCGCAGATTGATGCTTCGCGGTGGCTTTCGGTTAACTACGTTACGGCATTCTCCGCTTCAAATCGCTGCTTCGTGCGGCGCAATGGAGCCGCAAATGACCGCCCGTAATCAGCGCGTTAATCAACCTAAGGCTGGAATTCTCGCTGCGAGCGCATCTTGTTGCGATCTGAGGCATTCCGGACGAACCCTCAGCCGTTCACTCAAGTCATCTGGATTCCCAGATGAGCCTGGCGGCATGGGGGAAGTTTTGCGTATCAATTCGTTTGCCTCGCTTTTCGCGGCGTCACTCGTTGTGCTCGCGCCGTTCAATGCGGCTGCACAAACTCAACAAATTCAGCAAGTGGCGCGCCAAGACGGCGTGTCAGTGCGCGATCGCGACCGTCCGGAGTACGATGCTCCTGGCCGCCGCCTCGGTTCGTTCAACCTGAACGCTGCGCTCGATCTCGCGATCACCAGCACCGACAACCTCTTTGCCGCGCCGGACGGCTCGCCGAGCGATGTGGATGACGTCATCTACCGCGCCGCGCCGATGGCCGTGCTGAGCTCCGATTGGTCGCGCCATGCGCTGGCGATCGAAGCGGGCGCCACCTTCCGCAGCCACGAAGATTTCTCAAACGAAGACGCGGATGAACACTACCTCCGCGGTTCGGGCCGGTTCGACATTGGTCAGAACACGCAGCTCCGCGGTTCGGCCCGCGCCGCGCATCAAGTCACGCCGCGTACGGACCCAGACTCGCCGATCGTTGGCGATCCGGTTGAGTATGACCGCATGGATACCGGCGTTGGCATCACGCACCGGTTCGCGCGCTTCACAGCTAGTCTGGATGCCGCCAACAGCGAATACGATTACGATGGCGCTCAGTCCTTCCGCGACAACGAAGAGAGCGCCCTTCGCGGCCGCATCGAAGCGGAACTTTCGCCTCGTATTGGCCTCCTGCTCTCGGCCTCGGCCGACGAGCGCGAGTACACCAACGCGCCGCAGTTCGACTCAGATGGCGCCGCCTATCTGGTTGGCGTCTCGCTCAACTCCGATCTGATGCGCGGCGAAGTCTCGGTCGGCCAGTTCGAGCGTGACTATTCAGGTGTCGCTGGCACGTTTGACGGCGTTGCTATCGAAGGCAATGTGGAGTGGTACGTTACGCAATTGACGACCATCACACTGGACGCCCGCCGCGATGCTGACGATCAGATCGGCGCCAGCTCGGGCGAGCCTTACATCACCGAAGAATACGGCCTGCGTGTCGATCACGAATTGCTGCGCAACGTGATCCTCACCGGCTCAGCGCGCTTTGGCAATCGCGACTACGAGACGATCGCTCGCGAAGACGAGTACAGCAAATGGGAATTGGGCGCTGACTACATGCTCAACCGCAACGCCGGTGTGCGCTTCCGCTACCAGTACGACGAAGTTGATTCCCCCGCTTACCGCGACTACGAAGTCAATCAGGCGACGATTGGCCTGACGCTGCGCCTGTAAGCAGCCAGCGCGGGCGTCCCAAGCAGTGAGCAAGGGCATGCCCGCGGGGGAAAAGGCTGAACGTCCCAAGTCAGGGACCGCAAAAAAAAGCGCCGCGCGGAAACGCGCGGCGCAGCGCGTTTCACTGACCGACGCACTGGCGGAAGCAGCGTGGAGCGAGGCTGACGCAGCGCTCGCACAAGCGTTAGCGGACTTTGACGAAGCGGAAACCGCGTCCACCAAGGGCGAGCGCAAGGACGCCATCGAGCGGCTCGGGCAATCGCTTTCGCGCGCAGCCCGCAAACGTGGCTTGTCGCGTTCCGGCGAGCTCGAGAAGCACGTCACCTTTGACGCTGGCGAGCACGATCTCAATGCGGCGGTCGCGAAAACGCCGAAGACGGTCCGTATCCAGGCGCGGGGCGTAACGCGGGGAGGCGAAGTTTTGGCCAAGCCGCGCGTCGCGCCGGTGGAGCGCAAGAAGCGGACATGAGCGATTGGACGCTCTGTATCGATTTCGGCACGGCTTATTCAAAGGCCGCCGTCGCGCCGACTGGCGCGTGGTCGCATTTCGACCCGGCGACCATCCGCCCGCTTATGCTGAGCGCGGAAGGGCAGAACACCTTCCTGCTGGATAGCGCGATATTCGTAGATGAAGATCGCGTCCTGTTCGGTCGCGCCGCCTTAAATGAGGCCGATGCGCAGGCAGACGCCAAGCGCTCCGCGCTGCGGTCGTTCAAGACGCTCTTGAGCGTCAGCGATCTCGATCGCGCGCTCAACACCAATGCGCCCGCCACCATAGATCCCCATCGCATCTTTCAAATGCGCGATCTGATCGTGCTTTATCTAGCCTATCTCCTTGCTTCGATTGATCGTGCGCTGCTGGCGGATCCGATCTTGGCGCAGGGCGGCATCTTGCGCCGCCGCTACGCCGCGCCGGCGTGGCGCAGTGGCGATAGTGCTGGAATGCACAACGTCATTGTGCGGCTTTTTGCTGAAGCAGAGGCGTTCCGCACCACGGTCGGCAAACGGCTTCTCTCACCTGAGGGGCTGTCGCTACGCACCATCAGCGATGCGCTGCCCAAGGCGTTGGAAAGCGCCGAGATGCTTGAGATGGGCCTCGTATTCGAAGCAACGGCGGCTGCGGCGTACACATCTGTCGGCCTCGAAGGCGCGGGCTCGCACTTGATTGTTGTCGACATGGGCGCGGGCACGACCGACATCGCCGCACTGGCGCGCCTCGGTGCGCGTACGATTGAACTGCCCGAAGCGCGCGTGACGCTGAAGCAGGCGGGCGACTTCCTCGATCGCGTGATCGCCAACCGCGTCCTCGAAAGCGCCAAGTGGGCCAGGCGCCCTGAGGAGCGTGCTGAGCTGTGGTCGGTGTTGATGCGCCAAATGGCCGACATCAAAGAAGCGATCATGGCAGACGGTCGCGCAACGCTTCGCAATCAAGGCCGTAGCATCTCCCTCTCGTTGCGCGAGGTGGAGAAAGACGAAGACTTCCGCGACTTCCAGAAGAGCCTGCGGCAGGCCTACGACCATTCGCTTGCTGTTGTGCGTGATGATGCCCGCGCGCGTGGGCGCTCGGAAGTGCAGGCCATCGCAGTTGGCGGCGGCGCATCAACGCCGCTCATCCAAGATCTGATCCGCCGCAAAATGGAGTCCACGCGCCCGCGAGTCATCCCGCGGCCGGCGACGCCGGACTGGGCGCATGCGCGTGAGTTCAGGGGCAATCTGGCGCCGGTGTTTCCGCAGCTGGCCATCGCGATCGGCGGCGCTCTCGCTCCCGACAGCATGCTTGCCGCCCGCGGCGGGATCATTCCCCCCGCAAACGACCGAAGCGATATTCCGGTGGAACGCGATTGACGTAGACCGCTGTTTGCGCGCGCGGACGGCGTTGGAGCGCGCCCATGGCGCGGCGGACGGCCGGTATTGGAGTCCTATCCCAGGCTGTCACCAGGATGCACTTGTCGGCCATGCCGGCTGTCATCGCGCCATCCGCGCCAGCGAGCACGGGCGGGCAGTCCAGAAGGATCAGTTCGTAGTGCTGGCGCAGACGCATGATCAATTCTTTGAACCCGGGCGCGGAAGCGACGTTCCGCCAGGGGCTGCGCGCCCGCGAGGCGGGGATAAAGTGAAGGCCAGTTTCATCTTCCTCGCCGACGAAGTTCTGCCATTGGCTTGGCTCCTCGCAGGCATCGACCAGACCTTCGTCCGGATCGAAGCCAAGCGATCGGGTCAGTGAACGGCGGCGAAGGTCGCAGTCTATCACCACAACGCTGCGGCCCTGTTGGGTCGCCGCGATCGCGGTGCATAGCGCGGCAGTTGTCGCGCCCTCGTTCGCGAGCGCGCCGGCGAAGGCGACAACGCCATCCTTGGAGATTGCGTTCTGCAAGTCGCGGAACGCG
>JANNFK010000041.1:0-6356 GCA_031379735.1 Caulobacteraceae bacterium | reverse complement strand
GAAAACGGATAGAAGCTTGATCTACACAACGACAACTGGTGCGAAGACTTGATCTCGTTGAGCCGTCATCGCGTTGTTTTGCGCATGAACATTGCTCACCGAGCCCGCCGTCGATGAGTTTTCACACAGCCTCGGCCAATGGACTCTGATGTCCCCCGTCAAGCACCGCCGGCGCACGCAATGCCTCCCGCCCACTGTGGACGGGAGCTTCTGAGATTTGATTGTGCACAGGAGAGGGCGCGCCCTGAAGACGTCGGTGATCAAACTCTGATTCGCGGGTTGGCTACCGCATGTCCGTTTGTTCGTCTGGGGCTGTCCCTGTCTAACCGCGGGCGTCGATCATGCGATCGGCCACATAGTCCATAACGGGAATTCCCCTGCCGTGGTCACGCCCTCGCCTCTGCACAATTTCTGGCGCCGCTGGTGCTCTGGTTGATCTACAAAACAGGCGCCGCGCGCGTCTCGACAGTTTCGCGGCAAATCGCCCAAATGAACGCAGCGAGTTCCCGTGCGATCGCAATAACAACCACCGTCGACCGCTTTCCCTTCTTCGTCAGCGTACGAAATCGGCTGCACAATCTGATCTGCGCCTTCCAACCGATTTCGCGTGCTGATCTGGGCGCCGCTTCATTTCTAGGCAGCATGTCCTTGCTCACGCGTGCCGGGAACCGATAACTCCACGCCGCTTCGATGAGCAGTTTTCGCGCGCGAGAATTGCCTGCCTTTGTGATGCCGCCGCGCTTTACGCTGTCGCCCGTTGACTGTTCGCTTGGCGCAAGTCCCAGGTATCCCATCAGGCGGCGCGGATTCTCGAAACGCGATAAGTCACCGAGTTCGGCCATGAACGCCGCCGCCGTGACGAGATCGATGCCACGAAGCGCCTGAAGAGCGGCCACAGCAGGCGCCAAAGACCAATCGGCAACAGCGTCCCGCATCGTCTGCTCCAGGCGCTCGACACGCTCACGCGACTGGCGCACGGCCAGCAGCATTTCCTCGTATGCGATCCGTTGCTCGCGATGCTCGAGCTTGAGGCTCGTCAGCCAATTCGTGTGCGCCCGCCCCCAGGTCTTCTTACCGGGGTATTGGACGCCGATACGCAGCAAGTATGCGGATACGTGCTGGCGCTTAGCTTTGTAATCACGCGATGCAGCGTCCCGTGTCCGCACGAGATCCCGCATTGCTTCATGGCGCTCGTCTGGCACCCAAACCGCCGTGAGTTCACTCGCTCGAAGCAATTTGGCCAGATTAATTGCGTCGCGCCGATTGGTTTTGACTCGATCACCTGGCTTTCTGGGAATGAGCGAGGGCGCAGCTACGATGCACTCGTGTCCAAGACTTTGGATAAGTCGAAATAATCCGTATCCGGTTGGCCCTGCCTCGTAACAGAAGCTGAGGCGATCATACTTCTTTGAAAGCTGGTTCACGAGTTTGCGGCTTGCGGCGTCCGAATTCTCGAACTCGCCGAGATATCGCACTTCGCCGTCACGGCCCGCGTCAGCGATCGCGACGGAATTGCGCGCCTTCGCTGTGTCGAAGGCAACAAACGCTTCGGTCTGCACCATGATCGATCTCCCCGTGTGGAGCATTGCTCGGTCCATCCTCGCAACACTGCGAGTCAGATCGAGAGCGAGTCGCGCCACACTCGGAAGGGGGACATACAGTCTAACCCGCTCGCGCGGGACGCAGATTCTGCGAGCGCTTGCGCCAGCGTCATCGCCTCCTGTCTGAGGGCTGCGCCTGGATGGGCCGGGTCGAGCCCAGACGGGAGACCCAGCCATGGCCGACACGCCTCAGATCCATCCGCTGCGCCAGCGCATGATCGAAGACATGACGCTGCGGGGCATCAACAACGCCTCGCAAAAGACCTACCTCCGCGCGGTTCGCGCGTGCTGCACCCATCTGCGGCGCAAGCCCGCTGAGATGACAGCCGAAGACGCGCGCGCCTTCCTGCTGCATTTGCAGCGGCAGGGCCTCAGCATCGGCTCCATCAACAGTCACGCGACCGCCCTGCGCTTCTTCTTGCGGGTCACGCTCGGCGCCGGCGCCGACATCGATCGTGTACCTATCCTCAAGGAGCGTCGCGCGCTTCCCGCCATCCTCACGCCAGCGGAGGTGGCGCGCATCATCGCTGCGGCGCCCGGACTTAAATATCGCACAGCCATCAGCGTGACATACGGCGCGGGCCTTCGCGCCTCCGAGACCGCTTCGCTTAAAGTATCCAATATCGACAGCAGCGCCATGACGCTCAGTATCGAGCAGGGCAAGGGACGCAAAGATCGCAAAGCCAAGTTGTCGCCGCAGCTTTTGGCGGCACTGCGCGCCTGGTGGTTGGCGGCGCGGCCCAAGGTTTGGCTCAGCGCCAGCGCGTCGGGCGTGGCGATCGTCTCCGGCGTGGGCGGCTCGCGCCCACGCGCCAGGATGTTGAGGATCACTTCGTCGCTTGCCACATCAGCGCCCAGTGCTTCATCGATGGCGGCTTCGACCGCGTCGACGCCGTCGACCAGCGCCATCGCCAGGACACGCACGAAGCGCCGATCGGCCTCATCGCTCTGACCGAGATAGGCGCGCAGTGCGGCAAGCCCTGGCGGCAGATCCCAATCCACGAATGGCGCGCCGTTTCTGAGCGCGCCTGGTTTACGTGTCAAAATCGGGACGTAGTGCCAAAAATTGTAAGCCGTCTTGTCGCGACCAAACTGGCGCGGATGATCGGCGACGACTTTGCCGCCGCAGCGGATCAAGATCCGATCGGCATAGGCGAAACGGTTCGCTCTTGGGTCGCCCGGGGACCGAACCAGCCAATAACAGCTGAACGCCTGCAGCAAGTCTTTGGCTCAGGCACGCTCGCCGAGATGGCCGCGCGCGTGGGCCTCTCACCCGAAGAGCTCACACAAAACTCGCGCACTTCTTGCCACAGGCAGTGGATCATTTGACTCCCGATGGAACGGTCTCGCCAAGCAACGGCTAAACCGACTGAGCGGCCTGGGCGATCCAAAACTGCCGTTTGCGTTCAGTGACACGGTGTGGCGTGATCTCGCCGTTTTCAAGAGTTCGCCGTGAATGCGTCGCCGCGGAACTGACGGACGCAGAAGATTAGCAAGCGCATCAGAGCGGGGACTGCAATTCGCGCAGAGTCTGCCGAGCTCTGGGAACGCGCACGCCTAAGTTTTGCACGTCACTCAAGCGCGTTCCGATGTCGGATATTCGTAGACGCAGCAGCGGGACAAGCGTCGCATCTGATCGCAGCGCACGCACGGCGGCATGCAGGTCGGCAGCCGGCAAACCAGTTTCACAGGCGTAGTCTAGCGAGTCCACTATGCCCTCGTAGTCGCCGACGACCACGAAGCGATCGCCACACGTGGCGGCGAGCGCCGCCTGAGTGTCGCTCGATATGATCATGCGAAAGCGTTCCCTGTAAGGAGAGGCAATGCCCTCCCGGGCGATGTTGTCGAATAGAGGTGTTGTATATACCAAGTTTGCCGTTTCACGCAGCGCTTGGTCGGAGATCAGCCCAATCGCCCCGGTCGAAATGATCTCGTCGTAGGTCGATCTCGCCCGCAGTGCCGAGACGTACTGGGTGGCTCGATAGGCGCTGACCAAGAGCGCTTGGTCAGAGGCCGACGCCCGCCCTTCAAGAACCGCGAGCGCCCGTTCGGCATTGTCGCGGACGTCGTCATAGTACTCCTCAAAATTGCGCAGGAACCACGCTTCCGTGCGCAGGTCCGAGGTCAAACGTTCAGCGAGTTCTATCCCTCGCTGCCGCTCGCTGCGCGCTGTGTTCCAGTTGGACACCTGAATACCGATGAACACACCGACTACGACGATAAGAAAGTCGATCGCGATAGCGGTCCATTCTTGCTTGCGCACATGCGCGATAATGCGGCGTAGGATCACCGGCGACGCCTCCAGCCTAGAGTGCGCACGTTCTCCCCCACCACGATCATCGCCCCCAAGCCTATCCGTCTCAACGCCTGCCATGTGAGCAGTATCGCCGAGAGACCGCAACGGGCATCGCGCGCCTGCTCGCCGCTTTCCTGCGAACGGCTGAGCCGAAATGCTCCGGGCGCTTCGGCGCGCTTTCGTACTGTCGCCGAAATGCGACACGCGCCACGCAGTCAGCCACCGTTTAGGGCGCCTCGGACCACGAGGCGCGCGTCAATTCTTGAATCCACAGATTGCGATGGACAGCGAGGCCAACTAGCCTCCTCAGCTGGTGAAGTGCGGTGCCCAAGATATTCATCAGCTATCGGCGCGAAGACAGCCAGTATCAGGCTGATCGGCTGCATGCCGCTCTCAAGCGCCATGTCGATGATCCACGTCGCGACATCTTCATCGATATTGATAACATCCCTATTGGCGTCGATTTCGCGGATCATCTCGATGCACAAGTGGCACAATGCGACGTTCTCCTTGCCGTGATCGGACCGTCTTGGCTAACAGTGCGCAATCCGAAAACGGGGCAGCGACGGTTGGACGACCCGAAGGACTTCGTTCGGGTCGAGATCGCGTCAGCGCTGAAACGCGGCATTCCAGTAGCTCCAGTCTTGCTGGACGGCACGCCTTTTCCTTCAGAGGGTGACCTGCCTGACGACCTGAAACCGCTAGCGCGGCGCAACGGCGCCGAGGTGCGACGCACGAATTTCGATGCAGATACGGAGCGCATGATCCAAGGCCTGTCTCTGGGCGATCAGCGCGCGCGGGAGCGAACGGCCAGACAGTCGAAACCAGCTCAGGGGATCAGCACGGACAAAGCGAGCGACGCATCGCGTTTCGTACTTTTCGTTATCGCTGGCATTCTGCTTCTAGTTGCCGGAATGGGCATGTGGCTTGTCGACCCTTTCGGATTGAAGGGCCCCCAGATTCGACCATCAGTAGCGATCGACGCGGAATCCCCGGTGACGGCAGCACCTGTGCCCACCGAGCCCGAACCAACTACTCCTGGTTCAGCATCATCGCGAACGTTATCGGCGCGAATAGATTGGGATGCTGCTCGCGCGGACAGAGCCAGGGCACCCGTTTCCGCCGCCGCCATTGTTCGGGGGACGGGCAATGGCGAGCCGCCACTCGTACCCATGCTGCTCCCTCTTAACTTCGCAGAGTTTCAAGGCCGCCCGAGCCCGCCAGTCATCACACCGAACGGCTATTTCGCGACCTATCACCTCGCGAGGTACGATGCGATCGTGAACGGATCCGTCCGTGAAGAATCTCGGAGACCGACCGAGGCGATGAGGTTCACGAGCGGCGGTGCAGGCGCGCAGGTTGTGTTTTCACGCTACGGCGCGGACTATCTAATCGAGTTCGAGTGCAACCAGGCAGAGGGCGCCTCGAGCTGCATCACTGAGCAAGAGGCCTTGGATTTCGCGGGATCGCTATTCGTCGCTAGAACGCGCTGACACGCGGATCCCGGGCCTCTCGGAACACACCCACGATATCAAGATGAGTACAGAAAGACTGGCTCCATCAGCCGCGCGACGGGCGAACAACCCAGTGTCCGCGCTGTGACGTAACTGTCCGCCGAGCACCACGGTCAGCGCAGTTTAACGCAGGCCGATTGGGGTCTATTCTGGCTCTCTGCGCATCGCGACGAGTTGCTTCAAGTTCTCGATGCCGTCGAGTGTAAAGGCTGGCGTTTCTTCGTCGCCGATCCCGATCACCCAGACGTGGCCATCTTCGGGTTCCATCGCGCCAGATATTTCGTGGAGCAGATCTTCGTTCTCGCCGAGCATCTCGGCGACGCGACCAATCGTAAAGAAGAAGCCGATCGCGGCCATGATCAGGCAGCTTCGGCGATGTGGGCCCCGAGCGGCTTCCAGTTCCACGGCAGCAGGTCATCGAGGCGATGCAGCGGATGTCCGGCGATGCGTTCTAGTACGTCGGCAAGCCAGGCTAGCGGATCAATGTCGTTGAGCTTGCACGTGTAGATGAGGGAGTACATCACCGCGGCGCGCTCTCCGCCGCGGTCGGAGCCGGCGAAGAGCCATGCTTTTCTTCCGAGCGCCACGGCGCGTATGGCGCGCTCGGCGGCGTTGTTGGAGAGACAGATCCGCCCATCATCGAGAAAGCGTTCGAATGCGCCCCAGCGCTTGAGCATGTAATTGAGCGCTTTGCCGATGTGCGACTTAGCCGAGACCCGCGCGCGTTGCTCTTTCATCCAGGCTTGGAGCTCTTCCACGAGAGGTTTGACGCGATCCTGACGAACGGCGCGCCGGATGTCGGGGGTCGAGCCATTGATCTCGCGCTCGATATCAAAGATCGCATCGATGCGTTTGACCGCCTCCAGCGCCACCGGCGAGATCGTCAGCTTCGGGTCGCGCGCCTTGGCGGCGATATCAGCCAAGACGAAGAATTTTCGGCGCCCA
>JANNFK010000036.1:0-15865 GCA_031379735.1 Caulobacteraceae bacterium | reverse complement strand
CATTCGCCGGCGCAGATCATCGCCATAAGCCCCAGGCATTTGACCTCCAGATCCTCAACGACCAGGAGATTCGCCCTGTTCGCAGAAAAAGTGAATCCCTCCCGGAGGTTTCCGATTCAACTCGATCGGCCTTTGCTCTAGTCGCGGATTTTGACCGGCCAGCATGCGATGGCCCCCTGAGCCGCTCCAACAGTTGACGCCACAGATCGGCGGAGAGACCTTTGCACCGTGGAGGGTGGTGCATTGTACAAGGTTCAGCTTTCGGAATCTCACTTTCCTGCGCAGGGCGGCGCTCCGCAGCGCTTAATGACGATTGGCGCGCTCCTGCGAAACGCAGCGGCGGAAGCGCCCGACCGGCCCGCGCTGAAAGAGCTTGGCCATGACGGCGCTATCGGGCGGGTGTGGACCTATGCGACGCTGCTCGCCGATGCCGAACGCTTGGCGCGGGCGCTGGCGACGCGTCACGCCGAAGGCGCGCGCGTTGCGGTCTATGCCAACAACCTGCCCGAATGGCTGCTTCTGGAATATGCCTGCGGCCTCGCCGGCATCACGCTGGTCACAGTCAATCCGGCCTATCAGAAGCGGGAGCTGCGATATGTGCTCGAGCAGTCCTCATCGGAAGCGATCTATTATGTCAGCGAATTTCGCGGCAACCCGATGGGCGAGATCGCGAACGCGGTGTGCGATGAATTGCCAGCGATCAAGCATCGCATCCTGCTCACCGATCAAGACGCGCTCTTTGCTGGCGAGGCGGATGGCAAGTTGCGGGATCCAAAGCCCGGCGACCCCGTGCAGATTCAGTACACCTCCGGGACGACGGGTTTTCCCAAAGGCGCGCTGCTGCATCACCAAGGTCTGGTGCAGAATGGGTTTGATTACATGGTTCGCAACGGCATGGGGCCCGGCGACGTGTTCGTCCACCACATGCCGATGTTCCACACGACCGGGTGTGCCCTGTTGGCGCTTGGAAGCCCCGGCGTCGGCGCCACGATGCTCCTAGCGCCCATGTTCGATCCGCACATGATCGTGCAAGTCATTGCGCGCGAGAAGGCGGCCTTCATTCTCGGCGTTCCCACCATGCTGGTGGCGCTGATCGACGCGGTCGAGCGCAGCGGCGCGGATATGTCGTCGGTGCGCCGCATCAGCTCCGGTGGATCGATGGTGGCGCCGGAACTGTGCCGAAAAGCCAAGGCAGTGCTGAATGCGCCCGTTCAGATTATCTACGGTCAAACCGAGGCTTCGCCAGCGATCACGCAGGCATGGTTCGACGACAGTCTTGAGGACATGACCCAGACCATCGGCCAACCCGTGGCGCACACCGAAGCGTCGATCCGAGACCCGCAGACCCACAGAGTGGTCGCGATCGGGGTGCAGGGCGAAATCTGCTCGCGCGGCTACCAGAACATGCTGGGCTACAACGACAATCCAGCGGCCACCGCAAAAACGATCGACACGGATGGTTGGCTACACACCGGCGATCTCGGGAGCATGGATGCCCGCGGTTACGTCAAGATCACCGGGCGCGTCAAAGAGATGATCATACGCGGCGGCGAGAATTTGTTCCCCGCCGAGATCGAAAACGCCATGCTGGAGCACGACGCGATTGCAGAGGTCGCAGTCGTCGGCGTTCCAGACGAAAAGTGGGGTGAGCAAGTCGCCTGCTTCATGCGGGGGTCCGGCTCTTCACGTCCCAGTGGCGACGCCCTCAAAGCGTTCATACGCGAGCGGCTCTCGCCGCAGAAGACGCCAACTTATTGGATATGGGTGGACCAATGGCCTCTCACGGGCTCCGGCAAGATTCAGAAGTTCAAACTGCGTGAAGCTTTTGAAAACGACGAATATGGCGACCAAATTCAGCGAAAGGGCTGAAAGCAGCGATAACTACTCGGTCCCGCCGGGGCTCTCGCACTGACCGGGCTGGAGGGACCCCGCCGCCCGTTACAATTAGACGGCAGCCTCGGCCCATTTGAGACATTCAGGCACATCAAAACCCGACCCGATCATCACAGGCGATGCCGCCGGTAACATTCCAGCTGCCTCAATGTTCATGGTCCAGCCATGACCCGAGACAAATCAGCATTGAAGCGCGCAACCACGTCGACCGGCTTCGCCATCTGCGTTTCCGACAGGAGGTTTTCGATCATCCCAACCAATTCCGGCGCGTACGTTCGGCGGTTTTGCCGCCATAGGACGCGATAGACGGGGCTGGCCATGAAGCTTCTGACGATGTTCAGGTTGTTATCAAGCGAGATCTGATCGAGGAGGCCGGCCTTCCTCTGAACGAAGGCGTTTTGCAGAGCGAGCAAAGCAGCGCGAAGAATCAAACTGAGTTGAAAAAGCTCTTGCGCGGAGAACTCTGTTTCGCCCGCTGATACCTTCGTCATGAGGCTGCTGAACTCTGCTTGTGCCAGCCACCTGGTGTTCTCGACACTTCGGTTTAGGGCGCCTTCGTTCAGAAGCGCCCGCTGGTTTTTCTCGGTTTGCAAAACTTGCTCGCCGATTTGCCGCATTTGGAAGTAGAGAAAGATCAGAGAAGCCAAGACAGCAATGCCGCTGACAAAGCTGCCCAGAGATGCGAGATCCGATAGTGACATGAGAGCCCCCGATGAAAGATCGCGGGCGATCGTAACCGCGTCCAGCACCAATGACATCGATGCCCGTGCTAGGTCAGCCCTACGCCCGCTTTCGGCGACAGCGCGCCGGTCGCAGGGGTCTCAAGCAGTTGACTGGATTGGTGCGAGGCTGCCGTTCAGTGAGATTTGAGTGAGCCTAAGACCTCTGATCGAAAGTCCGCCGACAGAATGTCCTGCTCAATCTCCTCACTCAGAAAAGCCTCGACGATCGGAAATCTAACGAACTTGACCGCCCAGCTGCGCTGGTGACGCCAGGATTCTTCGGAGAGGCTCCCCTCCCGATAAAGGAAGAACTGGGACTGTACGTGTTGCAGCAACGATCTGACCATAAATTTTGTCTGCCGCAACCTGGGGCCTTCAGGCGGAGCTGCGCCAGTATCGGAAGAGAGGATGTGGTCCAGAATCTCGGCGATCTGCGGGTCGCGTGCGACTTCGAAGTTGAGCTGAGCCCAAGCGTTTTCGGCCTGCCAGGCTGACGAAGCCCGTTGCGCCTTCGTGCTTGCCTTCAATTGCAGTGCGACAAACACCAGCGAAGCCACAACGGCTAGTGCCGACACGATCGTGCTTGCGGTGTTGATAAGGTCTAGGGACATGTCTCCGCTCCGCAGGGTGGGTAGCAATAGTGTACGTGGCGCGTGAATTAATAGAGCCGGCCGCTTCGTCGCAATTCGGCGATCTAGCGCTGCACGGCCGCTTGTGATCTGACTGACGGGTCTGGCTCAATGCAGCCTCTCGAAACGCAGCTACTGCAACGAGTGGAAGGCAAGACAAACCAGGGAGGACGCATTTGTTTGAACATTTGGGACGCACTCTGACCGTGGCGGCGTTGGCTGCTTGTTTTGGCGTCGCGGCGTGCGCGACGGACTACGATGGCAACCCGCCGGGTCCTCGGGGTGGACCCGGGACCAATTGGGAAAATCCTCCAGGCCCTGCAGGCGGCCCGGGCGCGTCGCCAGATACTACAAGACCGGGCGACTGGACGTTAGTTGGCACTCGAGAGGCTCGAGATCGCGTTGAACAGGACACAATTGTACTGGCGGGCGGGCGTTCGTTCGATCATGTGCGGATTTGTGTCTACCGAAATCCAGTTCATTTCCGTGATCTCGACATCGTCTTCAGAAACGGTGGCCATCAAGACGTTGCGATCGCAGCGCGGATCAATCCAGGCGACTGCTCTAGAGCGATCGATCTTGACGGTGGTCAACGTGACATCGAACGGATCACAATGCGCTATGAGGAAACGAGCGCGCGCCGGCGAACAGCGACGGTTCGCGTGTTCGCCCAGTAGCCAACGACCTTCGAGGAAGCCAAAGGGCGCGCGCCGGGAAACCAGCGCGTCCTTTCGTGCGAGTGTCGCTTTCGGCGACATCACGCCGTAGCGCAGCAAACGTGATCTACGGCACGATTGGAGCGATCCAGCCGGTCGTACCGTGTTTCGCGCCATCGCAATCCCGCGGTAGGCCGCTCCAGATTTTTACGGGGGCCCAAGATGATTGCCGAACTGCTTGCATTGGTTTCGGCGGCCTTGTTTGCGGGGGCCGCATTTTACATCAATGTCGCCGAGCAACCCGCGCGATTGTTGCTGGATGATCGAAGCCTGCTGACTCAATGGAAGCCGAGCTACAAACGTGGCTTCGCGATGCAGGCATCACTGGCAGTCTTATCTTCGCTCTTGGGCTTCTGGGCGGCTTGGCAGGCGCAAGATTGGCGCTGGGCGCTGGGGGCAGTGCTCATCCTGTCGAACTGGCCCTACACGCTGCTCGCCATCATGCCGACAAACCATCGGCTCGAAGCCATCCCCAACGATCAAGCAGATGCGGGTTCGCGAGGTCTCATCGTCAAATGGGGCGGCCTTCACGCGGTACGTACTGCGCTCGGCTGCGCCGCCGTCGTCGCGTATCTGTGGGCATCGCTCTAGCGCGCAGCGGCTACTTTCGGGGCGAGGACCGGTCATAGAGAACGCATTGTTGCGGACGGCAGCATTGGATCGCCTGCGTCGCTCGTGAAATTCGTCGCTACGGCGTACGATGGCCCAAAGGCGGCGTTGCCAAGAAAGACTCTGAACAGGCTGAGCCAGCCATACCGAGATGCAAAGTCGACGCTACATTTCGCGTCAATTCCTAGCGGTCGCCCGCCTGCGACTTCCGCGTCGTGTCACCGTGGCTGGGCCCCTGGCTGGCGCTCCCTGATCCTCGCCGCTAAGGCGCCGCGCGTGTGCTCTTGCGGCGGTTGCAATGAAAGTTACAGTCACGCGCCAAGCTAGGCGCATGCCAGGGGGAGCCTGATGTCGGTGGCGTCCAAGCGTTATCGAGCGTTCATAAGCTACAGCCAGCAAGACAGACCTGCGGCGCGTAGGCTGCACAATGCGCTGGAGACGTATCGCGTCCCGCGCGGTGTTGAGGCGGCTGGGCTCGACCCAAAGCGCAAGCTTGGACGTTTCTTCCGCGACGACGAAGAGATGGGCGCTGTTTCCGATATTGGCGCCAGCCTTCGCGGCGCAATCGCTGATTCAGCGGGGCTTATCGTTGTTTGCTCGCCTCGGTCGGCGAAATCGCGATGGGTCGACGCCGAGATCCAGCACTATCAAGCAACTGGTCGCAAGGATCGCGTCTTCGCGGTGATCTTAGAAGGGACGCCGAACACCGGTTGGCCCGAGACGGAATGCTTTTCTCCTGCTCTGCAGCGGCAAGCCGTTCCCGGCCAAGTCTCGATCGAACCCAATGTGCTTGATCTGAAGAAAGAACCTATGGCGCGCGTGCGCGCGCGCCTCGTGGCGGGCCTGTTGGGCGTTCCCTTCGACGCGTTGTGGCAGCATGACCGTCGCCGCTCGCGCGCGCGTTTTGCGGTGAGCGCGCTCGCCGCAGCCTTGCTCCTTCTCGTAGGCTTGGGCGGTGTTTGCGCCGTGGTGCTGAACCAGCAGCGCCAGGCGCTGGCCGCGCGCAGCGATCAGCTCGCGCAAGCGGCCGCGGCGGCGTTGACGGAACAGCGTTTCGACCGCGCCGCCCGTTACGCGCTTGCGGGCATGAATGGGGCTGAATTCGTGTTCATGTCCTACCCGGCGGCGGCTGCCGAAGCTGAACTCCGTCACGCGCTCGCCGGTCCATCATATGCAGCACTTGAGCATGATGGACCGGTTTCGAGCGCGACGTTCAGTGCCGATGGCGGGCGCATCGTCACCGCTTCGTGGGACGGGAGCGGGCGCGTTTGGGACGCTGCGAGCAGGCGAGAACTGGCTGTGTTGAGCGGCCATACTGCAGCGTTGCGCGGCGCCGCCTTCAGCCCAGACGGCTCGCGCATCGCGACCGCGTCGCGCGACGGCACGGCGCGCCTGTGGGACGCCGTTAGCGGCGCGCAGATCGCGACGCTGCAGCATGCAGGCGAAGTCGCCAGCGCTGCGTTCAGCCCCGACGGCAGTCGCATCGTCACCGCGTCATGGGACAACACCGCGCGCCTGTGGGACGCTGCTGATGGGCGGCAGATAGCGGTGATGCGCCACACCGATCTCGTCGACGTTGCGGTGTTCAGCCCCAACGGCCTCCAAATCGCCACGGTGGCGTATGATGGCGCTGCGCGCCTATGGGACGCAGTTAGCGCGCGCCAGCTCGCCGTCATGCGTGGGCACACCCGGGCCATCACAGGTGTCACGTTTAGCCCCGACGGACTGCGGCTGGTGACCATCTCCAACGACGGGACAGCCCGAATCTGGAGTCTCGCCGATCAGTCGTCGATCCTGTTGCGTGGGCACACTGGCCCGGTCGTGTCGGCGCACTTTAATCGGGATGGCACTCGCCTCGTCACGGGGTCGGACGATCACACCGCGCGTGTGTGGGACGCCGGCAACGGACGAGAGTTGTCGTTGTCGCACGTGCCACGGGGGGGCGTGCGCGACGCGGTGTTCAACCCAAGCGAAACGCACATCGCTATCACGACGGAAGACAACCTAGTGGCGCTTTGGGACATTGAGACAGCGATCTGGCTCACCGCTTCGTTTCGCGGCCATACGGGTGATGTCAGGGGCGTTTCCTATAGTCCCGATGGTCGTTTCGCGGTGACAGCTTCCTATGACGGCACGGCGCGCGTCTGGGACGTGCGGGATGTGGGCGTGCGCGCAACTTTCCGCGGCCATACGCAAAAGATCAAAGCCACCGCGTTCAGCCCGGACGGGACGCGCCTCGCTACAGCCTCTGAAGACGCGACGGTGCGTATCTGGGACACGGCCGCGGGACGCGAAGTGCTTCGGCTGCGCGGCCAGGAGGGCGTGGTCAACGCGCTCGACTATGATGAAACGGGCGCACGCCTGTTGACAGCGTCGAGCAGTGGCGTCGCGAATATCTGGGATGCAACGCGCGGCGCGTTGCTTGTCTCGCTCCAGGGCCACACCGGCCCCGTGCAGTTCGCGGCCTTCAGCGAAGACGGCGCGCAAGTGATTACGGGCTCCGACGACCGCACGGCGCGCCTTTGGGACGCCGCGACTGGCGAACAAATCGCCGTTTTCGGAGGGCATGAGGCGGCGCTCAATACGGTGGCGTTGAGCGCGGACGGAACGCGTGTCCACACCGGCGCTTTGGAGGGGCCGCAGCGTGTGTGGGACGCGCGAACCGGGACTGTACTTGCCGCGATTGCGCGCGAGGGCGGCTTTCAGGTCGCCGCGTTTAGCCGCGCGGGGGATCGGGTGGCGGCGGCCGGAGATCCGATCGTCTATCTATGGGACGCTTCGACCGGCCAAGAACTCCGGCAACTGCGCGGTCACGACGAGCCTGTGCGAAGCATCGCCTTCAGCGCGGACGGGACGCGCATCGTTACGTCGGACTTAGGCGGGAGCTTGCGCGTGTGGAACGCATCGACGGGAGCGCTGGTCGCTGTCTTGAATGGTGGTGACATACTGCTCAACGGCGCCGCATTCAGTCCGGACGGGCGGATGGTGATCGCGGCATCCTTGATTTCGACGCGCGTGTGGGACGCCGGCACGGGACGCGAGCTGCGCAACATCGACATGACTGCACGCGGCCTTGATCGCGCCATGGCAACCGCCGCGTTCAGCCCTGATAGCAGGCGCTTTCTCGCCACCGCCGCCATCGGTAATGATGCTTGGCTTTGGAGCCTCCCAGACGCTCTATTCGAGGATCGCGCTGCTTTGCGGCGGCGTGCTTGTCACGTGCTGAGCGGAACCTTTGCCCGCTTCACCGCCGAAGAGATTAGGGCAATGCCGGTGCTGGACCCGGTCCTCGACGCCAATCCATGCCAACCGCCAAACCTGTTTGTGCGCTTGCTGCGTGGTGTTGGGCTGATTGGAGCGCCCGCCGGCCTGGGGGAGCCGGAACCGCAAAGCCCGCGCTTCCTGCCCTATGATTTGCGGCGGGCGACGCCAGAGGCGCGACGCGCGATCGCTTCCGCGCGTGAAGCGGCGGCCCTTGCGCGTGTCGCCGCCGAACGCGCACGCGCAATGGAGACGCGCGCGCTGGAGGCTGCGCTGCGTGCGCAGAACCACGAACCCGGCACGGTCTCGTACGACACCGATGAAGGGGCCCACATCGAAGGCGAAAGCGAAAATGGGGTACAACTAGACGGCGTCGCCGTTGTCACCGTTTCGAGTGGAAGCAGATTTGCGGGCGAGGTGCGTGGCGGTGTCTGGACCGGATTGGTCACCTACGATTACCCGCCGGGCAATCCCGCCTCGCGCTTTGAAGGCGATCAAGTCGACGGCGTCAGCGAGGGCTATGGCGTCACCTACTATCACGACGGCATGCGCCTAGAGGGCGCGTATCACGACAACGAACCGGCCAATTACGGCGTCTATTATCTCCCCGACGGCGCGCGCTATGAGGGCGGCTTCAACGCAAGAGGCTTCAATGGCGCCGGCGTTCAGTGGACGAGCGACGGCGACGCGATGCAGGTCGGCGTTTGGCGCAACAACACTTTGACGTCGAATCTGGCGGAGACGCCGCGATGAGCGCGGAGAGCAGGCGCTATCGCGGCTTTATCAGCCACAGCCCGGAGGACAAGCCGGCGGCGCGCCGCCTTCACCGCGCGTTGGAACGCTATGTGGCGCCGAAGGGCGTGGAGGCCGCGGGACTCGACCCGCGCACGCGCAAGCTCGGACGCTTTTTCCGCGACGACGAAGAGATGGGCAGCGCGGCTGATCTCGGCGCTACCGTGACCGGGGCCATTGAGGATTCGGAAGGCCTTATCGTGGTCTGTTCGCCGCGCGCGGCCAGATCGCACCGGGTCAACGAAGTGGCCGAACGTTATAAGCGCAGCCGTCGCGCCGACCGCATCTTTGCCGTCATCGTCGATGGGCGTCCGAACGCTGGTGACGAGACGGAATGCTTTCCTCCCGCGCTGCGGCCGCAGGCGTCAGACGGGTCAATGCCGGTCGAGCCGCTTGGTATCGATCTGCGCAGGGAGTCGCTTGCGCGGGCGCGGGCGCGTATCGCCGCCGGCCTGCTGCGCGTCCCGTTCGACGATCTTTGGAAACGTGATCAGCGCCGCACGCAATTGCGTCTTGTCCAGAGTGTTGCGGCCGCACTGGTCGCGATCGCGCTGGGTGCGGTGGCATTGGGCGGCACGCTTGTCGCGCAGCAGCGCCAGGCGCTCACCGCGCGCGCCGAGCAGCTCGCGCAAGCCGCGCACACCGCCATGAATGAGGGGCGCTTCGATCGCGGCGCGCGTTTCGCGCTCGCGGGCCTCAACAATGCAGATGCTTTGTTGTTCAACATTCCAGTCGCGGATGCGGAGGCCGAGCTGCGGCACGCGCTCGCGGGACCTGTCGTGCTCGCGACTCTGGCGATGCCGGGTGACGTCACAGTTTCGGCCGCTGCTTATAATCGCGACGGCGTCGTCGTCGTGGTTCTCGGCTCCGATGGTTTGGTGCGGATCTGGGACCCGGCCGCAGATCGGGTGGTGCAGACGCTGCGGGATGAGACTGGCGCCATCCTCAGAGCGGAGTTCAGTGCCGATGGCGCGAGCGTGTTCACCTATACAGCGCTCGCGGGGCGCGTCTGGGACGCGTCGACGGGGCGCGTGACCGCCACAATACAGGACGCAAGCGGCGCAAGCCTACGCTGGGCTTCATTCAGCCCAAGCGGCGCCAGCGCGCTTACCCTCGCGGTAAGAAGCATAAGGCAGTGGGATGTGCGGCGCGGGCGCGTCGTGCGTGTGTTCGACGCACCGGCTGCGGGACGCGAGATTTCGGGGGCGAATTTCGCGGGCGACGATCGCATCATCATCTCCGATAACCGAGAGTGGCATGAGAATCAGAATGTCGATTTCGACCAGCACGTTGCCCGGATATGGAACGCGCAAACCGGCGAGCTGATCACGACGATTCGCGGCTTGACCTACCAGTCGCCGCGCCAGGATTTTCTAGCAGCGCGGTCGCACGATAACACCACGACAGTGTGGAGCGTGGGGAGCGGTCGGCAAGTGATGTCGGTGAGCGATGGCGGCACTGTGACGTTCAGCAGCGATGCCGCGCGCCTTGTAACTCAAAACTTCGTTACGCCTGGAGTACAACTATTTGATCGTGTGAGCGGCCGCCTGATAGCACGACTCGAAGCAGGCGGGGGCGTGTTTGGCCCCGTCTTTAGCGCCGACGGCACGCATGTTGCGGCGATGTCGCTAGGCGCGGCCGTCGTTTGGGATGCCGCGACCGGACGCGAAATCGCTCGACTTGATGACTATCGGTCTCGCCTGAACGAGGTGTCGCTGAGTTCGGATGGCGCCAGAGCGCTCACCACTTCAACGGACACCAACGCCATCGTGCTCTGGGACGTGCGCACACGCGGGATGCTCGCTTCGATTCACGCCTACCCGCGTGGCCCCGCTGCCGGGTTTGAATACAATGCAGCGGCGGCTCTAAGCCCGGATGGGCGATATATTCTGACCAGGTATCGCGGGGTCGTTCAGGTTTGGGACGCAGCCGCCCCCGATGTCATGCTGACAGGCCACACAAGCGTCGTGTTGGATGTCGCCTTTAGCCCAGACGGCACACGTGTGGTGAGCGGCTCAAGTGACGGAACGGCCCGCGTATGGGTCCCCGCCAGCGGCGAGCCGCCAGTCGTGCTGCGCGGCCACACGAACCTTGTTTTCGCGACATCCATCAACGCCGCGGGATCGCGTGTATTGACCGCCTCGGTCGACGGCGCCGTTCGTCTGTGGGATGTCGCAAGCGGGCGATCTATCGGAGTCATCGGCGGGCCCAATGCGCGCGTCCGCGCTGCAAAATTCAGCCCTGACGGCAGCATGTTCGTGACGGCGGGCGACAACGGCGCCCGGTTGTGGGATGCCGCGAGCGGACGCGAGCAGTCTGTGCTTGTGGAACAACGCGGCGGTGTCAACGCCGCCTTCCGCCCGGACGGGTCATTTCTCGTCACCGCATCCAGCGGTAACGCCGTGCAGGTATGGAATGTCGCATCACGCGCCGCAGTGGCAACGCTCCGCGGGCATCGCGGCTTGGTCAACAATGCTCAGTTCAGCCCTGATAGCGCTCGTATCGTGACGGCGTCAGACGATCATGACGCCCGGGTATGGGATGCGCAAAGCGGCGCCACGATCGCAACCTTGTCGGGTCACCAGGCCAATGTAGTTGCGGCGACGTTCAGTCCGAGCGGACGGCGTGCGGCGACCGCATCAGAGGACGGCACCGCGCGCGTCTGGGATTCGGCGAACGGTCGCGCGCTTGTTACACTGATAGGCCATCGCCAGCCCTTACTCTCCGTGCGCTTCATCACCGAAGACCTGCTGCTTACGCTCGCGCAAGACGGCTCGGCCCGCTTGTGGGATGTGGTTTCAGGCCGCGTGGTGCGCGAATTCTTCGATGGAGCCGTGTCCAGCGTCGCCGCAAGCGCTGACGGCGCGTACATCGCCACCGGCTCGGCCGACGGCGCGGTCCGTGTTTGGAGGCTTCATCCGGCGCTTTTCGAAGGTCGCGCCGCGCTGCGTCGGCGCGCATGCGGGCACGCACTCGGTGGCGGTCTCTCGCGGTTCAGCACGGAAGAGTTCCGCGCCGCGCCTCTGCTAAACCAAGCGCTGGACAGTGACGCGTGCCGGCCGTCTTCCGTGTGGGCGCGTCTCAATCCTGCGTTTTTTTAGGGATCGTGAGCGACGCCGTAGTGTCAACGAGAGTGTTACGAGTTGATGGCCGCTAGCCCGCCCGGGCAGCGTATGGGCGTTGCTATGTTGCCTCGTCGCGGAGTACGACGAATGACGCTTTGCGGCGATGGCTCGCCGTAGCTGCTCCATCATGACCAATGTCGCGCGTGGTGCGGCCTGAGCCGATCCTAATTGCGTTTTCCGGTTTGGGTGACGCCGTAACCGAGCAAATCAACAGCCGCGGCCGCCAACGCCGCTGTGGCGATCGCATTCTCGCAAACCGCAGCGCCGGGTCAGAAACGTGGCGCTCGTTCCAGGATCGCTCAGTCGTGGCAATCGCTATCGAGAAGGCCGACGTCGTTGGGGCCGTCGCAAACGTCATTGTCGTCGACGAAATAGTCGACGGCTGCAGCGCCCGCGAGCACAGCGCATCCGCCCAGCGCCATCGGCGCCGTGAACCCGAGGAGGATAATCAGCGCGGTCTTCGTAGGGGTGATCTTCATTTGGGCAGTCCTTCGTTATGCGGGTCAACACTACGCCACGGCACGGTGTTCCGTGGTCTGCATAAGATTGAGTGGATGCGGCGAACAATCGACGCCAGCGGCGAGTCGAACAAACACATCATCCGGCCGCCAATCAACGCGACCCAGCCGGTCAACGTCATGATGTCGGGCCAGCGCCAAGCCCAGAGATTGTGAGCGCGGACGATAGCAAGGCCAGCAACGAAAAGAATTGCGCCGTTGAGATATACAACAGGCGCTATTTGGTTCGCGAAGACGTCCATGTTTATGGCCTCAGTGACGCCAAGACCGACCATGGCTGGACCGATCAAACCTGCGAGATGTCTTGAGTGCGTCATGATTGTTCCCCGGGGAGGCTTCCGACATCAGCGCACCGTGGGGGATTGGCGCCCAACGATCGCGGGCGCTTCTTGGATCAGGCTGTCGTCTTCGAGGGCGGCCACCATGAACAGTGCGAAGTCCACACGGCGCGTCATGTTGCCAGCGAGGATGGGGTCGCCGACATGCTTGCTCCAAACTGGGAGGCCTCGGCTTGGGCCTTCTTCGAGGTCACTGCCGCGCACGACGGTCCATCGTGTCTGGCTGGCAAACACTCTGCGGCACGCTTCGACCTGATCGGCAATGTCAACAGCTCGCAGGCGCAGGCCAATCCACCCGACAACATTGACCAACACCTTGACGCGCCAAGAGTAGACGTCCTGGCCGTCGCGCGTAATGTGCCAGCCGCAAGAAAATATCAGGCGGGCATTTGCTTGCGCGTGATCGAGCACCGCTTGAGCGGTGCCCGAGGCGTAGTTGTGAACGCCGTAGGGAACCAAAACGGTGAGCACCCCATCACACCCTTCGACGGCCCGCTCGATGATTTCGCGGTCGTCGGTGGCGCTGGGGAAAATGGTGATGCGATCCTTGAAGCGATCGAGTTTGCTTACGCTGCGCTCCCGGCAAACGCCCACCACTTCATAGCCACGGTCCAACGCATGCTGAACCATGTACTGCCCGAGTTTGCCCGAGGCGCCGACGATACAGATTTTCTTCATGTCAGTTTACCTTGTGAGCGCCAGGCCGAACACGCCGCTTAAGCGAGAAGAAGATGGCAAAGGATGCCGCGGTTACTAGGCAAGCCCGATGATGGCCCAAGTTATGGACTCTGGCGGCGCCGCAATCGTCACGGCGTGCATGACGACGCGCGCCGCATCGTGGACGAAGCAAGCGAGCGGCGATGCGCCAACAACCTCAATGCGACATCAGCACCGGTATGCGTGCAGCGTTCATCACTTCGCGGGTGGCGCCGCCGAACACAAATTCGCGCAGGCGCGGTTGGCCATATCCTCCCATCACAATTAGATCTGCCTGAAGGCCCCCGGCTTGCGCCATCAGCGTCGCGCCATCGCTAAAACCGAACTCTCCCGCGTGACGCAATTGTGCGCGTCTCCCGCGCCGGGCCAAGTGCGAGACAACAGCTTCACCGGAAGCCATTGAAGCAGAGCGGCCTTCGCCCAGTGCGACGCAGAGTATGGTGATGTGTTCAGCGCGATCCAAGAACGGCGCGGCGTCGGCGAGCGCGCGCGCAGCCTCGCGCTTGTCACTCCAGCCCACAACAACATTCCTGCCGATCGCGCCCTTGGGCCAGTCGGGCGGAATGAGCAAGATTGGGCGGCCCGACCCGAACAATACGCCTTCAAAGGTTGCAGTGCGTATGTCTTCGTGAGGCGCGTCCCCAGGACGCAGAATGATGGTGAGATCGGCATGGCGCGCCAAACCGCCCACGGCGGCGCCGACGCTGGCCGATGCAACGGAAAGATCCTTGACGTCGAACTGTGTCGGTCCCGACGCAGGGCGCGTTGCAAGCTCGCTCTTCGCGACCTCAATAAAAGCGAAATTCGTTTCAACCTCCAACAGCAGCGCTGTCAGCTGCGCATCGCCCATCTCGGCTATGACTTCACCAGCGGCCAGGACAGGCTCATCGGCGTCAAGCGAGAAAATCGGACACAAGATATCTCTAAAGCTCATCTCTTTAATCTCTTAGTTGGGTCGTGACGTGTTCCGGGCGCTTCGAAGCAGCGCCTGTTTCGCCGAAAATCCGGTTGGTGGTCGCAGGCGGGTGAGCATCGCCATGGGCAGAACTCAATCTCACGGCGCCATTTCTGCCAGCACACTATGTAAGACTGTGTGGCTGCCTAGGTTCCGGCGAAAGAAGGCGTATGCGTGCTCGTTCACGACTCAGATCAAACTGTGACTTTAGGCCCCTGGGCGGGCGGGCGCTCCAAGGTCAGCGCGCTCGTCATTGTCAATGAGAGAGCGGGTTCAGTCGGTCCAGGCGCCCGCAAGCACTTGCTGGCTGAGATCGCAACCTTGTGCGTGCGCACGACTAAGACGGTGTCAGATCTCGACAAGCTTTCCACGGCCGACGCTGCGGGTGCGCAACTCATAATTGTCCTTGGCGGCGACGGAACCGCGCGGGCGGTGGCATCCACGTTCATCTCTGGCCCACCGATCGTCTTATTGCCGGGAGGCACGCGAAGCCTGTTGTCACGCGCTCTCTACGGCCAGCTCGCCTGGCCGCAAGCGCTGCGAGCCGCTCTGAAGAAAGGGGAGGTCGCCAAGCTAGTCGGCGCGGAGGCGAACGGACAAAAGTTCTTTGTCGCGGCGATGTTCGGCGACGCGACCCTTCTCGCGCTTGCTCGCGAGGCCGCCCGATTGGGACGCTTTGATCTCATGATGTCGCGTTTAGCGGAGGTCTTCAGCCGGATCTTTGCGCGCCCGCTCGCGGTCAGACCAGCGGGCGGCGTTGCTAGCCGCGCGGAAGCGGTCGGCGTGCTTTGCCCAGCGTATCGTGGTGAGTTTGACGACCAGGCCCTGGAATGGGTTCGCCTCAACGCCCCGCAGGTTGTCGATTTCGTTCGCGTCAGCGTGCTCTCCGTGATTGGCGGCTGGCGCAATGATGCGTCGATCGAGTTGTCGCTATCCCGCAGCGGAGAAATCCGAGCCGTTGGCGCCATCGCAGCTGTGCTAGATGGCGAGCCTGCCACGTTCGGGTCGCGTGTGCGCATACGCATGCTGCAGGACGGTCCGACCGTGATAGTGGTCAAATAACATCCGCTTCCAAATTCTGGCGCTGGCGAGCGTTGCGCTCCGAGCTTCTCTGCGTCGACCGCCGGAACAGCGTAAGTCCGTATGTCCGTTTCCCGAAGCGTTGGTGGCCCGCCCATCGATGCGAATCGAGGATTGCTCAGGTTATGAGCCGAGCCTCACGCAAGGAGGACGAGCCGTGGCCGAGTATAGCGAAGCTTTTGTAGGAATCGATGTTGCGAAGCTGCGCAACGCCGTGGCGATCGCAGATCATGGGCGCGATGGCGAGGTTCGATATTTTGGCGAGGTAGACGCCTCCGAAGAGAACATGCGCCGGCTCGTCAAGCGATTGGCCG
Source organism: Caulobacteraceae bacterium (assembly GCA_031379735.1). Taxonomy (GTDB): domain Bacteria; phylum Pseudomonadota; class Alphaproteobacteria; order Caulobacterales; family Aquidulcibacteraceae; genus Vitreimonas. Next base: position 196 of record JANNFK010000036.1, on the reverse strand, counting down.
CCAAACACGAGCGGCTGCACTTCTGCTACGAAGCGGGCCCGACCGGGTACGGGTTGCACCGTCTGATCACCGAGATGGGCCACGAATGTATGGTCGTCGCGCCCTCGTTGATCCCGAAGAAGCCCAGCGACCGCGTTAAAACCAATCGCCGCGATGCGCTTTCGTTGGCTCGTCTCTTACGGGCCGGAGAGCTCAC
>JANNFK010000033.1:0-11620 GCA_031379735.1 Caulobacteraceae bacterium | reverse complement strand
GCTCCTCCCAGTTTGCTCATGCGAAGTGAGTTGCACACGACAACACGCACGATACGCGAGGAAGTCGAAATTTTGCACACGGAGTGCACACGCGGCACTTTATTCGTATGAAAAGACAGGGTTTTCGCTCCAATCCATCATTGGGGCAATCGAGAATCTACGGTCTTGTTTTTTCATGTTTTTTGAGTGAGAACAAAAGCGTACTGCACACGGCGTGTGCACCTGAATTGACCTCGCGTGCGCTCAATTCCGGTGAATTCCGGTGGGTGTGCACGCGGAGCGCACACGATCTGTTCTGACGCGGAGGCGTGTGCAGTGGCGGTCATCGTCCAACTCAAGTCCGGAAGCTGGAGAGTCCAGGTCCGATGCAAAGGCCAATACGCGTCAAAGACCTTCCTGCGCAAATCCGACGCTGACGATTGGGCGGTTCAAGCCGCGCGCGACATCGACAACGGGAAGAAGCCGTCCAAGCGCGTCCGGCGCGACGCCCAGACCTTCGGCCATCTGATCGACCTCCACCTCAACGACCTGGCCGACGTGGGCAAACCCCTCCGCCGCTCCAAGGAGCATGTGCTCCGGCGGCTAAAGGAAGACATCGGCGAGACGCCGGTGATGGACATGACCAAGGCCGAGCTGATCGCGTTCGGCCGCCGGCGCGCCAAGGAAGGCGCTGGGCCGGCAACGCTTGCAATCGACATTTACTTCATCGGCACGGTGATGACGCACGCTGCCGCGGTCCACGACATCGAGGTCGACCCGAACGCCTGAGGCGGTCGCGCTCGACCACTTGATCGACCACGGCGCCCGTTAGGGCCCGCGTCGTATCAAGCGATCGCCTTTAAGCCTTTCGCCTTGACGAGGTTGAGCAACTTCAACGAGGGCCCATCTGGGCGCTTCTCACCGCGCTCCCACTTGCTCACAGCGTCTTTGCGCACGTTGAGGTAATGAGCGAAAACCGGCTGCGATACTTGCTCGCGCGTTCTGAGCGCACGAATTTCTGCTGGCTTCATCGGTTCAACCGGCGTCAGACAGAGCGCGTCGAACTCGCGCATGGTGGCCTGCTCCATCACACCCGCGGCGTGGAGGCCCTTCGCCGTCTTGTGGACGGTCGCCAGAATCTTGCTTTCCTTACGCTTCGTCTTCTTCGTCGTCATCGTCATCCACCAATTCAATCAGTTCGCCTGCCTTCTCCGCGGCCGCAATCTGAGCCGCCGAATAACTCAACAATTCGCTCGCCAACTTCTTCAAGGCCTTAAGCTCTTTCTCCGAGACGTTGGCGCGCTCGCTCTTGGCAAAGCCATAGACAAAGAAGCCGTGCCGTCCGGCTTTGAAGAAGAGGATAGTGCGAAATCCTCCTGACTTGCCGCCGCCCTGCCGCGCGACGCGCTGCTTGAATACGCCGCCGCCCAAATCAGCGTCGAAGCTGCCCTGCGCGACATCGGCCGCGGCCTCAAGCAGCGCTCTGGCGCTCAGCCTGTCCTTGCGGGCGAAGCGAGCGAAGTCCTTGGTCTGGTAGACGCTCATTTCGCCTTTTCGGTTCCTTGAAATGTATAGTCCCTAGAGCTATACGTCAAGACCGCCGGCCCAGCCTGTTGGTGACACGGGATATGTCCGGTTTTTGTAGCAGACGATTTGTCCGGTTTTGGCCGGAGGGATCCCAGTGCTGCAGGAGGTTCGGATGGCCAGGATCGTTGAGGCGATTGGTCGGGTTCGGGACAAGCATATGAGCTGCGTGGAAGCGGCGTCGCTGCTGGGGATGAGCGAGCGACATTTTCGCCGCTTGCGGGATGCTTATGCGGACGGGGGCGCCTCGGCGATCGTGGATCGCCGGCGCGGCAAGCCGCCCTCCAATCGGGTCGCGGAAGCGAGCAAGGATTGGGTCGTTGAGCAATATGTGACGCGCTATTTCGATTTCACGCCGAAGCATTTCCACGAGGAGCTGAAGAAGCGCGGCTTCGATTACGGCTACACCTGGACAAAGTCGGTGTTGTATCTGCGCGGGGTGTTGAAGCCGGCGAAGAAGCGCTCGGCGCATCGCAAGAAGCGGGTGCGAAGGCAGAGGCCGCATGGAGCGCGTGTTCGGCACGTTGCAAGGTCGGCTGCCGCCGATGCTGCGCCTGGCCGGGATCAGCGACGTGGACGAGGCCAATCGCTGGCTGAATGAAGTCTACATCGGAGAGCACAACGCGCGCTTCGCCGTGGCGCCGGCGGAGGAAGGTTCAGCCTTCCCCTTCGTCGGCGATCTCGACAACGTCTTGTGCGTGCAAGCCGAGCGCGTGGTCTCCAATGACAATACCGTGCGCTATCGCGGCCGCGTGCTGCAGATCCCTCAGCAGAAGCACCGACGCCACTACGTCAAGGCCACCGTGCGGGTGCACGAATACCCCGATGGACGCCTGGGCGTGTTTCACGGCCCGCGCCAACTGGCCAGCTATGACGCGGCCGGCGCGCTCACCGAGGAGGTCAAGAAATCGGCCGCTTAAGCCCGCTCAGCGGTCGAGGCTCCCCGTGGAGCCCAGACAAGAAGCGGACATTTGATGAGCTACGAAAGCCGGACATCTTCGCGCGCTATCGACGGACCGCCAGCCCAGCCGTCGAGCCGCGGCGTGTAAGCGAATTTGGACGGAGACCGTCCAATGTAAGCGCAATTGGACGAGCGATTTTGGACGCAACCGTTTGACCTGATCCCCTTTTCGGGCGGGTGGGGGGGTGTTGCGACAGGGATGGAAGCCGAATGGCCGAGACCGCGAAGCGGGCTCGGTGCGCGAGCACGAGAGCCAGGCCGACGGCAAGGCCGGCGGGTCGCCCAAACCGGTAAACCCATCAAGCAAGATGAAGCTTTCGTCCTAATCTGTGCGCCAGAGCGCGAAGCGTGGACGGGTGGGTGGGAAACCTCGGTCTCAGCCTCCCCTCAATCCTTTTGTGGCTCGAGCGTGATGACACGGTCGCTACGCGAGATCAGCTTGGCGTCTTCCAAGGTCCGGAGCGCACGATAGAGCGCTTCTGGGCTCAGACCGATTGCGCTGGCGACACGAGACCAGGCGTCCGGCGCTTCCACTGTCAGAGGATTTCCCCGCGCGCGCCAGCGCAGCCAGGCCAGCAGACGATCCGGTGCGCGCTTGACGCGCTGAAGCTCAATCAGCGCACGCAGCTCTCGCACCTGTCCCGCGAACGCCTCCGCCAGCTCCATCGCGAGCTTTGGGTCGGCATCGAGCCGGGTCTTGATGGCGCTCACGGGCGCAGAAACGACCACGCATCTTGTGCGCGCCACGGCATCGCAGTGATAGCGATCCGAAAACAGCGCGGCTTCGGCGAATGTTTCTCCCGGGCCCGCGGTGGCCACGGTCAACAAGTTGCCATCGCTCAAGTGACGCACCATGGCGACCGCCCCATCGCGCACCTGGAAGATCGCGCGCACGGAATCGCCCTGCCGGAACACCAGCTCGTCCGCCTCGAATTCAGCGACACTCACGCCCGGAACGGCGACGAACAAGCGATCGAACATGATCCAAATCATACGGCGTGGATGATCGAGCAGGCAATCTGCGGTTAGGAGGCCACTCATGAAGCGAATTCTAGTTGCCGGCGTCTTGCTCGCGACCGCTGCCGCGACGGCGTTTGCCCAAGGCGTTGATCATAACGCCATGGATCACGCCGCAATGACACAGCCGAGCGGGCTCTCACAGCCGGGGCAGAGCGCCTTTGCCGCCATCCAAGAAGTGACCGAACGGCTCGCGGCTGATCCGAATACCGATTGGTCCACCGTCAACCTGGATGCGCTTCGCGAGCACCTGATCGACATGGATGAAGTGACTCTCCGCGCCCGCATCAGCGCCGAACCCATTGCGGGAGGCGTCAGATACATCGTCACCGGCGATGGCCGCACGCGCGAAGCGATCCAGCGCATGGTGTTGGGCCACGCGAGCGCCATGGGCGAGGCGGAACACTGGACCATGACTGCGGAGCGCTCCGCCAGCGGCGCGATCGTCACAGCGATGGCAAAACAAACGTCAGATTTGCCGCGCATTCGCGCGCTCGGCTTGCTTGGCATGATGTCGGAAGGCGCCCACCACCAGCCTCACCATTGGATGCTGGCGACGGGGAACCGGCCGCATTGACGCTCGTCCACCGCCGCCCGCGGGGCTGGGGGGCATGATGCGGCGCGGCGGCGGACGCGAGACGCGGGCTAAGCTGACGAACCCTCACCTCGCACGAAGCTTAGCTCAAAGAGCCGCGCGCGACCAAGCGCGACACTTCGAAAATTCGCCAACGACGATGCATTTAAGGGATCGCGCGCGTGCGTGCGTAAACATTAAATGCGCTGCACTCATCGAGTGCGCCGCGCGCGCATTTATTTGCGCTGAGCCGTATCCTGGCGCGGTTTTCGGGCGTTAGCTCCGCATAGTTTGGGGACGCTCCAATGAAAAGTTCACTCTTCTGCGCGGTAGCGCTCGCGGCGTTGCTCGTCGCATCAAACGCCGCGGCCCAACACACCGGCCATCCGATGCCGACCACACCGCCAGCCACGCAAGCCGCACCACCCCCGCCGCCACCGCCGCCACGCCGCGCGCCGCCGCGGCCAGAGCCGCGGCCTGCGCCGGCCGAGCAGGCTGCCACACCGGCGCCCGAGCCGATGCAACACCCGATGCCTGAGCCGGCCCCGGCGCCGGAAGCCATGGCGACGCCCTCGACGGCGCCGATGACAACACCCATGCCATCGATGAGCATGGATCACACCATGCACGACATGGCAGGCGCGCTTGGACCTTATGCGATGAGCCGCGAGGCGTCGGGGACCAGTTGGCAGCCCGATGTGACAGAACACACGATGGTGCAGACCACGCTCGGTCCTTGGATGCTGATGGGCCACGTCGTGCTGAACGGTGTGTACTCATGGCAGGATGGACCACGCGGCGACGAGAAGGCTTTTCTGGCCGGCATGATCATGGGCGTCGCGCGGCGCGATCTCGCCAATGGCGACACCATCCAGTTTCGCGGCATGCTGAGTCCCGATCCTTTCATGGGCCGCAGCGGTTATCCGCTTCTGCTCGCCTCCGGGGAAACCGCAGACGGCGTCACGCCGCTCGTCGATCGCCAACACCCGCATGAACTGGTGATGGAATTATCAGGATCGTACAGCCACCGTCTGTCGCCGAGCGACAGCGTCTTTGTCTATCTGGGTTATCCGGGCGAGCCGGCGTTTGGGCCACCGGCCTTCATGCACCGAACTTCGGCGATGGACAGTCCCGAAGCGCCGATCACGCACCATTGGTTCGATTCCACCCACATCACCTTCGGCGTGCTGACGGCAGGCTATGTGCGCGACGATTGGAAAATCGAGCTCTCTCAATTCACCGGCCGCGAACCTGATGAGGACCGCTACGATCTCGACGAGCCGACATTCGATTCGACGTCGGTGCGCTTCAGTTGGAATCCAACCGAACGCTGGGCGCTGCAGGCCTCCTGGGCCGATCTCGAAAGCCCCGAACAGCTTGAACCCAACGTCGACGAGACGCGCTGGTCACTGAGCGCCGCCTATACGATGCCGCTTGGCGAAGAAAGCTACTGGTCGACCACCTTCATCTACGGCGAAAAGGACCCGAGCGACGAAGAGAGTCTCGCAGGACTTGCGATTGAAACGTCCTATCGGCCAAATCCCAATTGGACATTCTTCGCGCGCGGCGAACAGGTGGATAGCCACGACCTTGCGCCCGATGTCGAGACCGTCGCCAAGGTGTCGATCGGCGCCATTCGCGATTTCCGCCTGCGTGAGAATGTGACCTTCGGCGTCGGCGCGCTTTACTCGCGCAACTTTGTGCCGGGCGACCTTGAGCCCGCTTATGGCGGCGATCCTGACGGCGCGATGGCGTTCGTGCGGCTGCGGATTGGTTGAGAACAGGAGCAGAAACATGCGATCGCTGTTGCTGGCTGTTGGCCTCTTTTTTCTGGCCGCATGCGCCTCGATGCCTGCGACCGGCGCAGGGTACGACGCAGCGGTGCGCGAGGTGCTGGCTGCGTACCAGCGCGCCATCGTTGCGCGCGATCTGGCCGGGACAGAGGACTTGTTCGCAGCCAGCGCGGTGATCGTAGAGCAAGGTCATGACGAAGGCGATTACGCTACATATCGCGCTCACCATCTTGGACCGGAGCTTGCCGAATTCCGCGAGTTCCGGTTCGACAATTATGAAGTGCGTGTCGCGGTTCAGGGCGATGTGGCGCAGGCGCTCGAAACCTACACCTATCATATCGTCGCGAATGACGGACGCGCTGTGGATCGCCAAGGCGCGGCCACCTCATCGCTCATACGCGGCGCTGACGGGCGCTGGCGGATCACCCAATATCACTCTTCATCGCGCGCAATCACGCCAAGCCAGTAACCGCGCAAGCGATCCAACGCCGAGGCGCGAATAGCTCATCGCAGTGGAGGCCGCCCAAAGGATTCGAACACTGGCCTTCGCAGACGATTGCGCTGCTCTACCGCGCAGCTAGGGCGGCCCCACATCCTGAAAGCAAGGAGTGCGTCGCGAAAACCGATAAGCGCCGTTGACGCACACGCGCAATTTTGCGCAACGCGTAAAGAACGCCGTCTCGACACCGTGCGGGCTTCGTCAACGTCGTGCGTAAGAATAAGATAGACGCGACGCTCGCGCAGTTGGAGTCGAATCATGAAGCTTCAACACGCAAGGCATCGCCCATTGCAGAAGGCTGTCCTGGCCGCGTTCGTTGCGGCTGCGGCTGCCTTCGTCTGGCTCTACTGGGCGGGCCCGTATCGCGCGGTCGTGCTCGACCGGGCCGCGCTCGCCGCCGCCGCGCCGAATGCGCTTGATGACGCCTCCGGCGAGCGCATCGCCACACCCAGCGCCTGGCAAGCGAGACGGCCGGAAATCGTGGAAAGCCTTCAAGCGAAGGTCTATGGAAGCCTCCCCGCTGATGTGCACGCGACTGTTGTGGGGCGCGCCTTAGTCGTTCCTGCGGATGCCGGTGGCGTTACCGGTGTCGAACAGATCGAGGTCGAGGCGGGCGACGGCGTCCGCTTCAATCTTGTTCTGGTCATGCCACGAGGCGCCGCGCCGGCGCCGGTGATCGTGATGCAGAATTTCTGCGGCAATCAAGCAGCGTTTCCCGGGCGCCCGCGCGCGATCGCGCCGCCCCGCAACGCTTATCCGATCCCATGTCAAAGCGGCTTCTTCGACCCGCTTCATCGGGCGGTGTTTGGTGAGTGGATGCTAGGCCCGCCTTTTGAGCGCATCATCGCGCGCGGCTATGCGCTGGCGATATTCTATGGCGGCGATGTCGTCCCAGACCATGCGCTGGACGCACCGGCCGCGTTGGCGGCGTTGCACGCTGAAGGCGCAATTGCTGCCTGGGCGTGGACGCATGCGCGCGCCATCGATGTATTGGCTGTCGATCCGCGTATCGACCAGGATCGCATCGTCGCCTGGGGCCAATCGCGCTTCGGCAAGGTCGCGCTGCTCGCGGGCGCGCTCGATCCGCGCATTGACGCCGTCGTCGCGCTGCAATCGGGCCGAGGCGGCGATGCGCTGACAGCCCATCGCGCAGGTGAAAGCGTGTCGGCGATCACGCGCACGTATCCGCATTGGTTTTCGTCGCGATATCGTCAATACGCTCTGCGCGATCCGCCAGTCGATCAACATGAATTGCTGGCGCTGATTGCGCCGCGCCCTCTGCTTATCGTTCAAGGCTCGCGCGACAGCTGGGCCGATCCGGCGGGCGCCTATCGAGCGGTGGTGGGCGCGCGTCCTGTATTCGACCTCTTGGGCGGGCCTCCACCGCGCTTTGCTTTGCACGCTGGAACTCACTCCATCACCGATGAGGATTGGCGCCTCACGCTCGAGTTTCTGGACGCCAGGTTGCGTTGATCTGACGGCGTGGAGGCCGCCCAGGTGATTCGAACACCCGACCTTCGCATTACGATTGCGCTGCTCTACCGCTGAGCTAGGGCGGCCCCGTGAGTATGATCGCGTCTGATCGTCTACTGCTTCAAAACCAGGCGCGAACGCCGATGACAAAGCGCGTGTCGCTGGCGTCGCCGCCGGCCGCTTCGGTAAAGTCCGCGGTGTCGCCCAGTTGGCTTTGGTAAAAGACGCCGATGTAGGGCGCGAACTCGCGGCGGATTTCGTAACGCAGCCGGAGGCCCAGTTCGATGTCGGTGACGCCTGCCCCAACGCCCAATTCGGGAATGTCCTCGGCCGCGAGATTAATCTCAGCCATTGGCTGCAGGATCAGGCGCTGCGTCAGGCGCGCATCGTAAGATCCCTCTAGGCGCGCCCGCACCTCGCCCTCATTCGAAACAAAGACGGCGCCGGACGTTTCGAACCAGTACGGCGCGACACCTTCAAACCCAATCACCGCATAGGTGCGATCGGGGCTGGGCTCGATGTCATAGCGAATGCCCGCCTGCACATCGAAATACGGACTGATGGCGCGCGAATAAAGCGCCTGCACTTCGGCGGTCTCGACATCGCCGTCGCTCGCCTCGCCTTCGCTCTTCAGCACGAAGCGATTGATGTCGCCGCCGATCCAGCCCTCGCCTTCCCAGCGATACATCGGATCGCCCTCGCCGAAAGTGACTTCGCCGAGATTGAGCATGACCCTGGAGACGATCGTGCCGCCGTGCTCGCGGCGCAATTGCGCGCGCGACGCCTCCATAAGATTGCGGTCATAAAACTGATCGGCCGCATGATCGGTGGGCGGTGCAGGCGCGGGCTCATTGCCGACTTCCATGTCCGTCGCCGCCGCGCCATGGCCCATGGCGCTATGATCCATGGCTTGCATCGAAGGCATTGGCGCCGCCTCCGGTGATTGTTGCGCCGCCGGCGGCGGCGGCTCCATCGCCATTGCGCCGTGATCCATCGTGCTGTTATCGGCCGCTTCGGTTTCCGTCGCCGCTGGCGGCGTCGTCGTCGGCCAGGTCATCTGCATTGTGGGCGGATCGGTTTGCGCGAGGGCCGGCGCCGCCAACACGATGGGCGCGGCCGCCGCCAAGAAGAGCGCCCACCTCATGATGGCTCACCTTCAAGCGGGCGAACGCTGACGACGCGAAACATGCCGGCATGCATGTGAAAGAGCATGTGACAATGAAAGGCCCAGTCGCCGGGCGCATCCGCGGTCACGTCAAAGGTGACCTTGCCGCCTGGAAGCACATTCACCGTGTGCTTGCGCGGGCGTTTGCCCTCAGGCCCGGTCAAGAGTTCAAAGAAATGCCCGTGCAAATGGATCGGATGCGCCATCATAGAATCGTTGACGAGCGTGACGCGCACGCGCTCATCGCGCCGGAATGGTATGGGCGCGGTGACTTCGCTATAGCGTTCACCGTCGAACGACCACATGAAGCGTTCCATGTTGCCAGTCAGGTGTAGCTCCAAGGATCGCGAAGGCGTGCGCGTATCTGGGTTAGGCTCTAGCGCTTCGAGATCGGTGTAGACGAGCACGCGGTGGTCCACGTCTTCGAGACCCTGGCCAGGTTCGCCCATGCGATCGACGGGCATGGGCGAAATCGTTTGCACGCCGGGGCCCATCACAACTTGCGGGGCGTTGTCGGGATTGCGCATAGACATATCCATGCCGCCCATGTCCATGCCCGCCATGGCGCCGCTGGATGATGATTCAGCCGCCGGCCAGGCCATTGTCGCACCGGACATATCCATGCCCATGTCGCGCATGGTGGCGCGCGGGCGGGCGCGAAGTGGCGGCACGTCAGCTCTCATGCGTTCGCGCGGCGCCAAGGTTGCGCGGGCCATGCCCGATCGATCAACCGCTTCGGCGACCAAGGTGAACGCGCGATCCTCACGCGGTTCAACGATCACATCAAAAGTCTCGGCGACGGAGATCTGAAATTCCTCAACCGCGACCGGCTTAACGTTCTGTCCGTCGGCGGCGACGATGGTGAGCGGCAAGCCTGGAATGCGGACGTTGAAGATGGTCATGGCGGCAGCGTTGATGAAACGCAGCCGCACGCGCTCGCCCGGTTGGAAAAGCCCGGTCCAATTGTCGCCGGGCCCGTGGCCGTTGATCAAGAACGTGTAGGTCGATCCCGTGACATCGGAGATGTCGGTTGGATCCATCCGCATCGCCGCCCATTCCATCTGGTCGGCGAGCGGGGGATCGCGTCCGTTGAGCGCGCCGACGATGGTCTCGCGCTGCATGTTGAAATGCCCAGGCTCCTGCTTCAAGCGCGCGAAGATTGTGTGCGGATGCATGAAGCTGAAATCGGAGAGCACGATGACGTGCTCGCGGTCATAGGCAACCGGATCGGCGCCGGCCGGATCAATGATGATCGGGCCGTAATGGCCCTCCTGCTCCTGCAGTCCCGAATGGCTGTGATACCAATAGGTGCCGGATTGCCGGACCGGGAATGCGTAGGTGAAGCTTTGTCCGGCGCGAATGCCGGGGAAACTGACGCCGGGCACGCCGTCCATCTGGAACGGCACGATCAGACCATGCCAATGGATCGAGGTGTCCTCGTCCAGAGCGTTGTTGACGGTGAGCCGAACGTCTTGCCCTTCACGCAGGCGAATGAGCGGACCAGGCACCGTGCCATTGATGCCGATCGCGTGACCGGCGCGGCCATCAACATTCCAGTGCGTGCGCGCAATCGAGAGCGCCACATCGGGACCGCTCAGCGTCGGCAGCGTCGGGCCCAAACCATGCGCGTGCGTTTGCGCCCACGCCGGCAACACGCGCGCCGCGACCAGGCCCGCGCCGACAACGCTTGCGCCGTGCAGAAGTGTTCGTCGCGAGAAACGCATCATGTCCGCCGATCAGAACGCCATGTGGCCAGAGCCATGGGTCACCTCCGCGCCGAAATAGGACTGTACCAGTATCGCCAGCACCCCGGCGATCAGCACGATTTCATAGAAGGGCGGGCTGACGCGCTTGGCTGCGGCCTCGGCGTGCGGCTTCAACCACCACAGCAACAGCATCAGAAATGGAATGGCGGTGCCGAGCCAGCGGTGGATGACAAGCGCATCCGCATCGTCGGCGGCCGGCAATCCCGCATTCGCCCAGCCGAGCGGCGCCGCCAGGAAGGCCCCAAGCGTGCCAATAGCCAAAAGGAGCTTATTGCTCGCTGCATAGAGGGGCTTGCGGCGCAGCACGGCCGCCAATTCGAGGAAGGCGATGGTCAGCAGAAGCGCAATCGGAAAATGGATGACCGCCGGGTGCCAACCGCCCAGCCAGGCCATGAGGCGGCCAGCAAACGTGGTTGGGCGCGCATCATGATCCATAACCATGCCGCCTGGCGCATCGGTCGGCCACGGCATGGTCATGACCGGCGCATCATCGGCCGGCGGCGCCGCGTCAGTGGCCGGGTCGGCATTTTGTTCCTGCTGAGCGGCATGCGGATGGTCGGTATGCGCGAAGCTGGGCGCGAGCAGGAGCGCGGCGATGAGCACACAAACGCGCCTCAGCTCTGAACTTCGATCTGTCATGCCCCTCTCCGCAAAAACGTTATGCTGGTGATACGTCGTCCAACGTACACCGCCAGCATGATCGTTACTCTTATTGCGCCGGCAGGACGTGTAGTTCGGAAACCATGGGCTGGCCGTTATTGTTCATCAGCGTGAAATGAACGCGATTACCCACGGCGACGCCGTTCAAG
>JANNFK010000025.1:0-92300 GCA_031379735.1 Caulobacteraceae bacterium | reverse complement strand
CCCACCCAGCGCCAGCGTCTTCCACATCGCCTATAATGCTGGTCCATCGAGCGCTTATCTCGGCCCCAACGACGACACGTCGATCGCTGTCAGCCATGAGGGCGCGACACGCTTCGTCGCCTTCATTGATCGCTTCCTGGTCCTCGACAGCGCCGGCAATCCCATCCGCACCAGCGACGGCAAAGTCGTCGGCCGCTCAGCCTTCTTGCGTTCACGCGGATCGTTTCATTTGCTCCAGGTCTGCAACCAGTGGATGGCCCGCGCCCTCCGCGCCGCCGGCATCGATGTCAACGCCCGCGCCGCCTGGCTGGCCGGCCCGATGATCCGCCAGGTGCGGAAGGTGGGGCAGACGATTTGTCCGTCCGCGCAGCAGACCTCAGCGCTCGATTTTCGTCAGCACGTCTTGCAATGAGCGCCACGGCTCGCGCGTCAGGCCCGCGCCGATGCTGGCGGCGATGCAGCTTGCGGCGAACACGAACACCCAGGCGTCGCCGGGATCGGACTGGATCAGGTCGAAAACGGCCCGCACGGCGGTCGCGGCGATCAGTGCGAGGCCAGTGAACAGAAGGGTCCTACCCCACATGGTATTCGCACCTCTAGGAACCGGGCGATCCTAGCACGGGCACGGCGCGACGTCGCTTCAAGGCGTAGGAGAGGGCGGCGAGTCGGCCCATATAGGACGAAATGAGCGCTCAACCCGCACCCCAGCCCGTCGGCCCGCCCTCCCAAGCCGACATCGCCTATCTCGGCCTGCTGGACGACATCCTGCAAAACGGCGTCGATCGCGGCGACCGCACCGGCACCGGCACGCGCGGCGTTTTCGGCCGCCAGCTCCGCTTTGATCTCAGCGCCGGCTTCCCGCTGCTGACGACGAAGAAGGTGCACCTGAAGAGCATCATCCTCGAACTGCTCTGGTTCCTGCGTGGCGACAGCAACGTGCGCTGGCTGCAAGAGCAGGGCGTCACGATCTGGGACGAGTGGGCCAACGAAGAGGGCGAACTCGGCCCGGTCTACGGCAAGCAATGGCGTTCGTGGGAAACCAAGGACGGCCGCGTCATCGATCAGATCGCTAACGTCGTCGCCGCGATCAAATCCAACCCCAACTCACGCCGCCACATCGTGTCGGCATGGAACCCGGCCGAAGTGGATCAGATGGCGCTGCCGCCGTGCCACTGTCTGTTCCAATTCTTCGTCGCTGACGGACAACTAAGCTGCCAACTCTACCAACGCAGCGCTGACGTCTTTCTCGGCGTCCCGTTCAACATCGCCAGCTACGCACTGCTAACGCAAATGATGGCGCAAGTGACAGGGCTTCAGCCCGGCGAGTTCGTCCACACCTTCGGCGACGCGCACCTCTATCACAACCACTTCGATCAAGCCCGCACGCAGCTCGCGCGCACGCCGTACGCGCCGCCGCAAATGCTGATCAATCCGGATCGCACGGATATTTTCGCGTTCGAGTACGGGGATTTCAAACTCGAAGGGTATCAAGCGCATCCGGGTATCAAGGCGCCGATCGCGGTTTAGTTCGGTTTTCGCCGATCTCGGTTGTCCGTGAACCGGTTGCGTGGGTCACTCCGCCTAGCTAACCGTTGGCTGCTCTGTACCCGGCGGTCACCTCTTGCTTGTGTGTGGCAAATGCACCCAGCACTTCGCTTTTCTCCCGGTCAGGCACTTCGAAGTGGTCGAGTGTGCGCCCAAGCTCCGCGGCGACTTCATCGAATTCCGAGGGAGAAATCCTCAGGGCGTGATGCGCGGCCTCCAAACCGAGGTTCGTACTTCCCGGCTGCGTGGGCGTGTATTGAAGGGGACCGCCGGCGACATTGCATACCCAGAGCGTGCGCATGAATTTGAGACCCGGGAGGCGGGTCAGATTCCTCGTGTGCCATTCCCGGAGAGCGGGATTTGCCGATCCTTGGCCGACGATGGGGTTTCTCACGACCGCATCGCTGAAATGATCAACCACCCCGGCAATCGCGAACACACCACCGAGCCGCTGGTAAAGCGTTGTGTTCGCATCAGTCGCAGCGGTCGCACAGCTTCCAACTCCGAGCACAGACGTCGCCAAAAGCGCAGCGCCGGCGCCCTCGACCATGGTGCGGCGGTTGGCCAATGGTTCACGTCCAGGAATAGGTGGATCGAAAGGTGCGAGCGGTTCAGTCACAGCAATCTCCATTGAGCAAATCCGAGGCAAGCCGATGCGACGGACTTCCTTCCGGCCATATCGCGGAGGGTGCAGCTAGTCTGTGCGGCGCCAGACATAAAGCAGCAGGTGCTACAGTTGTTAGGTTCCAAGAAGTCGTCAACGGACGCGTGGTTGGCAGGAAGGCGCAGGACTGACATTCATCGTTCCGGGGCTCGCGGAGCGAGAACCCGGAACCCAGGTGTCGCCGCTCAGTTGTTGGCCCTGGAATGACGTTGGTTTCACCTGAAGCGGAAGCTGGCGTCCCTTCTCCTGCCTAATGAGAAGATTGGCCGAGCGGAGCGAGGACAGATGAGGTTTTCTGTCGTTGCCGCGCGAGACTCCGTCTCGTTTTGATGTGCCTGCAAACCTCACCCGTCGTTCGCTTGCGCCTTCGCTAAGGCTACGGTGGACAAGCCGCTCACTGACACCCTCTCCCTAACCGGGAGAGGGGACGGATGAATCGGTTCTCCCGTTCGTCCCACGTATTTGCGCTCTATCGATATTTCATTGCCTCCGGCCATGCCCGGGGTCTCCTCAAGCGCGGCCTTGGGGAGACGGATCAATGAGCGAACAAACAACCCGCAGGTTGCTGCTGAAGCAAGCGGCGGCTCTTGGCGCCGCGCTCGCCTTCGGTCAGAGCTGCGCGCACACGCCAACCGGCCCGCGCACGGAACGGCGCGATCTCTATCCGCAGGGCGTAGCGTCAGGCGATCCTGCGCCGGACAGCGTGATCTTGTGGACGCGCCGCGAGCCCGATGCTGGGGCCAGCGCACACCGCCTTATGGTCGAAGTCGCCAGCGACGAAGCCTTCGCCCACATCGTTGCGCGCGGCGACGTGGAGGTGAGTGCAGCCACCGACTGGACGTGCCGCTTTCTCGCAGCAGTGCTCGGGCCCGCGCGCGAATACTGGTATCGCTTCGTGGATGAAGCCGGCAACACCAGCCGCACCGGCCGCACGCTCACCGCGCCTGCCGCTAATGATGATCGGGCTGTGCGTTTCGCGTTCGTCAGCTGTCAGGACGTCACCATCGGCGCGCTCAATGCGTATCGGCGCATGATCTATGAGGATGTCCGGCGCCCGCGCGCAGAGCAGATGAGCTTCGTGCTGCACCTGGGCGATTTCATCTACGAAATCGTGAAATATCCCGAAGACGCTCAGAACGGCAGAGACCGCGGCCGACGGCTGCGCGACGTGGTGCGCTATCCGAACGGCAAGAAGGTCCGCAACTTCCATTTTCCGATCGATCTTGAGGATTATCGAACCGCCTATCGCGGCTATCTTACCGATCCAGATTTGCAGGATGCGCGCGCACGATGGCCCTTCGTGCCGGTGTGGGACAATCACGAGTTCGCGTGGCGCGGCTATCAAGGCATGTCGCAGCTCTTCAATGATCCGCCGGAGCCTGCGCAAACTCTGAAGGTCGCCGCCAGCCAAGCTTGGTACGAATACCAGCCGGCGCGCGTCGTCAAACCAGGCGCCGGTGATGCGTTCGAAGCGCCTGTCGTCACCAACACGCCGCTTGGAGAAGTGGATGCGCGTGGCGTCAGTCATGAGCCCAACAACATCACCGCGATCCGCGCGCTGCGCATCGAACGCGCGTTCCGGTTCGGCAAGAACATCGACATGATCCTAACCGACAACCGGTCGAACATGTCGGCGCCATACGACGGCTCGAACCTGACCGTGCCGGACTTTGGCTTCACGCCGGAAATCGCGAACGACGTGCTGGAAGCGGGCCGCGAGTACAACGGCGGCTCGCCGCCGGCGACGATCCGCCTTGGCGCAGTCGAAATCCCCAACCCACAAATCAACGAGCCGCCGCAAGCCTATCTCGGCATCGAGCAAATGGCTTGGTTCAAGGGGCGCTTGCGCGCGGCGGAGGCGCCTTGGAAAATCTGGGGCCATTCGTTCGGGACGCTAACGTGCCGCAGCGATCCGCAAAATCTTGCGCCCGAATTCTCGGCGATGTGGCCAAGCACCGAGTACGGCGATTTCTATCGCTCCTACGTGGTCGAGCACAGTGAGATCTTCGGCATGGTGCGCGATGAGGGCATCACTGGGCTCACGATCGTTGTAGGCGATCGACATTCGTTTTGGGCGGGCTATCCGAGCGAGACATTACCGCCGCTGCCGTTTGAGCCGGTGGGAGTCGAATTCGTCACCGGGTCGATCTCGGCGCAGAACACTGCCGAGGTGCAAGCACTCACCTTCCCGCGCGATAACGAGTTGCGACCGTTTTATGTGCACGATCGCCCCGATGGCTCCACGCAGTGCGCGTTGAACACCACCTTGCTGCATGGCGTGCGCGCAGCGCTGACGCTCCGCGACACGGACGATCCCGCGCAGGCGCGCGCCGCAAGCAATCCGGAGAACGCGCCGCACCTCTCCTTCCTTGACTATGGCGGATACGGTTACACCACGCTACGCGCCTCGGCGGACGAACTGGAAACCGAGTTCGTCTGCATCCCACCGCCGATGGAGCGTGCTGAGACCGAAGACGGCGGCCCGTTGCGCTACCGCGTCATACATCGCGTGCCCCGCTGGGCGCCGGGCGAGCGGCCACAGATGCGCCAAGAGGTGGTCGAAGGCGACGTCGGGCTGGCGATCTGAACGGAACAGTTGTGGCGAGGATCGCCGCCACCCCGATCCTCTAAGCGACGTAGTTGATGTTTTCGAGCGTCATGGCCCCGGGGCGCCTAATCGTGCATCCACTTTTGGAAGGTCGGAATGTCACCCGGCAGCCGGTGATAGGGTTGCGCGTCGCAGGTGTAGTTGGCGCTGTCGGCTTTGCCGTAGAGCGAGAGATCATCTAGCGTGCCGAGCTTGATGATGACGGCGATCTCGAACCCCGGCGCGCGCGTAAACAAATGCGTGCCGCACTCGGGGCAGAATTGACGCGTCACGCCGTTCGGCAAATCGGCGCGCTTGTAGTCTTTGACCGCGCCTTTGGTGATCTCGAACCCGGAGGAGGGCATGGCGATCATCAAGAGATTGCCGCCGCCGGTGATGTATTGGCATTCGCGACAAAAACACTCCGCCCGCATGATCGGCTCGCCCTCAGCCCGATAGCGAACGCCGCCGCAATAGCACCCGCCTTCGATTTTCATTTCAGCCTCCCTAAGCGCCGCCAGCCCGCGCCTGCCGCTTAGCATTGATCTCAGCAACAAGCCTGTCCATCAGCGCCACATATGCAGGATCGTGCCCGCGTTGGCGGTGGTTCGCCCACCATTGTTGAACAAAAAGGCTAAGCAAGTAGAGGCGCGCGCCTTGTTCGAGGGCCGCGTACGCGCCATCCTCCATCAACCCGCGGCGATGCGCATTGAACGCTGCCTCGTGCGCGCCGAGCGCAACCGAGATCACGCTTCTCATCTGTAGCTTTTCGACCTCTGTCAGCGGCGCAGTGCCGTAGAGCGCCCGGTGCATCAATTCGGCCTTTTCCGGCGTGTCATAGAGCGAGAGGTTCATCCCGCCGGCGCTTAGCCAAATGCTCTGCGTCAGGTCCGCGCGCGCGATCTTGTTGTTTTGCTGCAGCTGTCCGTACACCGCCGCCAGCGAGACAAGCACCGCAGCGGCGGCGACCGCCTGGCCAATATAAGAGATCTCCTCAAGCGTCATGACGTGGCCTCCCCAGATCTCGCGTCGGTGTTTTGTGCGCCGCCCATGAACACCGGCGGCGCGCTTGCGGACGCGGCATCGAGCTCCGCCATGAAAGCCTTCGTCAGCATCGAATTTCCCATCTCCAGGCGCCAGATTTCCGCAACCAGCGGGTTCAGCAGCAGCGACTTCGTGTAATTTCGCCGAAGCTCCCAAACCTCGGCGTCGAGTATGCCGCCCTGGTACAACGCAAACTGCGCTTCGACGCGCTGGAAGACGGCGCGCATGTAGCGATGCCAGAGATGGCGTTCGTAAGGGCTGAGGCTTTCGGGCGCCGTGAACACCCTAAACGCCAGGTCGCTCAAAACCCCGCCCTCGGCCAGCGCCTCATTGATCGAGACGAACGACATTTGCGAGTCCCAGACCGCGGTGGCGCGCATCATCTTGGTGTTCTGCCGCGTCTCCAGGATCAGCGCGATCAAGGACAGCACGACCGCGACCGCCGCGACCGCCTGACTGACATCAGAGATTTGTGCGAGCGTCATTGCGCCCTCCCAATGCGAGCACTTGGCACGCCAAGCGATTGCCTGTCACGCCTTCCGCCACCTCAAGAACGGCGTAGCACGCTAAATCTCAGGAACGTCCGGCACGACCATCTTCGTGATCTTCTGCAAATCCGCGCGCGCGTGCTCCAACGCCACCGGCGTGAACTTCACGATGGCGCCAACCAATTGCGGCTCGACCTCGCACTTGGCCACGTAGATATCGCCCGCATTCGCTGCGAGCTCCAACCCCGCGGCGTCCGCAGGCTTTGCGTTCGTCGCGATGAAGCCGCTGATGCGATGCGAGCCGGGCGTAAGTAGGATGCGGGTGAAGCGCGGGCTTTTGATCTGCGCCACGTCGCGCCCATCGACCAGCACGTTGACGCCGACAGCGCGGCCAACCCACTGATTGCGAAATATGTAGAGCGCCGCCTTGCTAGGCTCCGGCGCGAAGGCGAGCGCGTGCGCGCGTTGCTCCAGGGTTGCATCCGCGACTTTGCGGTTGGTCTGCAGGTTCCGGAAGATCACAAGGCCAACGACCGCGAAGATCACCAGTGTCAGGATCGTGGTGACGCCATCGCCGAACATCGACCCCAGCGCGTTCATCAGGAAGAGGCCGATGATTGCGCCGATCACGGCAAAGAGGATGTATTTGACCATGCGGCCAAGCTCCCGGATGACGCCGCCGTGCGCAAGCGCTAAGGGAGCGTGGTGAAGCCGAAACTCACACTTGTCGTTGCGATTGCTCAGAACGGCGTGATCGGTCGCGATGGCGCTCTGCCATGGCGGCTCTCGTCCGACATGAAACGTTTCAAGGCCGCAACCATGGGCAAGCCCGTGCTCATGGGCCGCAAGACCTGGGACTCGTTGCCGCGAAAGCCGCTGCCCGGGCGCCAGAATCTCGTCCTCACGCGCGACGCCGATTTCAGCGCGACAAGCGCCTGGGTCTATACCGATCTTAGCGTCATGCTCGCCGCAGCACGCGCGATGGCCGAAGCGGCGGGTGTGGAGGAAGCGTGCGTCATCGGCGGCGCGCAACTCTACAACGCCGTGCTGCCACAAGCCGGCCGCATCATCCTCACCGAAGTGAACCTCTCGCCCGAAGGCGACGCGCGCCTCGCGCTTGATCTGTCGCAGTGGCGTGAAGTCAGCCGCGAATCCGTAACGGCAGGCCCAAACGACGACGCTGATTTTGTGGTGCGGGTGCTGGAGAGATAGCACCGAGGGGAGGGGGTGAGGGGCGCTCACCCCTCATCCGGCTCACTCCGCGAGCCACCTTCTCCGCGCGGCGGAAGGTGAGTACGGTGCCGCCCATGTCAGAGTTTGAAATCATCGCCACCGGCCTTCAATTTCCTGAAGGTCCCATTGTTATGCCCGACGGCAGCGTCATCCTGGTCGAGATCAAGCGCAAAACGCTGACGCGCGTCTGGAAGGGCAGGCAGGAAGTCATCGCCAGCATTGGCGGCGGTCCCAATGGCGCCGCCTTCGGCCCGGACGGCGCCATCTACATCACCAACAATGGCGGCTTCGAGTATCACGAGATCAGCGGCCTCACGATTCCGGGCAACGCCGCGCACGATTACATCACCGGCCGCGTCGAGCGCGTCGATCTCAACACCGGCAAAGTCGAGCGCCTCTACGACAAAATCGGCGACCACAAACTTTCCGGTCCGAACGATCTCGTTTTCGATAAAGCCGGTAATTTCTGGTTCACCGACCTCGGCAAGAACCACACTCGCACGATCGATCGCGGCGGTCTCTACTATGCAAAGACCGACGGCTCCCTCATCAAGGAAGCCGCTTACGGCGGCACAGGGTTGAATGGCGTCGGCCTCTCGCCCGACGAAAAGACCGTCTACGCCGCCGAAACCGACGCAGGAAAACTATGGGCGTTCGACGTCACTGGAGTTGGCGAAGTCGCACCCGGTCCCCAAGGCGCCATCGGCCGCTGCGTTTCTGTGCAGCCGTACCACTGCTTCTTCGATAGCCTCGCCGTGCAAGCCAATGGCGATATCTGTGTCGCCACCATCTTGAATGGCGGCATCACCACGATCACGCCGGCAGGCGTCTCCACCCACACGCCGTTCCCGGATCCGATCGTCACCAACATCGCCTTCGGCGGCCCCGACATGCGCGACGCCTACATCACGCTTTCAGCAACCGGCCAATTGATCAAAACCCGCTGGCCAGAGCCCGGTCTCAAGCTAAATTTCGCACCATATTGAAGGAAACGCGCCCATGAGCCTAATCGTCCACCATCTCGAAGAGAGCCGTTCGCAGCGTGTGCTGTGGCTTCTGGAAGAACTCGGCGTCGCCTACGAGGTAAAGCGCTACGAGCGCAATCCGCAGACGCGTCTCGCGCCGCCAGAACTCAAAGCAATTCATCCGCTCGGCAAATCGCCGGTGATCGAAGCAAACGGAAAAGTGCTCGCGGAATCCGCCGCAATCATCGAATACTTGGCGGAGAATGAAGCCTTCGGCGCGCTCGCTGTGCCCGCCGGAGATCCCGCGCGCTTTGACTACTTCTACTGGCTGCACTTCGCCGAAGGCTCCGCGATGCTGCCGCTATTGCTGAAGCTCTACGTGAGCCTCCTGGGAGAAAATGGCGCGCCGCTTATGCAAGGCCGCATCGAGCCCGAGATCGACAATCATTTCAGTTTCGTCAACGCCCATCTCGAAGGCAAAGACTACTTCGCCGCCGGGCGTTTCACCGCCGCCGACATCCAAATGAGCTTCGTTCTCGACGCCGGCAACAATCGCGGCGGCCTCGATCGCTACCCCAACATGGTCCGCGTCAGAAAACTGCAACAAGGCCGCCCGGCCTACCAACGCGCGCTGGAAAAGGGTGGCCCGTACAAAATGGGCGCTTGAAGCTGGACTTTCCCAGCAACGCACTAAATGTCTCGATCCAACGGAGACAGCATGCGCGCCCGAGATTGTAAGATCGTCGCCACCATGGGCCCGGCCAGCGATGCGCCGGAGCGCTTGGCCATGCTCATCCAGGCCGGCGTCGATTGCTTCCGCCTCAACTTTAGCCACGGCGCCCGCGAAGATCACGCGCGCCGCATGCAGGCCATTCGCGCCGCTGAGGCCCACGCCGGAACGCCGGTTGGCGTCTTCGCGGACTTGCAAGGTCCGAAGATCCGCGTCGGGATGTTCGAGGGCGGCGAAATCAAGTTGCGCTTCAATGATGTCGTGACCATCGAGGCATCGAACGAACCGGGCGCGCAGGGCCTCATCCGCATGCCGCATCCCGAGCTCGTGAATGCGCTCGACGTCGGTGACATTCTGAAGCTCGACGACGGCAAGCTTCAGGTCACTATCACCGAACGCGGCCGCACGCAGTGCAAAGCTCGCGTCGATTTCGGCGGCACGTTAAAGAACCAAAAGGGCGTCAACGTCCCAACACGCCGCATTCCGATCTCGGCGCTGACTGAAAAAGATAAAGAGGACCTCGCTTACGCCCTCGATCTTGGCGTCGATTACATCGCGCTCTCTTTTGTCCAGCATCCTGAAGACGTGCACGAAGCCAAGGCGCTGATCAAAGACCGCGCCGGCGTGATCGCCAAAATTGAAAAGCCGTCGGCGCTCCAACAGATCGATGCGATCGTTGAAGCGGCGGACGCTGTCATGGTCGCGCGCGGCGATCTCGGCGTCGAACTGCCGCCCGAGCAAGTGCCAATCGCGCAGCGTAAAATCATCCGCGCCGCGCGCGCCGCAGGCAAGCCGGTCATCGTCGCCACCCACATGCTCGAAAGCATGGTCGAAGCCTCAACGCCAACGCGCGCCGAGGCCTCCGATGTCGCCACCGCCGTCTATCAAGGCGCTGACGCGGTGATGTTGAGCGCCGAAAGCGCTGTCGGCCGCCATCCGCAGAGCGCTGTTGCGATCATGGACCGCATCATCCGCGCCGTGGAGGAGGACGAAGAATATTGGTCCTCGCTACCGCGCGACATGACGCCGCCGCAAGCCACCACCGCCGACGCCATCGCGCTTAGCGCGCGTCACATCGCCGACGTCATCGGCTGTGCTGCGCTCGTTGCCTACACCGCAACAGGGTCAACCGCGATCCGCGTCGCGCGCGAGCGTCCGCGTTGCGGCGTTATCGGTCTGACGCCACTCATCGCAACAGCGCGCAAACTCGCATTGGTCTGGGGCGTGCGTTCGATGGTGACGGAAGACGTCGAAAACGTCGAAGAAATGGTGTCGAAGGCAGACGCCGCCGTCCGCAAACTCGGCTTCGAGGTCGGCGATCGCGTCGCCATCATCGCCGGCATCCCCTTCGGCCGCGCCGGGAAGACCAACACGATTCGCGTGTTGAGGCTTGAATGATCCTTCGCCGCATTACCGAGCATGTGAAAGCGCAGAACTGGATCGCGATCGGCATCGATTTCGTTATCGTCGTGCTCGGCGTTTTCGTCGCGACGCAAGTTAGCAATTGGAACGACGCCAATCGCGATCGCCAACGCGGCGAGACCTATCTCGAAAGCATCCGCGGCGAATTGCACACTGACGCCACAGCTATCGAGCGGCGGATCGCGTTCTGGCATCAGGTTTCCGACCATGGCGAAGCCGCGCTCGCCTACGCCGAGCACGGCACGCTGAAGGACGGCGCCGCTTGGCAAACGGTGCTGGCGTTCTTCCAAGCCAGCCAAATCTGGCCCTACACCGCGACCGACACGACGTACCGCGAACTCACTGGCGCCGGCGAACTTGGTCTCATTCGCGACAGAGACATGCGCGCGGCGTTGGCTGACTACTACGTCGTACGCAAAGGCCGGCTCGACCCGTTGTTCGCCGCAATGCCGCAATACCGTGAAGACGTTCGCAGTCTGACGCCGATGGACGTCCAGACCTACATTTGGAACAATTGCCACCACTCCTACGCCGACGGCGCCGAGGAGATGCAAGAGCTTCGGCCATGCGCGTCTCCGATCAACGAAGCTGAGGCGCGCGAAATTTTGCGTGGCTACATGGCCGCGCCGGAAATCCTTCGCGGCCTACGCTTTTGGATGAGCGATATGCGCGTCTACACCGACCTGTCCGGGCACGACCGCGATACCGCTTTGCAGTTGGCAGAGCGTATAGACGCCGAAGCCGACTAAGCGCTTTTTTGCTTCAGCCATTTCGGCAGCAGCGAACCGTAATCCACCTTCGCATCAGCATCGAACGTCACCTCGGCCGCGCGCAGCTTTTCCTGTAACGCGCCGCTGCGCATGGCGTCGAATGTCTCTGATGTGCCGCCGATCAACGCGCCGCCAACGAACACTTGCGGGATGGTCGGCGATCCAATGCGCTCCCCAACGGCTCGTCGCACGCGACCGCCCCAATCGTCGGCTTGATAAGCTACCGAATCCAAATCGATCGAGCGAAATGGGATGCTGTGGGCCTTGAAGAGCTTGCGCGCCGCCCAGCAGAATTCGCACCATTCCAGCGCGAACATAAGCACCGGCTCTTCCGCGATCATCTTGTCCACGAATGCCGCCGCCGCCGCGTCTACCGGCGCCGCCGGGGCAAGCGTTGCGACCGGAGCAGGGGCAGGGCGAATGTCGAAGCGGTTCGAGGGCGATGACTTCGAAATCGCTTCTTCCTCCGCCGTCATATCGACGGCCACGTCATCGAACAGCGGTGTCGAAAGATAGCGCTCGCCGGTATCCGGCAGCATCGCCAGAATGGTCGAACCCTTCGCCGCCGTCGCCGCGACCTTCAACGCCGCCGCCACTGCAGCGCCGGCCGAGATGCCCGCGAAAATTCCTTCACGCGTTGCGAGTTCCCGCGCGAGCCTCAATGCGTCGCCGCCATTCACTGGCACGATCTTATCGATCCAGCCCGCCGCCTTCGCGTCCGCCGCCAGTTTCGGAATGAAGTCGGGCGATGTGCCTTGTACCGGGTGCGGCCTGAACCGATCCGTTAGACCTGTGCTCAGCACTTGCGAGTTGTCGGGTTCGGTCACGACGATCTTAGTCTCCGGCCGCGCCGCTTTTAGCGCGCGCGCGACGCCTTTCACCGTCCCGCCCGTTCCGTACGAACTCACCCAATAATCCAGCCGCTCGCCCTCGAAGTCGCGCAGAATTTCTTGCGCGGTCGTCGCGCTATGAATGTTGGCGTTGGCTTCGTTCTCGAACTGACGTGTCAAGAACCAGCCGTGTGTCGCCGCCAGCTCAATTGCTTTCGCCAGCATGCCGCTGCCTTTGTCGGCCGCGGGGGTCAGCACCACCTTCGCGCCTAGAAACCGCATCAAGCGTCGCCGCTCGATCGAGAAGTTCTCCGCCATGACGATGACGAGCGGATAGCCCTTTTTGGCGCATACCATGGCGAGGCCAATGCCGGTGTTGCCACTCGTCGCCTCGACCACGGTCTTGCCCGGCCGCAAAGCGCCGCTCCGCTCCGCGTCCTCGATGACCGCGAGCGCCAGACGATCCTTCACCGATCCCATTGGGTTGAATGCCTCGATCTTCACGTAGATCGAGACATGAGGGGGCGCGAGCGCGCCAAGCCTAACCACCGGCGTATCGCCGACTGTTTGTAGAATGCTGTCATATTTCATAGGGGGTATGTAGCTGGGATGACGGCAATCCTGCAGTGGCAAAACTGCCAATCAACAGGACCGATGCCGCCACGACACGGCTGGCGTGCCCCCGGCCACACCTGACAGAATGGCGCTTACGCCTATTGGAGTTCCGCATGCCCCTCATACGCGCCGCCACTGCGTTTGCCTGCTTGTTGCTTGCCTCCGCCTGCGCGACCGCGCCCGGCGCGCCGCCGCTTCCATCGTCCGCCGCGATCGACGCCGAAGCGCAGCACCTCATGGCAAGTGAAGACGTGAAGGGCATGGCGATCGCTGTGATCGACAACGGCGAGGTCGTGCATGTCGCCGCCTATGGCTATCGCAATGTCGAGCGAAACCTGCCGCTCCAAACCGACACCATCATTTACGGCGCTTCGCTCACCAAGGCGGCGTTCGCTTACATGGTGATGCAGCTGGTCGATGAAGGCCGCATTGATCTCGATCGCTCGATTGCGGAATATCTGCCGCGACCGCTGTCCGAGTACGAAGACTACACCGATCTCGCTGGTGACGAGCGTTGGCGCCAGCTAACGCCACGCATCATCCTGACGCACCGTAGCGGCTTTGCGAATATGCGCATTCTGGAAGAGGATCAGAAACTCCGCTTTCACTTTGCGCCAGGCCAACACTACGCCTATTCCAACGAAGGCATCTGGGTGCTGCAGACAGTTTTGGAGCAGGGCCTCGGCCTTGATGTCGGCGCCGAGATGCAGCGCCGCGTGTTCGATCGTTTCGGCATGACCCGCACCTCAATGCAATGGCGCGACGACTTCGCTGGCAACCTCGCCGACGGCTACGCGCTCGACGGCACATTCGAGCCGCATGATCGCCGCGACAACGTCGCCGCCGCCGGCTCCATGGATACGACGATCACCGACCAGGCGCGGCTATGGGCCGGCATTCTGAGTGGCGACGGGCTCTCTCGCGCGTCCCGCGCTGAACTTGTGCGTGGACAATTTGCCGTCAACAACGCGCGCCAATTCCCTACACTTTCGCCTGCTACCGACCCGCGGGGCGCCGAGATCAATCTCTCCGCGGGGCCGGGCCTCATGACCTTCGACGATCCACAAGCCGGGCTGACCTGGTTCAGGGGCGGTCACAACGATTGGACCGGCAACATCGTAATCTGCCAGGAGGTGCGCCGCCGCTGTCTGGTCCTTTTCGGCAACAGCGTCCGCGCCGAGATCATCTACCCTGAACTTGGACGCTTCATCCTTGGCGAAACGGCGATGCCGTGGTGGTGGATGTTCGATTATCCAACGGCGCAGTGAACGATCAAAGCACCGACCGGGCTTGCACCGTGGCCTTGCTCGCCAGCGAGAAGCGCGCGTCCGGCGCGGTGTCGCTGGCGACCAGCTCCGCCATCATGCGCCCGACCTCAGGCCCGTGCTTGAAGCCGTGTCCCGACCCGCCGCCGAGTAGATACGCGCCCTGAAGCGTCGGGTGACGATCGATCAGGAAGTCGCCGTTTGAACTATTCTCATATTGGCAGACTCGAAACTCTGTGAACGGACGTCCCGCGAGCGCCGGAAACCGCCGTTCCGCGAACGCGCGTAACAGAGCCGCGCCGTCATCGCTCATGCGCCGATCGCCAGTATCCGGGTCGAAGTCCACGCCGTGCGTATCGCGCGCGATCTTGAAGCCGCGGCCTTCGAGGTTTGGGAATCCGTAATAGAGATCGCCGCCGTTGAAGTCGGCCCAGCCGGGAAGGCGAGAAGCCTCGAACAAGTCATCTCCGTCCGGCGGCGCGACGAACGCAACTTCCTGGCGCGTCACGAAAATCCGATCGCCGAGCACTTCTGGAAAAACCTTCGGCAGCCACGGACCGCACGCCCACACGACGGCCGCCGCATTCTCCGATCGGCCATCGAGCAGAACATTCGCCCCATCCGGCTCAGCCCGCGCCAAGATGTATTCGCCGCCCTGTGCAACGAACCGCGCCACAGTTTCCTCAACTGCACGCCGCGCCATCAGCGCGCCGAACTCCGGCTCGAACAGGCCAAACGCGATGCCCTCGAAATTCATCTGCGGCCAGCGTTGACGCAGCGCGGCGCTTTCGATCTGCTCCAGCGGCAGATTTAGCCGCTCATGCACCTCGATCGAGTCCCGCGCATAGTCGATCATCTCCTCGAAGCAGAAGAGCACGCCGGCCTCATGAAAGAGCGGCAGGGCCGAGCGCGCCGAAAGCCGCTTCCATTCTTCGAGCGAATCCAACGCCATGCGCGTATAAATCTCGTCGCGCCCGTATGTGCCGCGCGTCATCCTGCTCTCGCCGCCGCTCGACGCGCGCGCATTCGCCGGTCCCATCTGATCGACGAGGATCACGCGCTTGCCATTGCGGCGCAAATGCTCGGCTGTCCAAGCGCCGAACACGCCCGCGCCAACCACAATGATCGGCGCCTGTTGCTGCGCACACGCCGCCAACGGCAACCCCGCCGCCGCGCCAAGAATAGTCCTGCGTGTCGCCCCCATGCCCTCGCTCCGCTACTTCACCCTAATCGCCGGCGCCGGCTTGCTCATCCGCGCCACATTGTTGCGCGCCGCCGTCGCGATCTCCCGGAAGCGCTTTGACACCGGATGATCAGGCTGTTTCGCCACAAGCGGCACGCCCGCATCGCAGCTTTCGCGCAAGCTCACATCGATCGGTATCTCGCCCAGGAACGGCGCGCCGACCTCCATCGCCACCCGCTGCGCGCCGCCCTTGCCGAAGATATGCGTGCGCTTGCCGTCTGGCGTTTCGAAATACGCCATGTTCTCGATCACGCCGAGCACCGGGGCGTGTGTCTTCTCAAACATCGCAAGTCCGCGCCGCACATCCGCCAGCGCCATTTCCTGCGGCGTAGAGACAATGACCGCACCAGCCAGCGGCACGCGCTGCACCAATGTCACCTGCACATCGCCCGTGCCTGGCGGCAGATCCAACAACAGCACGTCGAGATCGCCCCACACGACCTCGTCGATCATTTGCCGCACCGCGCTGGTCGCCATCGCGCCGCGCCAGATCATCGGGGAGGAGGGATCGACCAAATAGCCGATCGACATCGTCTTCAGCCCGTGCGCCTCCAGCGGCTCCAGCATTTTGTCGTCGCGCATGCGTGGCTTGCGCGCGCCAGTTCCCAGAAGTGTCGGCGCGGAGGGCCCGTAAACATCGAGGTCCAATAGGCCCGTCTTCATCCCCAACGAGGCGAATGCGCACGCGAGATTGACCGCCACAGTGGATTTGCCAACGCCGCCTTTAGCGCTCGCAACGGCGATGATCTGGTTCACGCGCCCAACACCGCCAGCAGCCTTCACAGGCGTTGCGGATTCCGCCGTCAACACCGCAGTAACACTGATCACGCCTTCGGCTTCGCGCACCTCTGCTTCTGCGCGCTCGCGCACCGGCACATAGAGTTCCGCGACATCCGCTGGCGCCTCGATCGTAAATGAGACCTTGCCGTCCTCGCGCGCTTCAAGGCCTGTCACGCGGCCGGATGTGAACAAACCCTTTCCGCTAATCGGGTCTTTTATCGCATCGAGGCGCGCTTTGACGCGCTGGCTCAAGTCCGCCAACTGGTTGTTCATGCTTGATCCCTTAGCACAGGGGCCACATATCGGCGCGCATGGGAGCACGGCAAGCTCCTCAAGCCCGCCCGGAAGTTGGCGTGCGCGAAACCACCAGAAGGCGGGGAAGAGCAATCAATGCCGTGGAATGACCAATCGGGCGGTCCGCCGCGAAATAGCGGCGGCCAGGGTCCCTGGGGCGGCGGTCCACGCAAGCCGTGGGGCCAGCAGCAACCCCCGCGTTCTCCGCAGCGACCCTCAGGTCCTGATCTCGACGACTTGATCCGCCAGTGGCGCGATCGCTTCTTTGGCGGCGGCGGTGGTTCAGGTGGCGGCGCTCATCCCGGCCGCCGTGGCTTGCAGTGGCCGCTGATCGCCGGCCTGCTGGTGATCGGTTGGCTCGCGACTGGCGTTTATACCGTCGATGAAGGCGAGCAAGCCGTCATCACGCGCGTTGGCAAGTTTAACCGCAGCACCGGGCCGGGCATTCACTTCCATCTGCCGGCGCCAATCGAAGGCCGCCAAGTCGTCAACGTCACTGGTCAACGCACCGCCGAAATCGGCTTCGAGTCGCCGCGCGACAATGTCGTGAACGATAATCCGGAAGAAAGCCTGATGATCACCGGCGATCGCAACATTGCCGAGATCCACTTTCGCATCAGCTACAACGTAAAGGACGTCAGCGCCTTCGTGTTCAATATCCGTGATCCGGACGAGGCCGTGCGTCAGGTCGCTGAAAGCGCCATGCGCGAAGTCATCGGCCGCCGTCAACTCGAACCGATCATCACCACCGAGCGAGGCGCCGTTGAAGAAGGTGTCGAAACACTCATGCAATCGACGCTCGATGAGTATCAGTCCGGCGTGCAGGTGCTTCAGGTGCAGCTCCTCCGGGCCGCCGCCCCGTCCGCGGTGATTGAAGCGTTCAACGACGTCGTCAACGCCGGCCAGGATGCGGAAACGTTGCTCAACAACGCCAACCGTGACACCTCCCGAATCATCAACGAAGCGCAAGGTTATCGCGAGCGCGTCGTCCGCGAGGCCACTGGTGAAGGCGAGCGCTTCATCGCCGTGCACGCGGAGTATCGCGCTGCCCCGCAAGTCACGCGCGATCGCCTCTACCTCGAAACCATGGAACGCGTGTATCAGCGCGGAAACTTGGTCATCCTCGATCAGCGGAGCGGCGCGGTGCCGTATCTGCCGCTCGATGGTATGATCCGCCGCAACGCCCCAGCCGCCACGCCGCCGGGAGCAGGCCAATGACGCGCAACATTCCCTTCCTCGTCGGCGGCGTGCTGTTGCTGCTGATCGTCATCCTGAACTCGATCTTCATCGTCCGCCAGGACCATCAAGCCATCGTGCTCCGCTTCGGCGAGTATGTGCGCGTCCTCAACGCGCCGGGCACCGACCAACCTGGCATGTATTTCAAAATGCCATTCGTTGAGAGCGTCGTTGACTATGACCGCCGCAACATTGGGCTCACGCTCGAAGGTCAGCCGATCGTCGCATCCGACCAGGAGCGCTTGATCGTCGACGCCGTCGTGCGTTGGCAGATTATCGATCCACGCCGTTTCTACCAAAGCGTGCTCAATGAAGCGAACGGCGCCGTACGTCTCGAAACGTTCACGGAAGCTGCGATGCGCCGCGTCCTCGGCGGCGCCGGCTCGGACGATATCATATCGGGTCGCCGTGCGCTGCTGATGCAAGCGATCGAGAACGATCTCAACGCCGCGGCCGCTGCCGAACTCGGCGTGCGCGTGGTCGACGTCCGTATCCGCCAAGCCGACCTGCCGCCGGAAACCCAAGAGCGCGTCTATGAGCGGATGCGTTCGGAGCGCCAGCAAGTCGCCGGCCGCATCCGCGCCGAAGGCGAACGCGACGCCGCCATCATCCGCGCCACTGCGCAGGAAGAGTCTGAACGTACGCGAGGCCAAGGTGAAGCTGAGCGCGCCCGCATTTTTGCGCGCGCCTACGGCCGCGATCCGGAATTCGCCGCGTTCTACCGTTCGATGCGCGCCTACGACACCGCGCTCGAAGCGGGCACCCCGATCGTGGTCCCGCCGGAGAGCGACTTCTTCCGCTACATGCAGCGGCGGAGAGGCTGAGATTTTTCGGGTGAGGGGAGTGGGGGAGTAAGGGAGTAGGTGAATTGCAGCAGCAATTTCCTATTGCCTTACGCACTTACTCCCCTACTCCCTTACGCATGCGCGCCATTCTTTCCGCCTTTGCCGTCTTCGCTCTAGCCGCCCCGGCGCTCGCGCAATCGCGCTTGCCGGCCGAGGGCTTCGCCGATCTGAACGACCGGCTTTCACCGGCGGTGGTGAACATCGCAACGAGCCAGCGTGTCCAAGGCGTCGACGACCTCCCGCGCTTTCCGCCCGGCTCGCCGATGGAGCGCCTCAACGAAGGGCTAGGTGAGGGGGGGGCGCAGATCACTTCGCTCGGCTCCGGCTTCATCATTTCGCCGGACGGCGTCGTCGTCACCAACAACCATGTCATCGACTCCGCTGACGCGATCGAAGTCATCTTGCAGAACGGCCGCCGCTACGAAGCGACCGTCGTCGGCCGCGATCCGGCAACCGACATTGCCGTGCTGCGCGTCCACGCCGGCGCGCCGCTGCCGTATGTCGAGATGGGTGATAGCGACACAGCCCGCGTCGGCGACATCGTGCTCGCGATCGGCAATCCGTTCGGGCTCGGCGGCTCGCTCAGCGTCGGCGTCGTCAGCGCCCGCAACCGCAACATCGACGCTGGCCGCTACGACGATTTCATCCAGACCGACGCCGCCATCAATCGCGGCAATTCCGGTGGGCCGCTCTTTAACACCGATGGCGAAGTCATCGGCGTCAACACCGCTATTGTATCGCCAACAGGCGCAAGCGTTGGCGTCGGCTTCGCAACACCAACCTCGATCGTGCGTCCGGTGGTCGATCAAATCACGCGCTACGGCGAAATCCGGCGTGGCTGGCTGGGCGTGCGCCTCGCCAACTTGAATCGCGCCGCCGCGGACCGCGCGGGGTATGAAGGCGATGCAGGCGCCGTCGTGACGCGCATCACGCCGAACGGTCCCGCCGCGCAAGCGGGCTTGCGTCCCGGTGATGTCGTCGTGCGCTTCAATGGCCGCGACATCGCCGATAGCCGGGCGCTGACTCGCATGGTCGGCGAATCCCAAGTCGGTACGGACGTCGTGATCGACATCGTCCGCGATAGCCGCCGCAGCCAGATCACGGCGCGTATTGAGCGCCTCGAAGAAGCCGACGGCGGCGCGCGCATCGCCAGCGGCGAAGACGGCGGCGCAACAACGCCGCGCCGCGATGGCGGTCCACGTGGTGGCCGCATTTTCGGCATTGCGCTCTCCGAATTGGACGCCAGCCTTCGCGAAGAGTTTCAAATCGAGCCCGACGTGCAGGGGCTCGTGGTGCTCGCGATCGATGTCGGCGCCGAGAATGAAGGCGTGCTGCGCCCAGGCGACGTGATCCAGGCGATCGGCCGCGAACCCACCGATACGATCGTCGCCGCCCGCGCCATCGCCGGCCGCGCCGCCATCGGCGAACACGCCATTGTCGCCCGCATCAGCCGCGACGGCGGCGTCACCTATCGCAGACTACAAGCGCGGAGCTAAAGTCATCCCGGGGCTTCGCGCAGCGAAGCTCTAGTCGCTCAGAAGTGGAAACACATCGCGCAGTGAATGAACAACAAGCGCCATCGCGCGCATCTCGTCGTCCGACGCGAGCAAATCCGGGACCATAACCGTCATGCAGCCCGCCGCATGCGCAGATGCAACGCCAGCGTAGGAATCCTCCAGCGCCAACACATCCGCCGGTCCAAACCCCAACAGCTCCGACGCACGCAAATACGGCTCCGGATGCGGCTTGCCCTCAACCACATCCTGTCGCGTCACCACCGCGCGAAACCGCTCACTAAGCTTATGCGCATTAAAGTGCCGCTCCACCCAGGGCCGCCGCGACGACGTCGCTAGCCCGAAGGGTAGGGCCAATTCGTCAAGCGCATCCATCAACTCCAGCGCACCCGGCTTCAACGGCGCGACACGATCACCGATATGCGCGCGCGTCGATGCAATGAAGCGCTCCAGCGGGAAATCGTCGCCGTAATAGGCCTTCAGCTGCAGGTCATTCGCCTCGCGATGCATGCCGACCAGCGAGAGGAATTGCGCCTCCGTCATCGTGACGCCGAGTTCGGCGCAGGCGACGAAATGCGCTTCCTTCACCAAAGCCTCGGAGTCGATCAACGTGCCGTCGAGATCGAACACGACGGCGCGCGGTTTGCGCGGCAGTGTCACTGGACGCGGTAATCCTCGCAATTCGGCGGAGCTGTGTCGTAATCATACCCTTCGCCGTTGAACGTCAGCACCCTGCGATACGAGCATTCCGCATCCGGTGTCACCACCAGATCGCTCTCTTGCAACGGCGCATCCTGCGTCGAGTCTGACATGCGGCTGCGCGGGCCGGGATAGGTGGTTGCAGCAGTTTGCAGGATGAGACGCGCCGGGCCTGAGGCGTTCTCCGTGTCCAGCGAAAGCTGACCAGTGAAATTGTATTGGTCCAAGCAGGCTTCGCGGCGCGCTTGCATGTCGTCTTCATCGAAGCACGCGCGAATGCTAATTTCGCTTTGGCTGGGGAAGGTGAGCGCTTCCGTCGCACCCAGTGCGCCCGGCGCGAACCTATAGAGCGTCACGCGATCATGTTCGGCGCCGCCGCCGGAATACATCTCGCTGGTCCGCCAGCTGAGCCCGAGCAGCAGGCTTTCATCGTTGCGGCCGTTGCGCACGATCACCGGCCAGATTTGTGGCGTCCCAGTGGCGCCGTCATAGGTCAACAATTGCGTATCCGCGCCAGCGTGCGTGATATTCACCGCAGCAGCCGTACGCGTGATGCACCAAGCGCCATCGCTGCTGCAAAAGCGGCCGTTCTGTTCGGTCAACGCTTCCATGCGGTTGCCGGCCGCGTCCGCCATCGGCAGCGCCGGCGGTTGCAATTCCGTCGCTGCTGGCGCGGGCGCCTCTTCCGCAGGCGGCGCGCACGCAGCAGCCAAGAGCGCCGCGGCGATCATAAGTTTCTTCATTGGACGAATTCCCCGCGTCGATATCCCTGGAAGAACAAGGCCGTTTCCAGGCCCATATAGTCGATCTTCGCGTGCGCCTCGGCCGCGACCAGCGGCTTTGCGTGATAAGCGACGCCAAGTCCTGCCGCTCTGATCATGTCGAGATCATTGGCGCCGTCGCCGATGGCGAGCGCGTCTTGTTCGGTTGCGCCAATCGCTTTTGCTTCTGTACGTAGCGCCTCAAGCTTCGCCGTGCGGCCGAGGATCGGTTCTTGCACCAAACCCGTCAGCGCCTTCCCGTCATCGAACAAAACATTGGCGCGGTTGGCGTGAAAGCCCGCAGTCGCCGCAACGCGCGATGTGAAGAACGTAAATCCGCCCGACACCAGCACGCAGCGCGCGCCATGCGCCGCCATCGTCTTCACCAACGCCGCCGCGCCCGGATTGAGCCGCACGCGCTCGTCATACGTCTTCTGCAGAGCATCGAGCGCCAGGCCCTTCAGCTTGCCGACGCGCTCGCGCAGTGCCGGTTCGAATTCCAGTTCACCGCGCATGGCGCGTTCCGTGATGGCTGCGATCTCCGCTTTGATGCCGGCGAAATCCGCCAGCTCGTCGAGGCATTCTACATTGATGATTGTCGAATCCATGTCGGCGACGAGGAGCTTTTTGCGGCGTCCCTCGACCGGCACAAGCGCCCAGTCCACCGGCATCTCCGCGACGGCCGCCGCCGCTTCCTGGGGCAACTCGTCATCGACGCTCGGATAAATCCACTGCGCGCTTTCCCAGCCCGAAAGCACCTCCGGCGGCGGCAGCTTCCGGTTCAGCGCGACGCGCCCCAACATCAGCAACGCCTCGCGATACGCGGGCTTGTCCTTGGGCGAGGCGACAAAGACGAGAGCGTGCGCGGTCATGGAAATCAGGCCCAGATAATCAGCTGTCACCCTCTAGGGCAGGGACGGCGCATGCGCTACTGCACCCAGCATGAAGCCCGCGCTCCTGATCATGGGTCCGACCGCCAGCGGCAAGTCCGCTCTGGCGTTGTCCTTAGCTAAGCGTATCGGGGGCGAAATCGTCAACGCCGACAGCATGCAGGTTTACCGCGACTTCCGCCTGCTGACCGCTCGGCCTTCGCCGGAAGAAGAGGCGCAAACTCCGCATCACCTCTATGGCCACGTGGACGCTGCTGAACGCTACTCGACCGGCCGCTGGCTAACCGATGCGCTGGCGGCGGTCGACGCCATCCGTGTGCGAAACCAAACCCCGATCATCGTCGGCGGCACCGGCCTTTATTTCAAAGCACTCACCCAAGGCCTCGCCGAAATGCCCAGCATCGATCCCGGTCTCCGCGCTTCGCTCACTGAACGCGCCGCCAACGAAGGCGCGCCCGCGCTCCACGCCGAACTCGCGCGCCTCGATCCGCAAACCGCCGCGCGTCTCGAACCCAACGACGCGCCGCGCACCATCCGCGCGCTCGAAGTGATCGAAACCACCGGCGAAAGCATCACGTCTTTCCAAGCAAACACCAAACCCGCGCTAGCGCCGGACGAGTGGCGCGGCCTTGCGCTCACGCCAGACCGCGAAGCGCTCTACGCGGGCATCAATGCGCGTTTTGAAAAAATGCTCGAAGCCGGCGCGCTCGACGAAGTGCGCGCCTTCGTGGCGCGCGATCTTGATTCAACGCTCTCCGCCGTGAAAGCCCACGGCGCGCCGGCGCTTGGCGCCCATCTCCGCGGTGAATTCACGCTGGCTCAGGCGGTCGAGATTGGCCAGCGCGACACGAGGCGGTATGCGAAACGCCAATTCACGTGGATCGCCAACCAAATGACGGACTGGCCGCGCGTCGCGGCGACGGACATTGAAACGCGAATCGAAGCTGCATTGTCCCTTTTCCCCTAGCGCGGAGAAGGGACGCTGACAGCCAACGCCCGCGCTAAAGTACGCTCGTTGAAATAGGTCTGACGTTCCCGCCGCGCCACGCGCGCCACGTTCGCATCAAAACGCGCGCGCCAACCGGGCAGGGCCGTCTCTGTGGCGACCTCAACATCGTCAGCGGTGCGCATCGCCCCAAGCTCACGCGACAATGACTCAAGCGAACTGCGATCGCGTGCAAACCGCTGCGCCGGCAAGCGTTCGACGATACGACCCATTGCGTCCTGCGCCGCCAGCAAAACCAGCCGCGCTGTCTCAGTGTCCGCGCCATCCGCTGCTGTAACCGCCCGCCGCACATCTTCAGCGGCGGTGGCAAGCGTAATCGCCGCCGTGCCGCGATCGCATTCGCCTTCGTCCAGAGCTTGCAGATACGCCAGCACACTTGCCGTCACCTGCGGGTGCGGTTCGTGGCCCTGAAATTCATCGACGATGACGCCGTGCAAGAAATGCTGCAAAGAAGGATCACGCATGCCACCGAATGTCATTCGTTGCGTGACACCGGAGAGATCCGGAATCTCGACCGGATTGGCGATCCCGTCGCCGCGCACCTTGCTCGACCATTCGGACGTCACGTCCGCCGCGCCGGCGCGATTGGTAAGCTCCGGCAACATGAAATGCGCATTGCGTCGCCCACCGCTATGGCACGCATTGCAGGAAAGCCCCGCGCGCGCGGCGGGGCCGCCGAGGATCGCCGGCGAACGAAACAGCGCCCGCCCGGTTTCAACCGTGCGATCGCGCGAGGCCAGGCACTCAGCCGGTTCTTCAAGAAATGCGCGTGCATCCGAGGCCGGCATCCAAGCTTGCTCGCGCAGCAGGATGGTGGCGGACGGTGTGGCGGCGCCTAAAGTGAGCGCCGCCACCAGCGCCAGAAGCTTCACTCAGACGCGCCGTCAATCCAGCGCGCTAGCTCTTCGCGTTGTGCGCAGCCGTAAGCGCAAAGATCATCGAGCCGCGCCAATTGCGTCCGCGCATGCTCAAGCTCGCCCATCTGAATGTAGAGTTCGCCCAGATATTCGGTCGCGCCCAAATGGTTCGGGTCAAGCCGCAGCGCTTCGCGATAATAGCCAAGCGCGTCGTCCAGACGTCCGAGCTTGCGGGATGTGAAGCCCATATAATTCAGCACGTCCGCGTGCGGGCCCACAGCTTCCTGCGTTCGTTCCAGCGCGTCGAACGCATCAGCGTAGCGTTCCTGATTGATCATGCCGACGGCCTCGGCATAGGCCGCGCGGCCGTCTTCCACGCTTGGAAAATTCCAACCGGTTGTTGCCGGATCGGCAGCGGGTGCGGCAGGCGTTTCCAATGCTTGCGTGAGTTGCGTGTGCGCGGCCGTCAGCTGTGCGCGGCGTGCATCGCTGCAAGTTGCATCGCAAGCGCTGATCTTGCCAGTCAGCGCCGTTTGGATCGCAAGAGCTTGGTCGCGGTGTCCGGTACGAAGATGCAAACGCCCCAACTCAAGCCACACACCCGCGGGCGCCGCAGCGTCGGCGCTAGCGCGTTCGAGCGCGTCCTGCGCTTCCCCATCTTGGTTGTTGCCGACATAAGCGCGACCGAGCGCGAAATTGATCGTGCTATTGTCCGGCAGCGCGCGGCGCGCTGTCCGAAATTGGCGAATGGCCTCGCTGTAATTTTGGGCGTTCAGCGCAGCAACACCCGCTTGATAGGCAACCTGCGGGTCCGCCCGCGATGAGGGCGGCGAGCTGCTCATGGACGAGCTGCCGCCGCCGCTGCCGGCCGCCAACGCTACCGGCGCCGCAAGAGCTCCCACAACGGTCGCTGTCACGACGGCGAGCTTCCAGAGCGATTTCATCGATTTTCTCCCCGAGTTTGCCGCACTTTAGCCCCTCCGGGTTCGTCCTGTGCGCACGATTTCGTGACGGCTGGCGCCATGTTACACAGTCGTCAAAGGGGGTGTCTATGGAATGGGGCGTGAACGAGTGGGTCGCGGTAGGCTCAGCGATGCTCGCCGTGGTGTCGCTGGTGTTCAACTATGTCGTTGTGCAAAAACAGACCGAGTTGCAAACGGCAACGCTCCGCGTCGAAATGGACAGCGAAGTCATCGCCTGGACGCAAGAGGCGATCGACGCGGTTTCGGCTGGTGTGACGCTGGCGCGCGGGCGCGGCAGCGACGGTTACACGCCAGGTGAGTTCAGCCGCAGAGTGAGTGAAGCTTCACATCAGCTCTCTTCACTCGCAGACCGTGGCCGGCTGTTCTTTCCGAACGATCAGCCCGACGCCCACGGCCATCAGAAAGAGCGCGCGTTCCAAGGCTATCGTCAACCCATTCTCGACGCCGTCGTGTTCGCCTGCGCGCGGCTCGAAAAAATGGACAAGACGCTCGCCGCGCCGGACAATGAAAGCGCCGCATATCTCGTGAAGTGCAGGCGCTTGCTCGTGTCGGAAGCGCAGAACGCCGTCGATCCCCGTCGCCGCAAAGAGATGCTCGATCGCCTCGACGTTGGCCGCAAGGATGACCGTGTGTCCGCGTTTCGTACCGCTGCCGAGATTGGCGAGGAAATGGAAGCGCAGTTCCCTGGGTTCCTCGATCAGCGCCGCGACGAAGCCTGGATCGCCGCGCGTGAGGCCATGTCAAAGAGCCGTTGATCCGGTCGAGCGGATGCCACAAATGCTGGCTTTATGGCAGCGTCGGTGAAATGCCGTTCGCGCAAAGGAGTGACGGTATGAACATCGCCCGCAGACTTATCGTCGCCCTGGGATTGTTCGCGCTCGCGGCCTGCGCTTCCGCCGCGCCGCCGCCGGAGACGCCACCGGTGAGCGGCGATGTCCAAATTCGTCTGCAGCGCGGCGTCTGTTTCGGCTTCTGTCCGGACTATACCGTCACCATCAATGGCGACGGCCAGGTGCGCTACGAAGGCCGGCGTTTCGTGAACGTCACCGGCGTGCAAACCGCAACTATTCCGCGCGCAGACGTTGCCCGCTTGATTGCACGCTTCGATGAAATTGGCTTCGATCGTCTGCGCGACGCCTACCGAGCGCCAGTCACCGATCTGCCCACGTACGAAGTGTCGATCACGCGCAACGGCCACACCAAGACCGTTGTGGATTACGGCGGTCCCGGCGCCGGCATGCCAAGTTCCGTTCGCGAATTGCAAACTGAGATCGATCGTGTTGCCGGAACCGCACAATGGGTGCTGCGGAGCGGCCAACCAGTGCGTGACATGCCCCACACCTGAGGCTTCCGCCAGTGGCGCTGTCGCGTTAAACTCGGCTCAGGGAATATGGGTCTTGGGGGGATGCATGACGCCGCTTCGCGCTGCCATTCTATGCGGTTTGGCGCTCGTACTCGCTTCGCCTGTGTTCGCGCAGAACTTGTCGCTGCGTGCGCCGCAATGGGCGCAAGTCCTTACGGCTGCTGACGTTACACCAACAACCGGCGGCCGCGCTTTGATTGCGGCTGAAGGCGTTGACCTCGCCGTGCGCGTGACGATCGCCCCGCCGAGCGGCGGTGTTGCGCGCGTGGTGCGCTACGACCTTCGCGGCGAGCAGGGCTCGCTCTATGTGCGCAGATTCACAGGCCATCCTTCGACTGGCTGGTGGCTGTGGGGCGGAGACGCGCCGCGCGTTACCCAAGTTACGGCGGCCCAGCGTACCGAGATCGCCACCCTCACGCGCAATGTGATGGGCGTTGCGGGCGGCGTCGGCGGTTCTGAAGAAACCTGCCAAACCGGCGAGCAGGCGTACATCGAAGTCGCGCTCGCAGGCCGCGCCACCAGTTTCTCGCGCCCATGCGTCGCCAATACCGATGCAGCAGGGCGCTTGGCGCTGCGCCTTTCAGAACTCGCCGGCTCGCGCACTGAGGAAGAGTTGGCAGGCGCCGCCGTCAACGAATTGCTTGCCGCTGACCGCGCTTTCGCCGCCAAGGCCGCCGCCGATGGCGTGCCGGCCGCCTTCAGTGAGTACGCCGCTGAAGCCGCGATCATCGTCACCGGCGATTCAATCTCAAACGGCCGCGCCGGTATCGCCTCGCGCTACCAAAACTGGCCGCAAGGCGCGCGTCTCGAATGGGCGCCTGAAACCGGCCGCGTCTCGGCGCGCGGCGACATGGGCTGGACCTGGGGCAATTCCACGTATGTCGCCCCCGACGGCGGCCGCACGCCAGGCCGCTACATCTCAGTATGGACGCGCGACTATGACGGCAACTGGCGCTACGCCTTCGACGCACCGATCCGCTAACCCGCAAACCCGCCCTCGGCCAAAAACGCCAATTCCTCCGCCGTGCTCTTGCGCCCTAGGATGGCGTTGCGATGCGGGAAGCGGCCGAACTCCGCGATGATGTCGTGATGCAGGATTGCGAATTTCAAATACTCAGCGTCGCCCAAGTGCGTGAACAGCGTCATGCACTTTTCCTGCAACGCTAAATCCTCCGCGTGCTCGAAGGGCAGGTATAAGAAAAATCGCAACGCCAAATCCGTAACGGTATCAAAGCCTCGCTCAAGCGCACGCGCCGCGATCGCCAGCGCCAGTCCATCAGTCGCGAACGCGTGCGGGCTCTTGCGAAAGATATTGCGCGGGATTTGGTCGAGCAAGATCAACAGCGCCAGCGCGCCTTCGGCATCCATTTCCCAAGCAGAGAGCTCGCCGCGCGCCGCCGCGTGATGCTCGGCCTCAAAGCCACGGCAGCGGCTGTCGAAGGTTTCGTCCTTGACGAACCACAACTTCGGCCCCGCGTCGCGCCAGAACCGTACGATCTGTGCCGCAGTCGCCATCGTCGTCTCCTCTTTGCCTATGTGTGGCGCAAGCGTTAGAGACGCAAGCAGAACAAGGAAATTCCATGCGCGTCCTCTACGAACGCGACGCAGATGCGTCTCTCATCAAAGCCAAGCGCGTCGCCGTCATCGGCTACGGCGCCCAAGGCCACGCGCACGCGCTGAACCTGCGCGATAGCGGCGTCGACGTGAACGTAGCGTTGCACCCAACCGCCCGCCGCGCCGGGCAGGCAAGGGCCGATGGCTTCTCACCCATCGCCGTGACGCAAGCAGTCCAAACCGCTGACACCCTCGTTATGTGCGCGCCGGACGAAGTGATGCCTGATCTCTACGCCGCCGAAATCGCACCGCACCTGCGCGCCGGCCAAACGCTGATGTTCGTCCACGGATTCGCCTATCACTACGGCTTCATCAAACCGCCCGCCGACGTAAACGTCGCCATGGTCGCCCCCAAGGGGCCCGGCAAAGCGCTGCGCGAAGCCTTCAGGAAGGGCGGCGGCTTGCCAGCAATCGTTGCCATCGCGAACGACGCCGGAGGCGTCGAAGCGCTGGCATATTCATACGGCGCCGCCATTGGCTGTGGCCGCGCCGGCATGATCCCGTCGACCTTCAAAATCGAAACCGAGGGCGATCTCTATTGCGAACAGGTCGTGCTCTGCGGCGGACTCACGCATCTCATCCGCACTGCCTGGGAAGTCCAAGTCGAAGCCGGTACGCCGCCCGAACTCGCCTACTTCGATTGCCTGCACGAAGTGAAACTGCTCTCCGACCTCATCCACGAACGCGGCATTGCCGGCATGCACCGCGCCATCTCCAACACCGCCGAGTACGGCGAATACGTCACCGGCCCCCGCATCATCGACGCCCATGTTAAGGATGCCATGCGCGCCGTGATGGCCGACGTTCAAAGCGGCAAGTTTGCCCAAGAATGGATGGATGAACACCGCAACGGTGCGCCCAATTTGGTGCGCATTCGAGATGCGGCGGCGGCGCATCCAATAGAAGAGGCAGGGCGCGCGGTGCGCGCCATGCTCGGAGAATAGATCCCATATGGAGACGCCTGAATGACCGACCTCGTCCTCACCACATACGATTGGGTTCCCGACGCGCCGCGCGGTTTTGTGCGCGACCTGCGCGTGCGCTGGGCTTTGGAAGAGGCGGGTCTGCCGTATCGCGTGGAGAGCACACCCTTCAAGGATCGCGGGCCTGAGCACTATGCGCATCAACCCTTCGCGCAGGTGCCATGGCTCACCGACGGCGACCTCAGCATCTTCGAAAGCGGCGCCATCCTGCTCCACCTCGGCGAGATGAGCGACAAGCTGATGCCGGTCGATCGGCGCGCCCGCAGCGAAACCAAGGGATGGATTTTCGCTGCCCTCAACTCGATGGAGATGGGAAGCGTCCCTTGGTCGATCTTCCATTTCATGGGCCAGACCGACACCCAGATGTTCGGCTTCTTCGACAACTGGGTGAAAGACCTGCGCGTCAAGCGCCTCGAGACTGTGCTGGCCAAGCGCGATTGGCTCGCCGGCTCATTTTCCGTCGCCGACATCCTGATGGTCGACGTACTGCGCCTGATCGACCGCTTCAACGGCCTCGACGAAGCGCCAGCCTGCAAAGCCTACGTTGAACGCGCAACCGCAAGGCCAGCCTTCAAGAAGGCGTACGCAGACCAGATCGCGCATTTCGCGGCGGCGGACAAAGCGCGGACCGACTAGCGCGCGGTTCACGAGCCGACTAAACAGCCGCTCATGACTCAGACCCGCATCGGCACACCGCTTTCTCCCTCCGCGCTCCGGGTCATGTTCCTGGGCGGCGGCGAGCTCGGCAAGGAAGTCGTGATCGAACTTCAGCGCCTCGGCGTCGAGACCATCGTCGTCGATCGCTACGCCAACGCGCCGGCGCAACAAGTGGCCCACCGCGCCCACGTCATCGACATGACTGACGGCAAGGCGCTGCGCGCGCTGATCGAGCGGGAGCAGCCGCACCTCATCGTTCCTGAAATCGAGGCCATCGCGACCGAGGAATTGTTGCTGCTGGATGGCGACAGCCGCTTTCGGGTCATTCCGACTGGCGCGGCTGCGCACATCACAATGAACCGCGAACGTATCCGCACCCTCGCAGCGAAGGAGCTTGGTCTGCCGGCGTCCCCTTATGCGTTCGCATCGTCGTTCGAGGAGATGAAGGGCGCCGTCGCTGAGATCGGCTATCCGTGTTTCGTGAAGCCGGTGATGTCGTCGTCAGGCAAGGGCCAGAGCCGCCTCAAAGGTCCGGATGATCTTTACCCCGCATGGGAGACAGCGACCTCTGGCGGCCGCGTCAAGCAACGCCGCATCATCATCGAAGGGCAAGTGAACTTCGACTTCGAAATCACGCTGCTCACTGTCCGCGCCGCGAGTGGAACACACTTTTGCGAACCCATCGGCCACGTGCAAGTCGATGGCGACTACGTCGAGAGCTGGCAGCCGCAAGCGATGAGCGCAAGAGCGTTGGAAGTTTCGCGCGACATCGCAGGCAAAGTCACCGCCGCGCTCGGCGGCTTCGGCATTTTCGGCGTTGAGCTCTTCGTAAAAGGCGACGACGTTTGGTTCTCCGAAGTTAGCCCGCGCCCACACGACACCGGCCTCGTCACGCTCGTCTCCCAAGTGCAAAGCGAATTCGCGCTCCACGCCCGCGCCATCCTCGGTTTGCCGGTGGACACCTCACTCCGCGCCCCCGGCGCCAGCGCTGTCATCTATGGCGGCATGGAAGCGCAAGGCATCGCCTTCGACGGCGTCGCCGATGCGCTCGCCATTCCAGAAACCGAGATCCGTCTCTTCGGCAAACCCGAAAGCTTCAACAAGCGCCGCATGGGCGTCGCCCTCGCGCGCGGCGCCGACACCACCGAAGCGCGCGCGCGCGCCAAACAAGCCGCATCCGCCGTGAAGCCGGTGAGGCCATGAACCGGCCGCCGCTCCCATCGCCGCCCTACACAGGCGGCTGCCTCTGCGGCGCGGTGCGCTACAGCTGCAACGCCCGTCCGCTTGCGCTGAACGCGTGTCATTGCAGCGATTGCAAAAAGCTGTCCGGCTCGTCGTACTTCGCTGTCGTGCAGTCGAGGGGCGAAGCGTTCACCTTCACCGGCGAAACCACGCATTATCGCAAAACCGCAGAGTCCGGCCGCGCCGTCGATATTCATCGCTGCGCCACTTGCGGCACCCGCCTTTGGCACACACCGGCGGGATCGTCCGAACTCGTCTTCTTCGCCGTTGGCACGCTCGACGATCCAACCTGGTACGTGCCGACCTCGCATATCTGGGCCTCGCGCGCGCAACCCGATGTCGTATTCGCGCCCGACGCACTGATCATTGGTGGCGCGCCCGCAGATCGAAAGCCAATCTGGGATCGCTTCAACGAAATTTACCCACCGGCCTTATGACACTAAAAACCACGGATAACGAAGTCCGCGCTGCGTTCGCAGAAATCGTGAACATGACGCCGCGCGAGATTGAGGCATGGCACACCACTGAACAGTCCAAATCCGTCGGCCAAGATTCCGGTGATGGCGTCTCGGTGGGCGTCAAAGCTGGCCAGCGCACGATCCAAATCCTGCGCATCAAACGCGCGCCGAACGCCGACGACCTGAAGCACATGCGCCGCGTCGTAAATTTCATCCGCCGCCAATGCACGCTCGCGCCGCGTAAAAATCGCGAAACGTCGCGCTGGCGTTACGCGCTCATGAACTGGGGCCACGATCCGCTGAAGATCACCGACGCCGACAGCCCCTGGCGCTGACGCTTAGACCTAGCTAGCTTCAGCCACAAAGGCGGAGGCGCGCGTGACCACAGAACAGAAGCCCATGAATTCCGGCTATGGCATGCGCACCGAAGCGCGCGACGCCACAGGCGGCCGCGTCCTCAAAGGCAAAGTCGCCATTGTCACAGGCGGCTATTCCGGCTTGGGGCTTGAGACCACCAAAGCGCTCGCCGGTGCGGGCGCCATTGTCATCGTGCCCGCGCGCACACCGGATAAAGCGCAAAAGGCGCTCGCCGGGATCGCCAACGTCGAACAAGCAGCGCTTGATCTCGCCGACCCCGCAAGCATCGATGCCTTCGCTGGCGGTTTTCTGTCGCGCACCAAGAAGCTCGACATTCTCATCAACAACGCCGCCATCATGGCGTCACCGCTGATGCGCGATTCACGTGGTTACGAAGCGCAATTCGCCACCAACCATCTCGGCCACTTTCAACTGACGGCGCAGCTCTGGCCGGCGCTTAAAGCCGCCGAAGGAGCGCGCGTTGTATCGCTCTCATCCATCGGCCATCGCATCTGCCCGCCCGATCTCGAAGACCCGAATTTCGAGCGCACCGAGTACAATAAGTGGATGTCCTACGGCCGCGCTAAATCCGCCAACGCGCTCTTCGCCATCGGCCTCGACAAACGGGGGCAGCCCCACAACGTCCGCGCCTTCGCCGTCCACCCCGGCGGCATCATGACAGACTTGCAGCGTTACATGCCGGAGGAAGAAAAGCGCGCCATGGGCTGGATCGACGCTGACGGCAAAGTCGATGACCGCTTCAAAACCCCATCGCAGGGCGCCGCCACCAGCGTCTGGTGCGCCACCAATGCCCAGCTCCACGGCAAGGGCGGCGTCTATTGCGAAGACTGCGACATCGCCGAACTGGTCCCGGCAGATCACAAACCCTTCACCGGCGTGCGCCCCTGGGCCATTGATCCGGTGCTGGCTGACAAGCTGTGGA
This sequence comes from Caulobacteraceae bacterium, assembly GCA_031379735.1. Classification (GTDB taxonomy): domain Bacteria; phylum Pseudomonadota; class Alphaproteobacteria; order Caulobacterales; family Aquidulcibacteraceae; genus Vitreimonas. The sequence continues at coordinate 59,417 of JANNFK010000025.1, read as the reverse complement.
CGCTAAGCGAACGCATGACCGGGGTGAAATTCGACGCCAGCTGATCGTGGCGCGACGGATCGCGCAATCTCGTGCGTTTATTGCAAGTCATGCCCATGAACCGACGCACGTTCCTCGCCGCCAGCGCCAGCGCCGCCGTTGGCTTTGCTGCGCCGGCTATGGCCCAGTCTTTCGACTTCAGCGCCGCATCCGCATACTCCGCTGAACGCAGAGGCGTGTCGCTTCTGGTCATGCGCCGTGGCGAGGTGATCTTCGAGGACTATCCGAACGAGGGCGATCCAGCTCGCGGTTGGGAACTCGCCAGCGGTACAAAGAGCTTCACCGGCGTGATGGGCGCCGCCGCCATCCAAGACGGCCTGATCTCCTCTTGGGACGAGCACGCCGCCGATACGCTGGCCGAATGGCGGGGCGACGAACGCCGCCGCATCACCATTCGCCACATCCTGTCGTTGACCAGTGGCATAACCGGCGGCCCGATTGCACGCCCGCCAACATACGCAGACGCCATCGCTCAACGCCCGGAAGCCGCGCCTAGTGAACGCTTCGCTTACGGCCCGACGCCGTTCCAAATCTTCGGTGAGATCATCCGGCGCAAAACCAACGGCGATCCGCTCGACTATCTCACGCGCCGCATACTCGCCCCGCTCCGCATCGAACCACAGCGTTGGCGCCGCGGCGCCGATAGCATGCCGCACATGCCGTCGGGCGCCGCGATCACCGCGCGCGATTGGGCGCGCTTTGGTTGGTTCGTGCTGCAAGGCGGGGAGGGCCGTGTCGATGCATCGGCGTTGCGCGAGTGCTTCAACGGCTCGCACGCCAATCCCGGTTACGGGCTTTCATTTTGGCTGCTGCGCGATGGCCTGGCGCCGCCCGGCCGCAACGCCGGCATCGAGCTTGACACGGAAATCTCTGAACGCTTCGGCGGCGTCACGATGGCCGCTGGCGCCGGCAATCAACGTTTGTATCTGGCGCCCGCGCTCGATCTCGTTATCGCCCGCCAAGCGAGCGGCATCTTGCAAGCATTGATGCGCCGCCAGCGCGGGCCGCAATGGTCCGACGCGGCATTCCTTCGACTGGCGTTAGGCTCCGTCTCGCCCCGCTGAAAGGTGCGCGCCGTTCAGACTTCCTTGACCTTACTTTGCGCCGCGCCATGAACGCTTCCGCAATCAAGGTGCGTTAATACTGACGAAAGCTCCGAAAAGGGTGTGTGGGTCGTCAGTCGCCAATGCCGAAGCATACAGACGCAGCCGCAATCGGTATGCGCCGCGCCTGGCTTGGCGTCGGCGCACCGATCATTGCGCTCGTCGGCATGACCATCGCGCTCGCAGTGGCGGTTTTTGCATCATTTGCCGAAGACCAGAACCGGGCGTTTGAGCGAAATAGCGCGACACTGGTGAACAGTGGTCTCGAAGGCCGCGCGCGAATGATGGGCGCCCTTGGTCTCGACTATGCGAACTGGGACGCCGCGTTTCAAAACATCAGCGTGCGCTGGGATGGGCAATGGGTTGAAGGCAACTTTTATTCAAGCGTCTCCGACGCAATGGTGTTGTTCCGCCAGAACGGCGCCGTGCGCCACAGCTGGGCAAGCGACGCGTTCTCTGCGCAGCAAGATGAGCTAGCCGCTGCTGTGGCGCGCGCCGGCGCGGACATCCCAAACCTGCGCCGTCTTGCGCGCGCGCCTGCGGTCGCGGACAGTGTCGCCTACACCTATGCGCGACTTGGACCCAATTTGCTCATAATCGCGGTCGCGCCGGTTACGCGTGAAGATGACGACGTCCGCATCGCCTACAATCCGTTGCGCGGCTACGACTACCTCGCGGTGGTGAAGGTCATCGACGAAGAGGGCTTCCTCCGCGCCGGCCAATCCATGTCGCTGCAGGGTTTTCACTTCGCAAGCGCCGATTATGCGCCAACCAGCAATTCTGTAGCGCTTCCAGTCATGGCTCCCGATGGGGCCCAGATTGGCAACTTAGTCTGGCAAAACGCGCGTCCCGGGTCGGTCGCGTTTCAACAGCGCATCTGGCCGGTGATTTTCGGCTTGCTCTGCATTGGCGCATTTACCGTGGTGATTACGCGCCATCTCGTCGCGCGCCAGGTTAGGGCGATGGCCGGCGTTGAGACCGCGCTCGAGGCCGCGCGCGCCAAGGCGGAATTTCTGGCGAAAGTCGGACACGAACTTCGCACGCCGCTCGATGGCATCATCGGTTATGCGGAAATCATCGAGGAGGAGAGCGATGACTCGACCACTCGGGTCGACGCCGGACGGATCATCACCGCAGCGCGCTACCTCAACGACTTACTGACCGGAATTCTAGATCAGTCGCACCTCGATGCAGGCCGCATGAAAATCAACCGCGCAGTGTTGCCGGTCGCGGGGATGGTCGCTGAAGTGCAAGGCTTGATGCGGCCATCCGCGCGCACCGCCGGCGTTGCCTTCACCGCGCAACTGAGCGCCGCGGCGAACTATGTCGTTGCCGACCACGTGCGCTTGCGCCAATGCCTGCTCAATCTCGTCGGCAACGCCATCAAGTATTCGCCGCGCGGCAGCGTAACTATGAGGACTCGCGTCGTTGAACGTGACGGCGGCGAATTCATAGCGTTCGACATTGTCGATGACGGCATCGGCATCGACAAGGTTGATCAGGACAATATCTTCAAACCTTTCAGTCAAGCCAATCAGCAAGTCGCCGACACATATGGCGGCACCGGGCTCGGCCTTTCAATCGCTCGCGATCTCGCGCGCGCAATGGGTGGCGACATCATCTTCGTCAGCGAATTGGGCCAGGGCGCAACCTTCACGCTCTTCGTTCCGATTGCGAGCTCAAGGGCGCTGGAAGCGGCTTAGCGCTCACGCCAGCCGGATCTCACGCAATCTTTCGTACAAAAAGTCCTGCGCGGTGATCGGCGTTGGATAGCGGTTGGGGTTTTCCGCGCTGACGCAGCTCGGCTGCGTCTCGATCAAATAATCCGGCGCGAAATGCAGAAAGAATGGGATCGAGTAGCGCGGCAGGTGCGCGCGTTCCGGCGCGGGGTTCACCACGCGATGTGTCGTCGAGCGCAGGCGGTGGTTCGTCAGCCGCTGCAGCATATCGCCGACATTCACAACCAGCGCGCCCTTCGGCGGATTCACATCAAGCCATTCGCCTTCGCGCGTCAGCAACTGCAAGCCTGCTTCTTCTGCGCCGAGCAATAAGGTGATGACGTTGATGTCCTCATGCGCCTCGGCGCGTACCCCTTCAGGCTTTGGCGGCGTCGGCGGATAGTGCAGCAGCCGCAGCACTGAATTGCCATCACGCACCGGCGCGCGGAAGAAATCGTCCGGCAGCTCCAAATAGCGCGCGATCGAGTCTAGCAGCTCCAGCCCCAGCGCATCGAACGCCGCATAGAGCCCATAAACATCATCGCGAAATGTCGCGATTTCTTGCGGCCACAGATTGTGCGGCATGTACGTCCGGTAGCGATGCGCCTCACCAAGCTCGCGCCCGACGTGCCAGAATTCCTTGAGATCGACTTTGTCCGCGCCCTTGGCCGCTTCCATGCCGAAGGGAATGTAGCCGCGTTGTCCCGCACCGCCGGCGACGTGATAGCGGCGCTTCTCTGCCTCCGGCAGTGCGAAGAAATCCTTGGTCGCGCTGAGCGCGCGTTCGATCACCGACGCGTCGAGGCCGTGATCGCGCACGACGGCAAATCCGAAACGCTCGTAACTTTCACCCATTGCGCGTGCGAAACCATCGCAATCGTCGCGCCGGTCGCGCATCGATAAAGCGGGAAGAGCCGGAAGCGCCATGTGGGCAAATTGCTCCGGTTCGTGTCCGTGCTCAATGTCTTAACGCGGCATTTACGATTCGAGGCCGAGCGTTGCGGGTAATTGACGGAGACGACTCATGTTCTTTTTCGGACCGCATTCCTGGCGCGGCGAAAGCGGCCGGCGCTATCGTTTCAAGTGCGTCCTGACCAAGAACGGCCTGCCGCCCGAGGGCGTCGGCGGTATCTACGTCTTCGTTCGCCGCCGCTGGGCATTCGTGATGGAGCCGCTCTATGTCGGCAAGGCCGCCGACCTCCGCTCGCGCCTGCTCGGTCACGAAAAGTGGGGCCGCGCCTACTGGTATTACGGCGCCACCGAGCGCTACGTGCTGGGGCCCATCCGCGACGAAGTGGACCGCCGCCGCATCGAAGAAGACCTCATCCGGGGCCTCAAGCCGCGCATGAACGATATGGAAATTCCACAACTTACGCAGTCCAAGACGCCAAAGCGCACGGCCGCCGCCACCCGCGCTTTTGACCTGTCCGCGCTGCTAGGCCGCCGCCCACAGCGGGCGTGATTGCTTGACCCGTGAGGCGCGCCGCGCGACACGGCGGGCCGATGAACGAGGACGCCGCACACGAACCGCCGCAAGAGGGCCCCAAGCTTGGCCTTCGCGCGCGCATCGGCGACTTCATCAACAACATGGATGCGCGCGCTTGGCGCGCCGTCATCATGTCCGCGGCGAGCGTCGTCGTCGTGCTCGCATTGCTTTTTGTCGGCCGCTTCTATTATGGCGACGAAGTCGAGCGCTTCATCGATGGCACGCTCGGCCAAGCCGATCGCGGACACTGGGGGCTCTTGGCCACCATCCTGGTGTTCACGCTCACAGCTTATGTCGGTGCGCCGCAGATCGTGCTGATCGGCGCATGTGTTGTTGCGTTCGGACCTGAGGTTGGTTTCTGGAACGCCTGGATCGCGACGATCTTCTCCGGCGCCGCAACGTATTTCACAGGCCGCCTGACCAGCGCCCAAACCCAAAAGCGCTTCGGCGGCGCCACCGGCGGACGCTTCACGCGCTTCATGGGCAAGAATGGTTTTCTCGCCAGCTTGATTGTCCGCTTTGTCCCCACCGCGCCATTCGTCGTCGTCAATATGGCCTTCGGCGCCGCGCGGGTGAATTTCTGGGCCTTCATCTTAGGACTCGCGATCGGTAGCTTGCCCAAGACTGTGCTGGTCGCGTTCGCCGGCGATTCAATTCTTGACGCACTGCAAGGCGAGTTTCTCGCCGCAGCTGTGATGGCTGTTTTGGCGATCGTTGTTTGGGTTGTGATTGCACTTATCGTGCGCAGGCTCGTGCGCCGCGACTAGGCAAATCGTGATTCTCCCTCGGGCGCCGCGACGTGAGAGGGGACGCTTCACCCATTTGGGTGTAACTTGCCAGGTATCATGAAAAAGCTCGTCCTCGTGGCTGCTTTTGTGTTGGCCGCTTGCGCCCAACCCGCGCCGCCCGCCGAAAACGGCTATGGCGCCGAACCTCAATTGCCTGAACCGCAGAGCAGCATGCTGCCAACGGTGAGCACGGCTGAAGCCGTCGGTTGGCCCGAAGATGCGGCGCCCACCGCGCCCGAAGGCTTCACCGTCACGCGCTACGCGGAAAACTTGGATCATCCGCGTTGGATTTATCAGCTGCCCAACGGCGACATTCTCGTCGCTGAAAGCTCGAGTAAGCCGCAAGAGGGCGGCGGCTTGATGGGTTGGATCCGCAACAGCATTCAGCGCGGCGCCGGCGCGCTCGGCGAAAGCGCCGACCGCATCACGCTTCTGCGCGACAGCGATGGTGATGGCGTGGTCGATGCGCGCCACGTCTTCGCAGAAGATTTGAACCAGCCGTTCGGCATCGCGCTCGTCGGCGAATATCTTTACATCGGCAATACCGACGCCGTCGTGCGCTTTCGCTACACGCCTAATTCGGTGCGCGCACCTGGGCGTCCCGAAACGCTTTTCGAACTCCCGCATCGCGATGGCGATAACGGTCACTGGACGCGCAACATCGTCGCCAATGCTGATGGCGCCAAGCTCTATGTCGCCGTCGGCAGTTCGTCCAACATCGCCGATAACGGCATGGAATCGGAAGAGGGCCGCGCTGCGATCTGGGAGTTCAATCCAGACGGCACGCAAGTCCGCATCTTCGCGACAGGTTTGCGCAATCCTGTCGGCATGGGCTGGGAGCCTTCGACCAACCAGCTTTGGGTCGCCGTGAACGAACGCGACATGCTCGGCGACAATCTCGTGCCGGACTACATCACCCATGTTGCCGACGGCGCCTTTTACGGCTGGCCGTATTATTACTGGGGCGATCATCGCGACGAGCGTGTCGAAATCCCCGCCAACGTACGCTTGCAAGCGCCAACCGCGCCGGACTTCGCACTCGGCGCGCATACGGCTTCGCTGGGCCTCATGTTCTCAACCAACGCTGCGCTGCCGGAGCAATATCGCGGCGGCGCCTTCATCGGTCAGCACGGCTCGTGGAATCGGAGCGAACTCGTCGGCTATCGCGTCGCCTTTGTGCCGTTCGCAAACGGACGTCCCGTAGGCGAAGTGCAGGATTTCCTAACCGGCTTCCTCAACGCCCAAAGCCAAGCCCAAGGCCGCCCCGTTGGCGTCGCCACCGACCGCACCGGCGCGATTTTGGTGGCGGACGACGTCGGAAATATTGTTTGGCGGGTGGCTTATGCTGGTGCGCCCGCTCAGTGATCGTTCAATTCCGCGCCTCGCACCGCCACACTAGCCGCTGGCGTGGCGTGCCTTGCGCGAACGGCGTCAGCGCTTCGTTGCGCCGCGCGACCCCTGCCGGATCGCCGTCGCAGCCGCGGCCGACGCCACTATCGGCTACCGCGCTATTGGCGGCGGCGAAGTCTTCGTCGTTGAGCGCGTAACGTTCGCGGCGAAATTCGCCAGTGCTCGGATCAATTGTCAGCACATCCATCACCCGCGATTCGCCAAGTACGATCACGCGCCGGAAGCGCGGCGTGTCATCGCCGAGCGGCGCGTAAAGCGTGCGTTCATTGACGCACAGCCGGCCCGACGCCGTGAAGCTCATGTCCGCGACGCCTTGCGCACCAACGCTGGCTTCGCGATCGAGCGTGCACGAGATCGAACCGCTAAACGCCGGCGCGTCTGGGATCGCCGCCGTTTGCCCTGATTGCGCGCGCAGCAATGCAATGCCCGCCGCAACAATCAGCACCGCGGCCACGGCTGCGCCCGCGACAATCGCCACCACGCCGACGCGCCGCCGCGGTTGTTCAAAAGGTTCAGGGTCGTGCGGCGTCTGCACCCGGACGTGACCGTTCGGGTGCGCCTCGACTTGGCCCCCGCGCCGGCGTGACAGCACCACCGCGCCCAGCACACAGACGGCGACCAGCAGCGCCAAGGTGCCGCCAATCAGGATCACCACCGCGACGCGGGTGAGACGGTCGGCAGTCTCGAGCTTGGACGCCAGTTGGTCATTTTGCGTCTGCAGCGCTGAGATCGTTTGCGCGCGCTCGCTTTCGATCCGCTCAGCGAAGGAGAGACAGCGTTCGTCGCTTAGCGTCGGCGTGACCCCAGCCTCATCGAGAAATTCCAGCAGCTGGCCCGCGCGGGTCGAGACGCCGCGCGTCTCGCGCGTGTCCGCGCCCGAGACATGCCAGGAGTTCACGCCGATCACCCGGCCGCACTCATCCAGCAGCGGCCCGCCTGAAGAACCCGAGGAGATAACCGCCTGGTGGTTGATCGAAGGGATCGGCTCGCCTGTCGGTGCGGTATCGCGAAGCGAGGAGATTTGGCCGGACGTTCGCGACGCCGGAGCAGGGCGGAGCAAGTCCGCACCGGTCGCGCCCTGGTAGTCCACATCCGGATACCCAAGCGCCACGACGCCGTCGCCGGCATGGGGCTCAACCGTGGATATCGTCAGCGGCGGCATGTTCGGGCCGCCAGAAAACTCCAGCAGGGCCAATTCTGAGTTCGGTGAGTAGCGGATGATGCGGGCCGGGATCAGGCCCTCGCCCTCAGGTGGTACAACAGCAAGCTCGAATTCCGCCCGCTGGCGCGCCGGCGCGACCACGTGTGCATTGGTCACCACCAAGTTCGGTGCGACCAAAAAACCCGACCCCGAGCCGTAGAGCATGCGGCCTTCTGGAGATTCCAGGATCACCACAATGCGCACGATACCGCGCTCGGACTCGTCGACGCTGGTTTGCGCCGCCGCGGGACCCGCGAGCGCTACAATCAGCGCCGCCGCCAAGTACCTCAACGCCTTGCCGACCAAGCTTTTCCCCGCCCTCGTGGGTTTTCCACATGTCATAATCGGGCGCCGTAACGGCTGCCGCAAGCGCGCGCGCCAGTCGGCGGCGTTGTGTGTCTTTCAGAACAATTGCGGCAACGGAACGGCGTTCTGCGGTCCGCCCCTTGCATCGGCGCGCGCAATCACGGCAAGTCGACTTCGTCGGCGAACGGGGGCGGTCGGTCGGCTTGAGCGCGAACCTGCGTAAAAGGTTCCCGCGCACATGCCCCCAACGCCCCTTTCTCGCCCCAGAGATCGCTTCTTTGGCGGGCGGCTTCTCAAGATTGTTAAGAATGCCGCGTTAAGCCCGGAAAAGGGTCTGATTCGGCCGGTGATTAAGCGGCGAGGGTTGTCACGGATGCTCGGGAATATGTTCGGTCTCGTTGCGCCAGATTTGGCGATCGATTTGGGAACCGCGAACACGCTGATCCACGTCAAGGGTCGTGGCATCGTCCTCGATGAACCGTCCGTGGTCGCGTACGTGAATGAGGGCGGTCGCAAGGTCGTCTATGCGGTCGGCACTGAAGCCAAGACCATGCTCGGCAAGACCCACCGCAACATGGAAGTCGTGCGCCCGCTTCGTGACGGCGTCATCGCCGACTTCGACGTCGCCGAAGAGATGATCAAGCAGTTCATCCGCAAGGTGCTGCCGCGTCCGGCGTTGATCTCGCCGCAGATCGTTATCTGCGTACCAACCGGCGCGACGCCGGTTGAGCGCCGAACCATTCTGGAGAGCGCGCAAGCTTCCGGCGCCCGCCGGGTGAAGTTGATCGAAGAACCTGTGGCTGCAGCACTCGGCGCTGGGCTGCAGATCGATGATCCCACAGGTTGCATGGTCGTCGACATCGGCGGCGGCACCACCGAAATCGCGGTGCTCTCGCTTGGCGGCCTAGTCTGGTCGCGCTCGCTCCGCGAAGCCGGTGACAAGATGGACGAAGCCATCATCCAATATCTGCGCCGTCAGGAAAACCTGATGATCGGCGACTCGACCGCCGAGCGCATCAAGAAAGAAATCGGCACCGCCAAGACGCCGGACCACGGTCAAGGCATGTCGATGCCGATCAAGGGCCGCGACAATCTTTCGGGCGTGCCGAAGGAAATCACCGTGACCGAAGCGATGGTTGCCGACGCGCTCGCCGAGCCTGTCACCCGCATTGTTGACGCCGTGCGCCAAGCCTTTGAACAAATGCCGCCAGAACTCGCTGCGGATATTTATGATCACGGCCTGATGTTGACCGGCGGCGGCGCGTTGCTCCGCAATCTCGACACGGTTTTGCAGGAACGTATCTCCATCCGCGTGTCGGTGGCGGACGATCCGTTGCGCTGCGTCGTGAAGGGCTGCGGCATCGCGCTCGAAACCATCAACTCTCAGGAAGCGCGCCGTCTGCTGACGGAAGAAGTCTGATAACGGCTCGCGCGGTTAAAGAGGCGGCATAGTGGCCAGGCGCCGAAGCAGCACGCGTCGCATGGGCGCCGGTAGGCGGATCCCCGCAGGCGTCATTCTTGCCGTTGTGCTGACCATCGGCGCAGTAGCGCTGATCGGCACGCAAGCTGGCCGCACGCCGCAAACCGAAGGTGTGATGCAGACCGGCGACGACGGCGCCGCCGTCGCTGGCCGCGTTGCAACTGGTCCGGCGCGCGCTGGCGAGGGCTTTTTCGATCGCCTTCTCGGCGGATGGAATTCTGCAGCGCGCATTGAAGAACTCGAAGCTGAGAACCGTGAACTGCAAGCTTGGCGCGATCTTGCTGAACGCCTGGCTGAGCGCAACGGCCGCTACGAAACGCTGCTGCGCATGCCGCCGGATTCATTCGGCGAGGGCGCCGATCTTGAAAATTCCATCGCCGCGCAACTCGTTCTCGATAGCGGTGGCCCGTTCATGCGCACGCTCGTCGCCAATGCCGGCGCGCTGCACGGCGTGAAGGTCGGCTACATCGCCGTGAACGAGAATGGCCTGGTTGGCCGCGTCGTGTCCGTCGGTCAGCATTCGTCGCGGGTGCTGATGCTGGACGACTACAACTCGCGCATCCCGGTCATGGGCGAAGCCTCGCGCGTCCGCGCGGTGCTGGCAGGGCAGGCGACGCGCCGTCCCGAACTCTCGCTCTATCCGTATCAGCTACAAGCGCCAAACATGGATTTCATCGTCGGCGCCCAGGCGCTACGCGAAGGCGAGCGCGTCATTACCTCTGGCGACGGCGGCCTCTATCCGCGTGGCCTGCAAGTCGGCGTCGCCCGCCGCGAAGGCGATGGCGCCTGGCGCGTGGCGCTCGCCGCCGCGCAGCAGCCGATCGACTTTGTCCGCATCATTCCGTTCGTTCCGATCGATCCCCCGGAAACCACCGCTGATCCGAATGCAACGCCGCCGCTCGGCTCTACGTCCTCGGTCGCCACCATTGGCCGCGATACGATGGCGCCGCCGCCGGCGGCGCCCACCGCCGCGCCCGCGCAACCGCGTCCGCAACAGCCGCGTCGTCAAACTGCGCAAATCGAACCGCCTGCGCAAACGGAGCCTGCTCAACCGCAACAGGAAGCGCCGCCGCCCGCTGAGCCGCCGGCGACGCCGCCACAATGAACACGTTTCGCATGCGCGCCCCCAGCCGCGGCGTACTGCGGGCTTGGGGCTTTGCGCTTGCCGTCGCGAGCGTGATCCTGCCGGCTCTGCCGCTCGGCCCGCTCTTTGCGCAACCACCAATGCCTCTGGCGGTCTTGTGGGCGGCTTATGGTTGGGCGGCGGAAGATGAGAGCGGCTGGCGCGCGCCTGCGCTGCTGACCGTACTCGGCCTGCTGCACGATCAACTCGCCGGCGGCCCATACGGGTTGTTCGCCGGGATTTATCTCTCCGCCTATCTCGTCGGCCGCTTCGCGGCAGTGATCATGTCGGCGCCGAACCTGGTATCGTTGTGGGGCGGCTTCATCGTCACCGCGCTGATCACAATCGGCGTCGCGTACTTTCTTGCGCGCTTGGGTCTTGGGCGGAATATCTCCGTGCTGCCCTACGCGGAAGCGGCGATCATCACCGCCATCATCTTTCCAATCGTGCGTCCGCTTTACATGAGCGCCTCCGCAAGCCTGCGCACACGCGGAGACCGCCGATGAAGGGCAAGAGAGTCGGCTCCACGCTGCCGAAGCGCGACGCAACCGTCGTCTTCAATCGTCGCGCAGCGTTGCTGTCGTTTATCGGCGCCGGCACGCTTGCCGCAATCATGTTCCGCATGGGCCAATTGCAGGCCACCAATCTGATCAGTGGCGAATATACCGACGCCGCTGACGACAACCGCTTCGACACCCGCATCATCGCACCGCCGCGCGGCATCATTTATGACCGCTTCGGCGTCATCCTCGCGCAAACCTCCAAGGACTACCAAGTCGCCGTCGTCCAGAACGACGTCGACGACATGGAAATGACGGTTGGTCGTGTCGCGCAAATCCTTGGCCTCGATTCCGAATGGGCGCGCCGCGCCATCATCCGCGTCCGCGGCGGCTCGCGCTACGAACCGCAGCCACTCAAGGAAGGGCTGACCTGGGAAGAGTTCAACGCCATCAACGTCCGCTTGCCGGAGCTGCAAGGCATCGTCGCGCAATCCGCTGACGTGCGCGCTTATCCGTTCGACGTCGTTTATGCGCACCCGATCGGCTACGTGCAAAAGCCAACACAGCGCGACATCGATCGCGCAATGGAAGATCCCGCCCAAGGCCAAAGCCGCGCCGTCTATCTCCGCAACCCGCACGTGCGCGTGGGCAAAGCCGGCATTGAAGCCTCGCTCGAAACCGTGCTTCACGGCGAAGCGGGCTGGCGTAAAGTCATCGTCAATGCGCGCGGCGTCGAGCAGGGCGAAGATCAAACCGAGCGCCAAGAACCGGTGCGCGGGTCGGGCGTTGTGCTCACCATCGATCACGAATTGCAGCGCACCGCCATGCAGAGCTTCGGCGACCAAGCCGGTTCCGCGGTCCTGATGGATATCTATACCGGCGACGTGTTGGTGATGGCGTCATCGCCGACCTTCGATCCGAACCTGTTCGTCAACGGTATCGCGCAGGCGCCGTTCGCGGTTCTGAACGAAGACGAAAAGAAGCCGCTCTTCAACAAAGCCATTTCGGGCGGCTACCCGCCGGGCTCGACCTTCAAGCTGACGGTCGGCATCGCCGCAAAACAAGCTGGCGTCGAAGACGATTGGCACATCAACTGCCCGGGCTATTTCCCATTCGGCGGCCGCAACTTCCACTGCTGGAAACGCGGCGGCCACGGCCGTATCAACATGAACCGCGCCATCAAGGAAAGCTGCGACGTCTATTTCTACCAAGCCGCTCTCCGCGCCGGCCCCGAGCGCATTGCCGCCGCCGCGCGCGAGTTCGGTTTCGGCGTCGCGCACGATGTTTCGCTGCCAAACGTGCAGCGTGGTCTGGTGCCTGATCCTGAATGGTGGCTGGCGAACCGGCATGAGCGTTGGACCGCCGGCCTCACCGTCAACTACGGCATCGGGCAGGGCTCGCTTGTCGTGACCCCGCTGCAGCTCGCAACCATGGCGGCGCGCATCGCCAACAATGGTCTGGCGGTGACGCCGCGTCTCGTTCACGAAGCGCCAGGCCTCGGTGAAACGCCACAACCTCCGCGCTTGCCGGATATTTCGCCTGAGCATTTGCTCGCAATTCGCCAAGGCATGTTCGGAGTCGCCAACGAAGGCGGCGGCACCGCCACGCGCGCGGGCAACATGATCCAACTCATGCGCCGCCCCGATGGCGTCATCGTCGAAGCCGCAGGCGCACCGCCCGGCAGCACGCCAATCCAAATGGCGGGCAAGACCGGCACAGCGCAAGCGCGCGTCATCACCGCCGCCGAACGCGCGCGCGGCGTTATGCGCGATGCGGATTTGCCTTGGCGTCTGCGCGACCACGCGCTTTTTGTGTCGTTCGCGCCCTACGACAATCCGCGCTACGCTGGCGCCGTCGTGCTCGAACACGGCGGCCACATCAATCCGCAGCTCGATGCGTCGCCGATCACGGCGATGATCATGCGCCAAGCGCTGCTGCGCGACCCATCGCGCCGCCCCGCCGCGCGCCTAGCGGAACTTGAATCGGACATCCGCGCATGACGACTCTTTCCATGACCGCTGGCCCGAACACAGTCTTCGACCGCTTCGCGAAGCTGAACTGGGGCATCATCACCATTCTCATCGCGCTCGCCTTCATTGGCGTGCTGATGCACTTCTCGGTTTCGTCCGGCCAATGGACGAACATGCCGCTTACGCACGGCATCCGCTTCGCGGTGTTGTTGATAATGATGGTGCTGTCGGCGATATTTCTCGATACGCGCTTCTGGCTCGCCATCGCTTACCCGCTCTATGCAGGCGCGCTAATCTTGCTTGTCGGCGTCGAGCTTTTCGGCGCAACGCGCATGGGCGCGACGCGCTGGCTCGACATCGGCCCGCTCTCGCTGCAGCCGTCGGAGCTGATGAAGGTCGGCATAGTGCTGGCGCTCGCGCGCTATTATCACCAACTCGACCCGCGTAAGACCGGCACCGTGCTCTGGGTCGTGCCGCCGTTCCTGATGATCGTCGCGCCGGTAGCACTCGTCATGCACCAGCCTGACCTCGGCACCTCGCTGATGATCCTCTTTGCCGGCGTCTGCATCATGTTCTTGGGCGGACTGCTTTGGCGTATCATCGCGGCGGGCGCGATCGTCGCGATCGGCGGGGCGGTGTTTGCGTATTTCGGCTTGTTGCACGCATATCAACGCCAGCGCGTCGATGTCTTTCTCGGCATCACCCAAGACCCGCTCGGCGCGGGTTATCACGTGCTACAATCAAAGATCGCGATCGGTTCGGCCGGTCTCTTTGGCCGCGGCTGGAGGGAAGGCACGCAATCGCAGCTCGACTTTCTGCCGGAAAAACACACCGACTTCATCTTCACGATGATCATCGAAGAATTCGGCCTACTCGGCGGCGCGCTCGTGCTCTTTCTTTTTGCGGCGCTTTTAGCCTTCACCATGCAGGTCGCGTACAAAGCCCGCTCGCTCTTCGGCAAGCTTGCCGCCGGCGGCGTCGCCGCCACGCTCGCCTGCTACGTGTTTATCAACACCGCCATGGTGATCGGCCTCGTGCCGGTCGTCGGTATTCCGCTCCCCATGATCAGTTTCGGCGGCACCGCCATGGTCACGCTCATGGCCGGCTACGCAATTGTGCTCGGTGTCGATCTCCACCGTGATCAACACGGCGCGCGTGGGTGGCTGTGGTGATTACCAATTCGCGCGATCCGCCATCCAGTCGGTAGCGCGCACCAGCGCGTCCACGATCCCTGGCTCCAGCGAGCTGTGCCCCGCATCGTGGATCACTTCCAACTCCGCTTCCGGCCAGCGCTGTTTCAAATCCCACGCGCTCTGCATCGGCGTGCACATATCATAGCGCCCTTGCGCGATGCGGCAGGGGATGCCGCGCATGCGTGGCGCTTGTTCCAACAGCCAACCATCGCTTTCGAAGAAGCCGCCATTGACGAAATAGTGGTTCTCGATGCGCGCAAACGCTTCGACGAACCGATCCTCGTTGAAGCGCGATGGCAGCGCGCTTGGGCCCGCGATCGAGATCGTCTCGCCTTCCCAGCGTGACCAGGCACGCGCCGCGCGCACGCGCTCGGCCCAGTCGGACGACATCAGCCGCTTGTGATAAGCGCCGAGAAAATCGCCGCGCTCGCCCGGTGGAATCGCCGACGCATAGCGCTCGAACGCATCCGGATAAACGTGGCTCGCGCCATCTTGGTAAAACCAATCGATCTCGCTTTTGCGCAGCAGGAAAATTCCGCGCAGCACCAAGCCGGCGACGCGCTCCGGATGCTTGGCTGCATATGCAAGCGCTAGCGTCGAGCCCCACGAGCCGCCGAACACGACCCACTTGTCGATGCCTAACTTTTCGCGCACGCGCTCAATGTCGGCGACCAGATCCCAGGTCGTGTTCTCGCGCAGTTCTGCGTGCGGCGTCGAACGACCGCAGCCGCGCTGATCCATCGCCACGATACGGAAGCGCTTCGGGTCGAAGAAGCGGCGCATCTCCGGCGAGAGCCCGCCGCCGGGGCCGCCGTGCAGCGCCACGGCCGGGCGCCCGTTCGGGTTGCCCGATTGCTCCACGTAGATCGAGTGCAGGTCGGAAACCTTCAGCATCTCGCTCGCATGCGCTTCGATCGCGGGATAAAGGTCGCGGCGGGGCGTGGGCGTTTGTCCGTACATGCCGCTTGGTTACGGGCGCCGAAGCCGCCAAGCAAGGCCGCTAGCTGCAAGCTTGGAAAAAGCTCGAAATCGCCTGCCGCTCTTGATCGTTGATCGCATTCATAGGCAGCGCGACTTCCGCTTCGGTCAGCCTCAATTCTCCGCTCGTGCGGAAGTTTGTCAAAGCCGGTGCATCGAGCGCCACGGCCGCCGTCACGAACACCTCGCTGTCGCCTTCGCCTATTCCGCTCAGCTGCTTTCGCGCCGTCCCAGAGTGCAGCGTGAAAGGCCACGACGTTCGCTGCTGGCCGCGCCAGAGGAGGGCGTAAGCGTTGTTCGTGCCGGGATCGCACTGCAGATTGATCCCCAAGCCTTCGCTGCCGTAGGAGGCGTACATGAGCCGCGGGCGCGCCGTCCCGGTCGCGCTGCCACCATCCCCCGAGAATTGCCACGTCATGTTGTCTGTCCCTGACGGCCCGGCTGACGCATCGGTTGGGATAGCCGGCAGTGGCGGCTGCTCGGCCTGCACCACCGGCCCTGGAACGTCCGCCGGCGCCTCAACCGCGGTCGTCTGCCCACAGGCCGCCAACGCGCCCGCCAGCAAAACGCCCGTTATCAGCTTCTTCATGTCAGGCATCCTTGTGCTCGCGCTCGCCTAACCGCATGGGCGCCTTTAGGTTCCGGCGCGCAGGGGCGCGCTTTGCCCATTTGCGACCAACAGCACGGCACAAGTTTGACCTCCGGCGCGACCCAGCCCTCCATCCTCGCCACGCGCGCTGCGCGTGTGACCATGGTGATGTCGGCGCTGTTCGGCGCCACCGGGGTTATTCTCGTTTTCCTGCCGCGCTGGCTTGAGGCAGAGCGTGGCCTGTCCGGCGGCGAGATCGGCATTATTCTGTCGCTGGCGCAATTTGCGCGCGTCATCACCGGGCCATTGATCGCTTACCGGTCCGACCGCGCGTCGGATCGTGCCGCGCCGTTGAAACTCATCGCGCTCGGCGCCGTCTTCGCCTACGCCGCATTTTTCTTCCTGGCGGAAGGCTTCTGGCAACTTCTAGCGCTCGGCTTCGTCGCGCTCACGCTAACGCAATCGATGACACCGCTGATCGAGGCCGCAACGTTGCGCGCCACGCATGAAGGCAAGATGAGCTACGGCGTTGCGCGCGGCATCGGCTCGATTGCGTTCATCGCCGCCAATGTGCTCGGCGGCATCGTCATCGCGCGCTTCGGGCTCGTTGCAGTTGTCGTTTGGATTCTCTGCGGCCTCGCGCTCACTACGTCGGCAAGTTGGCTCGGTCTTTCGAAAGATCCACCGCCTGCCGTGCCCAACCCGTCGCGCAGCGGCGGCGCGAACGCCTTGCTTCGCAATCGCCAGTTTCTAATTCTGATCCTCGCCTGTGGCCTCATCCAAGCGGCTCACGGTTTCTACTATAGCTTCTCCACCATCGTCTGGCGCGGGCAGGGCATTTCGCCGGAAATGATCGGCGTGCTCTGGGCGTTTGGTGTCGCCGTCGAAGTCGCATTCCTCTGGAGCTTGCCATTCATCGAGCGCCGCACCACGCCGGAGGGCTTGATCCTGCTCGGCGCCGGGGCCGCTGTGGCGCGCTGGTTCGTCATGGGCTTTGCGCCGATCGGCCTCGCGCTCTGGCCGCTGCAAGCGATGCACGCGCTGAGTTTCGCCGCCGCGCATGTCGGCGCCATGCGTCTGCTGCATCGCGACGCGCCTGAAAGCTCAGCGGCCATGGCACAGACGCTTTATGCAGTGATGTCCGGCGGTCTGCTGATGGGCGGCTCGACGCTCCTATCAGGCTATCTCTACGATCTCGGCGGCGCCGTCGGATATTGGGCGATGGCCGCCATGGCCGGCGCAGGTGGTTTGCTGGCCTTGCTGCTCGTCCCGTCGAAATCGCGCGGTTCCGTCGCAACACCTCGGTAATAAATTCCCCTGTTGCGGGAACATCGCCCCGAAAGCGCCCCTTGCTTCTTTGCCTAATATTTTCTGTTAGCCGTTATTGGTTGACGGGCAGAAAGCTCGAAAGGTGCTGGATTGGCCTCAGCGGCCACATTTGAATTCCGAGAGGATGAGCGCGCGGCCGTATTGGCGCTGCGCGGCGACTGGACGGTGGACACCATCTCCGGTCTCGAGAACGGCTTGGCGGAAGTTTCTGAGAAGTTAACGACCGGCGCCGTTGTCGATGTCGCTGACCTTGGCCGTTTCGATGTCGCCGGCGCTTATCTGATCGATCGCACTTTCCGCGAGAGCGCCGCCGGCGACAAAACCCGCATCGCCATTCGCGGCGAGCACACCAACGCCATGCGGCTCTTACAAGCCGCGCGTAAATCCTACACCGGCCCCGCCGCCGCGCCGCGCCACCCCACCGGAATACGAGGGCTTTTCGAAGTCACCGGCCGCGGTGTCGCTGCGCTCGGGGAAGAGATCATCGAGACCGTCGGCTTCTTCGGCGAGACGCTTGTCGTCATCGGCCGCATCATAATGAACCCGCGCCGCATCCGCGCCGTTTCCATCGTGCACGTAATGGAAGCCGCGGGCCTCAATGCGTTGCCGATCGTTGTGCTGCTGGCGTTCTTTATCGGCTTGGTTGTCGCTTATCTCGGCGCTCGCATACTTGGCGATTTCGGCGCAGCCGTTTTCACCGTTGAACTCGTCACCTTCTCAATGTTGCGCGAGTTCGGGGCCGTTATCACCGGCGTCATTCTCGCTGGCCGGACAAATTCTTCCTTCACCGCCGAAATCGGCGCGATGAAGATGCGTCAGGAAATCGACGCCATGCGCGTCATCGGCATCGATCCGATGGACGCGCTGGTCGTGCCGCGCGTAATCGCCATGCTGGTGATGACGCCGATCCTTACCTTCGCCGCGATGATGGCCGGCATTTTCGGCGGACTTCTGGTTTGCTGGAGCGAACTTGGCGTCAGTCCCAACATGTTCTTTGCGCGCATCGCCGAAGTCGTGCCTGCGCAGCATTTCTGGGTAGGCTTCGTCAAAGCGCCAGCCTTCGCAATGGTGCTCGCTGTTGTCGCCTGCAAGCAGGGGCTGTCGGTCGGCGGCGACGTTGGCTCCCTCGGCTCGCGCGTCACTACGTCAGTGGTGCAAGGCATCTTCATGGTGATCTTGCTCGACGCCATCTTCGCACTCTGGTTCCTGGAGATGAACTGGTGAGCGAAGAGATCGCCATTCGCGTGCGTGGCCTGGTTACGCGCTTCGGGACGCAGACCGTGCACAATGGTCTCGATCTCGATGTGCGCCGCGGCGAAATTCTTGGCGTCGTCGGTCCGTCCGGCACCGGCAAGTCCGTGCTGCTGCGCGAGGTCGTTGGTCTCGACAAGCCGACTGAAGGGGAAATTACGTTTCCATGTTTCGCTGATGACGCGCGCGAGCCGCGCCTTGGCGTCATGTTCCAGGACGGCGCGTTATTCTCGACCCTTACAGTCTTAGAGAATGTTGAAGCGCCGCTACGGGAGCACACGCATCTTTCCCCGGCGCTGCGCCGCGAGATCGCGGGTTTGAAGCTTTCCATGGCCGGCCTCGGCGCCGACGCGCATCATAAGCGGCCGTCGCAAATCTCCGGCGGCATGCGCAAGCGCGCTTCAGTTGCGCGCGCGATTGCGCTCGATCCGGAATTGCTTTTCCTCGATGAGCCGACAGCAGGTCTCGATCCGATTAGCGCGGAAAATTTTGACCGCATGACCGAAGAGCTCGCGCGCTCGCTCGGTCTTACTGTGTTCCTGGTCACGCACGATTTGGACACGCTTCACGCCATCTGCGATCGCGTCGCTGTACTTTACGAAGGCAAGGTCGCCGCGATCGGTACGATCCCCGAAATCACCGCAGAGCCAAAAGGCTGGGTGAAAGAATATTTCTCAGGTCCGCGAGGCCGCGCCGCAACGCGCGGCGCCGCGGGAGGATAGAGCCATGGAAACCAAAGCCAATTACGTCCTGATCGGCGCATCGACAATAATCGGCGCGCTCTTGATCATGCTCTTCGCCATGTGGATCACCACGGGCGACTTGAGGCGCGGCTACAATCAATACGATGTCGTGTTCGACGATCCAGTGCGCGGACTTACCGAAGGTGGCGAAGTTCGCTTCAACGGCATCAAGATCGGCGAAGTGGAATCCTTGCGCATCGACCCCGACAACACGAACCGCGTTATCGCACGCATCCGCGTTTCGTCCGACGTGCCGGTGAAGACCGACACAGAAGCTCAACTCGAACCGATCGGCCTGACCGGCGTCACGCTGATTCAGCTCTCAGCCGGCGCGGCCGATTCCGAAATTCTGCGCGCCGCCTTCGGTGCGCCGCCACCGCGTATTCAGGGCAGGGGCAGCCAGATCGACGTGATCGTTGCGCGCGGCGAGGAAGTCGCGATGCGCGCCAGTGAGGCCATGGCTGCTGTGCGTGATCTTTTGACCGACGAAAACATCGCACGCGTTACCCGGACGTTACAAAACCTCGAAAACATTTCACAGCAACTCGCGGCCCAAGATTCCGTGGTAAACCAGTCGGGCGAGGCAGCGCGTGAAATTGCGGTGCTTGCGCGCCAGATGCAGTCCGATCTCTCGGATCTAGATGAAGTGCTTGGCTCAGTGAACCAGGCCGCTGGTGTCGCGGCTGGCGAAACCTTGCCTGAGCTTTCGCTGGCCGCTGAAGAAATTCGCCGCGCCGCCGCGAGCATCAGCCGCGTCGCCAACAATATCGAAGAAAACCCATCCGTCCTCACGCCGCGCAGCCCGCGGCCGACCGTGGAGCTTGAGCCATGATCCGCGCCGCAGCACTTCTTCTGACCGTGTCGATGCTTGGTGGCTGCATCACGCTTTTGCCGAAGCCGCCGCCGCCGCCGCGCACTTATGTTTTGGAAGCGCGCAACATTGAGCCGCTTCAAGGCGAACCGGTCGACGCCGTCATCGCCATCGCGCAGCCGACGGGCGAGCGTTCGATCCTTGGATCGGATCTCATTTGGCGCACGGGCGACACAGTGGCGTACGTTGATCAATCGCAGTGGTCCAGCCGCGCCGCCGATGCGTTGCAACAGATTTTGGCTGAGACGATTATCAGCCAAGGCCGCTTCCGCGCCGCCACCCGCACCGGTGAAGCGCGCGCCGATTACGAGATTCGCTGGGAAGTGCTCGACTTTGAGGTGCGCGAAGAGGACATGACCGCTCATTTCCGCGCCGATGTCCGTCTTGTGGCGCCGGGCCGGCGGATCATTGCGTCGCGGATTATCGACACCAGCGCGCCAGTGAGTGCGCGTTCTTCATCGGTGGCGGCGGAAGCGCTTGCGCGCGCCGCCCGTGAAGGCAGCGCGCGCATTGGGGAGTTTGCGGCAGATGCGGCGGTGGAAGCTGTGGCCCAGACTCCAACCGCCGTGGGGAATTGATCAGGCCAGAGCGGCATCGATCAATAGGTAGGCGCGAACCAGGTCCGAACCTTCGCTCTTGTTCTCGCTCTTGGCGAGATCCGGGCGAGAGCGGAACTGGACCGCGGTTTCATGGGCGCTGGTGTTGCGCTTCATGTGACGCGAGATGCGGGTGACTGCACCAGGGGCTGCATCGATCACTGCACGGCGGCGGGCCGAAGCGCCTTCGCGTGAGCAGCGGGCGATACGCTCGAGGTCCGCAGCGTTCAGCACTTCGTCGAGATCCACGCCTGAGTCCGTGACCATATCGACGACGCCCGTCTTCAACACTGCATCGTGATTGACGACCGGTTCGTCGCGACCGAAATCGGCCAGTTCGAACGCGCTTTCGTTGGCGGCGACAGGCGCTGCGTCATGCTGCTGTTGCGGCATGAAGTTGCCCCATGAGCCGAAGCCCTTGAACACCTTCTTCGGTTGCGTTTCGACTTCGACACGAACTTCGCTGCGCGTTTCGACGCGTTGACGCGAACCGCCACGCGACACCGCCGCATTGGCCGCTGCATGCAGCGTCGTCATTTCGTCTTGCTCAGCGTAAGCGACAGCTTCGACCTTGCGCTCAGCTTGCTGGACGACAACCGTCTTCTTCACTGCCGCCGTCGAGGCAAGGGCGCCGAGGCGCTTCTCGATCGAGGTGGCGTGACGATCGGCAGCGGCTTGGCTGGCTTCCGACGCGGAGTGGGCGGCGCTCGCCATTTCGTTCAGACGCGCCATCGTGATGTTGGCGGCTTCCTGCATGGCTTGCGCTTCAGCGCGGATCAGTTGCGCGGCGCGCTTGGCTTCAGTCACAGCGCCACGCGTCGTTTCACGAACCGCAGCTGCGGTTTCGTTGGCGACGAGCACGGCTTCGGCGGTCGACTTCTTGGCCGTCTCGGTCAAGCGGGTGGCTTCGGCGAGACCGCCAAGCATTTCCGACATTGAGCCGTTGAGCGAAGCAGCGGCGGCGTTGGCGGTGTCAGCAGCGACATGGAACTGGTGCGTACGCTCGCCCAGAACGCTGGCCGAAGCCGCGAACGAGGTGAGGTGCGTCGACAGTGCATGCTCGGCGGCGGTGACTTCCGTTTTCACCAGTTTCGAAGCTTCGCGCATCAGGCGGACTTGGCGGCCGATCGAATTTGCGATCACGTCCGTTTGATCTTTGATGTCGCCTTTGACTTCGACGAGTGCTTCGCGTTCGCGGATCAGCGTGTCGGCCATGGCTTGCGTGTTCTGACGCGAAGCGGCCACCGCTTCACCGAACAGATGCGCATTGCGTTGCGCGGCGGCTTCCAGTTCCCCCAGGCGATCCAAGGCTGCCGAGACCGCTTCGTTGAGCGACTCGATTTCGTGCTTCACCGTGTTGGTCAGGCGTTGCGCTTGCGCCTCGCCGGATTCAACCGGCATCGCAGCTTCGCGCGCCATGCGGGTCAGCTCAGTCGCCAGCGTCCGCGCTTTCAGCGCTTCGCCAGCGGCGGAGGCCGCAACCCAAAACAGCAGAGCCGGGCCGAACGCGAGAGCGATCAGGCCGGCTTGCATCGCCGGGTCCATCGCCATCACGGCGTCGACGCCGAAATAGGTGAGCGGACCGCCAATGGCGCCGCCGATCCAAACCAGAGCCATCACGCCACCGGCGAAGCCAGCCCATGAGAAACCGGCTTTGATCTTGGTTTCACGCTTGGGTTCAACAACGTTCGGCTCATCGCTCGAACGGGTGCTGAACTCTTCGCGATCGAATTCTTCTGAGAAATCGCCGGCGATGGCGTCGTTCGTGTTCTCGGCTTCGCCGAAAACTTCGAACGGATCGCGCTCGTCGTCCTCTTGTCCGTAGTACATCGTAAACTCCCGCGCACCCGCGGATCGCGGGCGTTAACCCGCTGGCTGCAACCCCCATGCCAGCGAGGCGAGTGGGGTTCGCGCGCCAAGCGTGCGCCAATTCGGAGCAAATCACGCGCCAACATGCGCCACGCGCGAATGGTAAGGTTAAGCGGCGCGCGTCAGCTGGAATCACGGATGCCCATAGTTGCTGCGAGCGCGACGGCGAGGATGTCGAACGACAGCCGCGCGTCCGCGGGATCGGCGGCGTAACGGCGCGGCGTGAACAGCGCGCGGTGGGTAAGGACCCGCGGATAACGAACGAGGGCAATTTTGAGCGCGCGCGCGAGGCGGCGCGCCTGAGGTGCGGGATCGTTAAGGACGCGCCGCATGGCTTCGATGCGCAGCGCGACGCTGAAAGCAAAAGAGGGCGGAGACGCGGGGAGGTTCCAGAAGTTGTGTTGGCGCCGGACACGGCGCTTAGCCGTGCGCGGTTTTCGAGGCAGGTTTAGTGCAAAGTGCGCTGACCACGTTTCGGGATGGTCGAAGCTGATGCCGCGCAGCGGGCTTGGCGCGCGCGCATCCGGCGCGGGGCAGGCGCTGGCTTAACCACAAGCGGCGTGACGGTGTCGCAAAATTTGAGCGCGCCTGCTTCGGCCAGCAAAAGTTTGCGCGCCAGCGCTTCCAGCATCCGAAGCTGACAACAACGACATAGGCGTCATGCGACAGCAGAATCGCGTTTGCGATCAGAGCCGGCGCCGCTGCGAACGCGCGCGAACACGGCGCGCAGGCGCCCCAAAGGGCGGTCGTGGTTGAGGGGGAGAAAGCGGGGTTCATGTGCACCGCGATTATCAGCGCGGATTAGGGCCGGTCGGCAGATTAGCGGCGCAAGTGCGGGGATGGGAGCGTTAAGGAGCCGCCGACGTGGACATCGAGAGCGATGAGCGCTAGCAGCGCGCTGAGTGGGTGCAGGTCTCGAAGACATGTGTGAAGAAGACCAGCAAAGCTATCTGGAGCCGACAGAGCAGAGCGGTCGAGCGCTCTTCATGCGTGGCGTTGCCGGCCCTGTGGTCATGCTGAACCTAATCCGCCTTCGCGCGATCGCCGATTATTCAGCTTCGCCCGAACTTGCTCCTTCGTCGCCCGTAAGCGGCGCCGAGGCATTCGACCGCTACATCAAGCATACATTGCCTTACTTGGAGGACAGCGGCGGGCAAGTATTGCTGCTTGCGCGCGGCGGTACGTTCCTTATCGGACCGGAGCATGAAAGCTGGGACGTTGCGATGATCGTGCGCCAGAGCAGCGTTGAATCATTTGTCGCTTTCGCATCTCACGCGGAATATCTAGCGGGCCTCGGTCACAGAAGTGCGGCGATCAAGGATTCACGGTTATTGCCGCTTGAGGAAGTGTCTCAGGTCGCCTGACTCCGGTCCTATCAATTAGACTGCCGCGGAGATCACCTCGTGGCGCTGTCGCGCCCATTTTGCATCAGCTGGAGGCGGCTGGAGGGATGACGGCGCGAGCAGGTTTCAAGTGCGCGACGACAGCAACTTTATCGTGTTGCTCCAAGGTTTGCCGCGCTAGCAGTTCTAAGTCGCGAACTTCTACCGCACCAACTTCTGTGACTTGACCGGTGTGAAGATCGCGTAGCCGGAAGCCATCGCCGCCATGAAGTTTGCGTTCACCTTCGGCAAACACCCCGATCTCGGCCAAGTCAACGCCGGTCCTGTGGTGGGTGCGGACGATGCGCCTTACCTGGCCTTTGAGAATTTCGATTCGATAGAGCATTGCGAAGGCTGCGCTACACTGCGGCGCGCGTCGGTACGCGGTCGCACACAAAGTGCTCCTTCAGCACAAACGGACATTGGCGAAGAACCTTAACCCGCAGCGGCGTCGATGAGCAGAAAAGCGCGCGTCAGTTCGGCGTTCATTTGGGCGCGGCCGCGGCCGATTTGTTCGGCGATACGTGCGCCATCGCTACGCAGGAATTGCATCGCGGCTTGGTTGGCGGCTGCGTCGCGGTGCAGGAAATCACCCATGCGGCGCGCGGCTTCGGGCGCTGCGTCACGCACGGCGCGGCGGCGGGCTTGCGTGCCGGAGCGCGAGCGTTGCGCGATACGCTCGAGCGCGGACGGGGAGAACACGTCGTCAAGCTGCAGACCTGCGTGCGAGATCGTTTCTACGATCGGGAGCACCGCTGCGCGCGGGTCAGTGATCTGACGGCGCAAATGCGCGACTGGATCGGCGCCAGGTTCGCGGCGGGGCGCGGCAGGCGGCGCGCCGCTTTCAGGGCCATCGACGTTCGAGAGGAGATCGCGCCAGGTCCAATCGCCCGGGACTGGGCGGTCGGCGGTGGGCGCGCGTTGGCGTTGCGGCTCGGGTGGGGCGTCGCCGAACATGGGTGGCGGCGGATCATTGCGGCTGCGCGCTGGCGGCAGTTCGAGCGGATCGGCGGCCTCATCGCGCCACGAGCGATCATAGCCGGGAGCGGCTTCATCAGAGTTTGGTTCGTTACCGCGATTGCGGACGCGCATGTGCTGCGGGTCGTCGCCGGTGACAGCGTCACGCGCGTCACGCGCCGCCATGCGGGCGGAATCGGCGGCGTCGCGGAGGCGCTCAAGTGCGACGGCGGCCTCGCGTTCGACGTTGACGGCTTCGCCGCGGATGAGTTCGGCGGCGCGCTTGGCGTCATCGATTGCGCGATGCGTGGTTTCGCGAACGGCGCCGGCGGTGGAGTTGGCGGCGTGGCTTGCGGCTTCGGCCGAGTGGCGCGCGGCGTCGGTAAGACTCGTGGCCTTGGAGAGCACGTCGAGGGCGACAGAGAGCGCTTGTTCGAGGCGTAGTGAGGAATCGGCGCTGGCTTGGGCGGCGTTGGAGAGGCCGTTGGTGCGATCTGAAATGAGGGCAGCTGCGGCGCCGAACGAGGTGAGGCGGTGGTCGAGCGCCTGGTCGGCGGCGCGGACTTCGGCTTCGGCGACGCGCGCGGCTTCGGAGATCGAGCTGGTGTGCTTGCCGATGGAGTCGCCAATGTTTTGCGCCTGGCTGGTGAGATCGCGCGAGATGCGCATCAGCTCTTCGCGCTCGCGCTCCATGCCGACAATCATGTGATTGGCGCCGGCCTTGGCTTGGTCGGACATGTCGTCGACGGCCTTGGCCTGACGCGAAATCTGACCTTCGACCTCTTGCAGACGCTTTAGGGTTTGCAGCAGCGCTTGGTCGAGCTGATTGATTTCGCTCCGCACGGATTCGGCGAGTTTGCGCGCGGCGTTCTCGGCGCTGCGCTCGGGGTTCATGAGCCGGTCAGCGGCGTCGGCGAGCCGGCGGGCCTCGACGCGCGCACGGGCGCTGTCGCGCGCCGCCAGGCCGGAGAAGGCGGCCATGATCGCAGGCAGCACCGTCACCGCGCCGACCGCGCCGTATTCGGGAATGGTGAGAGAGCCAATGTCGGCCGGGCCGATAAGCACGATCGCGCCGGCGATGCTGCCGACGACCCAAAGTGCGGCGACGACCAATCCCAGAATGCCGATCATTGCGCCGGGATCGCCGCTACGTTCGGTGTGGTGGGTTGTGGTCGTCATGCGGCACAGGTCCAGCAACGCGCGAGGGGAGCGCGCGAATGGCTAACGAGAACGAAATAAGTGCGGCCATTCAAGGGCGAACGCTTGCCAAGGCAAGCTTACGATCAGAAAGATCGCTGTTTGGACGTAGCGCTCAGCGCTCGCTCGGCTGACAGGCTTCTGTCCCGCACGTGGGTTGCTCGGCGGAGCGCTGTTCCAACGTCACACCGACCCAAGCCAGCGCCATTGCGATCAACGCATCACGAACCATGACTAGAAACGCAAACATCGCCCTCTACCTCAATGCAGCATCTGGTATGTGCGCGCTTCGCTGGCGAACCGCAAGCAACGGTTCCGTATATTACGCCGAATGAGGGTTTCGAACTACGGTAGTGGAGCTTGACCGACCGGAGCGCTGCGCCTAAATCGGGTGTGATGTTACAACATAACAGTGCACGCGACGGGCGACGGGCCCATTTGGCCCACGCAGCGGTCATGAGCTTGCACGCGATTTGTTGTGGTTTGCCGGCTCTGGCGATGATTGCGGCGGCAGTATCGGGGGCAACCTCGGGCGTGGCGGTATTGGCCGGATATTTCGCGCCAATTCATCGGTTTCTGCATGGCCACGAGCTTTGGATTTTGGTCGCTTCGGCTGGGCTGGTGCTGGTCGGTGGTTGGCTGGAAGCCAGCGCCCGGCGCGCCCACAACCATGGGTTTCCCTGGCTATTTGCCTTCTCGGTGATCTGCTTTGTGGCGAATGTGACGATTATCCTCGTCCACCGCGCGCCCTAACGTTTCGGCTTCAGAATATGCAGGGCCAGCGTGCGGAAGCGGCGGACGGCTTCGCTTGCCTCGCTTTCGCGCCGGAGCGCGCGCCGCAGCGCCATGCCTTCAAGACTGGCGATCAACGCTTCGGCCGCTTCCGACGCGGGTAGGGCCGGATAGATGGTGCCCTCGCGCTGGGCGCGCTCGATCGCCGCCGCCAAGCGGCCGACGGCGACCAGGTCGCGCTGTTGCAACGCTTTCGCCAGTAGCGGATCGCGCGCCGCCTCGGCCCAAATGTCCGCCAATAACGCCGCATCGCCGTCGCCGTCGAAGGTTTCGAAGAAGACGCGGGCGAGTTCGGCGAGGCCGGCGATCAAACCTTCTGAACCGTTAACGCGCTCCAGCATCGCCTCGGCTTCGGCCCGCGCATCAAGCGCGATGGCGGCGATGATGTCGGCCTTGGAGTCGAAATAACGATAGAGCGCGCCGGGACTGATCCTCGCCTCGGCGCAAATCTCTTCGATTGTGGTCAGCCGGAAGCCGCGCTGGCGGAAGCATTCCCGCGCCGCGTCCAGGATTTGGCTGCGGCGGCGTTCGGGCAGGGCGGGATCGGCTTGGCGTGGCACCCGGGCATAAAGAGCGGATTCTCGAATATGGTTTAGCTTAAATTCACTCCGCGCTGGCAGCGTCGGTCGAATTGTATTCGGCGCGGAGCCCGCCACGCATGACGACGCCTAAGCCGCCCACCGCGCTCGCGAGCGCCGCAGAGACGCGCCGGCGCGAGATGCCGGCCTCGATTGCACTCACTATTTTGACCGGCGGCATAGCCGCGGCGATCATGGGCGGACCCTGGCCTGTCGGCTGGTCGGCGCTCATGGCGGTGCTTTGGATTTTCGACACCGAACTCTATCGCCGCCTCGACGCCCGCGACATCAAGATCCAAGGGCGTACGCTCGCGGGTCTCTGCGTGTGGGCCGCGTTCTGCTCGGGTTTTTATGCGCTGTTGCCGATCA
This sequence comes from Caulobacteraceae bacterium, assembly GCA_031379735.1. Lineage (GTDB taxonomy): Bacteria > Pseudomonadota > Alphaproteobacteria > Caulobacterales > Aquidulcibacteraceae > Vitreimonas. The sequence goes on along the minus strand of JANNFK010000025.1, from coordinate 31,599 downwards.
CGTTGTGGCTGCACGGCGAAGCGGCGGGCGCTGCCGCCGCAATGTTGTTGTGGGTTGCAGGCGTCGTCCGCCACTTCAGCCCCGGCGCATCGGGCGGGCTGCCGATCGCGGCCGCGGGCGCGGCGCCGCCGGCGCTCTCTCTGCTCGCGTCGCCCTTGCTGATGGCGGCGATGTCGTCGCAACCGGATTGGGACTTGGCGTTTATCGCAGCTGTCGGCGGCGGCGCGCTGATGGCGTACGTGACGCTGGCGCGTGTCAGCGCCGCAAGCGCAGAGAGCGCATTGCGCCAAGCGCAGCAGAAGACGACGCAAGAACAAGTCTTGGCTGAACTGATGCTGGGGCAGGGTGCGACCGCCGCGATGCTTGTCGATACCGAGGCGCGCGTCGTCGCTATGAGCAAAGCGATGCGCGAGGCGATCCGCGCGCCAGATCCCGTCGGGCAAAGGTTCGAAGACATCATTGCGTGGGCGCCGGACCGCTGGCGCGAGGCGTTCTCGCGCGCCATGCGCGGCGAAGTCGTGCGCTTCGAGGAAGACGAAACGCGCTTGGCTAGCGGCACGCGCTGGTACAATTGGGAAGCGCGCCCCTGGCGCAATGCCGACGATGAGATCGTCGGCGTCGTTTCGCACGGCAGCGACATTACACAATTGGTGCAAGCGCGGGCCGCGGCGGCGGCCAACGAACACCGGCTGCTGCAAGCATTGAAGATCGCGCGCAGCCTGGTGTGGGAAGTCGACTTCAAGGCGCGCACGATCAATTGGCACGGTGATGTCGATGGACTCTACAATCGCGCCTTCACGTTCGACCAGTTCATGGAAAGCCGAACCGGCTTCCTGCATGAAGAAGATCGCCTAGCGCTGCGCGACTATTTTGTGAAGATTGGCAAAGGCGGCGGTGGTTGCGTTGAGCACCGCGTCATGAGCGAAAGCGGCGAGGTCCGCTGGATCGAAGCCTGGGCGCAGCGCGTGATGGGCCGCTCCGGCGGCGTGCGCAAAATTGTCGTCATTTCGAAGGATATCACCGAGCGTAAGCGCCAGGAGGCGGCGTTCATCGCCGCGATGCATCGCGCCGAAGAGGGGCTGAAATCGCGCCGCGCACTGGTTGGCGAAGAAGCGGCCGCAGCCGAAGCGATAGACGAAGCGGCGGTGAGCGTCGCCGAGATGTACGGGCGCCTCGACAGCTTGATGGAAGAGATGAATGCGCGCGATCTAAAGCTCGCGGAAACGCTGGTGAATCTGCGTGCTGCACGTGAGGACGCGGACGCGGCGAACGTCTCAAAGTCGCAATTCTTGACCTCAATGAGCCACGAATTGCGGACCCCGCTCAACGCCATTATCGGCTATTCCGAAATCCTCATGGAGGAGGCGGAAGCTGATGGCCGCGACACCGACATCGCCGACCTGCAGCGTGTGCTGAGTTCGGCTCGCCAGTTGCTGCATCTCATTAACGAAATTCTCGATCTCTCGAAAATCGAAGCGGGACGCATGGATGTGTCGGCGTCGGAGTTCGATGTCGGCGCGCTGGTCAGCGAAGCCGCAGCGACGGTGCGGCCCAATGTTGAGAAGAACGGCAGCAAGCTGAAGCTTGAGATAGACGCGGACGTTGGCATTGCTTGCACGGACTCATTCAAGCTCAATCAGTGCTTGCTCAATCTTTTGTCGAACGCGGCGAAATTCACCAAGGACGGTGAGATCACGATTCATGCGCGCCGCGATGGCGATGCGATCGAAGTCGCGGTCAGCGATACCGGCATTGGCATGACAGTCGAGCAGGTCGGGCGGTTGTTCAATGCGTTCGTGCAGGCCGACGCGCTCACGGCGCGCCGGTATGGCGGCACCGGCTTGGGCCTCGCGCTGACACGCCGCATCATGCAGATGCTTGGCGGCGATGTGACGGCGGCGAGCGTGCAAGGCGTGGGTTCGACGTTCACGTTGCGCTTCCCTGTGCAACCCAATGCGATGCCGGCGCCGGCGCGTATCGATGCGAACGCCGCCGCCGGGCAGGGCAGCCAGCGTCTCGTGCTGATGATCGACGACGAAGAAAGCGCGCGCGATCTGACGGCGCGCTCACTCATCCGGTTGGGCTTTGAGGTGCGAACGGCGGCGACCGGCGCTGAAGGCATCGAAATGGCGCGCAGCTTGCGGCCAAGCCTCATTTTGCTCGACATCAATCTGCCGGACGTGACCGGTTGGGATGTGCTGGCGGTGCTCAATACGGGCGACGCCGGCGACATTCCTGTGATCATTCATTCGATCGACGACAATCGTCAGCGCGCATTGTCGTCAGGCGCTTGCGAACATCTGGTCAAACCTGCCGACCGTGACGTGCTCGCCGCCGCTGCTTTGCGATTTGCGCGCACGCCTGAACCACAATCCGCAAAGCCGGCTGACGCACCGGCGATTTCCACCATCGCCAAGACGGCGTGAAAGGTCCTCCCATGCGCATCCTCATCGCTGAAGATCATCCCGACAACCGCGAAATGCTGACCCGCCGGCTTGAGCGCCGCGGCTACGAAGTGCACTGCGCTGAAAACGGCGCGGAAGCTGTCGCGATGGCGAAGAGCTGTGCGCCGGATCTCATCCTCATGGATATCTCAATGCCTGTGATGTCAGGCATCGAAGCGACGAAGGTCATCCGTACGACGCCGGACGTCAGCAACATAAAGATCGTGGCGCTCACGGCGCATGCGATGGAGAGCGCGCGCAAGGAATGCATGGACGCCGGGTGCGATGATTTTGCGACGAAGCCGGTCGACTTTGCCGGGCTCGTTGCGCTGATCGAGAAATACGCAGCCTAAATTGCGCGCTTTATGGTTAGCGTGCGTAAAGGCTCGCGACTTAACTATCCAAATAGTTCGATCTGCCTTGCGTCATTAGCGCGACCTAAACTCTCCTCAGGGTAAATTGCGCCTCTGGTATGGGCACACGTGGGTGCAGGGGGGCGCATGTCCTCGGCGGAAGGCAATGAGGGGGCGTCCACTGTGATGCGCCTCGGGCGTATTCTGCTGGTCGACGACCAGGCGCAGAATCGCGACATGCTCGGGCGCAGGCTCGAGCGTCGCGGTTATGACGTCGTGTTGCGCGAATCCGCGGTCGGCATCGAAGACGCGATCGCTGAACTGGATATCGAACTCGTTCTGCTTGATTGGATGATGCCGGAGCGCTCGGGTCTCGAGGCTCTGGAAGGCATACGCCGACGCTTCGACGCGGAGCACGTGCCGGTTATCGTCGTCACCGCGCTCGATGACGGCGATGTCGTCTCGCAAGCGCTTGAAGGCGGCGCCAACGACTACATCACAAAGCCAATCGATCTCCGGGTGCTGACGGCGCGCGTGAAGGCGCAGCTCGACCGCCGCCAAGCGGTTCTCGAACTTGACGCCATCCGCGACAGCCTCGAACGCACTGTGCAAGAGCGCACACAAGACCTGGTCAGCGCCAACGAGACGCTGTCGGCCGAGATCGGCGAACGTGAAGCCGCGGAAGCGCGGGCGCAATCGCTGGCGCGTCACGATCCGCTGACCGGCCTCGCAAACCGCCGGCATTTTCTGGAAGAGCTCGATCGCCGTATTGCGCTGGTCGGCGCCGAGGAAAATGCGTTTGCGCTGATGTTCGTCGACCTCGACCGGTTCAAGCCGATCAACGACGTCCATGGCCACGCCATAGGCGACCAATTGCTGCAAGTTATCGGCACGCGGCTTATGGGCTGCATCCGCGATGACAGCTTTGCTGCGCGTTTGGGTGGCGACGAGTTCGCGGTGCTGCTGGAAGGGCCGGGCGGCCGTGAAGGCGTTGCGGCGGCGGCGCGGCGGATGCTGCACGAGCTTTCCGCGCCGATTTTGGTCAATGGCCTGAAGCTGACCGTTGGCGCTTCGATTGGTGTTTCGCTCTGCCCCGAAGACGGGCGTGATGCGGCCGAGCTGCTGCAGCGCGGCGATGCTGCAATGTTGCGCGCGAAGGAAGACCGCGGCGCTTTCAAGTTCTTCGATTCTTCGATCGACGAAGAACTGAAGTCGAAAGCGGCGCTCGAAACTGAATTGCGCTCGGCGATCCCGAACGGCGATATCGTCCCGTACTTTCAACCGGTCGTGTATTGCGACACGGGCGAACTCGCAGGCTTCGAAGTGCTGGCGCGTTGGCCGCACAAAGAACGTGGGATGATTTCGCCGGTGGACTTTATCCCGGTGGCTGAAGAGGCGGGTCTCGTCGACGCGATGTTCTGGGCGCTGCTGGCGCGCGCCTGCACCAAAGCACTCGACGCGCCGGGTGAATTCGGGCTCGCGGTCAATATCTCGCCGAGCCAAATTCGGGACCAATGGTTCCCGGAGAAGGTGTTGCGCACGCTGCGCGAAACCGGCTTCCCGGCGCAACGCCTCGAAATAGAAGTGACGGAAAGCGCCATGATCGGCGACGTGGCGCGCGCGAAATCTGCGTTGATGTCGCTGAAAAATCAGGGCGTGCAGATTGCGCTCGATGATTTCGGCACCGGTTATTCGTCACTGTTTTTGTTGCGCGAATTGCCGATCGACAAACTGAAAATCGACCGCTCGTTCGTGGCCCGGATCACGACGGATCGCGAAAACGCGACGATCGTGGGCGCACTCGTTGGCCTCGGTAAGGCGCTGGGGCTGAAGGTGACGGCTGAAGGCGTCGAAGACGAAGAAACCGCCGCGGCGTTGCGCGCGATGGGGTGCGAGTTGGCGCAAGGCTACCTATACGGCGCGGCGACTGAGTTTCCCCAGTACGCCCTTGCACCGCTACGCGCCGTGAGCTGATTACGCCGCTTGCGCTTGGTAGGCGAACCACACGTTTGGTTCGACGTAGCGACCGCTGTCGCGCTCAAGATCGATCGACACCGGATTGAGCGCGCCTTCAATCTTGTAATCGCCGGTTTCAGGGAAGGCGCTGCCGCGCCACATTTCCCAGAACGCCACCGGCTCATCGACGACCATCGAACGATCCGCGGGCTTGATGATCTTGCCGCCGGCGGCGGCGTGACTGCGCAGCCAGGGATCGAACAAGCGGCCGTCGTCATCCTTCCACGTAATGTACTCGTGCATCGGGATGAACGGGTGGAGGTGCTTCGCTGACGGGCGGACCGGCGCGATGACGCCGTCCATGCCTTTGCGCGCGGCGAGGTTGGAGAATTCCTGGATCAGAATTCGCGCAAGCCCCTTTGAGCGATGGATCTTCGGCACCGAGATCGCCAGCGCGCCAATGGCGTTGCGGCGGGAGCCGTTGGTGTTGGCGGCGGTTTCGACGATCCAATCCCAGCCTTCCGGCGGCAGATTGTTGAAGTCGCAGGCGAGGGGGACGCAATTGCCCACGGCGACCGGATACCCGGTCGCTTCGTCCACCAAGCAGAGCTGGCAGTCGGCGTACTCGTCCAACAACTCCTGGTAGAAGGAGTAGTGGGCTCTCGTGAAATTCAAAAAGCCCAGCGAACCCCACGCGGCCTGTTCAATGGCCATCGCGGCTTTGCGCAATTCGGGGCTATCGGCGCGCGTCTTGACGACGTACCGCGTCATGTGTCCACCCATATCTCGTTAACTATACTTGCGCCCGCCCCGGCGATTACCCGGCATGTCCCCAGCAGTGCTTGGGCAGTTGCGCTTCCCTAATAAAGCGTAAATTCGGAAAACACAAGCTTGAATGTGTATTTACTAAGGTTAACAGCGCCTTGACTTTGGGTGGGTCAAGAGCAGGCAAACATAGTTAGCAAAGTATTCCTTGGACTAATCCAAATAAAACACCTGGTCGTCGTAACCTAATTTTCGTATTGGGTGCGGTAAGTTCGGTCGTATAACCCGATTTTGGGCTCGTTTACTTTGGCTTAGTCATGACGCCCAGCAGCGCCAAAACTGTCCACTACAAGAACGACCTCCGTCGGCTGACGGCCGTCATCGGGGCTGCGCTCGTCCTGTTCGGCGCTCTGCTTGTGGTGATCGTTGCCTATGCGGGCTGGTCAGCGAACCGAACGGCGGTCGTGCGCGAGCGGCAGCTTGTGGAAAACGCGCTCGATCAAAGCGTAAGCCAGGTGCTCGACCAGCAAAAGGCCATCGCCTGGTGGGACGACGCGGTCGCCAACGCCCAGCGCCGGCCGCTCGACCTCGATTGGATCGACACCAATATCGGCCTCTATTTCTTCGAGACCTATGGTCACGACGAAGTCTTCATCATCGACAGCAACAACCAGCCGATCTACGCCACGGTGAACGGTGAGCGCAGCGACGCAGTCGCCGCGTATAACGCGCACCGCCAGATGTTTGACCAAATCGTTGGCGAGGCCCGCAGCGGCCCGGACAATACGTTGCGCCGCCGCGACCGCGCCTTCGTCGAGAGCCAAGGCAATTATAGCGCGCTGCTCGGCGCGAGCTTCGGCCGCTGGGCCGGCCACATCATGAGCGTCGACGGCGAACCTGCCGTTGTGACCACGATCTCGATCGTGCCAAACCTCGACGCAAATCTGCTGCGCGGCGAACCGCACCTGCTCCTGAGCGTCGTCAAGATCGACGAAGCGTTCGCGGCGCAGGTTGGCGGTTCGTTGCTTATTCCGGATCTTGCGCTCTCAAATACGGCTGCGCGCGGCTCGGGCGTGCTGTCGGAAGCGTTCGCCGCTGATGACGGCGAGGCGATGGGCTTCCTGAGCTGGACGCCGCGCCAGCCTGGCCGTTCGCTGTTGCTGTTCATCCTGCCGCTGGTCGCCTTTGGCGTGATCGGGGCGGGTTGGCTGACTTGGCTGATGATCAACCGTCTGAAACGCGCTTCGGGCGATCTGGCGAACCGCGAAGAGCAGTCGCGTCACCAAGCGCTGCACGATGCGCTCTCGGGCCTGCCGAACCGCCATCACTTCGTAGAGCATCTGCAAGAGCAGCTCGATACACTGGTGCAAACCCGCAATAACGGCCGCGTCGTCGTCGCCTATATCGACGTCGACCGCTTCAAAGACGTCAACGATACGATGGGTCACGCTGCTGGCGACACGCTCATCATGGGTGTCGCGCAGCGCCTGCGGAAATCGCTGTCGCGCGAGGATTTCCTGTCGCGTTTCGGTGGCGATGAATTCGCGGTCATGCGCTGCGCAACCAGCCCGGAAGCGGCCGACGAACTGGCTCAGCGTCTGCGCAAAGCGTTCGAGGAGAGCTTCGACGTTTACGGCCAGCACATCAAGATGACGGCCTCGATCGGCATCGCCATGAGTCCCGATCACGGCATGGGCCCGCAAGAGCTGATGCGCCACGCCGATATCGCGCTCTATCAAGGCAAGAACCAAGGCCGCGACCGCGCCATGGTATTCTGCGCCGAGATGGCGGCGGAAGTCGAACAGCGCCGCGAAATCGAAGTCGAATTGCATGCAGCGCTCGAAGCGCGCGAACTGAAGTTGCACTATCAGCCGCTGATCTCATGCGCCGATGGCCGCGTGACTGGGGTTGAGGCGCTGTTGCGTTGGAAGCACCTGACCAAGGGCGATATCTCGCCTGCCGTGTTCGTCCCGATCGCGGAAGAGGCGGGGCTGATGCCGGCGCTCGGCGCGTTCGTCATTGAGCGCGCGTTCGAGGAAGCGAAAGCCTGGCCGGACCTCGAAATCTCGATCAACCTGTCGCCGGTCCAATTCCGTCATGTTGATCTCGTCGACCTGCTCGAGCAGCTGGTCCAGAAGCACGAGATCGACCCGACCCGCATCGTGTTGGAAGTGACTGAAGGCATCTTGATGGAATCCAGCGATCGCAATCGCCAGATCCTCGAACAGGTGCGGTCGATGGGTTTCAAGATCGCCCTCGATGACTTCGGCACCGGCTATTCTTCTTTGCGCTACCTCTGCGACTTCCGTTTCGACAAGATCAAGATCGACCGCGCCTTCGTGACCGGCATCCATGAGCGCAAGCGCGCCATGACCATTATTCAGTCTGTGGTCACGCTCGGCCGCGGCTTGGGGATGGAGATCGTCGCGGAAGGTGTGGAAACCGAGGCTGAGGCATCGGTAATGCGCCTGGTTGGCGTAACCGAGCTCCAAGGCTTCTTCTTCTCGCAGGCTGTGCCGGCTAATCAGATCGCCGCTCTGCAAGGCGCGTTTCAGAAGCCAAAGACCGAAACGAAGCCTGCCACGGTTGCCGACTTGCTTTCGCGTCTAGGCTAGGCGCGCTGTCGCGGCGCGCTATGTGCGCCGCAGCAAGACGTCGTTGCTCACAGCCTGATACGTGCTTCGGCGGTGACATTTTCGCCCCATATCCAGAGCTTTCGGCCATGCGCCCGGCTATGGACAAAATTCCGATAAGTCGGCATGCCACCCCCTGTGCGCCGCTCCAAGAAGGGCGGCCGCAAGCGGGAGGATTGGGCGTGACCGAAGGGTCTGCCCAAGAGGCGGTTTGACCGACGACACCCCGTTCGCGCCGAAATGCAGGGGACGGAGCCGGGATGCGCATCAGACGTAAGATTCAACTCGCAGGCCTGGCGGTCGCTCTGGCTGGCGGGGTAAGCGGCGCGGCGGAAGCAGGCGATCGCACCGTCAGCACCGCGATCGACACGCCGCTGACGACCTCCAATCCGGATGCAAGCGGCGTCGCAGGCGACATCACAGTTACGAGCGCTGGCTCGATAACGATCGACGCCGGCGAAACGGCGGTCACGGTCAACACCAGCAACGACGTTGCGAACGCTGGCAACATTACGTCGACGACTGGTCAGAACAACGTCAACGGCATCTTGCTCCAAGGCGGCAACACCGGGAACATTACCAATTCCGGCAGCATCCAATTCCTTGAAGATTTTACGCTGACCGACGCGGACGCCGATGGCGATCTCGACGGCAATGTCGCCGTTGGCGCCAACCGCCACGGCATCTTCCTGCAAGCGGGCCCGACCTTCACCGGCGACATCTTGAACTCCGGCGTCATTTCCATCGAAGGCAATAATTCCTCGGGCATCACGCTCAACGGTTTGCTCACCGGTGATCTGACGTCGAGCGGCAGCATCTCTGTGACCGGCGACAACACACGCGCAATCGCCGTGAATGGCGGCGTGACCGGCGATGTGGTGGTGAGCGGCAGCGGCACAGCGCGTGGCCAAAACAGCATCGGTGTTCACATCGACAGCGCGATCGGCGGCGAACTGTCGATCAGCGGCGCCTGGAACGTGCTTGGCTATCTCACGACAACCGTTCCCACCAGCCAGAGTGGATTGGACGCCGACGATCTCGAGCAAGCGATCGCCGGTATCCTCGTCAACGGAAACGTCGCCGGCGGCATCACGATCCGGGGCACTGGCGTTGAAAACGACCCCAATGACGACGGCGACGCTGAGAGCAACGAAACCGACGACAATGCCGGCGCCACCATCAATACGTTCGGCACGGCGCCCGCGATTCTAATCCAGGCGGACGGGTCCAACTTGACCGTCGGCGCGGGTTCATCGGGTTACGGCTTGCTGATCCGTGGTCAAGCAGCAGCCACTGGTCTCTATAACGGCGTCTCGGCGACAGGGGTCCGCATCGCAGGCGATGGCCTTGGCGCAACGACGACAATCGTTGGTGGCGTGTCCGTCGACAACTCGATCGCCGCGAACGCGTCTGGCGCGAATGCGCAATCGCTAGTGTTTGGTCAAGGTTCGATCACGAGCTTGCTCCAAGTTCGCGGTTCAGTATTGGCGAACGTAGCTTCGGATGGGCTGTTCAATTCACGCGGCATTGTTTTGGAATCTGGCGCGAGCGTGCCGGTGCTCAACAATAGCGGCTTGATCCAAGCCAACAATTTCACGGAAGCCGGAAGCGCCGTTGCGGTTCTGGATCAGTCCGGCACGCTCACCTCGATCACGAACTCGGGTCAGATCTTGGCGCTGCTGATTCCGACCGATGATGATCTGACCGACAACGTGCCGCCGCCGGCCGCCACTGGCTCGGCGATCGCGATCGACGTGTCGGGGACAAGCGCCGCCGTGACGCTGCAGCAGGTCGCCGCAAGCGTGTTCACCGATGACGATGCGGCGGACGATCTCGTCGCTGCGGCGCCGCGTATCACGGGCGATATCCGGTTGGGTTCAGGCAGCGATACGGTGAACCTGTTGGCTGGCTCGGTCGCCGGCAACATCGCGTTCGGCAACGGCGCTGACGGCTTCACGCTGAACAATGGCGCCGTCTACACCGGCAGCTTCACCGACACCGACGGTGCGCTGACGCTCAACATCCAAAACGGCGCGTTCAATTATTTGGGCGGCTCGCTGAATATCACCAGCGCGAGTTTCGGGGCGAGCAGCACGTTCAATGCGTTCCTATCGGACACGCCCGGCCAGAGCACTAACATCATTGCATCAGGCACGGTCACGTTTGCGCCAGGCGCCACAATCACGGCGTTTGTGCCCGAAGGCCTGCCGGTGTTCGGCACACAAACCTTCCTGACGGCAAATGGCGGCATGTTCGGCGCCGCAAACGTCATCGGCGACGTCGCTGCGAATTCGTCATTCCTCTATAACATCAACATCGCCACGTTGAATCCGATCGTCGAGGGCGCGCCCAATGCGCTCACCTCGACATTCGATCTGAAGACGCCGGCTGAGCTTGGCCTTTCGGCCAACCAAGGGATTGCGCTCGATCCGATCCTGGCGGCGCTTCGTCTCGATACAAACGCTGCGGGCGCTCTGGCGGCGGTCACCAGCCAGTATGAGTTTTTCGACGCGTACGAAGACTTGCTGCCGAACTATGCGGATGGGGCGACCGAAATCGCAGCAACCGCCATTCAGCAAATGCAGAGCGCTACGTCGAACCGCATGGCGGCGACGCGCATGCAGGGCCTCGATCAAGTTTCGGTGTGGGGCCAAGAGATCGCTTATGGCGTCAACCGCGAACCGGCTAGCGCCAACGCCCAAGAATTCCGTGGCAATGGCTTTGGCTTTGCCGGCGGTATCGACGGCCCGACCGACAACGGCGCGCTGTTCGGCCTTTCAGCGTCGTTCATCGCTTCAGAAGTGGAGGAGCCCGGCCGCCCCGAAGGCGAGATTTCGATGTGGTTCGCGCAAGGCAGCGCTTATTACGCGACTGCCGTTGGCCCGGTGGACCTCGACTTCATCGCGGGTTTCGGCGGCGGAAAAATGCAATCGCGCCGCTTTGTCGAGATCGGCAACCCGGTTGCGTTCAGCGCACTCTCGGAAGCGGAGTGGATGGCCTACGAGGGCCACGGCGCGATCCGTGCGTCCGTTCCCCTCGCCATCTCCGACAGGTTCACAATTACGCCGCAGGCGGCTTTGACCTATGTCGGCATCTCGGAAGAGGAATACGAGGAAGAGGGCGGCGGCGCTGCGATCGACTATCGCGTCGACAGCTACTTCTCGCAGCGCTTGTGGGCGGACGTTGGCGTCGAACTTGCCGCGAACTTCCGCTTCGGCGGGAACACGACAATCGCGCCGCGCATCTATGCGGGCTATCGCGCTAATACGCTGGACCAGGAGTCCGAGCGCACGGTGCAGTTCGTGTCGACCGGCACGCCGTTCACGCTGACGGACGAAGGTGTGGGCGATGGCGGACCGCTGGTCGGCATCGGCTTCGACGCCACCAATGGCTACTCAACGTTCTCGGTGGGCTACGAAGGCGAGTTCAGCGACCAGATCGAGCGACACAGCATCAACGCCGCGATCCGCTTCCGCTTCTAGGCGGCGCAACGAGGAAATTCTAATCGGCGCGGCTTTGGCCGCGCCGATTTCGTTTCTGGTGGCGTGGGATGGCGCGGGTAGCGCGCGCTACCATAAGGCGGGACGCACACGTCGCGAGGAAATGGTGGGCCTTGGCGTGTAAGCCTTGCAGTTCCGGGTCGAACGCCGTAACCGCGAAGGATGAGCGGCGCTGAAGAGTTACCGGCGGCGACCGATGGCGCGGGGCTGGCCAGCCAGCTCTACGCCAGCCTCGAAAGTATGCCCGACGGCTTCATCCTGCTCGATGTCGCGTGGCGCTTCACATACGTGAACGGCAAAGCGGAACACCTGCTTCAACGCGGGCGCGAGGCGCTGCTCGGACGCAACATGTGGGATGAGTTCCCGGAAGGCGTCGATACGATCGCGCACAGGGAATATGCGCGCGTGAAGCAGAACGGCGGCTCGACGACGTTCGAACTCGACTATCCACCCCTGGGCGTGCGCCTCGAAGTTCGAGCTTTCTCATCGCAGGGCGGACTTGCGGTTTACTTCCGGGATATAACCGAACGCCACCGTACGCAGGAGACAATGCGTCTGCTGCAGTCGGCGATCTCGCGGCTGAAGGATGTCGTGATCATCACTGAGGCGATGCCGATCGTTGACAGCCCGCCGATCGTGTTCGTCAACGAAGCCTTTACGACCATGACGGGCTACGCGGCGGACGAAGTGCGGGGCAAGACGCTGAGCTTCTTGCACGGCCCGAAGACCGACCCCAACGAACTTGTGCGCGTTCGCGATTTGCTTGCGGCGGGTAAGTCGGCGCGGATGGAGATCATCGACTACGCGAAGGACGGCCGCGAGTTCTGGGCCGAAGGTGAGATGACGCCGCTGATGGACGATCGCGGCGTGGTTACGCACATCGTGGTGGTGGCGCGCGACATCACCCAGCGCAAACAAGCCGCCTTGATGGTGAAAGAGTCCACGGAGCGATTTCGCATCGTCGCGCAAACGACGGCGGACGTTGTTTGGGACTGGAACCTCGTCGACGATTCCATGTGGTGGAGTGACGGGATGCGCACTGCATTTGGCTATGCTCCGGAGCAGCGCTCGCCGACGTCGGACTCTTGGACGGCGGCGTTGCACGCGGACGACCGCGGGCGCGTTGTTAGCGGCATTCATGCCGTCATCGATGGCCGCAGGGAGAAGTGGGCGGACGAGTATCGCTTCATCCGGAGCGACGGATCGTGTGCGCATGTCACGGATCGGGGCTCGGTTATCCGCGACAGCGAAGGCAAAGCCGTCCGCATGGTGGGCTCGATGGTCGATGTCACGGCGCAGCGCGAGCTTGAGGCGCAATTGCGTCAATCGCAGCGGCTCGAAGCGGTGGGGCAACTGACTGGCGGCGTCGCGCACGATTTCAACAATCTGCTGACCGTTATTCTCAGCAACGCTGAATTGCTTGAGACGCGGCTCGCGGGTGACGAATATTTGCATATGCTCGCCGAAATGACGCGTTTGGCGGCTGAGCGTGGCGCGGAACTTACCAGCCGCTTGCTTTCATTCTCGCGCCGCCAAGCACTCGATCCTAGAGCGACGGATGTGGCTGCGTTGGCGCGGAGCATGGATCAATTGCTGCGCCGCGCGCTCGGCGAACAAGTCGAGATCCATATCGTGGCCGAGCATGGCGGGTGGGATGCGCTGATTGACGCGTTGCAGCTTGAAAGCGCATTGCTCAATCTCTGCATCAATGCGCGCGATGCAATGCCTGGCGGCGGCGTCCTGACCATTGGCGTGTGGAACGCTGTTCTCAAAGATGAGCCCCCATTTGCTGGCGGCGATTACGTTATGGTGTCCGTCACCGATACGGGCGCGGGCATGGATGCATCGACGCGCGCGCGTGTGTTCGAGCCGTTCTTTACGACCAAGGAAGTCGGCAAGGGCTCGGGGCTAGGCTTGAGCATGGTCTATGGCTTCGTGACGCAATCGAAGGGCAGGGTTTCGATTGAGAGCGCGCCGGGCATGGGGACGACGGTCTCGCTCTATCTGCCGCGCTCGCATGAAGCGCGGCGCAAGGAGACCGAGGTTGTGCTGGAGCCGGTGGCGACCGGGCGCGAGCGCATTCTACTGGTGGAAGACGACGATCTTCTGCGCATGCAAGTCGGCGGTGAGCTGCAGAATTTAGGCTATCGCGTTGTCAGCGCGCGCTCGGGCGCTGAGGCGCTGCAAATGCTGAACGAAGGCGAGCGCTTCGATTTATTGTTCACGGACGTGGTGATGGCGGGGATGAGCGGGTCGCAGCTTGCGGCACTGGCGCGAGCGATCGCGCCCGCGATCCCGGTGCTCTACACGTCGGGGCATCCCGAGACGATGATGAACGATGAAGGCTTTCTGTCCCCGGGCGTTACGCTGCTGCGCAAGCCGTATCGGCGGCGCGAGCTGGCGACGAAGTTGCGGGACGTGCTGGGGGAGGCGCCGTCACGACTGCAGGCGGGATGAGGCGCTTCAGAATGAGGCTGCGGGGCGTAAGCCATCCGAAGCTCGCGTGTGGAAAGCGCATCCTTCTCTCGCTATCGCGAGCGAAGAATGGTGGGTGATACAGGATTCGAACCTGTGACCCGCTGATTAAGAGTAGTCGCACACCACCTTGCGCGACGTTGCAGCGCTTTGCTCTACACTGACAACTGCCTGCTTTTGTGTGGCTTTTCTTTGCGCTACTTTGCGTGCGTGCGCTGCGGCTAGTTCTGCGGTGCGTCCTATGTGCGTCTTAGCGAGCTGCGGAAAAGAATGCCCCGAACCAAGTTGACGAAGACCCTGATCGACGAGACCGCGCCAAGTGCGCGCGACCGGTTGTCCGAGCTTGTCGAAGTCTGTTTGGAGGCGGACAGTCGAGCGTTGGTTCGCTCGCCGGTCCAAAGGGGAAACGCCATGCGCACTCTATCGATGGCCTTTGCGGCATCGTTGATCCTGTCCACCGCCGGGACGGCGCTGGGGCAAGAGGGCACTGACGCCATGCTGGCCGCTGGGGAGCGCCTCGAAGCACAGCAAGCGCACGCGCAGGCGGACGCGATCCATCCCGGCGACGAACTGCTCACCTGCGAGCAGATCCAAGCCGAAATGGGCGCGACCATGAACACGCCGGAAATGCAGACGCAGACGGCCGAGATGGGCGCGTCGGCCCAGCGTCAACAGGAGCTTCAAGAGGAAGCAAGCGAACGGGCGCGCGGTACGATGGCCACGGGCATCGTTACTGGCATCATCGGCTCGTTCATCCCCGGCGTCGGCTATGCGCAAGCTGCGGCGATGCAAGCACAGGCGGCTCAGCAGCAAGCGGCGGCGACCGAAAGTCAGACCGAGATGGCGGGAATGATCGGCAACATGTCGAATATGATGCCGGCGATGATGCGCGGCCAGCGACTCTATGAATTGGCTCAGGCGCAAGAATGCGCGTTCCTCCAAGACATGCAGCAGACTGAGCGCTAACGCACCGAACTCTTGCTTCTAAGCGACGTTTTTTGATCGACCTCGCCGCTAAGAGCTCACTGAATGATCATGACGAAGCCAATCAATCGTCGGCAATCGTTTGGCTGACATCCAGGCGGGTTCTCCGCTGGATTCGTGCGATAGAAAATTTGAACCTGCTTGTTTTGTTGCGACGCCGAGTTCGCGAGCACAATTACGCGATCAGCCAGCGCCGGATCGCTCGTCGCACCCACCGCAAAATAGATCACGCTCTCGTCCGCCTCCGGCGGCGGCACATAATCTGGTGTGTGCAATCCGCCCAGAGCGGGGCCAGTGTCCCTTGCGCAACGCACGTGCACGCGGTTGGTGAAGGCGCCGACGTCGGCGATTCCGCACGCGCGGCTCAGCTCGGTCGCCGCCGGCAGCGTGGCCACGCCGCCGGGACCGACGGATGGAATTCTCACGGTTCCCTCCTGTGCCCAAGCGGGCGCAGCGACGAGCGCCAACGCCGACAATACTCCGAGCAGAATCGCGCGCATCTCCACCTCCATCGTTGCCGTTCAGAATAAGACGGGCCGCTTATTGCGCTCGCCGCTCAGCACGTAATTGTTCTTCCCGCGCGTCGTTGACGATTTCGGTTCTGTCGTCGCCAAAGGTCTGGCGCAGGGTCTCGGCCGCAAAGTTGGCGCGCATACCCGACGCGGTCCCAGAGCGGTTGATGTCAGCGGAGGCAGCACTTCCCACCGTACTCGCTATGCCTACGATGCCGGTTGGATCGATCGCGCCGATCAGGTCAATGGCGAGCGAACCGCCGTTCACGCCGCGCGGTTCGGCGTCAACTTGCACGTTGAATGCGCCAAGCTGGGTTCCTGCAGCCGGGTCGAGCACTGCGACGCGCCCGGTGGTTTGATTGTTGTCACCGATGATCATGGCCTGCAGCGCGTTCTTGAAGTGCACGCGATCGAGATCAATGCGCAACGCGATTGGCCGCCCGGCGCTGCCGTAAAAGGCTGCGTTGGCGAGGACTGCTTCGCGAAGCGAGTCGGCGAACGCCGGTGGGGCGGAAGCGTCGTGCTGGATGACCTCGACGGAAGCGACATGGCTCGCAGGGCTGCTGGCGACGCCAAGCGCAGCAGTGCTCGCGCAAGCGCCCAAAGCCAAGGCTGCGACTAAACCGACGACAATCCGCGAACTGTGTTTGGTCATGGCACGCTCTTTACTTGCGCGCCGGATTCGACCGTCCGTGAAGCGAGCGGCTCAAAGCGGCGCGAATTGCGAGCAAGGAAAATGGGTTGGTCGGCTTCGACAGTCCGGCTCAGCGTTCGGTCGACAATCCAGCAGTTCCCATGAGGCGCGGCGCGCCGATATGGGACGCTAACACCTGCGTGGTGCCGTCGCTAGCAGTTCTCGTTCGCGCCAATCGGCGACTTCAGCAGGCCAAAATCCTGTAGCGCGTGGATTCTGCGGTTAAAGCCGCGCCCTTCGCGCGCACGCTTCGTGTCCAGAGCGCGTTGACCGGCGCTTGCATAGCGCCTAGGCCTCAGCTCCGGCAGCGGGCGCTGACAATTAGTAACGCGCGCCGGCGGCAAGCCATTTAAGCAAAAACAGGAGATCGCACGTGACGAAATTTCGTCCGCTTCACGATCGCGTCGCCGTTCGCCGCGTGAAGGAAGAAGAGAAATCCAAAGGCGGGATCATCATTCCCGACAATGCCAAGGAAAAGCCTCAGGAAGGCGAGGTCATCGCTGTGGGCCCTGGTGAGCGTAAGGAAGATGGCGAACGTCTTCTGCCTGACGTGAAAGCCGGCGATCGCATCTTGTTCGGCAAATGGTCGGGCACAGAAGTGACCATCGACGGCGAAGAGCTCCTGATCATGAAGGAGTCCGATATTATGGGCGTCATCGAAGCCGAAGAAGCCAAGAGTAAGAAGGCAGCCTAACGGCTGCTCTTCACCCACCATCTTGAACAGAGGAACTCTGACATGGCCGCGAAAGTCGTAAGCTTCGGCGCAGATGCCCGAGAACGCATGCTGCAAGGCGTCGACATCTTGGCCAACGCGGTGAAGATCACGCTCGGCCCTAAAGGCCGCAATGTGGTGATCGAAAAATCCTACGGCGCTCCGCGCACAACTAAGGATGGCGTCACCGTCGCTAAAGAAATTGAACTGGAAGACAGATTCCAGAACATGGGCGCTCAGTTGCTTCGTGCAGTCGCCTCCAAGACCCATGATGAAGCAGGCGATGGCACCACAACAGCCACCGTATTGGCCCAGGCCATTGTTCGAGAAGGCATGAAGGCCGTCGCGTCAGGCCGCAATCCGATGGATCTGCGCCGCGGCATCGAGAAGGCCGTGACTGCGATCGTCGACGATCTCAAGTCGCAATCGCGCAAGGTGAAAGGCTCGGAAGAAATCGCCCAGGTCGGCACGATCTCCGCCAATGGCGACAAGATGATCGGTCAATTCCTCGCCGACGCAATGGCCAAGGTCGGCAATGAAGGCGTGATCACCGTTGAAGAGGCCAAGACACTTGAGACCGAATTGGAAGTCGTGGAGGGAATGCAGTTCGACCGCGGCTATCTCTCACCATACTTCATCACCAATGCGGAAAAGATGGAGGTGGAGCTCGAAGAGCCGCTGATCTTGCTGCTCGAAAAGAAGGTTTCCTCGCTGCAAACGATGCTGCCGCTGCTGGAAGCCGTCGTTCAAAACGGCCGGCCCTTGCTGATCGTCGCCGAAGATGTCGAAGGCGAAGTGCTGGCGACCCTTGTCGTCAACAAACTGCGCGGCGGCCTCAAGGTCGCCGCGGTGAAGGCCCCAGGCTTTGGTGATCGGCGTAAGGCGATGCTCGAAGACATTGCAATCCTCACCGGCGGGCAATTGATCAGTGAAGATCTTGGCATCAAGCTTGAGAACGTGACGATCGATATGCTCGGCAACGCCAAGCGCGTCATTGTCAAGAAAGATGACACGACCATCATCGATGGGCATGGCGACAAAGCTGCAATCCAAGCCCGCGTCAGCCAGTTACGCACTCAGATCGAAGACACCACGTCCGATTACGACAAAGAGAAGCTGCAAGAGCGTCTGGCGAAGCTCGCGGGCGGCGTGGCGCTGATCAAGGTCGGCGGCGCGACCGAGGTAGAAGTGAAAGAGCGCAAGGATCGCGTCGATGACGCACTCAATGCGACTCGGGCTGCGGTTGAAGAAGGCATCATTGCAGGCGGCGGCGTGGCGCTTCTGCAGGCGGGATTTAAACTCTCCCTCAAGCTTGCCAATGAAGATCAGAATCTAGGCGTTGCGATCGTCAAGAAAGCACTTGAGGCGCCGATCCGTCAGATCGCGGAGAACGCTGGCGTTGAAGGCTCGATCGTGGTCGGAAAAATCCGGGACTCGAAAGACGAGAGCTTCGGCTTCAATGCCCAGACCGAGGAATTTGTCGATATGTACGCCGCGGGCATCATCGATCCCGTAAAGGTGGTCCGCATCGCGCTGCAGGACGCGGCCAGCGTCGCCGGTCTGATCATCACGACAGAAGCTCTGATCGCGGAAGCCCCAAAGCGCGATAAGGCCGACGGCGGCGGTATGCCGAGCGGCATGGGCGGGGGAATGGGCTTCTGAACAGGATTCGTGCGACCAAGCACCAAGCACGTAGTGCAGCGAAGCGTGTTGGCCGCTTGACTGCGAGACGGTTCAAGCGCGTTGAATAGAAGACGATCATGCCTGCGCGGGCGATTACCGCGCGCTGATCGTGTCTGCCGCGAGAACGCGCATGCGCGCCCGCGGCTAGGAACAAGGGCGGTCTCCCGCATCCTGAGGCCGCCCTAGTTTTTGTGCGGGCACAGAGCGGCGAGCGTTGTCCGCATTGAAAGAGGTTCGCATGCCGATTCCTGGCGACAGTCTCAAAGCCGGCTGGGGAGTAGTGCGCTTATCGCCCTGGCACCTCGCTGGTGTTTTCGTCTCGAGCGTCGATGCCGAGAATTTAGCGCACACGCTGGGTGGAGCCTACGCCGTGAAATCCGGCGACCACGTCAACGGTTCGCCGGATTTCACGTTTACCGAGAGCCCGGGTTCTTAACTCCTCGCGCTAGCGTTCACGCAATAGCGCGCGTGAATTGAAAGCAATAGGAAGAACGGCAATGGCGCGTGAGACGATCTATCTTGTTCAAGGCTTCACCGAAGCTTGGCGCGCTGAAGCCAGAAGCGCCGACACGCTGCAAAAACGAAGCGGCGGCGCTGCGCGCGGCGGTGCGGCTGGGCGAAACGATGGCGGGCGCTGTTGCATTCTCAAGTTCGGGTGACGCGGAGCTCGGTGACTTTGACGATGAGCCGATCATTCTGTCAGTCGTGGGACGTGTGCCGGAAAGCTTTCTGCAGTGAGCCCTGTAGGGCGGCCAGCGCGTGCAGCGCGCCACACACGCGCGCAAGAGCTTTCGGCGTCAGAATGGAATGAGGTCCCTACGAGTGCGACTGTCGACTATGTCTTCACCGCATATGACATCGCGACCGAGTTCTTGGCTTGGGAGGCGCCCATTTCGGAAGATAAAGTCGCAGAGGTGTGGGCCGCCGCGCGCATAACTTTGCCGCCGGGCGCGATGCTCAATTGCTGGCCGTTAGAGCCAAGTCAGGCGCGGCTGGTCGCGCACTTGCTTCACCGAGAGGTGAAGGGCGATGAGGCGTACTATTTCGTCGAAGCCCAGACGCCCGCCACCTCGTAGAGACCGCGTGCAATTGCAGCGATGAGCGCAATAAATCAACGTTGCGGGGTGAAGCCTGGACCTGGCATGGCCGGGGTGCTTCACTGCGCCGAGCCATGAAGGGGGACGCGGGCTCTTGGCCGATCTCCATCGCTATGCAGCATTCATCTCCTATTCAAGCAAGGATGCCGCCTTCGCTGCGCGGCTCCACCGTACGCTTGAGCACTATCGCATTCCGCAGAAACTGGGGGCGTTCCAGATCACAGATCACCCGCGCGCAGGCAACCGGCTTTATCCCTGCTTCCGCGATCGTGAGGAATTGCCGAGCGGACATCTGGGCGAGGCCATTGAGAAAGCGCTGCAGGACTCCAGCGCACTGATTGTCGTCTGCTCGCCCCACGCCTCAACCAGCACATGGGTCGAAAAGGAAATTCGCTTTTTCGAGGGCCTAGGTCGCGGCCAGCGTATCTTCGCCATCATCGCCGACGGTGAACCTGGCGCGAGCGAGCACGATAATCAGGACGCTGAATGTTTTCCGTCCGCGCTTCGCCACGCCGCGCGCTTGCGCCTTGGCGAGCGGCCATTGGAAGTGGTGGCGGGAGACGCGCGAAAGGGCAAGGACGGATGGCGTAATGCCTGGCTGAAGCTGGTTGCCGGAATTATCGGATCGCCGCTTGGCGCGCTCGTTGACCGTGATAGGAAAGCGCGACGTACGCGCGCCCTCGTCACGAGCGTCACTGCGGCCGGATTGGTGGTCGCCGTGCTCGCGGGGACTGCGTCAATCGACGAACAGGCCGGCCGACAGGCGCTATACGAACACGGGCGCGCTTTAGTTGAAAGAGAAGTGCTGACGTCGCAAGTTGTGGTGCGGCAACCCAATCCCTCGGATGAAGAAGTCGTCGCGGTGGGTGACGACCCGTTTGTATCAGCACGGTTTCTGCTCTCGGCCATGGCCGACACAACCAATGTGCTCCCAGGATCGGAGGGCGCTGCTGCCGCGCTACGGCAAACGCCCGCGGGTGTTGCCCCGGCAGCGCGTCTGGGGCCGGTCACTCGATTTGCTTTCTCGCGCGACGGCGCGCGGTTGCTGACGCGGGACGGGGAAAGCGTCTACACGCTGCGTGACGGCGCCAGCGGGCGGGCAATCCGTGAACTCGGTGTGCTCGCTCGGGATGAAGTTCTGCGGGATGACCCCTGGTTTCATGCGTTCGATTTCTCGGAGGATGGTTTGCGCCTCCTGACGAGAGACCCAGATGGCGAGTGGCGGTTGCGCGACGCCGCCACGGGCGAGGTGGTCATTGCGATGGGGGAGGGCGTCCACTACGCCGCCTTTCTTCCCGGAGGCGGCCGTTTCGTCTCGGTAGCTGGCGAAGCTGACTACACTCTGCGCGACAGCGCCGATGGGCGCGAAGTCCAGTCTCTTGGCGCCCTACGCGATTTTACGCCATCGCGGGACGGCGCGCGGCTTGTCTCAGTAGGTCTAGATAATCGCGCTACCCTTCGCGATGGGAGGTCTGGCGATGCGCTCTCGAATCTGGGCGCGGTGTCGGAGGTCGGTGCACCGGTGCATTTCAGCGGCGAGAACGCCGCGGTGATGATCAGCGCCCCTGATGGCGGAAACATTCTCTATGATGCTCAAACGGGAACGCCAATCCTGCAATTCGGAGCGCACGGCCCGTATTTTCTTATCCAGCGTTCGCCGGACGCTCAGCGTTTTCTAGCGTTGACTCCTTCGGGTTCTTACGAGCTGCGCGACGCGAACACGGCGCGCCCAATTGTGACTCTTGAGGATGTACTCGATCTTAACTTCAGTCTCGATGGCGCGCGACTTTCCAGGAGAGACAGGGCTAACGTCACGACACTCTATGATGCACGCGCCGGCGGGCGCATCGATCGACTTGCACTCGCGCATATCGTGAGCGTTGCGCCCAACATGGATCGGGTTGTGACGTTTGAGGAAGATCACTCGTACGCGCTGCGTGATCCGGTCGCTGGGACCACCTTCGCGCGGCTCGGTTCGCGTGTCGATCGCAGCGCTTTCTCGCCTGACGGGAGCTTGCTCCTGCTGGTCGGACAGCGCAGCACCGTTGAGCTGCGTGACGGGCGGACGGGCGATCTTCTCTTCGTGGCCGGCGCGGCCAGTGAAGCAGCTTTCTCGCCGGGCGGAGAAAGACTCATTCTCACCGGCGCCTCTGACCAAACGCTGCTCTATAGCGTCGGCGAAAGGCATACTGAAGGCGGGGCCTCGCTAAAGCGCGCCGTGTGCTCATCGAGCGCACGAGCAATCGGCCCCTTCGACAGCGCAAGCCGACGCGGTGTTGACCCCGCTCAGCGCACAATCGCAGAGCGCCTGCGCGGCCGACCGCATAACCCATGCGACTGGCGCGGACTGTTATCTGTCTCTGGCTGGGCGCAGACGCTTCGCTATTGGGCTGTTCGTCTCGGCGCCAAATGGGACTACGCGGACGATGAATGCATGCGCGAGCGCGTCGGCTTCGGCTGTCCGGCCCGGTTGCGCGAAGTGGTCGGAGCAGGCGCGCAACTGGTCCGTCGCGATACTAGTGTGGCGCCGTCGCGCTAAGCGTAGCGGCCTAAGCGATTCAGTTTCAAGAATTCACGGTGAAAGTAGAGCGACCCAACTTTGAAGACATAGGCGCCGACGTAAACCGGACTCTGGCTGTCGAGTTGAACATTCCAAGTTTTGCAGCGCTCGCAGAACGGTGCGGCAATTGTAATCGTCGCTAGGTGAGTGACGACCCCGCCCTGACTTGCCCCATGAGATGTGCTGACGGCCAATTCGCGGGTCGGAGCGCCGCCACAGCCGCAACAGACACGTGGCATGATATAAGAATCCGGCAATGGGATTTCGAACAATGGGCTCTTGCAAACTGCGTTATCCGTACACTCGACGAAGTGACCGTTTACGACATTAAAGAAGTTCAGGCAGCGGCGGCATTGGTGCGGGAGGGATGTAAGCGCCGTTCCGCAATTCGGGCAGGCTCCGGCAAAGGTCGTGGTGGTGGCGACGGCGAGCAAACCAAGCGTCACCAGCGCGCCTAGACTACCCCAGCCCGGATGGCCTGTCGCAAACAACGCGATCGTCCCGAGCGCGATGATCGCGTTCGCTATGAGAATGAATGACTTGCTCTCTTTTGTTGCTACGGACACAGCGCCTACCCAAGCCAACGGCTCCGCCGTTGCGTCGTCTCTGCTTGGCGGATGTTGCCAAGAGCAATCATGCGCCTCGGGCGCCGGATTGCCTAATGGCAATCGCGAACAGCTGAATGCCCGGCGGAGTAACGCCGCTGCGGTTGCCACATGCCTGGGTCTGTTTTGCGGTGCAGATGTGCTGACTTCTCTTGTTGGGAGTGGCCGTGTGAAAACTCAGTCGCGAGCCGCAGGCGAGTGAATATGCGCGCTTAAGACCGCCTGCCTTCAAGCCGCCAGTCTCTCGATCAGGGGCTTGATACCGATGATCGCCATCATCCGCTTCAGATTTTAGGCGAGAACGCTGAGGCTCATCTCGGTAGCGACGTTATCGAGGCCTTTAGTGAGGAAGTGCGTCGCACCCATCCACGATTTCAGCGTCCCAAATGGATGTTCGACGGTGCAGCGCCTCACATTCATGCTGTCAGGCGCCGCTTCGAGCCGCTGCAGCATGGCGTCGACCACGCCTTCATTCTCCCAGCGCTTGATCCTACGGATGTCTCCGGTCGTGCATCGCGCGCGGATCGGACACTCCGAGCATTTTGTCGTCCAATAGACATCGAGCTTGAGATCGTGCTCCACGCTGGTGAAGCGATAGGTCAGCGCCTCGCCAGCAGGGCAGCGATACGTGTTGTCGGCAACATTGTAGGTGAAATCGTCTTTGGCGAAGCGCCCAGCCGCCTTCGATTCCGATGTGTAAGGCTTAGGCACATACGGAATCGCACCGACGGATTCGCAGGCGAGAATTTCCTTGCCACTGAAATAACCGCGATCAGCGAGGACGTGGATCTGGTCAACGCCCATCGCCTGCCGGGCCATCCCCGCCATTTTCGAGAGCAAGGATCTATCGAGGACGACATTCGTGACTTCGTGCGTCACGATCAGATGGTGCTCAGTGTCCACCGCAGCTTGCACATTATAACCGACAACAGCCCGATCCGCGCATGCTTGTGGCCATGGCGCGCGCGTCTGGGTCGGTGAGAGATATCTGCTGACCGGGCGACACCAGCACATCCTCCTGCAGGCTCTGCAAACGCGCCAGTTGCTGTTTCATCGCCGCGATCTTGTCCGTAAGGCGCGCGGCCTTAGCTTGGGCGATCTCGCCTTCCTGCAAATCCGCGGCGTCGAGAGATTGCAGATATCGGCCGATGCTCTCCTCGACTTGCTCGACCCGGCGCTTCAGCTTGCCCTTGGTGAAATTGCGTTCGCGCGCGTTCACGCCCTTGAACTTACTGCCATCGATGGCCGCGACGGCGTGAGCGAAGAGACCGAGCTTGCGGCAAATCAGAATGAACTGGGCGCAGGCAGCGCGAATGCCGGCGCCATTGTCGCGTCGGAAATCGGCGATCGTCTTGAAATCAGGAGCTAAGCGGCCTGTCAGCCACATCAGCTCGACATTGCGCTGCGCCTCGCGCTCCAGCCGTCGGCTCGACTGAATGCGGTTAAGATACCCATAGAGATAGATTTTGAGCAGTGTCGAAGGATGATAGCCAGGTCGCCCTGTGTCTGCGGGCTGTGAGCCGTCGAAATCACGGAGATCTATCTGATCGACGTACGCATCGACTACGCGCGCCGGATTATCTTCGCCAATGTGATCATCGAGGCATCCGGGAAACAAATTTTGCTGACTGCGATCTTCGCCCTGAATAAACCGGCCCATGCTGCCCTCCGACATCATGCCGAAAGGCTAAACGTGTTCGCGTTTCCACACAGCCTCGGGATGCAGCGGACTCGCCATTAGTCAGCCCGCAGTCGCGAGGATGGCGGTGGGTCGCGGGCGCTTTGAACACGGCTACACCCCGCAAGAAGCGAATGCTCAGCGGTGACTTCGATGGTGAAGTTACCGGTAGGCTGCGGGATTCTGGCGATAGGCATCGGCGCATCGCGTCGAGCAGAACCAGTATCCGTCGCCCGCAACCTTCCGGTAGGCCGTCAAAGGCGCATGCATCTTGCAGACGGGATCGATCCACATCGGATCAGCAGCCGGCGCCACCTCGATCGCGAACACTTTCAGCGGCGCTTGCACCGAACGAATTTGATGCTCGCCACGATCTTGGACCGCCGCACCACTGGCCGCGGCAACATCGGCCATCTGCTGTGTCGTCAAGAGTTCACCGGGGCCAGCGAGCGCGGTGAGGCGCGCCGCTATGTTGACCGTGGAGCCGAATACGTCGCGGCCTCGGCGCAGAACTGGTCCACAATGCGCTCCGGTCCTTGTCAGGGGAAGTCGTGGCTCCTCCCGGCATTTGTTCAAGATCACGCCAAGCAATTCGAGAGCGGTGGTGCAGTCACCCAGCGCAAGCATCACCTCATCACCGATCCACTTCAAAGGTGACGTCTCACCCAGCGTGTCATGGCCGATGTCTTCAAAAATCTGGAGCATCGCCAGCGCTCGCTCATCGCCATAGACGTCCGTGGACGCGCTGAAACCAGCAAGATCGATAAACACGATCGAAGCTTCGGTACGGATCGGTTGGCTCACGCGCGTCCCATCGCGGCGTGCACAGAGGTTGGAAAGGGCAATCAGAGATCATGTAAACCGGTCGAACCGGGGATCAGGCGAACCCAAGAATCCCAGAGCGTCTTTGAACGCGTGTTTTTGATCGGGATCTGATCCGCGGATAGCATGAAGGCCAGCGACGCTCGCGTCGCACAAATAGGCCGGACACATGGGCGCACCGACCGCCGAGCATGATCAGAGATTTTCCTTGCCAGCGAAGCGCCGTTCTCTAATCGCGGGTTCCACGTCAAGGCCGATTTTCAAACTTCGCGCTCGAGGTCTTCGTTCTCTTCGCAGTCGACATGACGTCGCTGCACAATCTGGTTCGATAGATCGGGCCTTCCAATGTCCACAACGTGCTTGGATCGATCGATCAGCACTCGGCACTTTCACGGAATGATCCCAAGCCCTCGCCTCGAGGAGCGAGTTCTGCGCCGCCGCGGCGGCTATTCTGCCCTGGCTATCCGGTCAGGCGGCTAGCACGGTCCGGTACGGCGTACCGTTGCGCCAAACGGAATGCATAAGGACTGCAAGTTTTCGAGCAAGCGCGGTGCGTGCCTTCTTAGGTCCAGAGCGTCGTTCAAGCGCCAATCCCCAATCCCGTAACGGTGAGGGCTTTCGGCTTCGAATCAGCAGCGAATTCGCCGCCTCGACCAACACGGTTCGAACGTAAGCGTCGCCGCACTTAGAGATTTCGCCCAATCTGTCGACATCGCCAGATTGATGCTGCTTCGGTACTAGGCCGAGGTGGGCGCCAACAGATCTCGACCGGGCGAAGCGATCCGGCGTGTCAATCGCACCGATGAACGCCAGCGCGCTGACGTATCCGACACCCGGAATGCTCATCAACAGCCGGCATTCAGGGCGTGATTTGGCGGCGTCGAGCAGCTGTCGATCGAACACAGCAACCTGACCTCGAAGGTAACGCCATGTTTCCAACATTGGCCCCACGATTGATCCCACTTCGGGGCGATCCGCCGCCAGTTCGCTGACGCGCGCGGCGAATGCCGTTCCTCGCACCCCTACGACCACCAGGCCGAAGATCTTCATCACGCCACGAATATGGTTGGAGATGCGCGTCACCATCCTCACCAGTTGCGCGCGAGCGCCGAGAGTAGCGCGAAGTTGGTGTGCTGCGTAGGACTTCACGTACACGGCGCGATACCATCCGGTCCGGACAAGTTGAGCCAGCGCGTGCGCATCGTGTTGGTCATTCTTATTGACCTGCGCTGCGGCCATGACCGCGTGGGCATGGCGCGCCTCAATACAGATCATGTCCACACCGGCGGCGCGGAGTGCATGGACAAGCCAGGGTGTCAGCGGACCGGTTTCCACGCCGACGCGCGCGCTCGTCCCGGCCTGTGCGAGTATTGTTTGCGCCAGAATTGTCGGATCGGTCGCACACTTGCCACGCCAAACTCGCTTTCCGTCTGCGTCGACCACGCAGAGATGGGTTAAACGCTGGGATACATCCAAACCGACGAATAGGGACATGACGACCTCCTGAAGTTTTCGACTCACTCGCGAGCCAAGCTCAGATTGCCGCCGTTACTACGGGGCCGCCCGCGATTACCGGATGTCCACACATGGGAATCAACGAGCGGTTTGTCCGAATGATCGGAGCGGAACGTTCTACGCACAATGGGTAGCGCTCGAGGGAGGCCTCCGGCATGAAGGCACGGACGATCCGCTGAACGGATCAATCGGGGCGATGCGTGGTGCGGGCGCTTGCAACTTCTCTTCTGACCGGCTTGGCCGCGATGGCGATGCTCGCGCTTTTGCATCTGCTCGGCCCCGACTGGACGACGTTTGAGCCGGCGACGTGTTTGGCGACGCACTGTTTCTGTGAAGCGCCGCGCGAAGGCCCTTTGGTGCTGCAGCCTGCGAACGCCTGGTCGTCGCTAGGGTTCGTGTTTGTTGGATTCTGGATAATCTGGGGCGCCTCCGCCTTGCCTCGGGACACGGCGTTTGCCCGAGGCTGTGCTTTGTGTTTCGGCGTCACCGCGATTGTCGTCGGCATCGGCAGTGTTCTGCTTCACGCGACTCTGACACTGTGGGGCCAATTCTACGATGTGCTCGGCATGTACCTGCTGAGCGCGTTCGTTTTGGTCTATGGGCTGCAACGTTGGCGCGGCTTGTCCAAAGCGACGAGCCTCACGCTCTATGTCGCTGCCTGCGCCATTCTCATCGCCCTATTGTGGCTGATGCCGGAAACGAGGCGCTGGCTGTTCGCAATTGTGCTGCTGCTTGCGATCGTCGTCGAACTGGTACTGGCTCGGCCTCGCCGTCCAGGTGTTCGCGTCGCACTGTTTGGCTATGGTTTGCTCGCCAACATTGTCGCCTTCGCGATTTGGGTTCTCGACAACACGCAAACGCTGTGTGCGCCGGACAGCCTCGCCCAAGGGCATGCGATTTGGCACTTGCTCGGGGCGGTCGCGGTCTATTTCAATTACCTCTATTATCGCAGCGAACGACTAGCGGCCGTTAACAGCGGGTAGGACGACGCCCATCACAGCCTTTGCGCGATGACGCTGAACTGAGGAGCAAGTCGGTGACAGAGCCCTACATCACGATAAAGCGTGAGGCCGCCATCGCGACTATCACGATCAATCGCTCCGAGAAGCGCAATGCGATCACCAACGACATGATGGAGCAGATGGTCGCAATCTCGAATGAGTTTGCCAAAGACGAGCAAACGCGCGCGATCATATTTCGGGGGGAGGGGGGCGATTTCTCCGTGGGAGCCGATCTCAACCAGCCGCGCTTTCAGTCGCAAGCGGCTGCCTCACTATTGATGCGAAGGCGCGCCGCCGAACTTGGCGCCACGCTAATGCGCGCCATTCAGGAGATACACCAGCCGACCATATGCGCTGTGCAGGGCGTCGCGACCGGGGCAGGGGCGTGCATCGCATCGGCATGCGACTTCCGGATTGGCGCGCAGGATGCGCGTATTGGTTATGGAGAGGTGAAGCTCGGCAGTAATTTGATGTGGAATGCCTTGCCGATGTGCGTTCACTTGGTTGGACCCGCACGCGCCAAGCAAATGATCATGACCGGCAAGCTATTCGACGCCGCCACATTGGAGCGATGGGGGTTTCTCGATGCGCTGGCGCCGGCGTCGGAGCTGTCGGCGGTCGCCCAAGCTTGGGCCGAGGATTATGCGGCCTTGCCGCCGCTCGCAGTCCAGATGATCAAGCGCAGTATCAATCAGGTCGTGGGCGCGCTGGACCGCGCGGTCATGCATATGGACGCAGACCAATGGCTGCTGGCGAGTCAAAGCGAAGACTTTCGCGAAGGCGTCTCCGCGTTCTTTGAGCGGAGACGACCGGACTTCAAGGGCAATTGAGGTTAGCGGGATGGGACGCCATGCAACTTGATTTGGATTTTGTTCGCGGCCAGTTTCCAGCGTTCTCGCAATCGGCGTTGCAGGAGCAGGCGTTTTTTGAGAACGCAGGCGGATCCTACACCTGCCGCCAGGTGATCGACAGGCTGACCCGGTTCTATCGGGAGCGGAAAGTCCAGCCCTACGCTCCATACGCGACTTCGCGAATAGCCGGGGAGGAGATGGACGAAGCGCGTCGGCGGCTCGCCGCGATGCTGAATGTCGAAACCGACGAAGTCAGCTTCGGACCGTCAACAACGCAGAATACCTATGTTCTCGCCCAGGCCTTCGGACAGATGCTGAAACCGGGCGACGCGGTTATTGTCACCAACCAGGATCACGAAGCGAACTCCGGACCATGGCGCAGGCTCGCGGAGCGAGGCATTGAAATCCGGGAATGGAAGCTGGAGCCGGAGACGGGGCATCTGCCAATCGACGGGCTGAAATCTCTGCTCGACGAGAAAGTGAAGCTCGTCTGTTTCCCGCATTGCTCAAACATCGTGGCGGAGATAAATCCAGTCGCGGAGATTTCAGCGCTCGCTCATGCCGCCGGCGCGCATGTGTGCATCGACGGTGTCAGCTACGCGCCGCACGGTTTGCCGAATGTCGGCAAACTCGGCGCCGATATTTATCTCTTCTCCTCCTACAAGACCTACGGGCCGCATCAGGGTGTCATGGTCATCCGCCGCGCGCTTGGTGATGCGTTGCCGAACCAGGGGCACTATTTCAATGCAGGCGCGCTCTACAAACGCTTCACGCCCGCCGGTCCCGATCATGCGCAAGTGGCGGCTTGCGCGGGCATGGCCGATTATGTCGATGCGCTATGCCTTCATCACCGGGCAGGAGACATACCCGCTCTTGAGAAGGCGGAGTTCGTACATGACCTCATGCGCGCGCATGAGACGGCGCTGCTTCAGCCGTTGTTAGACTACTTGTCAGCGAAAAATTCAGTGCGGCTGCTGGGCCCTCGACAGGCCGTAGACCGTGCGCCGACGGTCGCAATGGTCTTGCGCGAGCCGGGCGCGGCCGCTGCGGCAAAGCTCGCACCGAAGGGAATTATGGCCAGCGGCGGCGATTTTTACGGCGTTCGCTGTCTGGAGGCGCAAGGCGTCAACCCAGAACACGGCGCGCTTCGCGTCAGCTTTGTGCACTACACCTCACAAGATGAGGTGGCAAAATTGATCAGCGCGCTGGATGAGATCCTGTGAGCCGACGTCTGCGGCCTCAACCGATCGACGCAACACACTCGCTAAATCGCTCTGCTGGGCTGTGGAAGTCCAGGGTTTTTTTGGGCCGCTCGTTGAGGCGGCGCGCGATCCGGTTGAGTTCGGCCTGGGAGTGCGGCGCCAGATCAGTGCCGCGCGGGAAGTACTGGCGCAGCAGCCGGTTGGTGTTTTCATTTGAACCGCGTTGCCAGGGGCTTTGCGGATCGCAGAAATAGACGGCGATGTCGGTTTCCATGGTGAAGCGGCGATGCTTGGCGAGTTCCTTGCCGCGATCCCAGGTCAGTGATTTGTAAAGTTCATCTGGAAGCTTGCGCGCCTGCTTGATCAGGGCGTTGACGACGGTTTGGGTTTCGCGGTTTGGGACTTTGGCCAGCATCACATAGCGCGTGTGTCGTTCGACCAGCGTGACGATGAAACTGTTTTTCGATCCGCACAGCAGATCGCCTTCCCAATGGCCGGGCACGGCGCGATCCTCTATCGACACCGGCCGCTCGCTGATCGAAACAGCATCTACGATTTGGCCGAGCCGCTTGCCCTTCATAGTAGCGTGCCGCGAACGGCGGATTGGCCGCTGCGAGCGCAAATGCTCAATCAACTGCTTTTTCAGCACGCCGCGGGCCTGCACATAGAGGCTCCGATAGATGGTCTCGTGCGACACCTGGCGCGCCTCGTTTCCCGGATTGGTCCACTTTAGCCAGCCGGCGATCTGCTGAGGAGACCATTCCAATGCGAGCTTTGCCGCAACAGCTTGCCGCAACTGAGCGTGCACCGCCAACTTGCATGGCTTTGGGCGCAGCGTCTGTTTCCACACACGCATGCTCCAAGACAGTATTTTGCCGAGAAAACAACGCTTCGGATCAATCGTTGCGTGTCCAGACGGTGCAGCGAGTGACTTGTTGCGTGCGAAGTTTGTGTCGCGGAAATAGTGTCGATTTTTTTGTAACACAAAGTGTAACACACAAGCTTAGCGCGCTGAGCGACAACGCTCAAAAACCCTTGTAAATCAAAGAAAAAGTGGTGGGTGATGAGGGATTCGAACCCCCGACCCGCTGATTAAGAGCCGCGTAGGATCAACTACTTACGGCTATATATAGCCGTTTAATGGCGTACGCGGGGCTACATTTTCGACATCTAACTATACGCAGTCATGCACGATCTGGCTTCAGATCGGGCCTGAGATCAGGCCTCATTCTGATGCTGACTGCGGGATAGCCGACCAAAATGGTCAAGCTTACGCAGGGCGCAATCAACGACGTGATGTCGAAGCATCCGTCGGGCACGCAACTCCACGACGACGACATGCCCGGTCTTCGAGTGGTGGTCGGTACTAAGTCCGCCAGCTTCAAGTTGGTGGGGCGCATCAACGACAAGACCAACCGCTACATCTCGGTGATCATCGGGCGCACGAATGAGGTGACGCTCAGGACCGCCAGAGAGCACGCGGCGGAGCTAAGGCTCGCGCTTCGACGCGGTGAAGACCCGAGGAGACCGGTGGTCGATGTACCGACGCTGAAGCAA